>JADKBB010000003.1 GCA_016715195.1 Candidatus Villigracilis proximus
TGGCAGAGGAAAACGCGGAGAGGTCGATTTGTAGTCATAGGGTTTCCCCAAAATTAAGTGATTTTATGGAATTATATCCCTTCCACTTTATTGTTTTTCATCATAATAAAAAAAGCTTCCACAGCTTTGGGGTCAAACTGTATACCTGCCAATGAGTGAATGTATTCATTAATTTTTTCATCGCTCCATCCTTTTCGATACGGGCGATCAGAATGAAGAGCATCCCATACATCGACAACTGCAAAAAGCCGCGCTGCTAACGGGATTTGCTCGCCCTTTAAGCCTTGTGGGTATCCACTCCCGTCCCATTTTTCATGATGGCAATACGGAATATCCAAAGCAGGTTTCAAGTAGTCGATCGACACAAGCATTTCGTAAGCGTATTGTGGGTGCTTACGCATGATCACCCATTCTTCTTCGGTTAGTATTCCAGACTTAAGTAAAATTTGATCTGGAATGCCCAGCTTTCCAATATCATGCAGGAGCGCGCCTCGTTGAATATGAATGATTTTATCTTCCTGTATGCCAAAGTCTCGAGCTAACTTAACAGTTAATTCAGTAACACGGCGAGAATGTCCCTCCGTCTCCAAATCATGCAACTCGAGGATACTTGCCCATCCCTCAATAGTGGCATCATATGCTTTTGAAAGAGTTTCATGCGTAGACAGCAAATCTCGATAGAGCTGAGCATTTTCAAATATCTGGCTTAATGATGCAGCAAGAGCCGTTGCGAGGTTGATATCCGCATTGGTAAATTCCCGCACGGCACAAAAACCAGCGACAAGAATGATTGCGGTTCGTTTCTGAATCACAACAGGAAGAAAAAGCAAACTGGCAACACCCAGATCCTTAAGTATGACGGCAAGATCTGTGTCGCCGAAGTAGGGCACGGCATCTCGAATTGCCGCAACTTGCTGTTCATCCAACAAATAACGTTACAAGAGGTGCATCACGCGCAATCAGATCCCCTATACTAAAATCAATTAAATCAGATCTTTTTATTTCCGCGGAACCCTGCCTCAATCACGGCCTGGTTTTGGTCGTCGCTCAACACGGCAGCAAAACTGACAGTGGATTTCAAGACACTTAACAACTCCATACAGACAATATCCAAAATCTTCCCGTCGGTCAGAGATCGTAGGCATAACCACAAGAGTTCTTTTTAATAAATCGATCTCATGGTTTCGCTGCGTCACAACTTCAGCGTTACGTCGGGCTTCATCCATTGCCTGCTTCGTTTCATGCACGGTTCGCAAGCCGCGGATTCGATCCAAAGATTCGGCTTTAAACAGAGTCTCTCTTATTTCTCGATACTTCTTGAGATGGGCGAATGCCAGATCGATCTGCCCCAGATTTTCATACACGGCAGCCAGGCGGTCGTGTAATTCATAAACGACCTGCTCCACATGCTGCGCATTCGCTTTTTCCAAAGATTGGTTAAAATATAATATTGCCCTTTCGTAATTTTTTTTCTTTTCTTCAATCTCCCCCAGTGTAAATAAACAATTCAATTCACCATAACGATGATTGGTTTCCACATCCAACGCCAGCGCCTCGGTGACGTTACGCTCTGCCTCTTCCAATTGATCAAATTCTAAAAGAACCGTGCCCAGATTATTAAGGACAATAGCCAAATCCGGTTTGTTGTTTTTCTTTCGGAGAAAGTCAGCTTCTCTCAAAAAAATATCCAGCGCCTCAGTATATTTTTTTTGGTAAAAATACGCCATCGCTAAACTATTGGGGATGGAGAAAGCATAAAATGCATCTTCCCCCTTAATGGCTTCAAGTTCGTTATATGCTTTCAATCCATACATTTCCGCCTGCTTATAATCCCCAAGATGGCTATATAAGTAACTCAGCCTCGCCAGCGCCTCCGCCGTACCCCGCAGATCTCCATGGGCCTGGTAAAGATCCAAAGCCGTAACCGCCTCTTCTAAAGCGCCGGGGTAATCTCCCAAACGCCGCAAGACAGCCGAGGCATGTAAAGAAGTTTTCGCCAGTCCTTTTTCATCTCCGAGGCGGGTATAGATCAACTGGGCTTGGGTAACAAACGTAAAACTTTCCTGCACATTGCCAAAACTGACATGAAGCCAGGCTTTTTGAGCAAGCGCTTGCGCAACAAATTGATCAAAATTATGCTTCAGCGCGAGTTGATACATCTCCTCCACTGTTTCAAACGCTTTAATAAAATCGCTGTCGGCATATTCCTCGACCAGATCATCCAGCAACTGTAAACGCTGTACCGAATCTGTTTGTTCGCTTAATTGGGAAAGAAGAATCTCTAATTTATTGGGCATGGGGATTCTCAAAGCACCGCTTGGATAATGAGCTAATTAAACCTTGAAAGGGGTTTCAATAACGATCACTACAAATTATATAACAAGTGCAAGAATATATTCATTACTTATGGAATTTTGAAATAATAACGTCACAAGATATGCCATAGTAGAGAGATGAACTCAACGGATAATAACGGATTTTGGTAATTGGTGGGCATGGGTTATGTCCCCGTGAAATGAAGTAAGCGAATTATAACTGTTAAGAGAAAAAGACTTCCGAACTCTGCATGAACTCGGAAGTCTTGTCTTGGATATTTATTTTATTTCAACCGTACTCTTGCTTCGTATCGACTCGACCGCCGCAAATGTGGACTTGGTGACGCCGATGAGTTGCTCATACGGAATCGGCGGTTCGTCCCCGCTCTTAACTGATTCAGCGAAAGCGGCCATTTCTGCCTTCCAGCCTTTATCCTGTGCGCCGCTTTGGACAGTTTTCTTCCCATCTTTTACAGTCGTCAACGAGACATAATCATCAAGCACCGCCACCATGCCTTCGCAAAAGACTTCGAGCCGCTCCTTTGGCATGGATTTATCGCCATTGGCGAGATAGTCCACTACGCCTAGGGATCCATCGGGGAAGGTAAAAGTCATCGAGACATTGTCCTCGCGGTATTTGCCGTTATTCGGCAACGCATGTGCGCTGACGCTGACAGGTGCTGCACCGACGAGGAATGTGAGCGTATCAATGAAGTGACAGGCTTCGCCGATGATCCGTCCGCCGCCGAGGGCTTCGTCTTGAGTCCAATGGTTGAGCGGGAGATAGCCTGAGTTGATGCGGTAATGCGCGTGGAGAGGTTCCTGGCGATTTGAGATTTGACGATTTGAGATTTTGGGCAAGGGGGAAAATCTGCGATTGAAACACAGTGAGCAGCGACTGGTTGTCAGCTTTAAGAACTTTGCTGATCGCTGATAGCTGAACGCTATTTATCGCCAACGGTTTTTCCACAAACACATTCTTCCCAGCCTTCAACGCCTTCACAACCAGATCCGCGTGGGAGTCATGCCTTGTGAGAATGGCAACTGTATTTATGTTTTTATCGTTAATGATCTCGTCTTCAGAAGATGTGGCGTATTGAAAGCCAAATTTTTTACCCGAATGTTGGGCATGAAGTCCACCTGATGAGGCGATACCGACCAGCTCAAAGTCCTTGTTGTTTTTAATGACAGGAGGCAAAGTGGAGTTGGCGAAGAGTCCCGCGCCGAGAACGCCGAGTTTGACATGGACGATGGATGAGGAACGAGTAACAGAGGGAACTCTAAACTTTTTACTTGTTTCTTGTTTCTCATCCTGGTATTTCAACAAAACCCCAAGGAATGGTTCTTTCTTCTTCCCCGTAATTACTTCGTAAGCCTTCACCCCTTCTTCAATATAAAAACGATGTGAAATGAGACTTTCGACTTTCAACTTTCCACTCGCCATCAAATCCACAACCGCTTGAAAATTACGTCCCTCCGTCCAGCGGATGTATCCAATGGGATAGTCGTTGCCGTTCTCTTCGTAATTCGCGTCGTAGCGGCCTGGGCCGTAGGAGCGGGAGTTGATGAAGGAGATTTCTTTTTCGTAGTAAACCTTGCGCGGGAAGTTGAGTCCCACCGCGCCAGTGGCGACCACTTTGGCGCGGTCACGGGCGATGACGCCAGCCAGTTCAACGGGGTCATTCGAGGGAGTGTCTGCGCAGATGATGATACTGTCGAAGCCGCGGTTGGCAGTGAATGCCGCAGCGGCTGATTCTGCTTCGGGCGGGTGACAGCTTGAAGTCCAAGAGAAGATGCGAGCTTGATTCTCTTCGGGTCAAGGTCAATGCCGAGGACGTTGCATCCTGCCGCAGCCGCCAGTTGAATCGTCAATAATCCCAAAAGACCCAAACCGATCACAGCCACGTTCTCGCCAAGCTGAGGTTCTGCGAGACGGAAGCCGTGCAAAGAAATTGCGCCGAGGGTGGTAAAGGCCGCGGATTCAAAATCCACATTTTTGGGGAGCGGAGTTAAAAGATTGCGCGGCACAACATTGTATTCGGCGTGCGTGGCATACCCGCCGCCCGCACAGGCCACACGCTGACCGACCTTGAAGCCCTGCATGTTTTTGCCAAGCGCAACGATGGTGCCGGCGGTGGAATAGCCAAGCGCCATCGGCTGATCGAGACGGTTGAAGACGGCGTTGACGGTTGGCATGATGCCTTCGCGTTTGGCTTTATCAAGAGTTTGCTTGACGAGGTCAGGCCGGGAACGCGCCTTGCCGAGATAACTTTTTTCTGCAAATTCAACAACCATGCGTTCCGTGCCCGCCGAAACGAGGCTGGCTGAAACTTTGACAAGAGCCTGTCCCTCACGCGGAGTGGGGACGGGAATATCTTCAATAATGGTGTTTCCGTTTTTTATATTTTGGAGGAGTTGTTTCATTTTATTTTCGATTTATGATTTTGGATTTGAATTGCGAAAGTATAACGCATATCATCCCAGGGCTTATGGGAATGTGAAAACATGCGCAATATGACAAACGTCACGTTTACGATTAAGTTTTTCCTTAATTATTGATTCTGTTTTTTTTAGATGCTATTCTAAAAATACAAAAACAGCGTGCGGCTGTTTATTTTCGTTTGCAAAAAGGAGAAACATCATGGAACTTGGTGGTTATGCAAATCGGATCGGCTGGGTTGACCTCAGCGCAGGCAAAGTGGATGTCAAGCCTATCGCAGAGAGTGATGCCCGAAAATATATTGGTGGACGTGGGTTGGGTGTTAAATATGTTTATGATAATGGCCCCAAGGTAGACCCACTCTCCCCTGATAACATTCTCTGCTTTATGAACGGCCCGCTCACCGGCTCTGAAGCCAACATGAGCGGACGCATGGCGGTTGTAACCAAATCGCCTTTGACTGGAACAGTAACTGATTCTCACCATGGTGGCTGGTCTGCCGCCCGTCTGCGCTGGGCTGGCTTCGACGGCCTCGTTTTCAAAGGCAAAGCTGCAAAACCGACTTATGCCTACATCCATGATGACAAGATCGAATTGCTGGATGCTTCCGAAGTTTGGGGAAAGAACGTTCACGATACCATTAAACATTTCAAAGAAAAATACGGCGAGAAAGACCTCACCGTCATCACCATCGGCACCGCAGGCGAGAACCTCGTCAAATTTGCGTGCTGGATGAACGAAAATGACCGCGCCTCCGGCCGCGGCGGCACCGGCGCAGTTGGCGGCTCCAAGAATCTCAAAGCCATCGTCATCAAGGCTGAGAAGAAGATCGTCAAAGCCGCGAACCGCGAAGAGTGGAAACCCGCTCACGACCGCGCCCTCAAGAACATCATGGCTGAAGAGAACATCACCAGCCCGCGCAAGGGCGGTCTCTCGGTCTACGGCACCAACGTGTTGATGAACATCACCAACAGCATTGGCGCTTTGCCCACCAAGAACAGCCAGGTCACATCCTACGGCGAAAACGCCGAAAAGATCAGCGGTGAATACATCAACGCGAACCTGCTCGTTGACAACCCCACCTGTCACGCCTGCCCTGTGGCATGCAAGAAGGAAGTGGAAGTCAAAGACGGCCCGTACAAGGGTCTGCGCATGGAATCGGTGGAATACGAACCGGCATGGTCAGTCGGCGCGAACTGCGGCAACAACGACGCCCGCCTCGTCGCCAAGATGATCGACCTCGCCAACGACTTCGGCTTTGACGCCATCGAAATCGGTCACCCGCTTTCGATCTGGATGGAAGCCAGCGAAAAAGGCTACACCAACGGCGACGGCAAAATCGCCTGGGGCGACGCTGACGGCATGACCAAAGCCGCTGAAATGATCGCCAAGCGCGAAGGCCTCGGCAACATCATGGCTGATGGCGCAGAAGCCACCGCCAAACATTTCGGTCACCCCGAACTCGCCATGACCGTCAAGGGTCAGGGCATCCCCGCTTACGATCCGCGCGGCATGAAGGGCATGGGCCTCGGCTATGCCACATCCAACCGCGGCGCCTGCCATCTGCGCGCCTACGTTGCCGCCGCTGAATTGGGCGTTATGCCTTTCGGCTCCCTCAAGGTCGATCCGCTGGCTTGGAAAGACAAGGGCGGCCTCGTGAAAGTCTTCCAGGACATTCACGCCTTCTCCGACAGCATGGACCTCTGCAAATTCAGCGCCTTCGCCATGGGCACCGATGAATACGCCCAGCAATACTCCGCCATGGTCGGCGTCCCCTTCACCTCAGACGATGTCCTCAAGACCGGCGAGCGCATCTACAACCTCGAACGCCATTACAACAACCTCGCTGGTTTCGGCGCAGGCTCCGACATTCTTCCCGATCGCTTCACCAAGGAAGCCTCCACACAGCCCGGCTCCGTCGGCCACGTTTGCGAATTGGACGACATGCTCGCCGAATACTACACCGCCCGCGGTTGGGATAACGGTGTCGTCAGCGAAGCCAAGTTGAAGGAATTGGAAATCGCTTAAGTTTGGTGATTAGTAATTAGTAAATAAAAGCGACGTGTCCAATGGACACGTCGCTTTTTGATTTACTTCCGCTTCTTTCTTAATCTCGAACCTGATTCTGTTTCCTCAAACATTTATCCCCGCTGACAAATTCATCCTTCCTCATTCATCATTCATCACTTATCCCCCCGCCCTCAACGTCTTCTTCTGAAACCGCTCCAGAAAATCATCAGCAACGCGCTCTTCCAACTCCATCGTCAAACGGGATTGGCCGACAGACAACGAAAACAGACGAAACGGCTCCATCTTTTCGATCTTCACACTCCAGCCATCCCCCTGAATCAAATCCTCACCATGCAGCGTACCGCCAAGTTCCTGCAAGTATTCCTTGAGCAAATAATAAGGAATCCCGCGCATCTCATGGACAATGGTCCGCATGAAATTAGCCGCCGCCCACTGGCGGGAAAATATCCACCTTGTCATCGGGCTGAATGATCGTATCAAATTTATCGGGCAGATACACCGCCTCACGCCCATTGATGAAGAACTTCATGTGCGGCAGAAAATTCTCGTTCGCGTCCAGCAATTCCTTGCGCATGACGGGGTATTGATGTACGAACATCAGCACCAATTGAATGGCAGTGGTATTCGGCGGGAGTTTCAACTCCACGGTCTTCTGCCCCACGATCGGACGCAACGTAGCATAGAAATTAACTTTCATGATCGTCTCTTCCATCTTCTACACCTCTACTCCTAATATAAAATCCTTTGGCGCTTATATTTTACCGTTAAGGTCATTCTTTAGAAGGTGTTTTATCAACACACCTTACGCAGTTCAATCCCGAAGGGATGGCATGATTATAGTTTGATGAAACGGGAAGACCCAAGGGGGCTGGATCTGGGAATTTTCACAATCGTGGGTTGGTCCCCAAAACAAAAAGCTCGGATAGGATAGGAGACTTTTAAAATGCTAAATCTATTTTATGGACACTGAATAATGCCCTGCGCCCACAAACATCCGCCGCAGACGGGGGCGATGTCATTGCCGAGGCAATCTTCCACGTTGGTTTCGGAGAGGTCGCATCCGCCGCAGAAGGTGCATGGGGCGAAGCCGAAATTGTGAAGGCGTTCGCGATATGCCAAATAATCGGGATCAAGCCAAAGGTCAGAAAGGAGGCGTTGGTTTACATTCCCAATAATGTGCTTTTGAGAGAGTCGCGGTTTGTTGTGCAGGTAGCTCATGTGAGTATGCATCAACGGCCAGCACGGACTGACTTCCCCCGTCCACGCAATGGACATGGTGCCGTTCTCGACGAAGTTGCAAACGTCATTTGCACCGCCCCAATTGTTGCCCGCATAGCTGATATTCAATCCGCTGTTGAAAACTTCAAAGAGCGCATCTTTTGTGGTTTCGTCAAAGTCCATTTTGGGCAGGCTGAGGCTCGGAAGATGCGGCGCTTGCAAATAGGCGATATCGCGCGTGGTGCGAGTGTAGAGACGGTCGGCTTGCATATCTTCGGTGGCAGGCTGAAGATTGCTGACGGAGAAATATTTGGCGCGCAGGGATTTGCCGATCTTGATGACTTGGGGCAGATCTGAAATATTGCGCTTCATTGCCACAAACGCGATGCCGATCTCCGGCGAGGGATAATGACCGGCGGCGCGCATTTTTACAAAACGCTCTAGGTTTTTGATGATCGTCGGGAGTTCGGCGCCGAGACGCACATCCGAATAAGTTTCGGGCGTTGCGCCGTCGAGGGAGACCCAGAGCACATCCAGCCCTGTATCAATTAATTCGCGCGATTTCTTTTCAGTGAGAATGGTACCGTTGGTGATGAGTTCAACTTTTACGCCAAGTTCTTTGACGCGTCGAATCCATTCGATGGTTTTGGGGTGGAAGAGCGGTTCGCCGATGCCGCCAAAATATACGCTGGGGATCGGATCCATTTGCTTGAGGCCATTGAAGATGCTTTCGAATGTTTCATCGCTCATGCGTCCCATGGGCTGATCCCATGCGTTGCGGAAGCAGGTGATGCAATCGAGATTGCAGGCAACCGTCGGCTCGATGTAGACCTTGGTGAGGTGGGTGATCGGCCGATGCATGCGGACAAAGTTATGGCCTTCATCGAGGCGAACCTTCGAGCCAGGATTCAGCCCATATTGGCGGGCAACTTCGGGCGGAATAATGAGGCGTCCGTTTTCGTCCACTTCCGCCCAGGCGGTTGTCGATTTTTGAGAGAGAAAATCCATTGTCTGCTCCTTGGTAACTGCACTTATCATATCCAATTTCCCCAAAAAATCATGTGACATAAGTTACAAGCTTCAAATGACATTATTTCAATTGTCTCAAAATTGCAATCTTAAAAACCCGTTTTTTCATGGATAATTACCAAAATATACCGCAAAAAGCGCATGATATAATTATTAAAGTTGAACCCATAATCTCAAGGAGTCCTCTGTGGCTGATCCTCGTATCTCTAAATTTGCAAAAGTATTGGTGGAACATTCTGCGCGTGTGGTTCCAGGTGACCGCATTTTATTGGAAGGCACAACTGCGGCTGAGCCGCTATTACGTGAACTTTATATCCAGATCCTCGAAAAAGGCGGCCATCCGCATATGATGATGGCGCTGCCGGGTATGATGCCCTTCAGTCAGGATGAAATGTATCTGACTTACGCCAAGGATACACAGCTGGATTTTGTGCCCACTTTTTACAAATTGGCGTACGATCAATTTGAAGGGCGCATCCGCATTCATTCCGCGACGAACACTCATGGCACAACAAATATTGACCCGGAAAAACTTCAGCGCCGTGGAAAGGCACTTTCCGCCATCACTGAAGCACAATTCCGGCGCGGCGGAGATGGCATCTTCAAATGGGTTACGACCCTCTTCCCTACTGATGGCTACGCACAAGATGCGGGAATGAGTCTTAAAGAATATGAAGACTTTGTCTTTGGTGCAGTTCACGCCAACGAAGACGATCCAATTGCATTCTGGAAATCAGTGGAAAGCAAACAACAATCCGCTGTGGATTTTATGGCGGGTAAGAGTCAGGTAATTTTACGCGGCCCGAATGTTGATCTCACCCTTTCTGTTAAGGGACGCACATTCATGAATTCATTCGGCACATACAATATGCCTGATGGTGAAATCTATACCGGCCCTGTTGAAGAATCGGTCAATGGCTGGGTGAAGTTCACCTACCCTGCCAATTATGGCGGCACCAGTGTTGAAGGCGCAGAGTTGACTTTCTCGAATGGCCGTGTCACCAGAGCCAAAGCCGATAAAAATGAAACCTTCCTGCTTAAGACTCTTGATATTGACGCAGGCGCGCGCTCGCTGGGCGAATTTGCAATCGGCACTAATTTTGACATTCAACAGTTCACCGGCAATATTTTATTCGACGAGAAGATCGGTGGCTCCTTCCACATGGCACTCGGAGCAGGCTACCCGGAAACTGGTTCTAAAAACAAGAGTGCCATCCACTGGGATATGATCTGCGATATGCGCGAAGATTCGGAGATCCTTGTAGATGGTGAATTATTCTATAAAAATGGACAGTTCGTATTTGAGAAATAAAGAATTTAGTTACAAGTAATCAGGTAAACATAAAAGCGGTACGAGGCAGACTGTCTCGTACCGCTTTTATTATTCATCTCCGAAAGAAATGCCTACATTACGCGCGGTGATAACCGAATCATCTTCAAGCTTCACACGTTTTGGAATGGCAGTTGCATCTACAAGTGAAATATCTGTGACCCTGCCGCTTTGCAACGCCACCATGCGGTCAAATCCACTACGGGCGGCAAGGCGAACTGCCGCTGCACCGAAACGCGTGGCAAGCGAACGGTCAAAGGCGGTGGGTGTGCCTCCTCGCTGCAGGTGCCCTAAAACAGTCACGCGTGATTCGAAGCCCTGCTTCTCAATATATTCCCCAACCACTTGACCGATCCCGCCCAAACGCGGCACATAGATATCATCACCTTCACGTGAAAATACCTGCACGCCATCCTGTGACTTTGCACCTTCAGACACAGCGAGAATGCTAAACTTGCGTCCCTTTTCGGCCCGTTCGCGGATCTTTGCCATGATACTTTCAAACTTAAACGGAATCTCGGGAATCAGAATCACATCCGCTCCACCGCAGATGCCTGCCTGTAATGCAATAAAGCCTGCGTCACGCCCCATCAATTCAAGCACCATCGCACGGTGATGTGACTCAGCCGTGGTGTGTAAACGGTCGATGGCTTCAGTGGCGATATTGAGCGCGGTGTCAAACCCAAAGGTAATTTCCGTGCCGCCAATATCATTATCAATTGTTTTTGGAACACCAATGATCGGCACACCTTTTAAAGCAAGTTCGTGAGCAATATGCAAAGTGCCGTCGCCGCCTAAAACGATCAGCGCCTCAAGCTTTAATTTCTTAATACCTTTGACGATCTCTTCTGAAACATCAATTGTGATCTCCACCCCATCGCGCATTACTTTCCGCGCATACGGATTGCCGCGATTTGCCGCCCCAAGGATTGTCCCTCCGCGCGGCAGAATTCCGCGCACTTCCTCCATCCCCAAAGGCACGATGCCATCTAATTCGAGAAAGCCGTCATATCCGTTTCGAATACCAAAGACTTCACAGTCATACATATTGATGGCTGTCTTAACCGCCGCACGGATCACGGCATTTAATCCGGGCGCATCCCCACCGCCGGTAAGAATTCCAATTCTCTTCATCGTGAGGCTCTCCTTAATAAAAATATTTTCAACACTCTATTCAAAGTATACATCTTTCTTGCAATCCAATCTCATTGCCCATATAATAAACCCAATGGAAACTCAACCAATCAGACAAAAATTACAAAATATCCTGCGCTGGCTTGTACCAGTTGCGGCAGCCCTTGCCTTTGCGGCATGGATGTATATTTCCCCCGAGGGCGCACTCGGCAAACTGGATGCCATCGGTTACGCCGTTTGTCATCGCATTGATGCACGCTCTTTTCAAATTGACGACCGCCAGCTTCCGCTTTGTGCGCGCTGCACAGGTGAATTTTACGCGGCGGGCGTTGCATTGATCTTTCAGGTTTTTATGAGCGGCAAACGCAACAAACTTCCCTCGCGCGGAATCATTGCAGTGCTCGTTTTGTTCTTCCTCGCCTTTGGCATTGATGGAAGTAATTCTTATCTATACCTGATGAAGCAGACCGCAGGCGGCGCGCTCGATCAGATCCCAAACCTGTATATCCCCAACAACACCCTGCGTCTCTTCACCGGCAGCGGCATGGGAATTGCCCTCGCGGCAGTCTTGTATCCGGTTATCAATCAGACTCTGTGGCGTGAAATGGACGACCGCCCCGCGCTCGAATGGAAATCCTTCGGTATGCTTGTTGGATTGATCGCTGTTATTAATTTGATCATTCTTACTGACAGCCCGATCATCCTTTACCCAATTGCATATCTCAGCGCACTCGGCACATTATCCCTGCTCGTGATCGTCTTTGCCATCTTGTGGATCATGCTCATGCGGCAGGATAACGAATTTGAGCACGCGCGGCAGCTTTGGCTTCCGTTCCTTTCAGGCTTTACACTGGCAATGCTCATGCTGCTCAGCATTGACCTGTTACGTCTGCAATTCACAGGCACCTGGAGCGGTTTTCCCGGAATGTCCGGATAAACATCAATCACAAAACTTTGGAAGTCGTTCATAACGATTTTCAAACAATGAAAAAGGCTTTTAAAGTTCGTATAAAAGGAGATAAAAATGGAAATGCTACTTGGTGTATTTTCTGCATTTGGGCTTTCAGCCAGTGCAGGGCTTAATGCCTACATTCCGCTGCTGGTTGTAGGTGTGATCGGACATTACTTCCCCGATACCTTAAAACTCAGCCAGCCCTGGGATTTGATCGCCAACCCGTGGATATTGCTTCTGCTCGGCGTCTTGGTCATCATCGAAATGGTCGCAGATAAAGTACCCGCGGTGAACCACATCAATGACCTCATTCAAACCGTTGTCCGCCCGGCAGCGGGAGCGATTGCCTTCGCGGCCAGCGCAAAAGTTGTGACCGATATCAACCCCGTTCTCGCATTAGCCTGCGGTCTGCTGATGGCGGGCGGCGTACATGTGGTCAAGGCGGCGGCGGTGCGTCCGGCAGTGACAGCCACCACAGGCGGGGCAGGAAACGTCCCCGTCTCCATCGCGGAAGATATCCTCGCTTTCGTCGCATCCGTGTTTGCGATTCTGCTCCCGATCGTCATGGGAACCATTTTGGTCGTTCTGCTTGCACTAGTACTTTGGTGGCTCTGGCGCCGCACAGACAAGGCACGTACTGCCTGATATAATCACCCAAAAATTTACTGGAAGGTCACATGACAGAACAAAGCATCCTGCCAACCAATGATCCAAAGAAAAACAACCTGCTTCTTTATGTAGTGATTGGCGCTGTGATATTATGTTGTTTATGTTGTGCCATAGGACTCGTCGGACAATATTTACTTGAAAGCTCAAATTTTTCGCTGGTCAATATCTTCCGCTCCACCATTTAGTTTTTAACGCGTAAATTATTTTGCGCGACCTACCTATATCATAAGGAGACGAAATCATGAATGAAATGCCTGTTACCCCAAGTGAAGAGCCAAAGAAAAACAATACCCCCATTATCATCGGTGTCGTGGTTGTTGTATTATTATGCTGCTGCTGTTTCACCGCGATCGGCGGTTGGTGGTTGTGGAATAATGGCGATAGCTTGATGAGCGCCGCTGTTCAAGCATTGGCGTAGTCAAAAAAAAACAAAAAGTCCTCACGGCTAGCCGTGAGGACTTTTTGTTTTAATCAACTCCTGCAATTCGCGCAAACTCTCATACACTTTATGTTTCAAGTCATCATCCAGGTTTAAATCTTCCAATTCATCTTCATCTAAAACAGTTTGAATCCCATTTACCGAAACCCACAGATCCAGCGCAAGGTCAACATACGAAACAAAGTCATCTTCAACAATGGCGGGCTTGCCAATGTTGCAATAGAACCCCTTGAACTTTCCATCATCGCGGTCATAAATTTCAAAGATGTTGTACCAGCGGTCTGAATAAAATGTTTCCACGAAACGGTCATTGCGCTTTAGGATGATATCCATGAACGGCATATCGTCACGGTTGAATAATGCCTCCAGCGTAATGGCATTTTCTGCGCGGCTCAAAACCACACCTTCGTATTGCCACGTCACTTCATCGTTAATATTTTTCTTTAAGATTTTCATGCGAGACATTCTACCTTAACCCGCACGCGGATAATCTCACCGATTTTCGGCGCGTCTTTCATGTGGATGACAAGCCCGCCCTTCGATACGGCTTCGCCACTCAGGGCAGCGCTTCCCGTCTTAACCTGAAACTGATCCCGATCAAAGAGTACATCCTCCACTGTGAGTTTTATCTCCTCTCCTTCACCCGATTGCCTGATCAGCAACGAGACGTTATCTCCCGTCGAATGATTATGCCCACACTCCACGTCGAGTGTGCCAATTTCTGAAAAGACCTTTATCTTTCCTCTTTCTTCTTTCATTTCAAGCACTTTTCCTTCAACAACATTTCCCATCCCCAACATCCGCGCCGCATGGACAGAGTTTGGATGATTCCACACTTCATCAGGCGTGCCGTCGCGGATAATTTCGCCGTCGTGCAGAAACAGAATGCGGTCTGCGATGGTGAAGGCTTCATCTTGATCGTGCGTGACATAGATGGCAGGGATTTTTGTCTTATGCAAAATAGCGCGGATTTGATTCAGCAGGTCTTCCTTCAAAGATTTATCCAACGCACCAAAGGGTTCATCGAACATCAACAGGCGCGGACTCGGCGCAAGGGCGCGAGCGAGTGCCACGCGCTGCTGCTCACCGCCAGAGAGGTCGGTCACTTTGCGGTTTTCGAATCCCTGTAGATTGACTAAGTCCAACATCTCGGTGACTCGTGAATTAATTTGTGCGGCGGGAATGTTTCTCATTTTCAACCCGAATGCGACGTTGTCGAAAATGTTCAGGTGAGGAAAAAGCCCATAGTCTTGAAAGACCAAGCCAAAGTCGCGGAGATGAGGCGGTGTTTGGGCGAGGTCAATTTGATTAAACAGAATATGTCCGCTTTCAGGAAACTCCAGACCAGCAATCATCCGCAAGAGAGTTGACTTTCCGCTGCCCGATGCGCCGAGCAAACAAATGGTTTCGCCCTGCGCCACGGAAAATGAAATGCCGCGCAGGAGCGGTTTGTTTTCGTAGGTTTTAAAGATGTCGCGAACTTCGAGCATTTTAAAATTCTCCAGAGTCGGAAAGGCGCAGTTTTTCGATGGCAAGAATCGCAAGCGTGGTGAGCAGCATGAGCAGAGTCGCCATCGCCATCGCCTGACCAAAGTTGAGTCCGCCAGGCTGGGAAAGAAAACGTTGAATGGCAATCGGGATGGTCGGGT
Source organism: Candidatus Villigracilis proximus (assembly GCA_016715195.1). Taxonomy (GTDB): domain Bacteria; phylum Chloroflexota; class Anaerolineae; order Anaerolineales; family Villigracilaceae; genus Villigracilis; species Villigracilis proximus. The sequence continues at coordinate 15,207 of JADKBB010000003.1, forward strand.
ACTCGGGGCGGGTGAGCAGAAGGGTCGCGCCAAACTCGCCGAGCGAAACAGTGAAAGCAAAAGTGGCGGCGCTGAGCGTGGCGCGTGAAAGAATTGGAAAGTCAACGGTCTGCCAAACGCGAAACGGTGATGCGCCCAAAGTGGATGCGGCTTGACGCAGACGTTCCGGGATAGATGCGAGCGCAGGTTGCAGCGTGCGAATCACAAAGGGCAGCGCCACAAGCGTATGCGCGATGGGAACGAACCACGGCGAAGCGAGCGAACGCCCGAAAGAAATGATGAAGCCCAGCCCAAGCATGACCGCCGACGAACCAAGCGGAAGCATGATGAGCGGGTCGAGAAATTTTTCGAGGCGGGTCGGTTTGGCAAGCGCATATGCGGCGGGATAACCCAGCGCAAGCGAAAGAAAAACGGTGAAGCTGGCGTATCCAAGCGAATTGGCGGCGGCTTGAATCGGCGGGACGTAAAATAAGGAGCCGCGTCGATTGATGAAAAGTTCTTTATAGTAGTCGGTGGTGAATCCGTATTGAACTTCGCCGCGTTGACCACGGTCTGCTTCCAGGCGGGTGAGGGAGCGGATGGGGAGGGAGATCAGTGGAAGAGCGAAAAAAGTAACGAGTAATAAGTAAAAAGTAAAAACAAAGATTCGTTCGCGGATGGTTTTGGGAGGACGCGAGGCTGAAAAACGCGGCGCGGTTTGGGTTGTGACTTGATTAATGGTGCGGGTGTAGAGGATGGAAAAGATGAGCGTGAAAATAAGTTGAACGATGGAAAGCAATGCGGCAAGCGGCAGGTTGGGAAGTTTGAGCACGCGCAGATAAATTTCCACTTCGAGGGTTGAGAAGTTCGAGCCGCCCAATAAAAGGATGACGCCGAAGCTGGTGAAGTCAAACATGAAGACGAGTAAAGCAGCGGCGAGCAAAGATGGGCGAAGCAACGGCAGGGTGATATTTTTCCACACGTGAAACGAGTCCGCGCCCAGGGAACGGGCGGCGGCTTCGAGTTTTGGGTCAAGGCGTGAGAGGGCATTGCCGACGATGCGGATGACGATGGTGGTGTTGTAGAAAACGTGGGCGGTGAGGATGAGGATGAAGGGAAAGGTATCTGAGGTGTATGAAGTTTGTGAGGGAATGAGGGAATTGAAGGCGGCTGCGACAACGACTGTGGGAAGCATGAAGGGAACAGCAGTGAGAGCACGAAGTAATGACTTGCCGCGAAAGTTGAAGCGGGAGAAGAGGACGGCGGACGGTAGACCGAGGACGAAGGTTAATACGGTGGAGAGAATTGCCTGATAAAAAGTGAATCCAGCGACGGAGAGGATGATGTCAAAATTTTTCTGCGTAAAGGCTGAGGAATCAAATGCAAGGGTGATAATCCGCGCGAGGGGTTGGAAGAAGAAAACGAGCAGGAAGAGAATTGGCGCGAACCAGAGAAGGATGCGTGAGATTGATGAATGGAATAAGGTAGACAGGTAGACACGTATACTCGTGTATACGTTTTGAAAAAAGTTTTTTCTTTCAGAATTCATACTGTCTACCTGTTTACCTGTCTACTTTATATACTCGCCTTTCCCTACTTCATCGCCTCTGTCCACGCTTCGATCCATGCGTCGCGGTTGGATGCGATCTCTGAATACGAAAGCACGGCGGGACTCTCGGCAACTTGTGCGTACTTCACAAACACTTCGGGAAGTTTTGCATTTTTATTTACAGGATAGACGAACATATTCAACGGCATATCTTCCTGAAATTGCTGGCTCAACATAAAGTCCACGAACTTTTGGGCGATGTCGTTGTTTTGTCCATTCTTTAAGATGCCCACGAACTCGATCTGACGGAAGCACATATCAGATGCAACAATGGATGCGGTCGGTGCTTCAGTTGGAGCAGGCGATGCAAAGAACACTTCCGCGGCTGGGCTGGATGCGTAGGAGACGACCATCGGCTGCGGTCCCTTGCCAGAGGATGCGGAGAAGTTGGTGTAGTAGGCAGTTTCCCAGCCATCCACAACGACGACACCATTATCTTTCAGGCTCTTCCAGTAATCAAGATAACCGTCACCAAAATGGGCGCGGGTGGCAAGCAGGAAGGCGAGTCCAGGCGAGGATGTGGCAGGGTTTTCCACAACCAGCAAATCCTTGTACTCAGGCTTTGCAAGGTCTTCAAAAGATTGGGGAAGAGCGAGATTATTTTCGGCGAAATAAACTTTATCGTAGTTGATGCACACATCGCCATAGTCCACGGGCAGGGCGCGGTTGGATGGGTCGAGTTTGAATTCGTCGGGGATGTCAGTCAATGCGGGTGATTGATAGGCTTCAAAAATATCCGCTTCGAGGGCGCGGGAGAGGAAGGTATTGTCCACGCCAAAGATGACATCCGCGATGGGAGCGTCTTTAGTGAGGATGGCTTGATTGAGCATGGAGCCTGCATCACCGCTTTGGATGAAAGAGACTTTGGCGTTGTTTTCTGATTCAAAGGCTTTGACCACGTCCTCGCTGATGGCGAATGAGTCGTGGGTGAGGACGGTGATGGCTCGCGGTTCCGCAGGTTTGGGGGCGCAGGATGCGAGAAGTAAAGTGAAAAGTAAAAAGTAAAAAGTGATGTGTTTCATAATTAGACTCCGGTATTTAGTAATCAGTGGTCAGTAATCAGTCAATTCTGCGGTGGACGATGAGCAGCAAGCCAGATCTGATTTGGATAGTGGCAGATTCACTCATCATTTCGTTGCTGATACCGCGTGTTTTGTTTGGGTATAAAGTTTCGTTTTGCAAAGGCCATTTGAGACCTGTGGTAACGATGCCTGTCACTTCGCCCTGCCACGGGATGAGCGAGACAAGGTCACTGGGTGTTCCGGTAATTTTGCAGGTATCGCGGCAAAAAAAGATCTCTTCGATGCCGTCATCAAGGAAATGACCCTGAATCGAAGGGTCAAAGGTCGAAGGTCGCTGATGAGAGCAATGTTGCCGAGGGTTTGGTCCAATCGCCCACCGAGGGCAGCAAGGATGATGATTTCTTGCGGATTTAAGGTCAGCGCGTGTTGAATGGCGAGTTCAAGATCTGTTTCATTTTTATCAGCGGGGAATTGAACGACATCAACTCCGCCGTCTTTCATCTTTCTTCTTTCTTCATCCGTCACCGAATCCAGATCGCCGATCAACACATTTGGCATTCTTCCCAGCGCAAGCGCGTGGCGTGTTCCACCGTCTGCGGCAATGATGAAGTCCTCTTTGTGCAGCAGGGCGCGGGCTTTTTCTTTATTTGGCAGTTCGCCGTTGGCGAAGATGATGATGCGGGATATTTTTGTTTTCAAATGATCGTCCTTCAGCTGCGCTCAGGATGAAATAAAATAGCCATCCTCGGGCGGAGGATGGCTATAGGTAAGTCAAGAGTCCCTCCGCTGGTATTAACCAGATCAGGTAATGCGGGTCGAGCGAAGTACGCTCCTCTCAGCCTGTCGCGGCAGGCTCCCCGTTCAATTGTGTTGCGAGTATATGACCGTGACGGTTGGATGTCAAGTCAAAAATCAAAAATAAAAAGACCGTCATTGTCTGACGGTCTCGTTAGCGTACTCTGCGTTTCCATTCCTCTTTCATTTGCAATTCGCGCGGACTTGCGCCGGAGTCAAGTGCGAGGAAATCGGTCATCAGACGGTTAAACTGGGTCGGGTTGTCGATCATCGGGAAATGGCCGGTGCCTTCAAGGTTGACCTGATGCATGTGAGTGGGAAGAGAATCCGTCCGCTCCTGTGAAGGTGGGGTAACAGCGGGGTCATTTGGCCCATACACAAACAAAGATGGAACTTCGTAATCGCGGAAGCTCGCCAACAAATTGCTCGATTGAAATCCTGCCATCGAAGCAGAAACAGCCAGCGGGTCCGTTTTTGATACGTCTGAAAGTGCGGATGTTGCTTCGGGTGTGCGCGCTGCCAGCCATTCAACCAATTCCGGCATGGTGGCAGTCCGCATGCGTGAATTGAGCGCATCATACTCAAGCGGACAGTTGATCGCCATCATCCGATCTACACTTTTCGGCCATTGTTTGATGAACGAAAACCCAACCAATGCGCCGAGGTCATGCCCAACCAGCGCGACCTTGCCAATTCCCATTTCTTCAAGGAAGCGGTTAATGAGATCGGCCTGACGCTCGAGGCTGTAGCGCAATGGATCATGCGAGGTATCGCCAAAACCAAAGAGATCTATTGCGTATGCGCGGAACGATGTGGATGCGATCTGCATGGCGTTGATCCAATACCGCCATGACCCGACCCAGCCGTGCAGAAAGACAATGGGACGGCCGCGTCCCAAAGCCTCGTAATGCACCATCGAACCATCAAGAATAATTGCGCTCATGAAAATTTATTTTCCGAATTTGGAGAGAATGACCTTTACACGTTCGGTTAGTTGATCGGGGGCAAAAGGTTTTAACAGGTATTCCTCTGCGCCTGCATCGAGACCGGTTTGAATTTCAGAATCCTGTCCTTTGGCTGAGAGAAAGACCACGGGAATATCTTTTAGAATCGGGTCGGCTTTCATTGCGCGGCAGGCATCATAACCGGTCATCTTTGGCATACGCACATCCATGAGAATCAGGTCGGGAATAACGACGGAAGCCTGCTGCAAGGCTTCCTCTCCATTGGCGGTAGGCGTAACTTCATGCCCTGCAAAACGCAGGGTGAAGGCCACAAGCTCACGGATATCGGGTTCGTCTTCTGCTATTAAGATCCTTGCCATTCAAACTCCATTATTTATAGATGGGCAGAGTAAAGGAGAAAGTACTTCCCTCACCCGGCACACCTGTGCTTGTCATCCAGATGCGTCCATTGTGCATCTCCACCAGCTGACGCACGATCGGCAACCCCAAACCGGTTCCGGGTGTTGCAAGAACGAGCGGATGCTCACCACGGAAGAACCGTTCAAAAATACGTGCCTGATCTTCAACGGCGATGCCCACGCCATTATCCTGAACATCCACCTGCATTTCATTTCCCTGTTGATGAAGCCTGACAAGGATGGTGCCGTTGTTGGGCGTGTAGTTATAAGCGTTATCCACAAGATTGCCAAGTATCTGGCGCACCCGGTCACCGTCGCCGATCACTGCAGGGACTTTCTTCGGCGAGTCTAATGAAAGTGCCATGGGCTTATCTTCTGTCTGTGAACGGCGCAAAACATCGGCAATAATATCTTCAGCAATACTGTGCAAGTCTACCGATTGCGGATTAAGGGTGACACGACCAGCTTCAATGCGTGAAATATCAAGCAGGTCACCAACAAGAATATTGAGACGGTCAATATTGTTGCGGACAATATCCAGGAAGTGCATCTGGTTTTCGTTCAACGCGCCTGCCGCACCCATCGTGAGAATATCCACATAGCCTTTAATGGCAGTCATCGGTGTGCGTAATTCGTGACTGACCGTGGCGACAAATTCAGATTTCAAGCGGTCCACTTCCACTTCATGCGTAATATCACGGAAGATGGAGACCGTGCCGAGGAAGTCATTTTGCAGGATCACCGGCGCAAGATGGACGAGCGCGATGCGTCCATTTTCCAGTTCCAATTGTTCGGCGTAGGTGTCACCCGGTTCATACAAAGACGGGTCTTCAGACCAGCGGCGAATGGTGTCCATCCATGTGCTTGCGGCTTTTCCGAACAAGCCTCCGAAGGAATCCAGGGTATTGCCAAATAGATGATCCTGATCGAGTGCAAGAATACGCTCAGTGGATGAGTTAACGAAAGCGATGCGATTGTCACTGCCGGTCACAAGTACGCCATCTGCCACGGCTTCCAGGATGGCTTGTGAACGACTGGCATCTTCCTGTTCTTTGCGAAGCATGACGCCCAGCCGCTCGGCCTGGTCGCGGATCAATTCATATAAATGCGCGTTGTTGATCGCAACTGCCACCTGGCCGCCAATTGCTTTTACGAGGTTGAGCATTTCTGCGCTGAAGAAAGATTCTGTGCGCTGGAAAACCATGAGAACACCGATCACATCTTCACCCACAAGCATGGGGACCACAATCGAACTGCGGTGGTCAATGCCCGCGGAACTTTGCACCCAGCGCGGATCTTCATGAAGATCATTGATCAATACAGATTCGCGGTTCTGAACAACCCATCCCGCCAGGCCTTCACCGACTTTCAAAGTGAAACCCCGGCTGCCGCCGCCTGATTCATTTCGATCTGAAAGATAGCCGTATCCGGCGCGATAATGCAAAAGATTATCTTCAGCGTGCAGGAGCATAATCGTACCTTGTTCCGCGCCAATGGCTTCATTTAGCAATGACAATGTACGATTAAGAGCACGGTCAAGATCAAGACTGGAGGAAACCTCTGTAAGAATGTGCAGGAGGGTTTCGGTGTTTTGTTGTTCGCGTTGTAGCTGGGCAGTACGTTCAATGACGCGCATTTCAAGCTGTGATGCAAGGTTCTGCGTTTCAGCGAATAAACGTCCATTTTGAATGGCGACGATGGCCTGATTTGCAAGTGTACCGAGAATCTGCACATCCTCTTCACTATACACGCCCGCGTCATAACTTTGGACAGAGAGCATTCCAAGTGTTTTGCTGCCCACGATCATGGGGACAGCCACAATGGATTGAGTTTCTTCTCCTTCATTCCCTGCCAGCACCATGCTGATCGTATTGGCCTGTTCAGAATTTGAAATTAAAACCGGTTTGCCGCTTTTAATGACTTCACTGCTCATCCCCTGACCATAAGGCACAGGTTCTGCCGGATAGCGTTTTCCGCGATCGAGCAGATACACTGGATCAATTTCATTTTTCTCCTGATCCAGCAAGGTGATGACAAAAGAATCCAGGGGAACGAGGCGTTCAGCCGCTTTACGTGTTGAGACGTAGACTTCTTCAGGGTCAAGGCTTGAGCTGACCTGGGAACTGGTTTCGTTAAGAATGGCAAATCGTTCCGCTGTGCGCACTGACATCTGGAACAGGCGCGCATTTTCAAGCGCAACTGTAGCCTGATTGGTGATCGTGCGGGCTACGTCCAGTTCATTTGATCCGAAGCGAATCTCGCTTGCGGTTTGGACAAAGACAAGCGCGGTAAGGTTCTGTCCACTGATAAGCGGCAGAACGAGCAAGCCCATTACGTTTTCGCCGAGCATTTCAACCAGCGACGCAAGATCGGGTTCATTGCGGGCATCGTCTGTGCTAAAAATACCAAGCGATTCTCTCAGCCGATTAAAGATGGGTGAATCGGGCAAAGGACGCGGCAGTATATTGGGGCGCACTCGCGGGGAGGAAACTTTCCAGAACGCTTGACCCCGCTCAAAGGTCGCAATGGAAACGCGGCGGGCGCCCAGGCCTTTGAGTAATTCATCTGCTGTCAAATTCAAGATCTGGTCCGCATCCAACAAGCCGGTCAAACCAGATGTGAAGCGGTTGAGTGTGCTCAGGCGCTGTGAGCGTTGATCCAATTCAGTGGCGCGGCTGACGCTATCTTCATAGAGACGGGCGTTATCCAAAGAGACCGCAGACTGGCTGGCAAAGGTCAGGCCGACTTGCATTTGTTCGCGCGTGTAATAATGCGCCTGCCATTTTTCCACGGCCAGTACGCCCACCAATTCACTCTTTGAGATCAATGGAATTCCAAGCCAGGAAAGACGCGGCTCTTCCACTGGTAAAAAGCGGGGGTCTTCGCGTACATCGTTGACCAAAATTGGCTGGCCGGTTTGCGCCATTTCCTTGAAGAGCGCGCTGTCTGCAACTGCAACTGATAAGCCCAATCTTTGTTCGGCATCTGAAAATCCGCGAGCCGAGGCTACGGCAAGGCGATCTTTTTCACGCAGCCAGAGGGTGGCTGTATCGTATTGAATGACAGGGCTTAACTGATCCAGCAGGGAGCTGACCAATTGGTCGCTGCGCAAACTGGAAGTTAGAGAAGCGGCGGCGGTATTCAAAGCTTGCAATTGTAAAGCGCGTTCCTGCGTGGCCTGCACGAGGCGCACGTTATCCAATGAAAGCGCAACTTGCTGCGAAAGCGAAAGCAGGAGAACTTCATCTTCAGGGCGGAAAACACCGATGGTATTGAAGTTATCCAAAACCAGCAGGCCCAAAGCCTGATCGCCTGCCACAATCGGCACCAGCAAACTTGAGACCGGCAAACGCCCGCCTGTCGATTGACGATACAACGCAAGGTTTTCCGCGCTCAGGTTATAGTCGCGGGCAAAGTTAACTTCATCCACGCGGCGCGCTACTTTATTTTGAAATACGATGCCCGGCAGCGCTTCACCTGAACGATAGTTAATTCCCATCATGCTGATATTATCGGCATAGCCGGAAACAGCGCGGGAGGCAATCGTCTCAGTTTGCGGATTCCAAATGAGCACCGCGCCGGCATGCGCATGTTGGAGGACGCGGCGCGCGCTGTCTAGCAATGCGTTGATGATCGAATCAGGATCCAAACCTGAAAGCTGGCGACTAAAGTCAAGGAGCAGATTCACCTCGTCAAGACGGCGGCGGGTTTGGTTGAGTAGTGAAATGTTTTGCAGGATGATCGAAGTTTGCTGTGAAATCTGCAAATACACCTGACGATCTTCATCTGTAAAGGCGGTCATGGGTTCAGGGGTAACTGCCAGCATGGCGGCTACGATCTTGCCTTCCATGGATACCGGCAAACAGATGACACCCTTTGCGCGCAGCGAGGTGAGCAATGAAGCATCACGCCACTCATCATCTTCATCCAGGTTGGAAATGAGGATCGGCACACCCGTTTGCAAACAGGCGCGCAGAGGATTGCGCTGGCCAAACAAGGCATCTACATTTGTGGAACGCGGCAAACCGCCCAACACATGTAAAAGACGCGAGCCATCAGGGGTGTTCTCTGCCACAAGTGCAACAGACATTCCCAATTGTGTAAGTGTTTCACGTCCCAAAGCTGAAAGCGCAGAAGACGCATCCAATTGACGACTCACAGATTCGGTAATGGCAAGACCAGCACGGACACGCTGTGCGCGGCGGTCCAAATTATGTAAAGAGATGGTTTGCTCAAGGTCTTTGTGAAGCAAAATGGGAAGATCGTTTTGGGTGATCTCAAGCAATTTCTGCTGACGCTGCAAGCCTGAAGAAAGAGAATCAATACGAGCGCGCAGATCACTCTGACGCAGGATATTACCAAGCAGCAATGCAGCCTGCGAAGCGAATACTTCGACTGTTTCAATGGTTGCCCGATCCGGACGCAACCCATTGGCCGGATCATCCAAACTGATCAAGCCGATAATTTCACCTTCAGAATTTTCAAGCGGAATCAGTAATGTGTCATCTGCATCCCAGGCATTGTGAGATTTCACCGCAGACTCTGAAACATCCAGAGTTACCATATGCACATCAGATGGAACTACTGGAGATTGATCAATGGGAATAAAGTAGGAACGGCTGATCTTAAATTCCGGCCTCATCAATTGTTGAATGCCAGACAGAGGCTGTTTGCGTGAGAGCAATTCATTAAGCGTATCCTGTGGGATACCCACAGCTGTAACACGCCGCAAAAGTTTCGCCTCTTCCTCGACCATGCTCACCAACACCACACGGAAAGGTGTTGAATCTCGAATACCACGGGCAATGGCCTGCAAAGCCTGATCGAGCGGCTGATCGTGACCGAGGTTGTAACTAACATCTGTCAAACGCACCAGGGTATCTGCGCGGCGGCGCATCAACTCAGCCCGTTGTTTTTCATTTTGATAACGCTGCGCATTGCTTAAAGAAACACTCGCCTGAGAGGCCAGCGCGCCCACCAATTCAACGACCTCAGGGGTAAAGAAAGCGGGGCGGTCATCATGCAAATCAATTAATCCGATGGCACGACCCTGCACCATGATCGGCATAATCACTGCAGAACGCACTCCTTGCAACGCGTGTGCAGGGGGAGGTGTGCCCTCCTGCTCATAATCAACAACAATCTGTGGATCGCCGCTTTGCAGGGCTCTCTGCTCAATGGAGGTTAGTTCACGTCCACTGTCACAGCCGGCAAAAAATTTAATGCGTGGCTCTGTACCGGCACCATTTGGGTCATCATCAAATAACACAATGGATAAACATCTGGCTTTTACTGCACGCAAACCTTCATCATGAATAACCTGGAGCAAATGCTTAATATCAAGCGAAGCTCCCAACTCACGGCTTACACGCGCAATCGCCGAAAGCTGATCGATTCGGCGGCGCAGAGAATCATCAGTTTGAGCCAACAAACTCGCTGACTCCACAGCCGTGGATAATTGACCCGCCGCAGTGGCAACTACTTGAAGATCATAAGTATTAAAATAGTCGGCTTTGAAACTCCCCAGCATCAACTCACCGATACTTCGCTCACGCGCAATCAATGGGACAACGATCACGGACTCCATGCGTAGCGCAGTTGCCAATGGACGGTAGGCAGGCAGCACTCTACGATCTGCGCTCAAACGTCCCGACAAAAATGGCTTCTGACTGCCTGAAACCGTATACCGATAATTGGGATCATCAACAAAAATTTGAATAAAGGTACTGCTAAGCTCATCGGAAACGCCAAAAGTTGATTCACGGCGCAGCCGTAGTTCGCCGCGCGATTCGTCCATAAGGAAGATCGCACCCGCATCCGCCTGAAAGAGATGGGCGAGTTCCTGCACAGAATATTTTAGAATCTCTTCAAGCGTTGCAGAGGAACCTGAAAGGCTCGCGATACGGCGCAAGGCATCTGCACGCTGCGCACGTGCGCGCGCCTGCTGTACCAGTAAAACATTTTCAATAATGGCGGCGGCCTGATTCGCCACGATATTCATCAAACGCACTTCCTCCGCCGAAAAGAAGGAAGCGCCGCGTTGATAATGTCCCACCTGTAAATATCCAAGCATTCGTCCCGAAGAAAGCAAAGGCACAAGCGCCGTACTATGAAAACTGGCTGCAAGAGCAATATCAGAAAGCCCAAGCACACGCCAGGTCTCATCCCCTGCGGGATACAGGGTAATGATCGGCTGCTGACTTGTAATCACACGGTCTGCGGGGCTATCCACCAGTACGGTAGTTCGATAAATATCAACCAAATGTGACGGCAATCCATGAAAAGGATTCTTTCCTTCGAGCGTGCGTTTCTCTTCATCATAAAGAAGAAAGCCGACGATCTCTGCAAAAAACAAAGGGGTGATGCTTTCTACGAGCCGTGCAAAAAGGTCCTGCATATCACGGACCGTGCCAAGTGTCTGATTTAGATTCGCAAGACCCGCAAGCTCCGAAACCCGTTTCTGCTCATCCTCATAAAGTTTTGAATTGCGGATCGCAACAGCCGCCTGACCGGAAACAAGATACAACAAATTAAGATCATGCTGACCAAACGCCCCGCCTCCGGTTTGACCCGCCTCCAGCGTACCAACCAGTTCGCCGCCTGCGATAAGCGGAATTCCCAAATAAGACTGAACAGCAAGCAACTCACCGTTTACAGTCAGCTCAGGTTGTGCGCGCGCATCTTCAAGCATGATCGGTGTGCGGCGTTTCACCAATTGATCTGTCAGACTTCCAAATTGAGAAGATACAGCGCGGACCACATCGCCGGTATTTGTGTCAGATTGCCGAAAGTGATACGGGATCAAAGCCTTATCATCTGCATTCCATAATTTCAACTCAAGCAGGTCTGAAGGAACAAGGCGGCTGACATTATCCAAAATGGATTGCATGGTGGTCTCAAGATCAAGACTCGCGGCAATCGCCTGGCTAAACTCTGTCACCACCCGCAGAATTTCATCAGATGCGCCATTTCCCTGATCCAATGCCGGACTCAGGTCTTTTCCCCGTAAAGAAAGAAGCATCATCGGGAATACACCCGGCACTTCATAAGACGCAATTTCCACCACCTTACCAGTGATGGAAACACGTTTCTGTCCGGGGCTTGCACATAGGTCTAAAAAGTCATCTGAAGGCCGCACTCTTCGCGCAAGGCGTTCCAGATCATACGGTTCATTTTCGCGCAGATCAAAAAACTCGCGCGCTGGTGCGCTCATATACTCAACCCGTCCACCGGGTTGAAGAATAATCACAGCATCTTTTGATTGAGTAGATTCGGGGAAAGTCAAAGGTCGGGCATCAACTTGCGGCGCAGCCGCCTGTGTGCGCGGCAAAATACGCAAAGCGACCAATACCAGCGCAAGGAATATTGAGCCAACAAATAACAGCCCAATGCCCAATCCAGAAAACATGGATAACGCTTACCTTATCACGAGGCAGGGGTGGCTGCCGCGTCCTGTCGCCGCGCTTCTGCCGCGAGCTCCGTAATTTCACGGATATCAGCAAAAGATTGCAGGCTTGGTGAGACCAATCCCGCGGCAAATGTCATGAAGCCAACTTTTTCCACGCCGCCCTCTGCGGTTGGGAGCCTGAATAAATCCCTGTTGACGGTCTATAAAGTTATAGTGCGTCAGCACTTCATTTGCAAAGCGTTCCTTTAATCTCTGACGAATTTTTGGCGCGGCCTCATCAGTAGTGATAATAATAAAATTATCCCCGCCCGCGTGACCGATAAAATCACTGGTTGTGCCAAGCTCATCCACCACTTCACCGATCACCATGGCCGCAAAGCGTAATACATCATCGCCTGCCACAAATCCGTAAACATCCTTGAACGAGTCAAAATTATTGACGCGCACATCGAGCAAAGACCATTCCTTCTCACGAATGATGCGTCGTAATTGCTCTTCGATCAAACGCCCGGCAGGTAAACCAGAGCGCGGGTCGGTGAGACTTTCGCGTTCCGAGCGGCGAATGGCTCCCTGCACACGCAGTTTCAATTCCTCAATATCAAAGGGCTTGGTAATGTAATCATCCGCACCCAATTCAAGACCCTGCAGCTTATCACTTCGTTCATCTTTTTGTGTAAGGAAAATCACCGGAATATGACTGGTGCGCGTGCTGGTTCGCAAGTTGCGGCACACTTCATAGCCATCAATATCCGGCAGCATAATATCCAATACGATCAAGTGCGGCAAAACATGCTTGGTCTTTTTCCAAAGCATCCATGCCGCGATTCGCTACATCCACGTCATACTGCAGACCGGTGAAGTAGATCTTGAGCATATTGGCAATATCAACGTCGTCTTCCACTACCAAAAGGCGGGCATTACCCATTTAAGCCTCCTCTACCGCTTGTCATAAACAATTTTACTTTCTTAAGAAAGTACGGGTAGAAAATATATTTCCAATTAGATGCGCGGCGTTTTATAAGCGCGCCGTAACCCTTTACGGGCATTTTGTAGAACACTTTCAATCTGTTTTTCTGTTACTTCACGCTCGAACGAACGAAACCCGCTCATTCGAAATCCATGACGTTCGGCGATCGCGGTGATATCCTGCACACGTTCGAGTGTAATATCCTTACCCACGGTGTAATCTTCAAACCGGCCTTCCAATGCCAAAGCAATGGTCTCAGCCATACAGGCATAAACTTTTCCTTCAGGAAAACCAAAATTAAAGTGAAAGTTTGCCGGGCCAGGCACATCCACCATGCCGCCGTCAATCACTAATATATCATCTCTCACCGCCGCTACCATTGCAGAAACATCACGGGGACGCGCCACATCGCAAATCACGCTCCCAGGCTGTAAATGTTCAGGTCGGATGACATCATGAATGGAACTCGTCACCGTCAGGATCAATTGTGCATCCTTCAAGACATCCATCTTCGTGCTGATGACAAGCTCGCTTCGCGCGTGGACCTTGAGCCTGTCTCGCAGAACTTCAAGTTTTTTCTCATCCCGGGCCACAAGCAATGTCTGGGCTGCTTCACCAGCTAACAGTTCAGCACAGACGCGCCCAATCGCTCCAGTTGCACCGACGATGGCCACCGTCGCATCTTCCATTTTTATATTCATCACCCGCGCCGCATCGCGTATGGCTTGCACAGCCATTGCCACAGTAAATGAATCGCCAGTGGTGACGGGGATATCCAGATCGTTTGCGATCGTTACGCCGCCATCGCCTACAACAGATGTAAAAGCGCCAAGGCCAAGAATGTTCGCGCCGAGCTTTTCAGCCATGCGGCCTGTTTGAACAATTTTACGATAGACTGTGCGCTCCGGCAACTCCATCATGCGTTTTGGAGTATACGGACATGCAAGGAACCAGCCTTTAATCACCTTGCCTGTAGCTTGTGAGGTGATTCCTTCAATTTCCGAGATATAAACCGGCGGAAAGAACGTGGAGAAAAAATCGATCTGCCCTTCGCTGAGCATGCGTCCTAAAAATGGGAATTTACGGCTGACATCTCGCTTGGGATCGATGGGGTGAATGATGAATGCGAAACTATCCATTTTTTATTACCATGACTCTGAATCTGCCTTTGAGTCTTTGTGATACAGGGTTTGATGAAGATGCGAAAGTTTAAGATGATGATGATCGCTGTCTGCAAATGAAATGTCACGGTCGATCACACGCCGTTCCTTTGAAGCAGCCAGGACAACATCTGATTCAATGGTGCGCGCCGGGTAAATGATCATGCCTGCGCCGATGCGGCAATTATGCCCGACACAGCCGCCCATCACTGGCCGGTTGGAAATGCTTAATTTCCCATTCCCGTCACGCGCACGTATCGGAGCGGGGATCAGGTTGTAATCTGTCCACGTGGAGCCGGCGCCAAGAAAGGTGTTTCTTCCGATCACACACATTTGCAAGCAGGTGTTTTGTGCCACCATGCTATTTTCCATCACGGTTGTCATAAACAGGGATGCACGAAATGGAAGAAACGCGCCATCTCCCACAACCGAAAGCATGACCTGCACATCCTGCGAAACATTGACATTGTTTCCAATAATACTATTTTCGATCACTGCTCCGGCGTTGATGGTTACATTATCGCCAATGATCGCCGGACCGTGAATCACAGCGCTGGGGTCGATCACGCACCCCTTGCCAACCTTTACAAGTTCTGAAGATTCCAGAACCTGCCTGCCTTCATAAATTGCCTTGCCAATAATTTTTAATTTAAAGCCCAGATCTTCATTCAGTCGTTTTTCAAAACGAGCCCCGTGCGCAAATTGACCAAAGACCATATCGGCGATAAAGACATGCACCCATGAATCAATTGCCATCATGGCACGTAAGGGCACTTGAAACACAAGGTCGCCGCTTTGATCTGCCATATAAGTTGGGACATGATAATAGCCGATCTCACGCGCTTGCATGTCAATTACCAGCGGCTCCACGCCAGCCTTGGGGCCTTGCGGGTAGTACCATAAATCTGCAAGATATAAACTTCCTGCGGGGGTATAGGATGTAGAAAGCGGCAACGCGTGCTCACGAAAAGCAGGATCATCAGCCCGAAAAGCAGCACGCACTGGACGGTTGCGCCTTAGGGCCTCTTCCATAAAGGCTTCAATATAGAATTTATCGAAGAAAAGATTGTCGCGATAAACAATGGTAGGCTCGCGCACAGGCTGTAAAGGTTCGCCTTGTTTTAATTCCATCTCGCGCGTTACATAGGGCGCAAGTAAATTGCGCTGATGCAGCCAAAGCGGGGAATTTTGAATGCGTAATTCACGCGCCGGCTCGCAAAATGGCATGATTTGGCTCTGCGTGTGAAGAATAATTTTTAGCATATCAGATGATTATAAATCAAAGTATGTGATGAAACAGCCCAATACATAAAACTGACAAGCAAATTATGCACCAATTTCCCGTTTACGAGAGAGGAACTCGATCTATTACGATTGTGCAGGCCCCATCGCCCCGTGCAATACAAGCTGTTTCTTCCACATTAAATATTTTCCCCCCGCTTAACCAATAAAGCGCCTCCTGTAATAACCCTACAGCCAGATGACAGACCGGCTCATCTGCTTTTCTTTGCCAGCAAAGCGGACAACGCTCAATGTGCCAGAATATTTGATCTTCCTTTTCTTCCACCCGTACTTTTTGATCTGTATGCTTATTAAATAGATCGGCAAAGGCTTTTGTGCCTGTATGTAGTTTTGTAGAAAGAGGAAGCAGACGAAAGGCCATCTCGGTCAACCCGAGGATGGAGCCATACTCTTTAATGCCGTATGTAAAACAGGCGCGCCCGGTACGCAGGGCCAATCCACGCCCGCCGCGCGGGCCATATTTTTTCTCAAGCGCATTCTGCACAGAGCCCACATCGTCAAACGAAAAGGAGCGGTCTGCACGAGACGGCGGATAATTTTGCACAAATTTTTCAAGAGAAGCAAGACGAAGAATAGACTCGACCCCGCTCTGGCCTATCACTTCCTCCATCCCTTGAAAAATGATCCTGCCCATTTTCTGGGGATAGAAAAACGCTTCACTGCTCATGAACTGGGAGACTCTTGATCAAGAAATGTTTTCAACTTCTGGCTAAATGTGGTTGGCTCTTCCAGCATGATAAAGTGACCTGCCGTTGGAAAACGCTCGATCACCGCATGAGGGATTCCCTTTTGCAAGGGCTGCCACTGCGAGGGATGCACGATCACATCTTTATCGCCATACATCCCCATGACCGGAACTTTGATCTGCGGCAGAACGGGAATCAAATCTGTGCGGCGAAGCGAAGCGATGGAACGCAGAAAAGACTCAACTGTCGTACGGGAAAGATCACGATCCATCATTTCTGGAAAACGTGGATCCCTGCAAATATAAGGCGAATAAATTTTCATCCCTGCACGAAAAACGCCCATCATATTGAACAACATAAATGCAATTGGACGATACCCGGATAGTTTTAACAAAGGCGCAAGCGAAGACCCCACGATCGGGGAGCCCACCACCACCACTTTACTTACACGCTCAGGGTATTTAATGGCAACAGAAAGGCTCACCGTTCCGCCCATACTGTGCCCCACCAGGGGAGCATGGACGATACCTAATTGTTCCATAAATTGATTAACAAGGCTGACAAAATCAGAAACCGCATATGTATCGCGTTTTTTACCTGATTCACCAAACCCCCAAAAATCCAGCGCATAAGTGCGGTTGAACGCACCCAGATAAGCCATCGTCTCCTGCCATAACCCCCAGGAGCCAAGCCATCCGTGCAAAAGAATTACCGGACGTCCTCGTCCGTATACTTCGTAATGAACTATTCCCTGATCAGTGGTAATTGAAGACACAGCAAACGATTGACCTGTTTTCCTGCTTTTAGGAATCCATTTCTTTAATGATACTGTACAGCAATTCAAGCAAAACCGTTTTCACAGTATCACGATTCGTTGCAACACAGGGTAAAAGCTTTGTATGACTATCAAGGCGCAAGGCATGGCGCACATCTTCGAGTTCCCAGGCATCTTCTGCATCCTGCTTATTCGCAGCAACCACAAAAGGCGTGGGCGCATAAGCGCGGAAAGTTTCCAAAATGGAACGAGCCTCACGGAAGGTCTCAGGTCTTGTACTATCCACCATCACGATAAAACCCAGCATTCCCTCTGAAAGAATCTCCCACATAAAATCGAAGCGTTTCTGACCAGGCGTGCCGAATAGATAAAGAACCAGATCTTCATCCACTGTAATACGGCCAAAATCCATCGCCACCGTGGTCGCAGATTTCACCGAGCGTTCTTCATCTGAGGAGATTTTACGTTCCGTGGCAACCACATCAATTTCACTCACAGATTGAATGAATTGCGTCTTGCCTGCACTGAATGGACCCGTAACTACCATTTTGACCGTTTGCATAATTTCTATCCTTCCGAACCAGATAATTACATTGTACGAATGCGACCAATTAATTTATTAATTAATGTCTTTTGTTCTTCTTTATTCTGCGTCGGAAACTGCTTCGGATTTGGCGGAGTCACCACTCCCGCAGGACGCGCCATTTCCACCAAACCAGCCTGCAGCAAACCGTATACGATCCTGCGAATTTCGATATCGCTCAATTTATTCGTGTTTGCGATCTGACGCATGGTATTCTTCGGATCAACAAACTTAACCACTTTCCACTCTTCCACGCTCAAATTCACATTGGTCAGCGGACGTTCCGTAAATTTAAGGGCCATATCAAGGCTTGGAATTTCATCCTGCAATTGCTCCAACTCACGCAATTGACGCGACCCTTCAATAATAATATTCTCAAGATCAAGCCGCACATTAATGCGGTCCTCGGGAGGAAGCAGCTCATTTTCAAAACGAAAGATGCCCTCAACCCACGTAAACAACTTCCGGATCATCTCTGTAAAATATCCCTGCAAATTCATAAGGATATCTTCCTGAGTGACATAACCAGCATTAATAAGAAGCAGGCCAAGTTCCTTATCGGTCATCTGGCCTGCACGGTCTGAGATCGCACGGTATTGATTGGCATTGATCTTATTGGCTTTATGCAAAACCACAGCCAGACTGCCTTCTTCTTTTCCAATGCGGGCATAAGCAAGTTTGCCATCGCGAAAAGAGATATGCGCCTGCTCTGAAGGCCCATCTACAACCAATGTCCCAGTCTTACTGGCAAGGTTTATAAGATTGAGAAGTTGTGTGATCGTAAAATCACGTAAATTTCCACGAAGGGCCATAGTTCCTCTACTTAGCCACCCACGATGGGCTAGGTCTGAAAATTATACATGCAAGGTGATAATGCGTCAATTAACCTGCTTATCATTCTTGTGAGGAATAAAAAATAATTCGTATTCCGGCCTGGTTTAACACAAGACAGATATTAAATGCATCACACCAATCGATGGACGCAAACCACAAACTACCCCGCATCTGATCAGACGTGTGGCCTGCTGCTGTCCGATCGGCATTCGCTTACATCACAAATGAATCGCATAAAAACAGCCAACCCGCCGCGCAGATTTCGATCCGCTTGTGTAGAAAAAAATCTAACAGCCGTAATCTGGGTTCGCTATGCAAGATACGTTAATTCACTTTATCAAAAGATATACCGGGCACGATCATTAATTGAGGTTTTCCTTTTTAACGCCACGCCGCCAAGTCGCAAAGATTCAAGGTTTTTTCTTCGCACCTTTGCATCTTTGCGTTAAGAATTCTATTCGGCAAAAAGCGCAATTTGTTCCCGTAACGTGAATTTCTCGAATGAGGCGAATGACGCAAAAAAAATTTTATTCGTGGAATCCGCTCAATTCACGCCATTCGCTTTAAAGCTCTTTGGTATTTGAACACATCACTTACATTTGGATCACTACCAAAAACGCAACCCTGGCAGGATTATGCATCAGTATCAAAGTGTAAAGCGACTTGCTTGCCCGTTTTCAGCTTATACAAAAACCGAAATCCCCCCAACTCCATCCAAATTATAGTGACTTTTGTCACACATCTTTTGTTGCAAATTAACTTGTTTTTAATCTTAAAAATGCTTAGAATTCCGAGGTAATTGCTCATATTACATTAATATAATAAATACTCCAAATAAGGAGGAACCAACCAGCAATATTTCCGACTGATTTTCTGTTCCACTTTCACAAAAAGGAGAATACACAATGAATTTAAAGAAAATGCTCGTTTTGCTCGGTGTAATGATCGTTATTGGCGCAATTTTAGCAGCTTGCGGCGCCACACCTACAGCAGCCCCCACCACAGCAGCAACAGAAGCCCCTGTTGCGCCAATTCCAGATACCCCTTATCTGGCCGAATGGCAGGGTTCAGGCCACGCAGATGTAGCCAGCGAACCTTTCCGCCATTGGGATGATGCCACTGAAAACCCAGAGGGTGTGCCCACATCCTGTGCCAAGTGCCATTCGAGTGATGGTTACCAGGACTTCCTTGGTGTTGATGGCTCTGAAGCCGGCAAAGTTGATGCCGCAGTACCTGCCGATCACGCACAAGGCATTCAATGCGTTGCCTGCCACAATGCAGGCACCATCTCCAAAACAACTGTCATGTTCCCCTCCGGCGTAGAAGTCAAAGCCGGAGATGATGTCCGTTGTATGGAATGCCACCAGGGACGCGAGTCCAAAGTCAGCATTGATGCAGCCATCGCGAAATTCGGTGAAGACGTTGACCCCGATGCCGTCCCCACACCATTCAAAGATGATCAAGGCAAAGACGTAACACTTGGCTTCAAGAATGTTCATTACTATGCTGCCGCTGCTACTCTCTACGGTAGCGAAGTGATGGGCGGTTATCAATACGATGGTATGAGCTACGACGCCAAGAACGATCACGTCGAAGGCTACAACACCTGCTCCGGTTGTCATGACCCGCATACCCTCGAAGTCAAAGTCGAACAGTGCGCATTCTGTCATGAAGATGTAGCCACCGCAGAAGATCTCAAGAATATCCGCATGATTTCCTCTGCCAACGATTACGATGGCGATGGCAGCGTAGATGAAGGTATGTTCTATGAGATCGAAAGTCTCCAGGCAGCCCTCCTAACCGAAATCCAGACATACGCCACTGCTACAGCTGGCGCTGAGATCAATTACGATGCCGCGACTTACCCATACTTCATGGGCGCCGATGGCAAAAACTACCCCAATTGGACTCCTCGCTTACTCAAAGCCGCTTACAACTATCAGGTATCCCTCAAGGATCCTGGTGCGTATGCCCACGGCAACAAGTACATCGTCCAACTGCTCGTCGACTCGATCGCCGACCTCGGCGGTGACACCAGCAAACTCGCCCGCGAAGATGCTGGTCACTTTGCTGGAAACACTGAAGCATTCCGTCATTGGGATGGTGAAGAAGAAGGCAACGGCACCGTTCCATTTGGTTGTGTGAAATGCCATACTGCTACTGGTCTGCCCACCTACATCAAAGACGGCGGCACCACTGTAGTTACCAGCAACGGCTCTACAGCCATTACTGGCTTGAGCCCCATGCCTGCCAGCAATGGCTTTGCATGCTCCACCTGCCATAATGAAGAAGCCTGGCCCGAACGCTACGCTGTCGCTTCC
The DNA here is from genome assembly GCA_016715195.1 of Candidatus Villigracilis proximus. Taxonomy (GTDB): domain Bacteria; phylum Chloroflexota; class Anaerolineae; order Anaerolineales; family Villigracilaceae; genus Villigracilis; species Villigracilis proximus. The sequence goes on from JADKBB010000003.1 coordinate 36,011, forward strand.
GTGACTTTCCCCTCTGGCAAGACTGTCTCCTACGGCGGAAAAGATGCCGATGGCAAGTTCTTAGCTGACGACTCAAACCTCTGTCTCCAGTGCCACCAGGGTCGCGAATCCACGACCAGCATGAACAATTCTCTGCGCGGCAAGGAACTCGATGTGGTTGATCCCAGCGTCCGCTTCAAGAACATCCACTACTTCGCTGCGGGCGCAACCATCTTCGGCGGAGAAGTACTTGGCGCCTATCAATATGAAGGCAAAGAGTATGTGGGCGTAAACCTGCATGCCGGCGAAAATGGCGAAGCGAAAGCCAACAAGTGCGCCGATTGTCACGATGTCCACGCGCTTGAGCCTAATACCGAATCCTGCGAAACCTGTCATGAAACTGCTGATCCAGCAGCCATCCGCGTCAGCGATGTGGACTTTGACGGCGACGGCGACGTAACCGAAGGTATCAAGGGCGAACTCGATACATTGACTGAAGCGCTCTACACCGCTATGCAGACCTATTCTGCGGCAAACGGCGGAGAGATCAGCTACAACCCTGCAGCCTACCCGTACTTCTTCGACGCTGACAGCAAAGGCTACGCCACCTGGACTCCTCGTTTGGTAAAGGCCGCCTTCAACTATCAATATGTTCAGAAAGACACCGGCGCATTCGTTCACAATCCGAAATACGTCATCCAGATCCTGATCGACTCGATCGAAGACCTGGGCGGCGATGTGAGCACCTATACACGTCCGTAAACAGTAATTTGTAACAAAAAGGGATGGCGAATGAAAATTTGCCATCCCTTTTTTATGACTTGTAATTCCTACAAAATTTGTCATAATTTAGGTGACATTAAACCCGCCTTAAAATGACACGTTGCACTTGTTGAAGAGTGATTTTTTGTTTACTATACAATTCGTACATAAAAGATAATATTTATGGAGGCTGCACTATGAATTGGCAGGTTCATTCTAAACGGTTTGGGTTTTTATTTTTTGTTCTGGCGTTTCTTTATTGCCCTCTTGGGGCTTTTTGCTTTATTAAAAACTGGCGATGATAATGTCTACGCCCTGCAACCTGTAAGGCAAACATCCGGCAACGAAGAATGCTCCGAGTGTCACGAAAAAGCAGTCATGTTATGGACTGACAGCAAACATGCGGGCGTCCCTCTCAACTGTACTTCATGTCATGTTGTACTACCCGGTGAGGGCGAAGAACATCCTGAGTTGCAGTATTCCGTTGAAAGCGAAGAGAAAACATGCGCCACATGCCATAATGATCATTACACACAATGGTATGGCGGGCAGCATGGCGACTTGAGTATGAGCTGCACCACCTGTCATGAACCGCATTCGCAGCAACAAAAACTGATCGGGGATAACCAGACAACCTGCGAAGCCTGTCACAAAAAACAAGTGGATGCCGGACACGGCTCAACCCACGAAGCAGCTGGAGCAAGTTGTGTGTCATGCCATATTGGCAACGACAGCGGACATCTTTTTAACGCGACAATTTCCACCTGCAACTCCTGCCATAGCGACATTCATGACACCAACAGCCTGGTACTGGCAGGCGTAGATTTTGCGGCTCAACCCGCAGCGACAGAAGAACCAGTTGCGACAGATGAAGCCGCTGTCAGTGAAGGTTCTGAGGCGGGCACAACTGAGGCCGCGCCTGAAACACCAAAAGGCGGCGTTAATCTTCCCTCCTGGTTGCTTTTAATCGCAGGTCTGCTGGTAGGTGGCGGCGTAGTATGGGTTGTAATCGGCAAAGATCCTGGCATTCCGACGGAAGATGAGAAATAACTTTAGTGGATTTGGAGGTCTATTATGGAAAAAGACTCTGAGAACAAGCCTGCGGGAAAGAACGTCTCACGGCGTGACCTTCTCAAGGTAGGAGCTGCGCTTCTGGGCGTCACCGGATTGACACAATTTGTCGGTCTGAACACCCTCAAAGTGCGCGCCAGCGAAACCATTGACGAGGGCGGGCGGAAATGGGGAATGCTGATCGACATCAACAAATGTATTGGCTGCAACTACTGCACCTATGCCTGTCAGGCGATCAATAACCTTGCTGACGATATGCTTTATAACGTCGTCACTGCGGAAGAGACCCAATCGGGCGAAGAGTTCTTCCTTTCACGCCCGTGTATGCAGTGCGCCGAAGCCCCTTGTGTACATGTCTGCCCGGTGGAGGCAACCTACTACCGCCCGGATGGCATTGTCGCAATGAACTATGATCGCTGCATCGGCTGCCGATATTGTCAGGTGGCATGCCCATACGGCGCGCGCGTGTTCAACTGGAAAGAACCAATTGAGCTTAGCCCCAAAGTTCCCGATTTTGGAACACCCGAGCTTAAAAATAGACCGCGCGGCGTAGTTGAAAAATGCCACTTCTGCTCACACCGCATCGATGAGGGCCTGGAAAATGGACTAACTCCGGGTGTTGATGCGCAAGCGACCCCGGCTTGTGTTGTGGTTTGCCCCACGAACGCCCGCATTTTCGGCGATACAAACGACCCTCAAAGCCCGATCTCCATTGCCCGAGCAGAAGCTACGGTCACTTTAAGACTGCGCGAAGAACTAAGCACTGAGCCGCGCGTTTACTATATTCCCCCAAACCCAAAGCCTGAAACTCAAGAGGAGGCTGGTTCATGATCAACAACATTCGCTATCCAACCTTGCGTCTCGGCAAAACCTCAATTGACCTGTTCCCCTTCTGGATCGGGTTGCTCAGCATTGGCTTCCTCTTTGGCTTGGTCGGTGCATTCGTCGTCCTGCGAGATGGCTTGGATGTCACCGGACTTTCAAACGCCGTCCCTTGGGGTCTATGGATCTCCATTGACCTTTCTGCCATCTCCATGGGCGGAAGCGCCTTCGTCTTTGGCGTCATCGTTTACATCCTGCGCATCAAACGCTTTGAAGTGATCGGCAAGCTCGCCGTCCTGCTCGGCTTTTTGGGGTACTCTACAGCCGGTATGGTGCTGCTCTTTGACCTGGGTCAGCCCTTGCGCTTCTGGCACCCCATCGTCTTTTGGCAGCCACACTCCCTGCTTTGGGAAGTCACCATGTGTGTTGTACTTTACCTCAACGTATTGCTGGCAGAGTTATTGCCCATCGTGCTTGAGCATCCCATTTTCAAGACCCACCCCTGGCTGACGCGTTATCGTTTGCTTGGCAATTTGATGAACAAAGTTTATAGCTTCTCTGCCTGGCTGCATAAAGCCGGTCCCATTCTCGCTATTGCCGGGCTTACACTCTCCCTGCTCCATCAAGCATCACTAGGTGCCACCTACTCCGTACTTGCCGGACGCGGCATCTGGTTCAACCAAAGCGCACCTGTCCAATTCGTCTTATCCGCCATGAGCGGCGGCATTGCGCTATTGTTCATTACCAGCGTGTTCATTTTCCGAGTCATGCGCTCGGGTATGGTCAGTGACTCCGCGCTGTATGATGTGGCGCGTCTTGCAGGCGGCATCACTTTGCTCCTCACCTACCTGCGCGTCTGGGATTGGGCAGTCACCAACTACTACAGCTTCGACCGCGAGATATTCCTGCAAACCCAAATCCTCGATACCATCGCCCCCTACTCACTCACCTTCTGGCTGGGGCAGGCGTTACTTCCGGTCATCGCGGGTTCCATTCTTCTTGCGGCAAAAAGCATCAAGAACTTCCGCTACCTCATGGCTGTCGCGGTCATTCCGATCATCGCAGCCATCATCACCCGCTGGAACTATAACTTTGCCGGTCTGATCGCCTCTATTTCTTACGATCCATTCACGCCAAACATCGTGCTAAATTCCTATACACCTACCTGGGTCGAGTTTGCAGTTGGCACCATGGTCATCTGCTATTGGATGTTGGCGTTCAGCCTTGCCGCGCGCTTCCTGCCTTTCAAATCAAGTCACGACCATCACGAGTAAATGACGTACCAACAAAATGCCCGGGAGATTATCTCTTCCGGGCATTTTTGATTCATGCAAAAAACACCCTCGTTCCCCGCCTGAAACCGATATTACACTTCAAACCTCATCTCTACTTTGACAACTATCTCAGGTTGAAATTATGGTCTTTTGTCTCTATAATGAATATGTACCGTGAACATCGGAGAATCCAACGTGGACATTCGCAAAATTGAAACCTTTCTATGCGCGGCAGAAAATTGCAGCCTCTCTGAAGCTGCAAAACAACTGCATCTAAGCCAACCGGCAGTCAGTCACCAGATCAAATTACTCGAAGAAGAACTGGACGTCAAATTATTCCTCCGCACCAACACCGGATTGACCTTGACCGAGGCGGGGCATCTTCTCCTTCCATTAGCGCATCAACTCATAAACGACACGAATGAACTAAAAGAAATGATGTCTTCCTTAAAAAATCTTGGGACAGGAGATCTGCAAATCGCCTGCAGTTCAACCAGTGGACGTTTCGTCCTGCCGCTTATTGTTGCCCGCTTTCGAATCGCATATCCGGGTGTTCATGTTCGCATCCTGGCATGTCAGCCTAAAAATATGGTTGCAAAACTACTGGAAAATCAAGCGCACCTTGGCATCGTCAGCTCAGAACCGATTGAGGCAGGGCTGCAAGCTCAGGAATTCTTCCGTGACCCCATCAGCCTGGTAGTTCCTAAAGGCCATCGCTGGGCGAATGGAAACTCAATTGACCCCGCCGATATTATTCAAGAAAATATCATCATCCGCGAAGAGACATCCGGCACACGACGCGTCATGCTGGAAGAACTGGCGAAATTTGATATCGATATGGAAGACCTGAATGTTTTTCTGGAAGTGGGAAATGTGGAAGCCGTCCTCGAACTGGTCGCAAACGGATATGGCATCTCCTTCGTGTCTGGATTAGCCAGCCGTTATCTGCGTCAACTGGGACGAATCGTAAGCATACCAGTCAATGGATTAGATATGATCCGTGTAAACTACATGGTGCGAAAAAAAACATCCCCGCCTCACCGAGCCAGAGATGTTTTTTGGGGCTTCATCCACACGCCTGAAAATGCAGATCTGATCCATCCACGCATGGACTCCAGGGAAGCAACCCCTTAAACCTCCTGCCCTTTTTGCATGATATCGCAGTGAACAACAAAAAAACCAATGATGAAACTGAACACCATGCAGCCACCCCAAAAGAATGGAGTGAGATTAACTGCTACCACACCCGTCAAACCGAGAATCGGCAACAACACAGCAGTCGCCAGCAACAATAGTCCGACTGATTTGAACAGTGTCGGATATTGCACACGAATAAAATCACAAAGCTTTGAACGATTACTCTGGGTCGCAAACCCCAAAATCGCTCCACCAATCAATCCTGCGAAAAGTGATACTGCCATGGTATTCCTCCTTGATGTCAAGGAAAATCTAAAATCACATAATCATCAGTAAAGCGCTCATTGACATCGCCTCTTCCCGCTTTACCCGCATTTTCAGCATAGCCCATACAACACGTGTCTGCCAGTATTGAATGTCATTCCCGGCATAAAGAAAAAAAATGGCAGGCCATAAAAAAGAACTATACCCAGAAAATTCTGCAAGCACGGGTTTTATTCTAAACAAACTCAACTCACCCCCATTTCGAATCAAGAACACACGCAGCGTTTGTTTGCGTCCAATTTTTTAAACTGTGAAGCGGCTTGCTAATTAACCCAAGTTGCTACCTTGAAATTGATTCATCTTGTCAGACCCGTTTTTGCCACGAACACTTGCGCCGAGCGCCAGTGCGGTGTTACACGGATTTTCGCGAATTCAAGAAAAAATCTAGCAACCTGACAGTTTTAAAATTAGGACGCAGATGAACGCTGAAAACGCTGATAAAAAACCTTTTTGCCGATGGCTTTTGAAAAATCTGTGTAAATTAGCGAAATCCGTGGCGATGGTTTTTGGACTTCCTGGCATGGTGACAACTTGGGTTAATTAATAAAATTGAAAATTCCGATCAAGCACGCCCAGCACAAACTTGACCGCCAGCGGAACAGCTTCTGCGATCGGCGGCGATAATTCTTCGCTAAAATCATAAACGCGATTTGTGGCAATTCCAACCACTGTGATGTCATCAGGCAAAGGTGCGCCCATTGACCTGCCCAATTCAATCGCATTCTGCAAAGATGTATCATGCGTGCTCGTCGTATGAAAAGCCGAATAATTGGGCAGGTCACTTAACTTTAAAACCAAAATTGAGCCAACCGGCTCCTCCAACGCCAACGCATCAATCAGAATGGCGCGTTCATAACCAATGAGATGTTCCATCAAACTGATGCCGCCCAGCGAAAGACAATCCACGCTTACGTTCTGACACGCAGGATTCTTTTTCACTTCTTCCGCGACTCTCCAACCAACCCCATCATCACCGAGGATGGGATTTCCCAACCCGATCACCAATGTTTTCATGATAGACCCTCGCTTCTTTCCTGCCTGTTAACTGATTCTGTTTAACAAAACTGTTTCAACACTTTGACAGGGTTCGCATCCGCGTCACGAATGGTAACCTCCAAAGGCATTTGTCCCGGCAAGGAATGAGTGGCACACCCAAAGCATGGATCATAGGAACGAAAAGCCATTTCCACCATGTTAAGCAGACCTTCATTCACGACGCCGTTTTTGATGAGACTCGCCGCCGCCTTGTGCGTGGACATTTGGATCGGGGCATAGTTGTTGGTGGTGCCAACGATGAGATTCACTTTGGTTACAAGTCCCCGCTCATCGGTCCAGTAATGATGCGTGAGCGTGCCGCGCGGCGCCTCAACGATGCCAATCCCCTCTGTCGGAATTTGAGTCGGCCTGGTGTGAAAATCCGCAGATGTGATCTCGGGGTCAGTTGCCAACTCCACCCAGCGTTCGGCGGCGTAGAGCAATTCGATCAATCGCGCCCAATGTGTGGCAAGACGTTGATGCACAGGCTTGCCGCCGAGCGTGGCATAAAATCTTTCATATTCTTCCTGCGCACGCGGCGTTGCCATGCCATCCGATGCGTTGAGACGTGAAAGCGGAGTTGCCATATAGACACCCGAATCTACGCCATCTACAAAACCTTTCCAGCCCACCTTTTTGAGATATGGGAATTTGAGATAGGTCCACGGCTCAACGTGCTCGGCTATATGTTCGGCATAATCTTTCGGCGCGTATTTGATAAATTCTTTTCCATTCGGGTCCACCACACGGACATTGCCGTTATAGAAATTAATTTTGTTATTTTCATCCACCATGCCCATGTAATAGGTGTGATGGGTGTACACATCGCCGAGAATCAGATCAACATATTCCTTGTTGCCAAGCACAATGTCATTGAAAAGTTTGAGGCTGAATTGTGCGAAGTCAATTGCCCAGCGGCCCATCTCTTCGATCTCTTTGCGCTGTTCTTTCGTAATGCCCTTGGTCATGCCGCCGGGGATGGATGTGCATGGATGGACTTTGCGCCCGCCGATCATCTCAACGACGGTGTGCCCATATTTACGCATTTGAATCACTTTGCCGCCGATCTCCAATCCCACCTTATGAATAACGCCCAGAATATTTCGTTCGGCAATGGGTGCATCTGGCCCCATTACAAAATCGGGGCCGCCGAGCGCATAGAAGTGCGTCGTGTGATCGGTGCAATAGAATGCCATGTAAAGCAATTCACGCAACAACTTTGCTGTGCGCGGCGGGTCAACATGATAGGCCATGTCTCCAGCCTTGGATGCCGCCATATTATGCGCTTCGGGGCAGACCCCGCAAATACGGTTGGTGATCAACGGCATTTCCTCAATGGGACGTCCGACACAGAATCTCTCAAATCCGCGCAGTTCGGGAATCTGAAAATAGGTATTGGCGACATTACCACTGTCATCCAAAAATATCTCAATCTTGCCGTGGCCTTCGAGACGGGTAATGGGGTCGATGGTGATGCGTTGAGTCATAATATCTCCAGTTTTGGCAGGACGGGGAGATTGGTAATTAGTAACTGGTAATTACCAATCTCCAATTACCAGTTGCTAATTACTTTTCCAGAGACGAAGCATCGTCATGCAAATCTTTAATGAAGTGTGCGCGTGCTTCAACCTCTTCCAATTTGAGCGAAGCATACTGAGAGGCTTCCTTCATCAATTGCTCCGCTACATCGACCGGCAATTTCTTGAAATCTTCCATTGAATAGCCCTTTGCACGAAGATATTCTTCGATGAGGGTGGATTCCAAAAAAGCATTGCGGTCTTCATAGGGTTCAGATTTTTCTGTCTGTTTTGTAGTCATGTCAATCTCCTTTTGAAAGGATGAAGAGAGTATATTCATCCTTCATAATTCAACCTTTAATTTTCCACGCTTCTCTATTTGCCTTAAGTAATGACCCCGCCAAATTGAATCGATACACCTGTCCCGTCGGGTCAGGGATGCCATCGAGGATATGCTCAATCTCCTCGGGTGTGTTCGCGTCAATGACAGATGAAAACGCAGTAATGAGACGCGCGCCGTAATCCATCACGCCGTCGGCAGGACCGTAACAGCCGATACACTGCGCCCCCGCCTGCGGACAACGCGCATTGCATCCACTGCGTGTGGCGGGCCCATTGCACGGAATCCCCTGTTCAAGCAAACATAAATTCGGGTCAACTGGCGCAATATCCTGAATGCGTTTGAATTCCTTGATGAATTTCACATTCCGCGCCCGTGGACATTCATCGCACACGGTTGAATCTCCACAACCGATGACCGAGCCTTTTGGCGGCAATTCCGCTTCTCCCTTCACAACTTTGATGACCAGATCGATCACCGCCGCAATTTGATGACTTTCAGGCGGGCAGCCCGGCATAAAGTAATCCACATCTACAACGTTCTCGAGCGGACGAACGATTCTGGAAAGGGTTGGGATATGCAATTCGCCTTCGGGCACGTCATAACTTGTGCGCGGATAAATCTCATTCGGGTTATCGGTCGTGAGGGTATTGAACGCCGTGTGGACAATGTCACCTACAGGACTGAGATTTGCCAGTCCGGGGAATGCATCCCTCACAAGCGCATGACCCGAACGCCACGAGTATCTTGGATTTCTGCCGCAACAACTTGGCGATGTGCTCATTCTCATCATTGCGGATTCCGCCATTAAAGAGAGTCAGCAGGATCGAGCCGTCTTCCATCGCTTCCACATCTTTGTATTTCGCATCCATTGCCACAGGCCAGAAGACGACATCAAAGTTCGCGTCCACATCCAGAATCTTTTCATGGGTATTCAGCACAGCAATTTCACATCCACCGCAGGAGGCAGCCCAGTACATGGCGAATTTGGGTTTTGTGGTCATGCTGACACCTCCATTTCCTGACCATGGACAACGGACGATAGACCATCGTCCACGGTCTGTGGTCTGTCGTCCGCTTTTCCCCAATTCAGCGGTCCCAACTTCCGTATCTCTTCCACAAACGCAGTCGTCTCCGCCGCGAACCTTGCGCCTTCCGCCGCGCTGGCCCAAACGAGTTTCACGCGTTCAGGTTCTATGCCTAATCCAGCCAATACACGCTTAAGCAAGAGATAACGGCGCAATGCTTTGTAATTCTGTTCGATGTAATGACACTCTCCAGGGTGGCAGCCCGTGATCATCACACCGTCTGCTCCGTCTGAAAGAGCACGCAGCACAAAGGTAGGGTCGAGGCGGCCTGAACACATCAAGCGGATGAGTCTCACATTCGGGGCATACTTCATGCGCGCCGTCCCCGCCAAATCGAAGCGCGATAACTGCACCAGTTGCAGGTGAAGCCGATAATGGTGGGTTCGAAATGTTCATTGTCCATAAGTGTTCTCCACGCAAGAAAAGATGAAGAATGAAATGGTACTCACGTCTCACTTTTACGCTTCTTCACGGCAGTCATCTCCAAATTTTTCAACATCAACCCATCGATCTGCGCGATGATCTGTTCATTGCTAAAGCCCGTGCCGCTGATCGCGCCTGCGGGACAAGCCGCCACGCACGTTCCGCAGCCCTGACACAGCGCGGGATTGATATAGGATACTTTGTCATCTTCAATGAACGAGATCGCGTTGAACGGACATAGTCCATTGCAGATTTTGCAGCCTGAACATTTTTCTTGATCCACCGTGGCTTTGATCGGTTCCAGCGCAACTTCCTTTTGCAAGATCTTATCCAACACACGTGCCGAAGCCGCCGCGCCCTGCGCCACACTGGACGGAATATCTTTTGGCCCTTGCGCGCAACCAACGATGTAAATACCTTCGGTCATCGTGGCAACGGGGTCAAGCTTGGGATGTTTCTCTGTGAACCAGCCATCCATTGAGCAGGAAATGCCAAATAACTTTCCAACTTCTTTTGCATCGTGGCGCGGCTGCAATCCACTGGAGAGGATGACCATATCCACGGGAATGCGGCGCTGCTTACCCGCCAGCGTATCTTCCACTTGAATGATGAGCTTTCCTTTTTCACGTTCATTGCGCGCCGCGTCTGTGACCTCGGCCACTTTGCCGCGCACGAAGAGCGTTCCTTCTTCCAACACACGTTGATAGAACTCATCATAGGCTTTGTATGCCGTGCGCATGTCGATGTAGAAGTTGTAGACAGTCGCCAGTTCGTTCATGCACGAGATGCGCGAATTTCAACCCTGCATACAGCAGATAACCGAACAGTAATTGTTGAAATTCTTATCACGCGACCCCACGCAATGGATAATGCCCACGCTCTTTGGTGTGGTCTTTCCATCGCGCAAAACGATATTGCCAGAGGTCGGCCCCGCTGCATTGGACAATCTTTCAAACTCCAAACTCGTGAACACGTTCGGCAAACGTCCATAGCCATAGTTGCTCACGCGCCGCGCATCGAACAGGTCATAGCCTGTGGCAAGCACGATATTGCCAACATCAATGTTTATTAATTCATCCTGTTGATTAAAGTCAATCGCACCCGTCGGACAGAATTTTTCGCAAGCCTTGCATGTGCCTTTGATGAAGTACGTGCAGTTCTCTTTGTCCATCACGGGGAAATTCGGCACGGCCTGCGCGAACGGCGTGTACACGGCCTTGCGATATCCAAGCCCTGCTTCGTACACTTCATCAATCACTTTCTTCGGGCACTTCTCCTGACAGATCCCGCAGCCTGTACAAAGCGCTTCATTGATAAAACGCGCCTTCTTTTTAATCGTCACATGGAAGTTGCCCACAAAGCCTGTCACCTTTTCAACTTCACTCCACGTCAGCAATGTGATGTTCGGATGAGTCCCCGCTTCGACCATGCGCGGCGTGAGAATACACGCCGAACAATCCAACGTCGGGAAAGTTTTATCGAACTGTGCCATGTGTCCGCCAATGGACGGTTCGCGCTCCACCAGATACACATGGAATCCCGCATTCGCAATTTCCAACGCAGATTGAATGCCCGCAATGCCGCCGCCCACCACCAACGTATTCGGATTGATCGGGACTCTGATCTCATCCAGCGCGGCATTCTCGATCACTCTCGACACCGCGCCTGATACAACAGCCTTGGCTTTTGCCGTCGCGACAGCTTTATCTGAATGCACCCACGAAACCTGCTCGCGGATCGAAGCCAGCTCCACCAAATACGGATTCAACCCCGCGTTCTTCGCCGCCGTGCGGAACGTCTTTTCATGCAAGTGCGGTGAACAAGCCGCCACAACCACACGTGTCAGTCCCAACTCTTTTATATCTTTTGTAATCAACTCCTGCCCGAGGCTGGAGCACATAAATTTATATTCACGCGCGATGATCACGCCCTGCCGCCCAAGCTTTTCAGCAGCCCAGTTTGCGACATCAACGACATCCACTGTGCCTGCGATGTTCGACCCGCAGTGACAGACATAGACCCGGGACTTCGTTTGCCGCTCATTTCGCCCGCCTCCTTCCTACCCTCGTGCTTGGTCCAGCGACGCGGCATGGGCAGCCCTTCATCCTTTTTTCTCGGCGCGGTTGGCTCCTGCGTGACAGGCACCTCTATGCCAATGTTCGCCAGCGCATTGCGTGCGCTGACCAGTTCCAAACCAATGCCCAACTCGCCAGGGTCTTTGCCGAAGGCGAGTCCCATTAATTGGGTGAAGAACAAAACGGGCATGTGATAATTCGTATGGAAGAAATGATTCGTTTCATTTTGATACGCGTCAATGTTCATCTGGCACATCGGACAGACCGTTGCCATCAAATGCGCGCCGCGCTCGTCTGCGTCAGAAATGAGTCTGCGAATTAATTCAAAAGCAGTTTCAGGCCCGATCTGAGTCATGTGCCCGCCGCAGCAACTGGTCGTGAGCGGATAATCGATCACATCTGCACCTAATGCGCGCAGCAGGTCATCCAATTCCGTGGGATGTTCATGGTCTGACCAGCGATGTTGATAATCAGGCCGGGGCAGCATGCAGCCCATATATGGCACGACCTTGAGTCCGCTCAACGGGTGGACAACTGCTTTTCGGATGGCATCCAGCCCCACGTCGTAGACAAGAACGTCGATCAGGTGACGCACATCCAGCGTGCCCGCTTTATATTCCAATCCACCAGCAGCCAACGCCTCATTTACTTTTGCTCCCAAGGTCGGGCGCTCCTGCATGTAATAATCCGCTTTGGCAAGATTAAGGTAACAAGCCGAACACGGCGCAACAACGTGTGAGTGCCGCCTGTTCCACGGGGTTCATTTGCTTTGAAGCAAGCGCAAGATTACGCGCGATCAACGAATAGGCGGGGATTAAGTTAATGCCTAGATATTCCGTCGCGCCGCAACAGTTCCAATCTTCGATCTCTTCCAAATGCAGATCAAGCGGCTCGACGATGGAATTGAGCGATTCCATATACGCCTTCGCGCTGGAATCCATGGAACAGCCTGGATACAAAAGATATTTGTTCATGAGGTCAACTCCAATTCCTTGGCGCGGTCCAGGATCTTTGTCAATTGATCCATGTGTTTGATCTTTTTCGGAATGATCGCCATACGCCCCTTTGAGATCATGCCCAAACCCATCGGCATCATGCCTGGCAGCCGCAGCGGAAAATGCCGCAGATAATGACGCGTTGCCAGCCCAAGCTCATAGCCGCGGCCAAAGGTTTCGACCATGCCCACAAACGTCTGCGAGAAATGCGGCGCGGTTGAGTCTGTATATAACTTCGCGCTAATCGCCATCCCTTTAAGCGTGTACATCACATCCGCGATATGCACCTCCTGCGGACACCTTACCACGCAGTGATAGCACGACACGCACAGCCACGGCGTATTGCTGCGCAGCACTTCCTCACGCATCCCGGCCCGCAGCATCGCGAACAACATACGCGGCGTATGGTCCATATCCGCCGCCACAGGGCAGGAGCCGCCACACGTCCCGCATTGGATGCACATCTCCAAATGCGAAACACCCGCAGTTTTCATGCTGACTTCATGTAAAAGAGAGAGGTCTTCTTCGCGCGTCATTCCCGCACGCACTCGTTCATCTGTCATCTGGGGCATAATGCCTCCGTGCTTTGCAACTCAACCTGCCGCGTAAAGGACACGACAGACCTAAACCAGTTACAACCCGGCACGACCGAAGTCGCCCATTTACAGTCACGCTACTATACCCCTACATTTACAATAGTGATTTTCAACACAAAATTCAAGTGACAAACATAATAGTACCCGCCTGACTTTTTTTATACAAAAATCCCGCAGGTTGTCAACAACCTGCGGGATCATAAAATTCGTTTTAGTCTTTCTACTCTTCCTGCTGTCTGATACGTGAACCACAGGTACGGCAGAAGCGATCCCCGCCATGTGCGCGCGTGCCGCATTGGGCACAATAAACATCGCTTTGAGCTTCTTCCTGCTCCGTGTTTGCGCTCTGTCTACGGCGGGATTTTTTTCCGCCATTTCTCTTTCCCGACTGCCAGTAATAAACAAGCCCGCCGACGATCATGATCACACCCAAACCGCCGATCACATACGGCAGATAATTATTCAAAGAGACCCGCCCGGTCGTGCTCGCATCCACGGGTGCAACAGGCTGCACACCCTGCGAAGATGCGATCAACGTGTTTGACGTTTTTTTATATTCAAGATTTAAAGTGAATTGTTCACCGCTGGCAAGTTTTACGTTTTCCCCATCAAAATATTTCAAGCCATTTTCCTGGGAAATGGAACTCAACTCGGGGATCGTGCTGAGTGAAGTTATATCCACAGGCTCCAACACGCGGATTGAAAATTCATTCACCGTGTAATCACCGTCCCATAAATAAGAGAACAGCCGTTGTTCACCGTTAAACGTAAGCGGCTGATAATATTCAAACCGATAAACTGTATTTTCAGTTGCGGTAACCGTAAACGACTGCCCGTCTCCCGCCACAACCGGGCCATCAAACACCGCGTTCATTAAACTTCCATCCGCCGTATAGGATGCAACCGCGATCAAATTTGCATCCTGCGGAAGGCGAAAGACAAGGTCAACAGGCAGCACAGTGTCAGCAGCTACCTGAAAATCCACGATGACCAACATGCTCGGCTGGTCGTATTCAGGCCATAACTGCACACTCACATTCGACAAGGTAACATCAGCTTGTGCAGATGCAAGAGTCGGAAATACGAGCATCACCACCAAAATGAACATCAAAAAAAATTTACGCATGAACAACCTCCAGAACCATAAAAGTTTTTATTTATCTTACCATGCGCCTAAAATGACGGAAACACATTAAGTACACAATCTATACTGGAAGAATGTCACCCATTTTGTCTTTTTTGATTTTCTAATTATTTGAAACAACGCCGCGCACCAGCTGCCAACAGGCACGGTTATACGGCACAGAAATTCCATGAGCGGCCGCTCTACGGGTCACTGCACCGCAAATGGCATCGATCTCTGTCGGCGCGCCGCGGCGCACATCCTGAAACATGGATGAATGATTCGACGCAGTTTTTCTTGCCACATCTTCCACCGCTGAAACGGGATTACTAAATGGAAGATGTACATGTTCCGCCGCAGCTACTTCCGCAGTTTCACGCGCCAGTGCGGCCATCATCTTGCGCACATTCGGGCGCGACAACAATTCACCATTTGAAACTTGCAGCAACGCAGTCAACGGGTTGATGGCAGCATTGATGACTAACTTACCCCAAATGAGTGACTGGGCATTGTCCACGATCTGCAAATTAAAGTTGGATGAACGAAGAGCCGCTTCAAGCGGACCGAGAGCCTGATTCTGCTCAAGGGAGATTACGCCATCCCCGCCTGCTCGTACCAAGCCCGGGCCAAGCAGAGTTGCCCCAGTGGTGGTAATGCCCAATGAAACCCGGGCAGTTCCCAGGTCACGAATGAGCGTTTCTTTATTTCCAATCCCATTTTGTAATGTGACTGCGAGTCCATCACTGGCAAGCGATTCTTTTAACTGTCGCGCCGCGCGCTCTGTCTGCCACGATTTGACCAACACGAGGGCAACCTTCGCACCACGCACTTCACGCGGATCATCTGTCGCATAGACTGGATATGCGCGTTCGTTTCCATTTGCATCTACAATGCGTGCGCCGTGTTGCTGTAATTCAGCCAGTCCTTTTTTCCACGTGCCAAGCATCGAAACGGAATGTCCCGCTTCGCTTAATCGTGTCGCGAATAAAGTAGCCAACGCGCCTGTACCTACAAGAAGAATATCGTTTTTCATCACTTTTATTTCTCGCTTTTTACAAACTCATTCCACTCGTCATCTGTCATTTCGACAGTGTGTTCAACAGCAGGAAAACGTTTTGATTCAACGTCATCAATGTAATCGGTAAAAGCCTTGTTCATCTCGGCGTGGAAGTTTGCATATTGCTTGACGAACTTCGGCGTGAAGCGTTCAAAGAGACCGAGCAGATCGTGTGTGACAAGTACCTGCCCGTCACAACCCGCGCCCGCGCCAATGCCAATCGTTGGAATGGAAATTTGTTTCGAGATCATTTCAGCCAAACGCGCCGGGACCGATTCAAGCACTAGGCTGAAACATCCCGCTTCTTCAAGAATGTGCGCATCTTCCAGCAGACGTTTCGCCGCCGAAGCGGTTTTGCCCTGCGCGCGGAATCCGCCAAGTTGATGCACAGATTGCGGCGTGAGTCCGAGATGCCCCATCACGGGAATGCCCGCTCCCACGATCGCGCGGACTGCGTCTGCGCGTTCCCGTCCGCCTTCAAGTTTGACAGCGTCCATGCCGGCCTGCTGCAGAAAACGCCCCGCATTGCGGACAGCTTCTTCAACGGAAACTTGATAAGACATAAAAGGCATATCGCCGATCAGCATGGCGCTTTTCGCTCCGCGAGAAACTGCGCGCGCGTGATGCAGCATTTCTTCCATGGTGACGGGCAGTGTGGTTTCATAACCGAGCACCACCATCGCCAGCGAATCACCGACGAGAATGGAATCAATACCAGCCTTGTCTATCGCCAGCGCGGTGGGATAGTCATAGGCGGTTAACATGGTGATCGCTTCGCCGCGTTCCTTCTTTTGACGGAACGTGAGCGTGGTCACCTTCTTGCGTTGTGACGGGATGGTTGAGACAGGTGTAACGGTAGACATGGGTGGTACCCTCCAATAAAGGTAGAGTCCGGGTTGCGTGCTGCTCCCCTGATATGCACGCGCTTTCGGTTTGGTTGGATTAACTCCGTCGCGTTCATTTGGATACGCGCGGGAAGGCGATTATGACACAAAATGATATTTTCTGCCATTGCCTTACATAATATTAGACTATGACTAAAAAGGGTTTCTTACAAAAATGATGAAGACTTCCGAAGTCTTTTTAGAGGCTTTTAGAAACCTGGAAGTTAAATCCTTGCCGCTTTGCGAAAACAAGGATATTTTAAACACAAAGGACACGAAGGTCACAAAGGGAAAACCTTTATTTTTTATTCGTACTACTTCGTGTACTTTGTGTCCTTCGTGGTTAAATCTTTTCGGCTTGTCCGAGTTAGGTTAAAGTCCTCAATACAGACTTTGGAAGTCTGGTTGACTTAATAAGCAGTATAATATTTTTATAGCACATCAAAAAACTATTATATTTCCGTAAAGGAGAAATTCATATGCGAAGAATGTTTGGCTTTTTAATTGGGATTTTGGTTGGCGCGTTGGTTGGTTCCACGGTGGCGTTGCTCATGGCACCAGAATCAGGCGAGAGTTTACGCGCCCAACTGCGTGACCGTGGGCAGGGATTTGCGAACGATATCCGTCACGCCGCAGATTCACGCCGCATCGAGTTGCGCGGACGTTTGGAATCATTGCGTGCGCCGAAGGAAATGTAAAGATTAGGGAGTAGGGAGCAGGGATTCGTAAAACCCTGCCACCTTTTTCATATTCATTCCATACTCTGCGCGAGTAGAGATCATATTTGTATTCAGGCCTGCGGCATTTCGTCGCAGGTCTTTGTTTTCGAGAGCAAGCAGAATCGCATCGGCAATGGATTGCGAATCGTTGGGGTTGACCAGCAAACCGTTTTCGCCATGCGTGATCCACTCGCGGATGGATTCAAGATCGCCCGCGATCGGGAAACATCCGCAGGCCATGCCTTCGAGCAGTGAATTTGGCGTGCCATCGTGAATGGCTGGCGAAACCACGATCTGCGCGCTGCGAAAAACATCTGCCATTTGCGCGTGTGAAAGCTGGGGGTTTAACTGAACCGCGTCTTCAATGCCCAACTCTTTTGTCCATTGAATAGCCTGCGCCACGCCGGCCATCGAAGAGCAGATAAATTTCGCGTCGGCGCGTTTTGCCAGCACCAGCGGAATCGCTTTGAAGAATTCCTCATTGCGCACATAGGCACGGAATCCGCGCGGATTGATGATGACCGGATTTTTTGCAGGTTCTGGATTGGGATAAAAAACATCGCTTCTGACTCCGCCGTTACCGGGTGTGACCAACGTGAGTTTATCTACGCTGAGACCCCATTCGTGAGCAAGGCGGATATCGCGTGCGCAGTCGGCATGCAGCGCGGTGACGGTTTTCATCGTCAAGCGTGTGTAGTATTTCATCAATGGTGTAGATGGTGCGTGCAGAGTAAAGTCATTGCCCCAGATCGATGCGAGAAATGGCGGTTTCGTACCGCTCAGTTTTTGATAGGCTTGCGCAGTGAGCATGCCTTCATACGGCACACGCAAAGCATGGACAATATCTGGCTGCACTTCTTGAATGAACTCACTTAACTTTTGCGCGGAGCGGGGAATAGTCAACGGGCCGAGCCACTGTCTGATAAGGGTACGCAGGCCCAACGTTTGGGCTGATGCGCTGCCTGGTCGTGTAGTCTGCTTTTTGACTGCGCTAAAAGCCACAGGTGTAAAAACCAGCCGCTTAACCGGAAAATCCACATCACAGGCAAAAGTAGAAGCGAGATAAACTTCGTCGCCGCGCTGTGCGAAGTAACGAATCCAGTTTTGAGATATGGGAGAACGGCCATCAGCCACAAAGAGGATTTTCATGATTAATGGTGATTATACTCATTGCCCGTAAACGTGAGACGTAGTATATTAACGGACATGAGCAAAAAGCGCATACTCGTCGTTGAAGACAACATGGATACCTACGAGCTTGTACGCTTCATTCTTGAGAAAAATGGGTACGATACTTTTCTTGCGGTGAACGGACGCGACGGGGTGAACGCTGCCATTAAGCAAATCCCTGACCTGATCATTATGGATCTTTCAATGCCTGAAATGGATGGTTGGACTGCGATCGGCTTAATCAAAAAAGATGAACGCACAAGCTCCATCCCCCTGCTGACCTTAACCGCACATGCGCTGCCCGGTGACCGTCAACGTGCGATGGATGCCGGTTCTGATGAATACATTACGAAACCCATGGATCTGGAAGACCTCGTGAAAAGCGTGGATCATTGGATAAACAGGCGCTAATTTATGTTTATTCAACTCACGAAAAAAACTCAATAAAAGGAATTGCCATGAAACAAATTTGTGTTGTCGGCGTGGGATACGTCGGCCTTGTCACTGCGGCTTGCTTCTCCGATCTCGGAAACCGCGTCACTGCGTTGGATGTGAACGAACAACGCGTGGAGAATCTCAAAAAGGGCATTATGCCCATTTACGAACCAGGGCTCGATGAAC
Source organism: Candidatus Villigracilis proximus (assembly GCA_016715195.1). Taxonomy (GTDB): domain Bacteria; phylum Chloroflexota; class Anaerolineae; order Anaerolineales; family Villigracilaceae; genus Villigracilis; species Villigracilis proximus. The sequence goes on from JADKBB010000003.1 coordinate 55,023, forward strand.
TGGTGAAACGCAATGTAAATGCGGGGCGCATCACTTTCACCACCTCTTACAAGGAAGCGCTAAAAGATGCGGAATATGCATTTATCGCAGTCGGCACGCCTTCGGGCGAAAGCGGCGAAGCGGACTTGCAATATGTGGCCGCCGCTGCCAAATCAATTGCGGAAAATATGACCACACCGCTGGTGATCATTAATAAGTCCACGGTTCCGATCGGGACCGGTGACTGGGTCGCCGACATTGTGAAGGGTGCGCAGCCCAAGCCAGTCGACTTTGCCGTGGTCTCCTGCCCGGAATTTTTGCGTGAAGGTTCAGCCATCGGCGACTTCATGAGCCCGCACCGCACAGTGATCGGCTCAATGGATAAAGACGCCGCGAACAAAGTGGCGCATTTGCATTTACCCTTGCGCGCGCCGATCGTCATTACAGATCTGCGCACTGCTGAAATGATCAAGTATGCCAGCAATGCCTTCCTGGCTACAAAAATTTCCTTCATGAACGAACTGGCCGATCTGTGCGAGCACGTCGGCGCGGATGTGAAGGAAGTGGCCGCTGGCATGGGCTACGACGCGCGCATTGGCCGTCACTTTTTGGATGCCGGTCTCGGCTGGGGCGGCTCGTGCTTCCCCAAGGATGTGGAAGCGCTGGCTTTCATGGCCAAGGAAAAGGGACTGAATCCGCGCATTTTGAATGATGTGATGGAAGTCAATTACGAACGCCGCACCGTCGCAGTGAAACACGTTGAAAAAATGGTGGGCGGCAATTTGAAAGGCAAGACCATCGGCTTGTTGGGACTGGCCTTCAAGCCCAACACAGATGATATGCGCGATGCGCCTTCAATTGATATTTCCAAAGCTTTGATCGAAGCGGGCGCGATCGTGCGCGTCTACGATCCTGTCGCGATGGAAGTGGCACGTCCGTTGCTGCCAGATGTAAAAATGTTCAAGGATGTTTATGAAATGACCCAGGGCTGTGACGCATTAATGGTCATTACCGAATGGAATGAGTTCAAGCAGTTGGATCTTGCCAAAGTAAAAGGTCTGCTCAAATCCCCGGTCATTTACGACGGACGCAATATTTATGATCCAAAAGTAATGAAAGAACTTGGCTTTTCCTACCGCGCTGTGGGAAGATAGTTCGTTCGTTTGATAATTTGATCGTTGAATAGTCGGATGGCCGTTTTTGGGTCATCCGACTATTTGTGTATTTGACCAAAAACAAAAAAACTACTAAACTTCTGAGCTATGACTAATACTCCTCCCGTTTGTAATTATGAAGGCTCCGACTATCAACAATCTTTTTGGGAGCAGGGCGGGCGCGAATATGAAGACCGTGCCGAGGCCATTGCTCTAAAAAAACTGCTGCCCGCGAGCGGCAAACTGATGCTCGAACTTGGTGCAGGCGCAGGCCGCAATACGCCGCGCTACGCAGGCTTTGAACACATTGTTGTTTTGGATTACTCGACCACGCAGTTGGCGCAGGCACAGGAAAAACTGGGACGTTCCGACCCGCTGGGGACGATGCCCAAATACATTTATGTGGCTGCGGATATTTACCGCCTCCCCTTCCGTGACCGTCAATTTGATGCGGCTACGATGATCCGCGCCCTGCATCACATGGCAGATGCACCCAAAGCGCTGAGCCAGATCCGCGGCGTTTTGCGCTCCAATGCGATCTTCATTCTTGAATATGCAAACAAGCTGAATCTAAAATCCATTTTGCGTTACTGGCTCGGCAAGCAGGATTGGAATCCATTTACGCTGGAGCCTGTGGAATTCGTGAAGTTGAATTTTGACTTCCACCCTAGAGCGATTCGTAATTGGCTGGGAGAATTGGGCTTTTCGATCGAGAAGACTCGCACCGTTTCACACTTCCGGCTTGGCTTGCTGAAACGCATCATCCCAGCCAAATGGCTGGCTGCACTGGATGGGTTGTTCCAGCCGACAGGCACGCTGTGGCAATTTACACCGAGTGTGTTCGTAAAAGCCAGAGTGGATGAAAAAGATTCAGAAACAATGAGCAGCTTCCCGGTCCGTGTGATCGAGCTGTTTAAATGTCCCGCTTGTGGAAACGAAAAAATGGAAGAGAAAAAAGATCATGTGTATTGTCCAAACTGTCAGGCAAAATGGGCAGTGCGTGAGGGCATTTATGATTTTCGAGAAAAAGTATAGGACTCTTTTTCCGCTGTTGGGGGTGTGGATTATTTTTATCGTTTCAAGAGTTTTCTATGACCAGGCGGGGATTCGATTTACGGGAGATACCTATCTCGGGTACTGGCAGTTTATTGATCCGGTGTTGCTGCGAACCGATCTATGGCGCAGTGTTTTTTATCTGCACAGTCAGCCGCCGTTGATAAATCTGTTGACCGGGATCGTGCTGCAAATATTCCCTGCCGACTCTACGGAGATTTTTCATATCCTGTATTTTATAGCCGGAATGATGCTGGGAACGTCCATTTATTTTCTGGGCGTTTCTTTGCATTTCCCAAACTGGCTTTCGGCAATGGCAGCGGCGTGGTTCATCGTCAGCCCGGGGACAGTTTTGTATGAACACTGGCTGATGTATGCCTACCCGTTGACCATGATGTTAACATTGGCAGGCATCTGCCTGTATCAATTTATCGGCACCAAAAAGATTTTTGGGGGTTGTTATTTTTCGCACTGTTGAGCGCCATCTCATTAACGTGGAGCCTGTTTCACCTGATATGGATGCTCGGTTTCGGCGCCATATTATTGATCGTATTTCCTGAACGCAAAAAAATAGTTTTTGCCGCATTGATTCCGATGCTTTTGGTAACCGCCTGGTATGCGAAAAACTTCCTGATCGTCGGAGAATTTAGCGCCAGTTCATGGGCGGGGATGAATCTCTCAAAGGTTGCCACGTTCCGTATATCAGAAAAGGAACGGACTGGCATGGTCAAAGCGGGAGAGCTATCGAAATTTGCCTTAATTCTCCCATTCCGCAATCCTTCGGCTTATTTGAAACTTTTGCCGGATACGCCGCTGACGGGCATTCCCGTCCTGGATGAACCGGATACATCTCTCGGCGGTCGAAACCATCATCATCTGGTTTACGTTGAAGCGTCAAAATACTACCTGCGCGATGCGTTACACATCATTCGAGTCAGGCCAGATTCCTATTTACGCTCCATTGGACAGGCCGTGTATATTTATTTTCATTCCCCCAGTGATTTTGAGCTGATCGGTGACAACCGGAAATATATTCAAACTTTTGACCTGTGGTGGAATCGGATTTTTTATGGACAGTGGCAAACTGACGAAACTTCTGTGGAACGCAACTCAACCATTTCAGGGGAACATATCGGCTGGGGCATTGTCATCGTTTTTCTGATCAATGCTGCTGGCAGTGTCAATTTTCTCTGGAAAAAACGCAGTCAAATGGCCGCGCCGGAAACCATGCTTGTATTCTTCATGGCGTATAATATTTTTTTTGTAACGCTGGTCGGGAATCTGATGGACATCGGAGAGAATAACCGCTTTCGGTTTACAGTTGATCCGTTCCTTTTGATCCTCTTTATTTTCCTTTTACGAAATTTTATTTTTCAGCGCATCCAGAATCGACCGCAGACTGAAATCGATCCGGCGGCCATGAAAAACATCTTTAATCCCATTGAAGTACAATAAGAAGCATCGCCAGGCTGAAAAATATGACCACACCCAAAGCTCCGCTCCCCAAGATTCCTCCATTTTTTGAGAAGAAAAACGAACCGCCTCATAACCGTGTTGATACACGCGGTATGCTCAGCATCGCAACCATGTTCGTCAGCCTGGCCGCGTTGACTGTATCCATGCTGGGCGCGACCAGACTCATCATTGATGTATTCAACGACGGTCTTGCTGCCGGCATGGACGGTATACTGGTTAAGATCGTCGTACTCGGATTTGCCTTTCTCTTCGGCTGGGGCATCGGACTGGTCAGTATTCGCGGCTTCGGGAATCTGGTGTATCACATCATCATCAAAATATATGCCTGGGCATGTATCGTTGCCGTGGGGCTGCTTTACATTAAGGTAATCCAAAAACTCTATATGCAGATCTATGATGGAATGCATTTCTGGGCGTATCTGATCATTCTGCTCGGCGGGTTGATCGTGCTTTTCTTCCTGCATCTGCTGATCGAAGGCCACGACCTGCGCCCCTTTGCCATTCCGCTGCTGATCATCAGCGTGGTTCACCTGTTCGTGATCGTCTATCGCTATGTCTTCGCAGCCGGCACAGACGGTCAACGGGTATTGGGTGACCTGACCATTTTCATTGTGATGATTTCCATCTCCGCGCTAATGCTGATGCATATAGGAATTTTCTCGCCCATCCGCGATCAAATTGACGATATGTTTTCAAAAAACGGAAACTCAGACCACAAAAACAATGGGGATGAGTAGAACCTCTCAGAATAAAAAAGGCATTCTCTTTATAAAGAGAATGCCTTTTTTATTTACTCCTTCAAAAGTGGAAGGCGGATGAAGAACGTACTCCCGGGGAATTTCTCTTCATCATGGCCCGGGCTTTCCACCCAGATACTGCCCTGCATGGCTTTGATAATACCCGATGCAATCGCCAGCCCAAGACCTGCTCCGCCGCCCTTGTAATTCGTACGGCTGGACGAGTGCAACTCCACCGTTCCCAACTGATACAGTTTCTCAAAAATAATTTTGTGATGTTCAGAATCGATTCCGATGCCTGTATCTTTAATACGAAGTTCTGCGCATCTGCCCAAACGGGCATCCTCCACCACATCAGCAGAGATGGTGATCGAGCCGCCATCCGGCGTAAACTTGATGGAATTAACGATCACATGATCGATGGCTTTCTTCAGCAGTTCCGGGTCTGCCAGCACGGGAGGAATATTCCGGGTTGACTCTTCCAGGTTGAAGATCAGGTTTCGGTTCGTCAGATCGTTCGTATAATCCTTATTAACAAGCCGCAGGATCAAATTCAAATTTACCGGCTCAACCCGCGGATTGATCGCCTGACTGTCAAGGCGCGCCACATCCAGCATACTATTTACGATCTGATGCAAACGGTTTGTGCCCTGTAAAACGCCGTCAATGGCTTGCAGCAAGATGGTGTTATTTTGGATATTCTGATCAGCCTGCAGCATTCCCAAATAGCCTTTGATCACGGTCAACGGCGTACGCAATTCATGCGCCGCAACCTGAATGAACGCGGATTTATTTTTATCGTGCTGGGCAAGCGTTTGATATGTATTATTTAATTCTTCCACGCGTTGTGAAACCATGCGCTCCATCATTTGATTGATGCCTGTTACTTCATCATACAAACGCGCATTCTCCAGCGCAACAGTGGCCTGCATTGCAAAAGTGGCGGCCATCAAACCATCGTCGCCATTAAATGACCCCTTTGAGCGGCTCAAGGCCAGCAAGCCAATCACATTATCCTTCGCATACAACGGCACGCCCAGCCATGAACGATGATGCGGCAGCCAATCTGGCTGTACCCAATTCTTTACCGCATCCACATCGCCGATCAACAGCATTTCACCTTTTCGCACAACAGACTCATAAAAATCTGCACCGTTGATCTTCAACCGGAAGCCCGACACATCTGTATTCTCCGGCAGACCGCGATGAGCGCGAATACGCGGCACACTATTCACATCTTCCATGAATAAAATTCCGCAATCATACGGTAGAACATGCAGTAACTGTTCAAGGATCTGCTGCGGCAATTTATCGACAGTTGTCAGCGATGACAATTGTCGCGACGAACGCGCCAACGCTTCCACCCCTCGACGCCGATCCTGCTCGGTCTCAAAAAGTTTTGCATTCTGCACTGCGGCTTTTCCGCCACATCACGAGCCCGGGCAAGTTCCACCGCCCGTTCACGGGCCTCACTCAACAGCCGTTCCACTTCCTTTTGTGCCTGCTCACGCTGCTGCACAAGCATCGTCCGCAACAACGCGCTGGAAAGCAAATTCTTCAAACGGACATATACATCCCAATCGGTGGGACCCATCTCCGTCCACATAAATCCGAAACGATTACTCGCCAATGCCAATGGCATGACCAAAGCAGTATAACGATGATCTTCGGGGGTTTTGCCGCGCGGCACCAAACGTCCCGTGGCGATGGCTGATTTTTCATGTGGGATCTGAAATTTATTCTGATCGTACTGTAAAAGCAAACGATAACTTTCAGGCGGCGGAGAGGAGATCGAACCCGGAGCGCTTACATCGCTATAGAACATCACATACCAGCGTTCCAAACCAAGCGCGGGGAAATGCCTCGAAATGGCATCGCCGATCTCATCAAAAGTCATGGCAGGCGCCATGGAAAAGCCAAAATTTCCCAGCGCTTCTTCCTGCTGTTCAAATTGCAATCGTCGAAACGCCTGTGCCCGTTGGGATAATTCACCGACCAGCATACGCGCCTGCTGAAAAAGATTCTCAGCGCGTAACATGGTGGTATTGCTCGAAATGCCGCCCAGCGCATAACGCCTGAAGGTGGAGATCATGTTATGCCATGTCGTGGAATCATATCCATAACGCTGTAGCACTTCCACTGAAGACAACACCATCTTCAGGAAGGCTTCGCTTTGATCGGTCTCACGCAAACTCGCCAGAAATATGTCCCAGGTGCGGCCAAAGACATCACGATATTGATCCTTTAACGGATCCATCTCTGAAATACCTGCTGCCCCAAACAAAGCACGGATCGCGGCTTCACGTTTGTTTTCCAGCCGGCCGGTATGAGCCACTTCTTTGGGAAGCACAACTGCCCGCTGTACGCTTTCCGGCAAACATCCACAAGACCAGCGGATTACCAATTGCGTCGGCAAAACAGTGACATCTTCCACAGTTTCGCCATTTATGCGCTTCACCAACGACTCAAATGTTTTCCGACCTGCATCATAAAAAGACTGGCGGACTGTTGTTAACGGCACGCCCATGGATTGCGATTCAGTGACATCATCAAAGCCTGTTACTGCAACACCATCTGGAACCTGAATACCGCGCTGCTGTAACACTTCCAATGCGCCAAACGCCATGCGGTCATTGGATGCGGCAATCGCCTGCACCCGCATACCACGATCATCCAGCAAAACGCGCGCTGCGGCGCGTCCGCTTTCAGGGCTGTAGTCACCTTCCACGACAAGTTGTTCTTCAAAGCGGATATCATGCGCCTTTAGTTCTTCTTTATAAGCATTGAAACGCAAGTCTGCTTCCAATTCACCCTGTCTGCCGCGAATAAAGGCGATGCGTTTATAGCCATGTACTTCGATCAAGTGGCGGATCACAGCGCGCATTCCGCCGTCATTATCAGCAATAAAAGAAGATACGCCCTGCGCCTGTACTGCAAAGGATGCAATCGGCGTGGGCGCAAATACACGGCAAAAATTCTTTATATCGTCCGCAGAAGCAATATGACCCATATCTGCGGCGAGTAATATCCCATCAAATTGACCGGGCTTGATCAGATCATAAAGACCATAAGACCGCCCGCTCTGTTCTGGAGCGGCAATTGCAACCGGCTTGCCGCCCACAAAATAAACCAAATTCATGTCGTGGGCTTTGGCTGAATCCAAAACACCCGCCATAAACTCTGCGCCCCAAACACGGCTTAATTGTGCGCCAAGCACCGCAATTGTCTTTCGTCCACTGTCGGAGGGTTTCGGCAAGATTGTCATAATAATTTGAAATTATAAGTCAGGAAACAAAAATCGGGATTGGCAATTTAAAAAAGAAATGAAGTTGCCACAATATTTTTATATCGATGCGGCGGACGGAAAAAATCAGATCATGCGCGCAGCATGGTCAGGAGCATTTTAAATCTTTGTACCGCCTTCAAAGCGTGCGGCTCATTGGCTGGCATAATGATTGCCTCGCCTTCTTTTAATTCAAATGGTTTTCCTGAAATGGTGATCTGCGCTTCACCTTCAAGGATCTGCACCAGCGCGTCAAAGGGAGCAGTATGCTCACTCAAGCCCTGATCCTTATCAAAGGCAAATAAAGTTACGTTTCCCCCGTCTGTTTTGGTGATCTGGCGGCTGACAACTGCGGATTCCTGATATTCTGCCATTTTTGAAAAACTCAATATCTGGGATTTAAGTGCAGTGGACATGAAATGCCTCCTATGTTGCACATCCGAAGTCTTTTTAATTTCAAAGACTTCGGATGTGCAAATACACTATTTAATTTCGATCTGATATGAACCGAGTTCACGGGTAAAGCGTGTTGTACCGGATACTACCAAATATATTTTTTCGCCAGGCTTCAATGAAATTGAGATCTCTGCAGTTTGATCTGCATTGACCGGGATCATCGTCACGCTTGAGTCACTGGTCTTGATCAGAGCCAGGCCAAACGTCTGGGGAAGAACGTTTTGGACTCTTACGAATCCTTCGGCGATCCATCCGCCATCGTCCGCTTCAAAATCTGAACTGTAGCCTGCTGCGTCCACTTTGACATCATCCAGCAACAAGCCTTCGCCATTGACCGCGGCATCTGTCACATACTCAAAGCGGACAGAAATCTTCTTGCCAGCGAACTGCGAGAAATCAACCTTCTCTTCGATCCAGTCATTCGTTACGCCGGTGTAGCCCCAGCCATAAGAGTTGCCCGATGGGTCGGTGGCGGTGCCTGAAGGCGTGGTGATGATCTGCCAGGTTTCGCCGTCTTCCGAAACTTCAAGATAGAGATAATCCCAATCGGTTTCGATATCGTACCAGGTGCGGTAGGACAACTCAATCGGACCGCTGACATTGGTGAAATCAAATTCACGAGTCAGGGTCATATCTGATTCATCGCCTTTATTCGACCAGAAAGCGTACTCGCCAGAGTACGGGTCGGCAGGCAAAAGCCCGGTGACCGTGGAGCCGGTGAAGGAAAGCGTGTAATCGCCTTCACATTCAATCGCAATGTAATCTACGCCGTATTGATGCACATCACGAGTCAACGAAGACTGCGGGCAGCTGTAAATGGTTTCAGTTGCAGATGCGCGGTTTGCACCCGGATAGTTGGTATAGATATATCGTCCATCACCCACGGAGGCATCGAGCGTAAAGTTGGTAACTGCCCAATCCATGAAAAAGTCATCGGCGCTGATCGGCTGTCCCGTGGCAGGATCCGTGGCGTTAATTTCACGCAAAACATCTTCAACGCTGTCCAATCCATTGGCGGTATCTTTAACAAGCGCTTGAGTCGCTTCTTCGCCAAAGCGGTCGAGGAAGTAAGTCATGAACAGGAAGCCCGCGCCATAATGCGGGGTGGTCGCATCCTGATCGTTGGGCCAGTCGTTTAGCTGCAAGTCAGGCTCGTTGATATACAACCAGTCAAAACCGCCTGGGTCATATCCATTAAGGAAGGCGGCCAATTCTGAAGAACCTTCATTCAACCATGAGGTTTCATTGAGATCCTGATTCCAATGGATCATGTGCTGGAATTCATGAGCCAGCACGCCATAGGTAAACTCTTCACCAAGAAAGGTGTTATCGGCATTGAACAGGAACATTTCGTGTGCATTGGAAAACTCGTGAACCAATGGATGCACAGAATCAGCCGATGAGAAATATCCGGCGATGGAGGAGCCGAGTCCACGGGAATATAAAATATAGATATGCTCATCGCCATCAATGCCGGGGGACCATTCACTACCGAAGAATTCACGGTTGGTGGGATATATTTTATTCTCGAAGGCATCCATCAAGGCCTTCATTTCGCCGTCATCATACGTGACGCCGTCCTGCACCCAGAAATAGACATGCGGTGTAACATAACGCAGAGTTGCACTTATTTCTGTGTTTTCGTTCGTGCCGACATCTGTCACCCAAAAATTATCGGTATCCCCTACCACACGCGGCAAAGCCGATGTAGCCATCACATCGGGGATGTCACAAATTTTATCCAAACGACAAGCCAGTTCCTTCGGCTCATTCGGCGGAACAATTGAATTTTCCAGAATATCAAGCGTTTCAGTGGAAATCGAATCAACAGGCGGGCGGGTAACTTCCGGCGCTTCCGTTGGGGTGGTGTTATCAACTGACGGGAGTGTAGGAAAACCCGTGGAAGAAATTTGATTAAATGTATAGTATATATAGCCGCCCATTCCGCCTACAAGCACACAGATACAGCACAAGACCACCACGATGCCGATGATAATGGCCGTTGAGCCTGATCTTTTTTCCGGCTCATTATTTATGACTTCATTATTTTCTATCATGTTTCTCCTCTGGCGTTAAAAGATTGCATCATCATACCGCTGATAACTAAAAAGCGGATTAGGAAATTAGGGGGAGGGCGGAAGGGCAAGGATGAAGGATGAATGAGAAAGGATGAAAAAAAGACGAAAGTGGCTTTCACCGCCTTTCGCCTTTTCACGTTTCACTTTTTACTTCTCACTTCTTTTCCTTCTCACTTCACTTACTTACGCTTCCACTTTTTGTTTGGATTTTTTCACGGGTGCGGCTTCGGTCTGGAATGTGATCTTATTATCCTTCACATCCACCAGCACCATCACGCCATCCTTGAATTTACCGCCAAGCAACTCCACTGAAAGCGGACTCTCGACATATTTCTGGATCGCGCGGCGTAATGGGCGCGCACCGAAGGCAGGATCAAAGCCCTCCTTGGCAAGCCAATTACGGGCGGCATCGCTGAGTTGAACTGTGATGTCATGTTCGTTCAAGCGGTCTTGTACTTCCTTCATTTGCAGCACCACGATCTCTTCCATTTGTTCAATGGTGAGCGGCGAGAACATGACGGTTTCATCCACGCGGTTAAGGAACTCAGGGCGGAACGCACCCTTAAGCGCCTTCTCGATCTTATCGTGCATGGCGCGTTCATCGTCGTTTGATTTTTGGGTGAAAAAGCCGAGGGTGCCGCCTTTTGTCACATATTCAGTGCCCAGGTTCGAGGTCATGATCAGAACCGTGTTACGGAAATCCACAACCTTGCCCTGACCATCGGTCAAACGGCCGTCATCCAAAATTTGCAGCAGGGCATTCCAGACTTCGGGATGCGCTTTTTCAATTTCATCGAAGAGCACAACGCGATACGGACGGCGGCGCACGGCTTCTGTCAACTGGCCGCCTTCTTCATAACCAACGTATCCGGGAGGCGCGCCGAATAAACGGCTGACCGTATGCTGTTCACGATATTCAGACATATCAATGCGGACGAGCGCATCTTCGTCATCAAACATGAACCACGCGAGCGCTTTTGCCAGCTCGGTCTTTCCTACTCCAGACGGGCCAATAAAAATAAAGGAGCCGATCGGCCGGGACGGATCTTTCAGCCCGGAGCGTGCGCGGCGAATGGCATCAGAGATGGCATGAATGGCTTCTTCCTGACCAATGATGCGCTCATGTAAACGCGCTTCCATGTGCAGTAATTTTTCTGATTCGGTTTCAAGCATTTGATTAACCGGAATGCCCGTCCACTGATGCACGACCGAAGCGATATCATCGACATCAACCACTTCATCAAGTTGATGTTCAGTTTCCCATTTTTCGCGCTTTTCAATGTATTCAGTTTCAAGGCGCAAACGTTCGGCTTTCTTTTGAGCAGCGCGTTCGTAATCACGTTCCAAACCGGCCTGCTCTTCTTCGGCACGCAAACGGTCTACATCGGTCTTCATGCCCTTAAGATCAGGAGGCATAGAATACAAAGCCACACGCACCTTGGCCGCGGCTTCATCAATTAGATCAATCGCTTTATCAGGCAAGTGACGATCTGTCACATAGCGGTCAGCCAAACGCGCAGCGGCGGTTAAAGCCTCATCAGAAAAGTGAACTTTGTGATGCGCTTCGTAACGGTCACGCAAGCCGTGCAGCATCTTGATCGTATCTTCAACACTCGGCTCTTCAACATGAATCGGCGCGAAGCGTCTTTCAAGCGCGGCATCTTTTTCAATATGTTTGTGGAATTCATCCAGCGTAGTGGCGCCGATGCATTGCAACTCACCGCGCGCGAGCGCCGGTTTGAGCATGTTACTCGCATCCATCGCACCTTGCGCTGCGCCTGCGCCGACGACTGTATGCAGTTCATCGATCATCAGGATCACATCACCTTTGGCACGCTGCACTTCATCCATCACAGCCTTGAGACGTTCTTCAAATTCACCTCTGAAGCGCGAACCGGCGATCATGGCGCCGAGATCAAGCGCCACCACTTTTTTGCCTGAAAGAATTTCAGGCACGTCATTGTTGGCGATCTTCTGTGCGAGTCCTTCGGCAATGGCAGTTTTGCCCACGCCCGCTTCACCGATCAAAACGGGATTGTTCTTGGTGCGGCGCGAAAGAATCTGGATGACTCGCAGAATTTCCTTATCGCGGCCGATGACCGGATCGAGCTTTCCCTCACGGGCAAGCTGGGTTAAGTCTCGGGAATATTTTTCAAGCGTGCGGTATTTTGTCTCAGCTTGCGGGTCAGTGACTCGCTGTCCGCCGCGCAGATCTTGAATTGAATCATAGACACGGTCGCGGGTCAGGCCGGCGCTTTCGAGAATACGGGCGGCGGGTGTGTTGCGCTCTGTCAGAATCGCAAGAAAAATGTGCTCGGTGGAGATGTACTCATCTTTCAGACGATTCGCTTCCTCGTTGGCCAGATCAATGATCCGCTTGACACGAGGCGTGATAAATATCTGCCCCGCGCCGCCGCCGAAAATATTCGCCTTCGGGCTGGCGCGCAAAGTGGCATCCAGTCTTTCGGTCAGAGCTTCGGCGCTGACACTCAGTTTTTCAAGGATTTGGGGAATGACTCCGCCCGGCTGTTCGATAAGCGCCAGCAGAATGTGCTCGGTATCAATTTGGTTATGGCCGTAGCGCTGAATGATCTCAGCCGCACGCTGCGCAGCCTCCTGCGCTCTTTCTGTAAATCGGTCAAATCTCATCATGGGAATTTATCCTTTCTCCATTCAGACCTGACAGGTCTCAAGAGAACCGGGTGGGCTGTCAGTTTCTGATGGAGACCTATCAGGTCTCATACTATGAAAAGCATTATAACAAAAGCCGGATTGGCGGGCTGTATGTGGGGTGTAAGAGGTATGTTAGATTTTTGGGAGAGGGAAAATATTGTCAAAATCAAAGCGGAGGCGTATAGTTGGTTGATATAGGGCGGCTATTTTGTGCGTGCCCCGAACAATCATCCATTTTTTATATCAGGTAAATTCATGGGATGAAATCTGAAATGAAACATACCGTTCCCGTATCCCCATTCATAAGTTAATTGAAGTTTTCGAGAAAAACGCAGGCTGATATTTTTTAGATATGTTCTTTAAGACCCCGGGTTGGGGTGTGAACAACCTGAAAAACCCACGCAAAGCCACAAAAAATAATTGGTGTTTAATTTCTGTCAATTCAAGCCGCTGTACTTTAACCTTTGAGCACAGCAGATTTGAAAATAATATAAAAGTGGAGGTTACAAATGAATAAAAAAATATTACAGCTAATGATCGCCCTGCTCCTGATGTTGGGACTGGTTTCCTGTACCGTGGATTCCCGGCTCAACATGAAGTTCACCCCCAAAGTGGGCGATGTCTATCACATCAACATCATCATGGATCAGGAAATCAAGCAGACAGTTTCCGGTCAGGATTCGACCATTAACCAAAAGCTTGGTTTCGGCTTTTCGTTAACCGCCCGCGAAGCCGACGAAGCCGGCAACACCTGGGTCGATGTGAAGTATGAGTGGGTGCAACTGGATCAAAAGAGCGACATGGGAAATGTTGTATATGATTCACGCAACCCCACGAACGAAGACAATCCGCTGGCAACCGGCTTCAAAGTGCTGGTCGGAAAAGGATATTCAATGAAAATATCCCCCGATGGCGAAGTGCTGGAAGTGACCGGTATCGACACAATGATCTCAGATATTCTGAAAGAGGTTGGCGTCACTGACGAGCAGTTGATCGCTCAAATGGAACAGCAGTTCAAGGAAAAATACAGCACCGATTCTCTTAAGGAACAGGCCGGTAATATGGTCATTAATTTTCCAGATGAACCAATCGAAATCGGCGACAGTTGGACTTCCACCGTGTCTTCCTCCAGCCTTGTGCCGGTTAATGTGGAAACCACTTACACACTGACATCCTACGAAAACGAGCTGGCAACTGTCAACGTGGTTTCAGTCATCAGCCAGGACGCAGAAGGCGCCGAAACGAATCTGGGACCCTACAAGGTGCGCTACAATCTGTCTGGCACTCAAGAAGGCACCATCACCGTGGACACAAAAACCGGCTGGTCTGTCAACTCGACCATCGACCAGGCCATAGCAGGCGACATGACCATGATCATCAACGATCAGGAGATATTGGTTCCCATGTCCATTACCAGCCATGTCACTGTGGAAATGATTGGTCAATAACTCTCATACAGCCTCAGAATAAAACAGCAGGATCATGGAGATAAACGTGATGCAGCAATTAAAAGAAAAATTGGATCGGGCATTTAAGTTAACACATGACCTTGTAATACATCTTGACGAAACTTCCTTGAACCTGGATCTACCAAATCTGCCATCCAACCGAATCGCGGGTCAATTGTGGTGCATTGTCGGTGCTCGTGAAAGTTACACCAAAGCAATTGAGATGAGCAGTTGGAAAGGATTCTCGTGCAGCCTGTCAACGCCGCGCGTTAAGCAATCTGTGCTCACCGCTCTGGAAGCAACACATAAGCAAATGAGCAAAATTGATTTCACTACTTTGACTGACGCACAAATCGAATTTGCGTTCAACCTCCTTGAACACGAAATCCAGCATCATGGTCAACTTATTCGTTTTGTCTATGGAAATGGACTTACCTTCCCGGATAGTTGGAACAAGAGATACACAGTGTAAATACAGAGAACGTCTGGATAAGGAATATTTACCGCAGAGTTCATACACTTCCCCTGGCACCGCCCGCCAGAACAGGTGTGTGAACTCTGCGACTCTACGGTGAGAAATAATTGATACTGACCTCTTGCAAATTCATTGTGAAACGAGGGAGAGGCCGGGTGTAGTTTTTTGTGGTTTACAGCGTGTTACTTTGCAAGAAGTCGAATATCGTTTTCAACGATAAAACAGGGGCTATAATATCTTCAATGGCATCCATTACCATCCCCGCGCGCGCAGAGGCACACCCCAACCTGCGTCCACTTAATATTTTACGTGACCTGCCCGCCGTCGCAGACCTGATTGAAACCTGTTTCTCCAGCACCATGGATAATGAAGGCCGGCGGTACGTGCAAGATATGCGCCGCGCAGGAAACGACAACTCATTTATCAAATGGGCCAACCGCGCCGCCGAAACCACGTCACTGCCCCTAAGCGGATACGTTTGGGAGGAAAACAGCAAGATCATCGGCAACGCCAGCCTCGTCCCATTTAAGCACAGCAAACAGCGCATCTATCTTATTGCAAACATCGCCGTGCATCCCGATCATCGCCGCAAAGGAATCGCGCGCGCCCTTACCGAACGCGCCATGCATCACGCCCACGAAAAAAAAGTAAACAACATCTGGCTGCACGTCCGTGAAGATAACCCGGGCGCAATAGACCTCTATGCCAAGCTCGGATTTATCGAACGCGCCCGCCGCACCTCATGGCAGGCAAATACCGACTCTCACGCCCCAATGCCGCAAACCGACATTGTCCTCACAGGCCGACATCCAAACGATTGGCAGATTCAACTCAACTGGCTTTCGCGCATCTACCCCGAACGTTTGGCCTGGCACCGCAACTGGAGCTTTACCTCCCTTCGGCCCGGTTTTTGGAACTGGCTATATCTACTCTTCGTGGATATCAATATCCGTCAATGGGCGGCAGCCAGAAACAACCAAATGCAAGCCGCACTGGCGTGGATCCCCTACGGGCGTGGCGAATCTCTTTTCGCCGCAACAGGCGAAAGGTCAGACCCTGAAGCGTTAACTGCGCTATTAATTCAAGCCCGCCGCGACTTATCCAATTCATTCCCAACCCTTGCGCTCGAATTTCCATCCGGAGAATTTGACGGCGCAATTCAAGCCGCAGGATTCAAATCACTGCGCACATTGATCTGGATGCAGGCAACTTCATAATTGTTTTTGCGTATTTAAAGAAAAGGAGTACAAATGACAAAATTTATTATTCGTTGGGCGATCAACGCGGTCGCTTTGTATGTGGCAGTTCTGGTTGTGCCGGGCATTGCATTACGCGGCACCTGGGTTGATGTCTTATGGCTGGCACTCATCTTTGGCTTGTTGAACGCGCTTGTGCGTCCATTACTAAAATTTCTCACCTGCCCTTTGATCATCCTCACCCTGGGGTTATTCACCCTCGTCATCAACACGGGTATGCTGATGCTCACCAGCAAGATCGGACAGTCGCTCGGCTTCGGCCTCAGTGTAGACGGCTTCTGGCAGGCGTTGTTGGGAAGCCTGGTCATCAGCCTGGTCAGCGTGGTGATGAGCATCATCTTCCGCGATGAGTTAAAGGGTAGAAAAAGAGAATAAAAAAGATAAAAGATAAAAGAGGTTTGGCATTATAATTTGCCAAACCTCTTTTATTGCTGATAACATTTAATATGCAACGCCAATTAATTTTGTATTACAAAAATCAGGCGGGAGATAAATGCGGGCAATAAAAAAACCGGTCCGTTGACGATAAAGAAAACACCATCCCAATTCAAAGTGAGGAGTATTAATGGATAAAGTTTTTGCGCTCATCACATTACTACTCTGTAGTTATCTCCTCTTGCACATCATCAAACCATCAGGAATCGTTGAAGCCGTGCTGGCTTTTTTTTGCATTTCCAGCGCGTGTATCATTGCATGGGGATATGCACTTTCCGCCCTCAATCACTTAAGTAACCTATCCTTTTGGGGCGGCATCGGTGCAGTCAGTGCCGCCGCCATCTTTCTCATTGCACTCTTTTTGAAGGTTGACCTCACCTCATTCCACAGACGTCCATTATTTCCTCAACTTCAAAGCTTATAAAAACCAGCGTTGAAGAGGATAACACCATGAAAAATAATTCACTCTGGTCAAAAATCTTACATCAACCGGCTGCCTCCACCGGGCCGTATCTTCTGTTCTTTCTGATTCTGGCAATTGGTGTCACAGCCCGTTTATGGGATTTTCGCAGCCTGCCGCCGGGCTTAAATCCAGACGAAGCATCCATCGGTGTTGAAGCATATTATTTATACACCTACGGAATAGACCGATATGGATTGTCATATCCGGTTCATCTAATTTCATGGGGCAGCGGACAAAATGCACTTTATGCGTATCTCATCCTGCCGCTGGTTGCATTAAAGGGATTAAACCCCATGTCAATCAGAATCCCCATGCTTCTTGCAGGTATTCTATCCATTCCGCTTATGTATTTCGCGGGCAAAAAGTTATTTGGAGAAAAATTTGGCCTGCTCGCCATGTTCCTGATTGCAATTTCGCCCTGGCATATTGTCAACTCGCGTTGGGCTGTTGAATCGAATATTCTTCCGTTCGTATTTCTGGCAGGCTTCACACTTTTTCTTTATTCAAATCAAAAAAATCATGGCTTCCTGTTTGCAAGCATGTTCTTTGCCGCATCCCTATATGCGTATGGGACAGCTTATGTGGGCGTGCCCATTTTCCTGCTGCTCACACTTCCTGTTTTGATCTACACAAAGCAGATCACCATCAAACAGGCAATCACAGGGCTGAGTGTTTTTTTCATACTCATCCTTCCCATTGTATTATTTATTATCGTCAATACATTCCAGCTTAATCCAATTCATATTGGGCCAGTCACAATTCCGCGCCTGCCGGTGCAGGCGCGCTATGAAGCGATGGCGGCTGTCTTCGGCAATTCCCCGCTGCGCACGATGATGGAAAACATCAGCATCATGTTGAAACTACTTTGGAAGCAAGAGGATGCCTTTCCCTGGAATTACGTCAAACCATTTGGTTATTTTTATACAATTACATTCCCTTTTGCCTTGATCGGTCTCTTTTTGACAATCCCTCTAAAATCAAGCGGTGAAAAGAAAAGCAGACAGTGGTTTGTTCTAGCCTGGATGATCGCATCAATTGCGATCGGAACGATTCATCCAACAAATCTAACTCGCCTTAATTTTATATTCACGCCCATCCTATTTTGCATCGCACTCTTCATCCTGGAATTAGACAAGCGCATAAAATATTCCCTGACCACTTCAGTTCTGGCATTATCCATTGGATTTGTGCTATTCACTCAGGCATATCATGGAGAGGAATATCAAAAACGGGCAAGCGCTGTATTTAACTCGGGGATCATTCCCGCCATAGAATTCGCAACCGAAAAAAGCAAGTCCTCGATCTGTTTCACTGAATCAACATACGTTTATTACATCTATGTCTTATTCACCCAAAAATGCATCCATCAGAATTTACCAACCATATCGAATGGCTATACCTGATTACTCCAACAACCCAACTGACCCGGCAAGAACTCCGCGCAAAATTGGACGGTATCATTTCCGGCTTGCAGATTGCAGCGAAGACCCCGATGCGGCATATATTCTGCTATTAAAAGAATCTCCACCCATTGAGAACATTAAATACAAATTCAAAAAATTTGATAAGTATATTGTCTATCTGCCAAAGCCATAACCATGCTAATAAATATAGGGAGCGGAAGTTTCCATGATCGTATGGATCAGCGCAGCGTTGTTCAGCATTAACAACGCCAGAAAAGCAATCAAAAGGATTTGAAACCATTTATACGCAAACAGATTCTTCCACGAGATCCCCAGCAACAAGACAACGGCATACGTCCAGTTTGGAGAATAGAGGAATAACTCCTTGCCATATCTGAGATGAAGCAGCAGATTAAATGCGACACATCCCAACAAGGAAAGAGTCAAACGTATGTTTTGCGACTTGAAATCCTTCACAAAGAAAATCGCGGCGACGGCCAGCAGCGCAGCCCAAACCCATCCAGTGACAGATTGCAGCGGCGTGCTGTACTCGCTGATCGTGTTATCTTCAGCACGATAGAATCTGAATTGCGTAAAAGGGATGTCTTTATAGGAAAGAAGCGGGCTTGGCGCAGCGATATTATTAAACAAAAATGCGCGAACAAGTGCCTGCCCACGATTAAGGGAAACCACACGCACATTTTGTTCTTCAGCCAAAAAACTAGATGGAACAAAAAAATACGGATTGGCATTTGGGTAAAACAGGTTACTGACCAATGTCAACGAGATCACCAGCATCACAACCCCAACCCCATACTTAAAAACAAACTTGAAATTTGGTCTTGCGCCAAACAAAGCGATCACAGTCTGCGCAAAATTTGTGAGCGTGATTCCCATCGTCACAACACCCACCGAAACCAGCAAAGGCAAAGAGACATTCCCTTTTTGCATCAGCACAAAAAAGAATAGCGTCGCGACCGCTAAAAAAATATAGGTTTCAATCAACGAACCAAATATCAAATGCGAAGTTGAGATACCCAGTAGAAACGCCATGATCAAAGCGGCTGTCCTGTTTTGAAGCACATCCTTCATAAATATCCATGCCAGAAAAACACAGACGGCCCCCGCAAATGCAGTCAGTGCAATCGCGGCAAAATACATATTGCCATTTAGAAAAACTGAAAGCAAGGTGACACCCGGTTTGAGGATCAATAACGCAAGAGGATGAACCGAACGCCAGTAAAAATCCTGCCAGAAATCTGTTGTCAACCGGTAACGCCAGATAAAGCCATCTGCATCAAAGAAAATATCATCCACATCAAAACCGGTAAAATTTAAGATGGAGCCGATCAAAAAATATAATCCAAAAAACAGGGAAGAGAGAATCAACCCTGATACATTCCCGCGGACAAAGCTGGCAATTTTATTTTGAAAAAGAAAACGATTTAAAACGGGCTCCTGCAAACGATACAAAGTCCATGCCAGCCAGGGTAGGGAAACCAAACCGGCGAGAAGAAACAAAAAAATCCCATTCCCTTCAAGTAAAAAAAGATTCATATTAAATAATTTCGGAAACTGCCAACCCATTTTGAATATCATCCCCTGAAAAACAAACAGCAAAACAGCCAAAGATAAAAACACCCAAAAAGAACCGGCATCTTTTTGCATGGAACGTTTCGCCCGATCAACAAGGTAATAAAAAATCACACCAAATATCAATTGAAAAAACACGGCTATTAGAGCGACCTTATAATAACCGGCATAAAAGCCATCAAGAAAACCTATCACGAAAAAAGATGTGACTCCGGCAAGCAGCCAGCTCAACAACAAATGAAAATGTTCCTTCGCTCCAATTTTTTCCTGAAGAAAAGGCACTGCCGGAAAGATCAACGCTAAAAAAATCGAGGTCAACGAAACTACGTTTACAACCAACTGCCACGGAGAAAAAAATCGCATCGAAACACTTGCAATCATCGCCGCAAAAAAAGCCAGCCCAAACATCAGCGGCAGCGAAGAAATCTCCACCCGTTTTATTTTATTGAGCAGAGAATAGACGATGAAAATTAGTGCAAAAGCAGGAACAGCCACAAGGGAAAATTTATCCAACAGGGTGTATGCCTGATCGCTAAAATATGGAAACGCAAAGGCAAAGGCAAATGACGATCCAATCAAAACACTTGCGGCAACCCTGAAGATAATGGACAAAGAAAATTTCATGGAATCATTCCTTGTGGTGCAGAAAATCTCTACTTAATGAATTTCAAAGCTGAAACATTTTACGCGGCGAACAGCCCGCATCAAACCGACGGGGAAACTGCTTCGTCATCCCAAACATTCGCGGCGCGAAGGGGATGCGCATCCACATCAGCCACCCTGACCGATAAACGGTGATACCGTTTCAAAGACAAACTGAAAGAACTGAAACTGGTTATATGCAAGCAGAATTAAGAACACAAGCAAACCGCCTTGAAATAAACGATACCTGGCCAGCGGCGCAAGGGAAAATGCGACAAAGAAGATCAGTGCATACGCCCAGTCTGGTGAGTATAAAAATGGTTCATAACCATAGTTAAGATGCAGCGCAAAATTAAACAGGACACTTAATGCAAAGGCAAACGTAATATCCACTTTGCGGGTGCGAATGAGGTTCCGCAAAAAGAATATACCCGCCGTTAAAAGCAGGGCTGCCCAAGCCATGACCAGAAGATTTCCAAGCCCATTATAGGAACTGTAGGAAAATACTTCAGGCGCGATCTTGAAAAAATTAAAACGCGGAAAAACGCCGCCCACCTCCCGGCCAAACACATAAGGCTGCGGAGCAATGACTGTGTACAGCAAAACCGTGCGAACCAGCAAAAGGACACGCCCAATGGCTCTCCAGGCCGGCTGCTGAAAAATGGAAAAGGCAAACTCCTCTTCAGCTTGCGCATCGGAAAGCAGAAAAAACAATTTAGCAGATGGATACCAGGCCGCATGGATCAGGCTGAGCAAAATACCAAAAGAAAGCGTCAATGCACCAAAACGAAAAATATCCTTTATCAAGCCGCCAAAATCCCTCCAGGAACGGGGAGTGGAACGGGAAAATAAAGAGACAACAAAACCAATAAAGTTTTGAACAAAATTGGTCAGTGTGATGCCAAAGGTGAGCAGGCTTATTCCCACCAAATAACCGGATGAAGAATCTTTTTGAGATTGAAGCACAAGAACAAAGCCGATCAGCGCCGCGGCAGAAAAGATATAAGTTTCGATGACTGAGCCAAAGAAAATATGCGCGGTACACAAGCCAAGCAGGGAAGCGATCAACAAGGCATATATGGGTTCATGAAATTGCCGCTTCACGAACAGCCACGCCATAAAAACACATAACGCGCCCGCCAGCGTATTGATCAAAATGGATGAAAGCCCATAATTGCGGGTCACTACATTAAACAGCCAGCCAAGCGGACGGAAGATAAAGTAGGCAAATGGATGCGGTCCGCGCATTTCGAGGTGATCGCCATCCGGCGCAGAGATACGCTGCATCCATGAGTAATTATCAGCATCCAGGTAGTTATCCACGGTGTCTATGGTTGGGGAGTTAAGTTTTAAACCAATAAAAGTATAGAGGGCGAAAAAGATCAACGCGAGCAATATACCCGGCAGATTCTCCCGTAAAAAAGACAAGATTGAAACGCCGTTGAGTTTCTTGTTTACGCTAAGTAAAATATCCGAGTGGATTGACTTTGCAGTATTCCCCAAAAATGAAAAAAATAAATATCCCAGCGCGGCAGTTGAAAATGTAAGAAGAAGAACTTGATCCATCACCGGACGATCACTTAAATTCAGAAAAAAGAAATTGAACGCGAAGGCGATTGTCAACGCAAACAGGGTGGTGAGGAAAAGTCTACGGGTCAGATTCATTTTTGGCGTTTGTTTCACAAATGTACCACCACTGTCTGAATGAGAGTCTAAATTTTCACATTCACAATTCTGGCTGGGCGGCAGGAATACAGGATTCTATAACAGAGACAGGCGTGAAATGTTGGGATACAACTTCTCACGCCTGCGCTCTTAAAAATCGGATTACTTTAAATTACGGACGAGTTCGAGGAATTCCGTCCATTCTTCTTCAAAAAAATGAACGGTGACGTTGTTCAGTTCAACATGATAGGTCACTTCGCCATCCGGCTCTTCCGCTTTCCAGGCGATGTAGTTTTCAGATTCTGCGATTGTGGTGGTTTTGGGTTCGTTGTTACTCATGGGATTCTCCTAGGTTTGTATATGGCTGTATTTATTAAAGCGGGCGCTGGAGCGCCCGCCGCACTCACAATGTAAAAGGGCCGGTCATGCCGTTTTTTTTCGTTTCAGTCCCAGGTTACGAAAGAAGCGGCGGATTGAAACGAGGAATCTTGATCCGGGTGGAGGTGGCTGTTGATGCTGTTCCTCTTCGGGCCAGGGATTTAAATCCAGCATTTTGCGCATGGTGTATTTCCATAAAAGCGCGGCAGTGGCGAGAATGGGAGCGGCAACTACCACGCCGAGAATTCCAAATATGTTTGCGGCGATAATGGCGGCGACCAATACGGCAGCGGGGTGAACTTTTAGCGCGTCCGAAAGGATGCGCGGTGAAACAATGTTGTCGAAGATCTGGTCAATAATGAGCGCGATGATCAGGACAAGTAATGAGTAGTAAAAAGGTGAAAGGTCAAATAATTTGTATACCTGAAAATATGTGACGAGGACAAGGATGATCCAGTTGACGGCTGGGCCAACATAGGGCACGAAGCGTGCAAGGCCGGCGAGGAAGGCGAGACTGATGGCGTAATGAACGCCGAGGACTGTTAGTACGATGGAGTATACAATGACGGCCAGAAAGAAAATAATGATTTGTCCGCGCAGGAAGGCATTCCAGGTGCGGCCCAATTCACGGGAGAGGCGTTCGAAATCAAGGGTGTAGTTGGGAATATCAACGGTGATAATGCGGTCACGCAGGCCGCCGCTTTCGGCGAGCACAAAATATGAAACGAGGATGACGAATAATGTCCAACCGAGAAAGTTGGCGGCTCCTCCGGCAACAGTGCTGACCAATGCGCCGGTGCGGCTTAATAATGGCTGCACCATGCCAAGCACCTGACTGCTTACCGCGCTTAGATCGAGCGCGCTGAAATCAAATTTGAAGGGACCGAATTGATATACCTTGCCGGAGATGTTTGCGATGAGCTGCGGCAGGGTTGTGATGGCATCCTGTACGATGGTGACCAGACTTTGCACCTGCTGCACCAGCCCTACTCCACCGAGAGTGAGCAAGCCAAGTAAAAGGATGATCACAATAAGATAGATCGTCGCGACGGATGCATTCCATGAAAAATGCAGTCTGCTCTGGAAAAAATCAGCGAGCGGATGAAATAGATAAGAGAGCACAAGTGCGATCAATAAAGGTGTAATGACAAATTGGAATTTAACCAATAAGGCGCCAACGATCACGACAATGGTGAGTGCGACGACGAGTTTTGTGTTTGTGCCCCATGTTGGGGATGCTGAATTGTGGGATGGGGTCATATTTTTTTCCGTTTTCATGCAAAGAATCCTTAAATCGATTCTATCAAAGATAAGTGATTTTACAACATTAAACAAAAAACCTGCGAGTTTGGCTCGCAGGTTTTTGAGCATTGATTTACTAACAACCCGAAATAAAGGGGAAGAAAGTACACCAGCGGTAGGTGGCATCTATCCACCAGAAGAAACTGATGCACATGCAAAGAAACAGAAGAATAGCGACGCCAATAAAGATAGGGGTCATATTGGTCTTTTTCGCAGGAGCCGGTGTGGAGTAGGCTGGAGTGGCAGCAGGGTTGACATACACTTGCTGCTGGGGCGCAGGTTGTGCGGCGACAGGCGGCGGAGTGACGCGGGCAGACCTGCGCGGTGCGGCCATGGTTGCGCCGGGATCCATATTGATCGCATCATACATCAACACAATCTGCTCACCCAAAGAGACGACATCTCCAGGTTTGAGAACGACAGGACCCGCAAGACGTTGACCGTTTACAAAGGTGCCATTAGTGGAGCCGAGATCTTCCAGCACATACTTGCCGCCTTGAAATGAAAGGCGCGAATGTTTACGAGAGACTTCTGCATCGTTAATGGCAACGCCATTGGAGGCATCACGCCCAATGGTGAGTTGGTCTCCTTCAAGAGGATAGGTCACACCCGGCGTTGGGCCTGACCGCATTACGAATTGAAACTGAGACATCTTCTTCCTCCAAAGATACGATAATTAATGATGATTTTGACTAGTGTACAGTTGACAGGCGAAAAAGTCAATTCATCCTTTCTTCCTAGTTTGTTTGACATCATCCACTTCTTCGATATGCGGTTGGGTTCGGCTGGGTCTGGGCAAAAAGACCGAGAACACCGTCCCCACTCCGATCTTACTTTTCACTTCAACGCGTCCGCCGTGCCCGTGGATGATCTGCTTGCAGATGGAAAGTCCCAAGCCGGTACCTGCCACGCGGGCTTCATGCTCGCGCACACGGAAAAACTTCTCAAACAAATGCGGCACCGATTCATCCGGTATGCCAACACCGGTATCCTGAATATATAGAACCATTTCATCTTCCAGAGCTTCGGCACGCAGCATAACGGTCCCATTGGGGCGGTTGTATTTGATGGCATTGCTCAATAAATTCAACAAGACCTGTTTGATCTTATCGCGGTCAGCTTCAAGCAGGGGCAATCCTTCGGGTGATTCAACACGGATCTGAATATTATCATCCGTGGCTTTGGAAGCCATGACATCCTTGCACTCGTAGATCAGATCTGCCACGCTAAATACAGTTTTCCGGAATTGCACGCGCCCCGATTCAAGCCTTGCGAGATCAAGGAAAGAGGAGGCGAGGGCATTTAATCGCATCGTTTCACTGTGAATGTTGTGAATGATCTGATCGCGCTGCTCTTGAGACATTTCAGGACGCAAAAGTAAATATGTGGCTGTACTCAAAGAGGCCAGCGGCGTGCGCAATTCATGCACGAACTCCGAGATCAAATCTGATTGCTGGAACAGGCGCGCATTTTCTATTGCCACGGCGGCTTGCGCCCCCAATACCAGAAGCATGGATTCGTCTGCGTCACTGAATTTGCCTTTGTTCTTGTTCAAGGCCTCCAACACGCCCACGATCTTGTTCTTGGTCACCAGCGGAATTCCAAGGAGCGATTCTGTCGAGAAGCCGGTAGTCTCTTCAATGTTTGAAAAGAAACGCGGATCATCGTGAGCGTTCGTAATTCTCACAGGCTTGCGGTTATTAACGATCCACCCTGCGATACTGCCATCCAATGGCACAATGAGCCCGCGCCGCATGGATTCGTCCATGTTCGTTGAAACCTGAAAATACAACTGACGCGAAGTATCGTCATACAACAAAATGGAAGCCGCCTCTGAACCGCTGATCTCTGCCGCAGCGTGGACGATGCGTGAAAGCAAAATATCAAGATCCAGAGTGGAGGCAAGATCGCGCGCAATATCCACCAGCCGGCGGTAGCCATCCAAACGTTCAGTTTTTATTTCAGCCATTTAACACTCTCTCTGCAATTGCTGGGATGATCGTCGCTACATCTTCCAGAATAGCCACATCTGCACGGACATTCAAGTAGGTTTGTGTATTATTAATAATGATCAAATGCGCACCACGATCCAGCGCCTGCATGGGCAGACCTGCCACGGGTAAAACTTCCAAAGAGGAGCCGATCACCACCATCAAGTCACATTGGCGCGCCACACGTTGAGCCTTGAACCAGGCAGCTTGAGGCAGCTGCTCGCCAAAAAGAATCACATCCGGTTTCAGGATTTGCGCACACTTTGGGCAATGAGGAATCACACCTTTATCTGCAAACGAAGCGAGATACAATTCTGCATCCACTTTATGATAACACTGGGTACAGGTTAAAGTTTGCATGGTACCGTGCATTTCGATCACATTTTGCGCGCCGGCTTTTTGGTGAAGAACATCAATATTTTGGGTAATAATGGAATGTAAGCGCCCCGCTTTTTCCAGATCGGCCAACGCGTAGTGTGCAGGATTCGGCTTGGCAAAAAAAATCTGACTCGCCAGTGGGCGAAACCATTCATAGAATTTTTCAGGAGCCGTGCGAAAAGTAGTTAGAGAAGCCACCTCCAACGGCTCATCGCGTGACCACAACCCTGTCCCTGTGGAACGAAAATCAGGAATTCCAGATGGTGTGGAAAGCCCCGCACCAGTCAACACTACCGCATGTTTCGACTGACGGAAAAGATCCGCCGCAAAATCAATGTTGGTTTGTGTCTGGGAGGAAAACAAACTCACCGAGCCTTTTCGCGCTCAAGGATGGTATCTGCCATCTTCAGAAATTGCTGCGAAGTGATATTGGTCGGCTGACAGATCACCACGGGGGTTTGCATCCGTATGGCCTGCATGAACAATTCAGGAGCGGGGGTGAGTGTGATCGCAACCGAATGATTTAATTGTTCCTGCACCTTCGCCCATTGCATTTGCGCTTCAGAACGTTGACGATTATTCAACACCACACTAATACTCGTGCGGTCTATTTTTAGATCAGCAATTCCATCGATCAACATCCTGCTATGCTGAATGGAACTGGGCACACCTTCCACAACAATAATGCGCTCAGTACACAGCGGCAGAACCTTTTGCACAAAACCCGGCAAACCAACTCCCAGGTCCAGAACTACGAAACGGGCCAGCGTGGAAAGCCGGGTAACCAATGCTTCATAGTTTTGCACTTGTGAAGTTAAAGTCACATCCCGCGGATTTTCAGAAGCCAATAAAAGTTTTAACCCCGAACCATGTGCAACCAGAGAAGACACCACTTTTCACGCGTCACCTCCACCACACTGCCTTGTAAAATCTCAGTCAATCCTTTTTGGTTCGGAACACCCAGATCAGCGCCAAGTGTGCCCTGCCCCGGAGTCAATTCAGCCAGGATCACATCCGATTGTGCGCGGGTAAAAATGGCTGCCGCCAAATTTGAAGCCAGCGACGAAACGCCCAATCCACCGCGCGCAGAAAGTACACCGATCACATAGCCATGATGCTCATGGGATGTAGTCATTACATCACTTGCTTCCTTCGGACCCGAACGTGCAAGCAAAGCCTTTACATGCGCTTGTAATTCAGTGGGATGTGTGGGTTTGGTCAGGTAATCATCTGCCCCCACCTCAAAGCCGGTTACTTTATCATCCAACTGCGTCTTGGCAGTGAACATCAGAATTGGCACAGTGACCGTTGTTGGATTCTTACGCAGCCGGCGCGTAACTTCGTACCCGTCCATATCCGGCATCATTACATCCAACAGAGATCAAATCCGGGCGCTCTTCAAAAGCCTTCGCCAACCCCTGCGAACCATTTGAAGCCGCAATGATTTGATAGCCCTGTCTTTGCAGCATCAAACCCACGAGTCTGAGTGTATCCACATCATCATCAATAATCAGAATTTTTTCAGTCATTTCGCCTCGGCAATGAAACACAGTCTAACACGATAATTATAACGGATAAGTTGCTTCATTTCAGCAGCACCCTTATGCTATAATGAAAATGCATCAGGAAAGTCCCTGCACACTTGGGGATGATCGGCTTCGACGGGAGAGGCTGGTTCCGGAATGCGAGCCGAGCGCGCGCCGAACTCGTAAAATCAGCGCAAACTTTAAGTGCCAAAAACACTTCATACGCTGCTATGCCCCTCGCCGCCTAAGGCGAACCATAACAGTTGACATCTTCGGATGTCACGTCCGCCGTCACCGAACTCCACCGGGTGACGGGTCGGGCGACACAAAGGTGGAGCGCTGCGTATGACTCTGCTAAATACGCCTAAGACCAGCAGATGGTCACAGAGTTACCTGCCCGCTGAGATCTCTGTGATGACTACCTTCAGCAGGCTACGCTCGTAGATTTCCGAGGGTCGAATCTTTCGGACGCGGGTTCAATTCCCGCCATCTCCACACCCATTCGCCCGGCAGGTTATACTGCTGGGCGAATTCGTTTAATGGAGAACCTATGAAAAAACTTTTCTTATTTATTGGATGTCTCATCTTCATCACTGCCTGCCAAAGCGCAACTGCCACACCCCAAACAGAACCCACCCCCCAGGCAGCGACTCAGACTCCGCCCCCGCCTGCCACAGCAACACTGACATTTACTCCCACCCCAACATTACCCCCAACCCCCGTGCCCTTATTCTTTACCGAAGAATTCAACACAGATCTGGGCGCATGGGTCTCCTTCCAAACCGGCGGAGCGGAATCACCAAATGTAAACCTTGAAAACGACTTGCTGCGCATTGATTTTTCCTCCCCGAATACCTGGTATTACGCGATACACAACGCACACGAATATACAAACGTATTTGTCAGCGCAAAATTTTCAGGTACACCTTCCGGCTCGATCGGCGTGATCTGCGATTACAGCGAATCGAATGGATGGTATGAATTCAACCTTGCCAGTGATGGAACCTATAGCGTACTCTTTGGGCAATGGCTGGCGGAAGGCATCGCACAATACACCCCCATCGCAATTGACACAACCGAATACCTCAAAGCTGGAAACCTCGATCACGAGATCGGATTGACCTGCCAGGAAAACATCCTGCTATTACATATCAATGGAAAACTATTTCGCAAACTGGATGTCACCCGTTACGGTCTCACCGCGGGCAGAATCGGCATCAACGCCTCCTCCTTCGACGAAACCCCGGCAATCGCAATCTTTGACTGGGTAACCGTGAACGAACCAAGCCAATAAAATTTTTATAAGCCGTTAACAGAAATCTTGCATACATCGCTTAATATTTAGATATTGAAAACTAACGGCAAGGAGAAACCTTATGGCAAAAATTATTGGCATTGACCTCGGCACGACAAACAGTGTGGTCGCTGTAATGGAAGGCGGCACACCCACAGTCATTACCACCGCAGAAGGCGGACGTATCTGCCCTTCCGTCGTCGCATTCAACAAGAACGGCGAACGCATGGTTGGACAAACTGCAAAACGACAGGCTGTCATCAACTCAGATAACACCGTTTATTCCATAAAAAGATTCATGGGCCGCCACTTTGGCGAAACCAGCGTCGAACGCGGCATGGTTCCATATACAGTCGTCGAAGGACCATCCAATGATGTACGCGTCAAACTTCCTGTTACTGGCAAGGAATATTCCCCGCAGGAAATCAGCGCGATGATCTTGGGCAAGCTCAAATCAGATGCTGAAGCCTATCTGGGTGAACCTGTTACACAAGCCGTCATTACAGTCCCGGCGTATTTTAACGACAGTCAGCGCCAGGCCACAAAAGATGCTGGCAAGATCGCAGGTCTGGAAGTTTTACGTATCATCAACGAACCAACAGCCTCCGCGCTGACTTATGGTCTCGACAAGAAAAAGAATGAAACAATTTTAGTATTCGACCTCGGCGGCGGTACGTTTGACGTATCCGTCCTTGAAGTAGGCGAAGGCGTAATCGAAGTTAAATCCACAAATGGCGATACTCATCTCGGCGGCGATGACTGGGATCAAAAGATCACCAACTGGGCAGCCGATGAATTCAAGAAAGATCAGGGCATTGACCTGCGGGCTGACAAACAGGCATTACAACGTTTACGTGAAGCCGCAGAAAAAGCCAAGATCGAGCTTTCCACAGTCATGGAAACCGAGATCAACCTGCCTTACATCACTGCTGATGCAAGCGGACCGAAGCACTTACAAGTTAAACTCACGCGCGCCAAATTCGAGCAGATGACCAACGACCTGCTAACCCGTTGCCGCAAACCGTTTGAAGCAGCGCTTAAAGATGCTGGTCTCTCCGCTGAGAAATTGGATGAAGTAGTTCTCGTCGGTGGTTCGTCACGTATGCCAATGGTACAGGATCTGGTTCGCAGTTTGACAAATGGCAAAGAACCGAACAAGGGTGTCAATCCCGATGAAGTAGTGGCGATTGGTGCGGCCATTCAAGCCGGTGTGCTTGGTGGTGACGTAAAGGATATTTTGCTGCTGGATGTCACTCCGCTTTCACTCGGTGTGGAAACAATGGGCAGTGTGATGACCGTGATGATCGAACGCAATACCACCATCCCTGTCCGCAAGACAGAGACCTATTCCACAGCCGCAGACAACCAAACCGCAGTGGACATTCATGTTTTGCAAGGTGAGCGCCCAATGGCAGCTGACAATATGACTCTCGGCAGATTCCGATTGGATGGGCTTCCCCCTGCTCCGCGCGGTGTGCCGCAAGTGGAAGTGACTTTTGATATTGACGCGAACGGCATCATCCATGTCACAGCGAAAGATAAAGCCACTGGCAAGGAACAGAAAGTTGCCATCACGGCTTCGACCAACCTGAACAAGAACGATATTGACCGCATGGTGCAGGAAGCGCGTCAAAATGAAAGCGCGGATAAACAGCGCCGCGAAGTGATCGAAGTAAAAAACAATGCCGATAACCTTGTGTATCAAACCGAAAAAGCATTGCGTGAGCTTGGCGATAAAGTGCCGGCGGCGGAACGCGGCTCAATTGAAACTCAGATCAACGATCTGAAGCAAGCCGCTCTAGGTGAGGATGTTGCCAGTATCAAGAAAAATACTGAGACATTACAAAACTCCTTCCACGCATTGAGCCAGCAGCTTTATGCTCAAGAGCAACCACAAGGCCAACCTGAAGGGCAGCCTCAAGGCGGACCATCTTCCGCACAAGATGGAGATGTGATTGACGGTGAAGTGAAGGAATAGTGTGAGTAACGAGTAATAAGTGAGAAGTAAAAAGTGCGCCGACAATTTTCATTGTCGGCGCACTTTTTTTCAGGGTAAAGAATTTTTCAGAAAACAGAAGCAGTTATCCCTGAGCGGGATGCGGGGCTTGAGTCGGTTTCTTATTTTGGGGGAAGAGTCCATCAATCACAATGGCAAGGATTCGATATATCAATAAAAAGAGCAGGCTGCCGGCGGAAATCCAATAATAGTTTTGCGCCCAGCCTGCGCTGGTATCTGTGCCGCTGAATAAGCCATGAAAGATTGCGAGCAGGTACATTCCAAAACTTCCGTAATGAAGGAAACGCCATGATTTTTGTCCGATGATCGGGCGGATATAAAACGTGATTGCGAGGATCGCCCATGTATAAAATGCGATCTGGCCGATGCCCACCCAAAATGGACGATAATCTACGGTGCTGAATGGAATGAGTAATTGTAAGAGGGTGAAATTGATGTAATGGTCGCCGAGAATCACGATGGCATGAAATACGGCGAATGCCAAACCCAGCAAACTGACGTATTCATGCAAGGCAAACGCGGCGGGTGCGCCGGGCCATAGGCGTGCCATTTTATTGGAGATGCCCAGGCCAAGTGCCATGGAGATCCAAAGCAGACTTAAAGATACAAAGGCTGTGCCGCGTGATAAATACCAATAGGCTTTTGGGGCGTCGCCGTTGAGAGAGAAGGCCATGTTGGGCAGCCAGGATGGCAGAACCAGGACGGCGAATAACAGACCGACAATCATGGCTAACAGGAACATCAAAAAAGTTTGGATGTTGACGGATGATTCATATTCAGGTTCAGATGAGTTTACAGACATACTATACTCCTTACAAATATTCAAAAATGCGCTGGCTGTAAAACGTGTGTCCATTTTCGAGGACGATAATGCCAGCCAGCACGGGGTCCGCTTCGATCCACTTTAATCCTTCTTCGCCGCCCAAAATCAGTACGGCTTTCGCGGCGGCTTCAGCTTCCATGACGGTCGGCGCGACGATGGTGGCGGTGACGACATTTGTTTGAGCAGGCTGAGCCGTGTATGGATCGATAATGTGATGACGCGCTAATCCGTTTTGTTTCCAATGGCGGCGATCTTTGCCTGAGGTGGCAACTCCGCAGCGATTGAGGTTTAGGGTTTCAAAATCTGTTTCTTTCACGAATGGATTCTTAACACCGATCTGCCACGGCTGCCCGTTTGCAAGGGAATCACTTATGGCAATGTCACCGGCGGCGTTCATTAATACGGAACCAAATTCTTTAAGTCTTTCAACGGTTTGATGCGCGGCCCAGCCTTTTGCAACTCCGCCAAAATCAAGATGCACGCCATGAGGCAGGCAAATGGTTTGGGATTTTTCATCCCAGACTACGAGTGAAAGCGGATGCGTTGCTGTTAAAAAATTTGAGCTTTCATTTTTATTTTGATAACGCGGCAGGTTATCAAAACTTTGGTCATAACCGGCTTCGAGCATTGCATCTAAAACGGTCGGCGTGACCAGTCCATTTGTAATGATTTCGGCAGATAGGGAATATTGGAAGACATCCCACAGCGTATCACTGACTTCCACAGGCTGGTCGAATGTCTGGTTGAGAAGAGACAGCTCACTGTTAGGGCGGAAGCGGCTGAGAGTCTGCTCCCAGCCTTCGAACCAGACTGGAATTTCGTCTATTATGGAGGGAGCAGAATTTTCCCCCTCCATAACGACAAGCATTTCGCCGCCCATGGCGCGGAATGGCAAACGATGCAACATTATGATGAACCTGTTGAAGTAACAGTCCCGCCGCCAGTGTTGGCGCCGGTGTTGGCGCCGCTGTTGTTTCCACCGCCGCCACCGCCGCCGCCGGTCTGAACAATGATCTGAGTCTGCGGGGCAGTTCCACCTAACAAAATGGGGCCGCTCGGCAACGCAGCACCTTGTGCTGTGGGTTGAGTTTCAACCACCGGTGTAACTATTTGTACCGGGTCCATCGGCGGCTGTGCGGCCTGTTCCTGCGCACGTTTTATGGCGGCTTCACGATCTGGGCCAGCAAACATATTCCAGAAAATAAGCGAAAAGGCCATTGATCCAGTCGCGATCACCAGTTGTATATCATTCCAATTTCGAGATGCGGGTTTATTTGCCATGTTGAATACTCCTGTTAAACAGGTTGAACTTAATCATCATCCCCATCTTCATGCTCTTCGTGCTCTTCATGATCTTCGTGATCGTCGTCGCCACTGGACGTAGTAACAACAGCGGTGGTACCGCCGCCGGTATCTTCGTTATCACTGCCGGGTCTTCTTTGAGTAATTATCGTGACGGGTAATTTGGAAATGGAGAGTATCTGTCCATCGAGACTCAGATAGACAATATCGCCCGATGAAAATGTGACCAGATAAGCATCTGTGTTTTCAAAAAGGGTAATTTCGACACTGTAAAGATCTGTGCGTCCCAACACTTTGCTGGCGATGGCCGCGGCGGCTTCAGGGGCAATTGTCACAACTTGAGTGGGAACCACTTGAGTAGGAACTACAGCCTCAATCGGCTGGTTGACCATTTCAACCATTGCGGTTGGCTGGGTGGCTGCGGCCACTTCGGTTGCACTGACGATATTCTTATAAGCTGAAGCCACCCCAAACAAAACGGCCAATACAAACGTGGTCAAAACCCCAGAAACGAACAAAGTACTTTTTCTCATGAAATTAGTCTCCTTTTTGACTGTATAAGGGATAAGTCGTTTTAACTTCAAAAGAGATACTACCTGAATATGAGAGATTACTCAGACACTCCAAAAATAGTACCAAAGTACCATCAGTATCGTCGTTTGGCTTTATCTAAATTATTTTGGGGTCTATCGTTTTTAATGGGAATCTTTTTCTTAACACAAAGGAGACAAAGTGGCACAAAGAAAAAAGACTAAGAACTCCTGTGTGACCCTTCGTGGTAAGGGTTTTTCCGCAAAACAGAAGAGCCTTATTTTGTCATACAAGGTGCTGCGCAAGCATGTATAATCTTCCCATGAACAGAATTAAAAAAATAAACAAACTCTGGTTAATTCCTGCTGCGCTTCTGCTTGGCATTGGCCTGTATTTCATTCCACCCATTCATGACCGCCTTGCTCCTCGTGTAGACCTCGTGCGCACAAGGATCGTCTATTTTTTCAAACCGCCCGCTGAAGCAGTCTTTCAACCCAGTGGACAAACCGCATTAACTATTGAAACAGCCATTGTGACCGCTCGCGCCGAAATGCTGTTGACATTAACTCCCAGGGCGACCATGACTCCCACACAGGGACCTACTCCCACACCCACGATCACCTCCACGCCGCTGCCTGCTTCTGTTATTCTGCCGGGCGTTGTCTACGTTGATCAGCACGGCGCATGGAACTATTGCGGGCCGGCCAACTTAACCATGGCACTTAAATTCTGGGGCTGGCAGGGCACTCGTGATGATGTTGCCAAAGTTGTCAAACCCGGCTCAGGCGACCCGAAGAAGAATTTTATCGAGCAGGGTCTGCCAGATAAAAACGTGATGCCCTACGAACTCGTAGACTTCGTAAATGAAAACACGAACCTGCGCGCGCTTTCCCGTTACGGCGGAGACGAGAATCTTGTCAAACGTTTGCTTGCCGCAGGATTTCCCGTACTCGTGGAAAAAGGATATTACGAACACGATTACACCGGCAAAATTGACTGGCTCGGACATTATCTTTTCACCACCGGCTACGATGATGCGCGCGGCGGATTTATTGTGCAGGACGCCTATCTAAAACCCGGCAAAGACTTGCTTAGTACTTATGCCGCGTATCAAGATGGCTGGCGTTCATTTAATTATATTTTCATGGTGATCTATCCGCCTGAACGCGAAAAAGAATTGATCGATCTGCTCGGCCCCTGGAAAGATGAAACATGGGCTACACAGCACGCGCTCGAACTGGCTGAAAAAGAAATCAAAAGTCTAAAAGGCAATGACTTATTCTTTGCCTTATTCAACAAAGGGACAAGCCATGTGGCTTTACAGCAATATGTCGATGCCGCGGCGGCTTACGATCAGGCATTTGCATCCTACGAAAAATGGGACATTAAAGAAAAGAACCGTCCCTTCCGCATGATGTGGTATCAAACAGGGCCTTACTTTTCCTATTACTATTCAGGCCGCTATTTGGATGTGATCAATCTCGCAGACACAACCTTAAACGACACCATCTCCACACCAACTCTCGAAGAATCCCTGCTCTGGCGCGGACGTGCCTACTATCAGATCGGAGATACAGAATCAGCCGTGGCTGATTTCCGCGCCGCATTAAGAGTCCACATTAACTGGACTCCCGCAGTGCAGGCGCTTCAAGATTTGGGATTGCAGCCTTAAGTGCAGTTTAATCAACGGCATGATCGGGTATCTGCGAAAATCAAAACCTCCAAACCACTCAACTAACAAACTATGAAACTACTCCACTTCGCCGACGCACATATTGACATGGCCAACTATGGCCGCCACGATCCCGAAACGGGACTTCCCATGCGCGTGCTTGATTTCCTCAAGTCACTGGATACCATCGTGGATACGGCCATCTCCGAAAAAGTGGACATGGTCATCTTTGCGGGCGATGCCTACAAAGACCGCTCCCCCGCGCCCACCTTTCAACGCGAATGGGGCAGGCGCATCATGCGTTTGTCACAGGCGAAGATTCCCACTTTGTTATTGATCGGCAACCATGATATATCACCGTCCATCGGGCGGGCTCATGCGCTTCAGGAATTTAAAACCTTGCAAGTTCCATTTGTGCAGGTGTTGGATAAACCCTGTCTGCTAAAGCCAAAGGATCTATGGGATCTGCCACTTCAAGTCATCGCGATGCCGTGGATCACCCGCTCGGGATTAATGGCCGCGACAGGCGAAACAGATTCCACCGAAGCGTATTCGCGCATCGAAGGCAATATTGGAAATTTGATCGAAGGCTGGCTTGATGAAGCAGATCCGTCACTGCCGATCATTCTCACGGCACATGCATCGATCGAAGGCGCGAAGTTTGGCGGCGAAAGGCTGGTGATGCTTGGCAATGACCTGGTGCTTTCGGGCAGTCTGGTGAAGAATCCAAAATTAAGTTACGTCGCCATGGGACATATCCACAAGCCGCAGGATGTGAATGAAGGCTTCCAGCCGCCGGTCATTTATCCCGGCTCGATCGAGCGCGTGGACTTTGGCGAAGCCAAAGAGGATCGCTTCTTTATCGTGGCAGAAGTTGAAAAAGGAAAAGACACCCAGGTGGAGTGGAGACAACTCACAGGGGTGAGAAAGTTTATAGATCGCCGGACAGTTCTCAGGTCGGGGGAGAACGTGAACGAGTTTCTTAAAGACGTATTACCCAGCCCGAAGGAAATGTCTGAGGCGATTGTGCGCTTGTCGGTTGAATATCCAAGAGAATGGGACACATTGATCGATGAAACTGATCTGCGAAAATACACCGAGGGTGCGTTTGAATTTCATCTGGTGAAACGACCGCAAAGTGAGGCGCGTGTGCGCATCGCCGAGGGACAGGTGGTCAGCAGTTTGAGTCCGCTGGATCTGCTCGCGCAATATTTTGATGCATCAAAAGCCAAAGATACAGACGAGCTGCAAAAACTCGCGCAGGAGATTATTTCTGAAGATCCGCTTGAGGATTAAAAAGTAGACACGGAAACAAGTAAACAAGTACAATGCAACTCGTAAATCTAAAATCAGCAATCAAAAATCCAAAATCGTAAATCGAAGAGGTTGTATGTCCAAAGAGAATTCACGTTATCGCTGGTTCGTCGTTGCTGTTTTCTTTTTCTTTATGCTGCTGCATCAAACCGACAAGTTGATGATCGGCTCGCTGCAAGTGCAGATCAGCAAGGATTTTGACCTTAATAACCAGACAATGGGGATTGATCAATTCGGGCGCGTTGATCGTGGGCACCATTCTTTATCCGATCTGGGGTTATTTATACGACCGCTACTCGCGCACAAAACTTCTTTCACTCGCATCGTTTATTTGGGGCGGCACCACCTGGCTGAACGCCATCGTGCGCAGCTTCGGCGGATTCCTCGCCACACGCGCATCGACCGGCATTGACGATTCATCCTACCCCGGTTTGTTCACGTTGATCGCCGATTATTTCGGCCCGAACCTGCGTGGAAAAATTTATGGCATTCTACAACTCGCACAGCCGCTCGGTTATTTATTGGGCATGATTCTGGCGTTGATCGTCGCGCCCATGATCGGCGGCTGGCGTTCCATCTTTTACATCACCGGTTCGCTGGGACTGGTCCTCGCGGTCCTGATCTATTTCGGCGTGAAAGAAATGCCGCGCGGACAAGCCGAACCCGAATTTGAAAACATGCCCGAAATGCAGTCCTTCAAATTCTCATGGGCCGAAGCCAGAGAGATCTTCAAAAAGAAAACCATGTGGTTTGTATTTTTACAGGGCTTCGCGGGCGTCTTCCCGTGGAACGTGATCACCTTCTTCTTCTTTGGTTATCTTGAAACAGAACGCGGCTACGACGCCAACAGCATTCTCTTCACCATGGCGCCCGTCATCTTAATCCTCGCCGGCGGATATTTCGTGGGCGGCGCGCTCGGTGATTTCGCCTATAAATTCACGAACAAAGGCCGCATCATTGTTTCCAGCATCGGCGTGTTAATGGGCGCGATCTTCATGTACTTCGCCATCAATACCCCCATCGAAGCCACCAATCAATTCTTCATTCTGATGTGCCTCACCGCGCTCTTCATGCCGCTTTCTTCTGCAAACGTCATCGCCACCGTGTATGACGTCACCGTGCCCGAAGTCCGCTCGACCGCGCAAGCCGTGGAATACTTCATCGAAAACGCGGGCGCGGCCTTCGCTCCCATCATCACCGGCTACATCGCAGACATGTACAACCTGCAAACCGCCATCATCTTAATCTGCACCGTGGCCTGGGGTCTGTGTTTCTTCTTCTATCTCGGCGCGATCTTCACCATCGACAAAGACGCGCACGATCTCCGCAATCAAATGGCAGACCGCGCAAAAGCCATGTAAACCCCGCCCTAACCTCACAAAAGGCAAATGGAGGAAAATTCTCCATTTGCCTTTTGTGTTTACAGGGATAACCCAAACCGGGTGTTGAATTTTTGCGCAACGCCGTTTCTAGGGTGGTATAATTTTTTTGAATTAAAGATCTTGTAAGGAGTTCCCATGTCAGGTCATTCAAAATGGTCCACCATCAAACGCAAGAAAGGTGTTGCCGATGCAAAACGCGGCGCCATCTTCACACGGCTTGCCCGTGAAATCGTCATCTCGTCCCGCGAAGGCGGCAGTGATGTCGATTCAAATTTTCGTCTACGCCTTGCCATCGATAAAGCCCGCGCAGAAAATATGCCCAAGGACAATATCGAACGCGCCATCAAGCGCGGTGCCGGCGAAGATAAAGACGGCACAGTTTTCGAAGAGATCACCTTCGAAGGGTATGGTCCGCACGGTTCGGCGCTCATGGTGACCTGTGTCACCGATAACCGCAATCGCACGGTCCCAGATATGCGTCATGCCTTTAGCAAATACGGCGGCAACATGGCAGAAGTGGGCGCAGTCGGCTGGCAATTTGACCGTAAATCTTATTTCGCCTTTCCTTCGAGTCAATTATCTTTTGATAAAGCATTTGAACTCGGTATCGTGGTCGGCGCAGACGATGTAGTAGACGGCGGCGATACAATTGATATTTATGCTCCCGTCGAATCTTTCAAAACCATTGCCGATGCGCTTCATCAGGTGCATGTTCATCCCGATGAAGCCGGCTTGCGTATGATCGCCAAGCAGGAAATCGAACTCGATGTCGATTCAACCTTGAAATTCATGAAAATGGTTGAAGCCATCGAAGAACTTGACGACGTACAGGATGTTTTCCACAACGTTAAAGTTTCAGACGAAGCCCTGGCCGCACTCGAAGCCGCTTAAGAAAACCAGACTTCGGAAGTTTTTTAAGAGTCGTTCCAGCCTGAATGCCTCAAGGAAAACTTCCGAAGTCTTTTTAATGTGTAAATAAATTATGACTCTCGCCCTCGGAATTGACCCCGGTACCGCCACCACTGGATTCGGTCTCGTGCGCCTCATGCCTAACGGGGATCTGGTCGCTGTTTCCTACGGCATTATCTCCACCCCGAAAGAGTCCTCACCCGCTGCGCGCCTCGAAATGTTATTTGATCAGCTCAATGATCTGCTCAAAGAGCATAAACCCGATACCGCCGCCGTGGAGCAATTATTCTTTCAAACCAATGTCAAAACCGCCATCGCAGTGGGACAGGCGCGCGGTGTCATTCTGCTCTGCATCCAAAAAGCAGGCATTGAACCTTTTGAATACACCCCCAACGAAGTGAAACAAGCCGTGGCCGGCTACGGCTCCGCAGACAAACGCCAGGTACAGGATATGGTGCGCGCCCTGTTGCAACTGGATAAAATCCCAAAGCCTGATGACGCCGCCGATGCTCTGGCAATTGCGATCACACACTTAAATACAAAACGTTATGAATAAACGGTAAAATACAAACATGATAGCAACCCTCCGTGGAGAAATCTCCCAAATAGAAGAGAACGCCCTGATCGTCGAAGTCGGCGGCGTGGGATACAGAGTCTTTGTCCCGGCGCCTTTGCGCGGACAATCCAAAGCTGGTGAATCCATATTTTTGTTCACCCATCTTGTCGTGCGTGAAGATGCGTTCCTCCTGTACGGATTCGAATCTCAAAGCGACCGCGAACTCTTCAACATCCTGCTCGGCGTGGACGGAGTCGGCCCGAAGGTCGCGCTCTCCGTTCTATCCACCATGACGCTCGATGCGATCCAGCGCGCCGTCTTCGCCGAAGAACCGGATGTGTTGAGCCGCGTGCCCGGTGTCGGCAAAAAGACCGCGCAAAAAATGGCGCTGCATCTCAAAGATAAACTCAAACCCGTAGACTCACTCTCCAGACTCTCCGCCATGTCAGACACCGATGCAGAAGTCATCGCCGCATTGACTGCGCTGGGTTATTCAGTAGTCGAAGCGCAAGCCGCACTTCAATCCATTCCAAAAGATTCACCGGATGACACAGGCGAACGCCTCAGATTGGCGCTGGGATATTTCCAATAGACTTCATGAAACCAGGCGACCAAATCCACGTCCGCGCCTGCAAAACGGACGGAACTGTATATCGAAGCTGGCAAGCCACAATCGAGTCTGTTAACACAGACTCGATTGTTACAATTGCACCTGCCGGTTCATCTGTGTTTAATATCAAGGGTGAGGATTATCCGCTTCTTTATCATTATCGAGCTTATTACTGGTTCGATAAGTTCTATAATTTGATCGAAATCTTTGAAACCAATGGCGAGCTGCATCATATTTACATCAATGTTGCTTCGCCGCCCGAATTCAAAAATGAGACAATGAGTTTCAAAGACCATGAACTGGATGTGGTCAAACATCCGCTCAAACCCGCAGACTTGATCGACGAAGATGAATTCGCCGAAGCCGCAGTAAAATATCAATACACAAAAGAATTTCAAGCACAAATGTACGCCGCCGCAGAAGAAGCACTCGAATTGGCAAATCACTGGCAAGCAAAGCCCTCACCATATTTCCCATAAAAGCCTCATCACTTCTCACTTTTTACTTTTTACTTTTTTTCATCCTTCACAATTCATCCTTCATCCTTATAATCCCAGGAGTTCCCCATGCTCAATAAAAAGATCACATTCATCGGTCCTGGTGTGATGGCAGAAGCCATGATCGCCGGCCTCTTACGCCAAAAACTCGCGGACCCGAAAAACATCACCGCATCAGGTCCACACGCAGAACGCGGCGAAGAGTTACACAAAAAATATGGAATCAAAGTCACCACAGATAACGTATCCGCAGTCCACGACGCGGACGTGGTTGTGCTGTCTGTCAAACCGCAGCGATTAAGCGAAGTCATGAAGGGACTCAAAGGCATCCGCCCGGGCGCATTGGTTCTGTCCATTATTGCAGGCGCAACCATCAAGAAGATCGGCACCGGCTTGAAACATAAGGCCATTGTGCGCTCGATGCCGAATACGCCGGGACAGATCGGCGAAGGCATCACGGTTTGGGCTGCATCAAAAGATGTGAGCGAAGAACAACAAAAAATGGCACGTTCCCTGCTAAGCGCCATGGGCGAGGAAGTTTTTGTGGAAGATGAAAGTTATCTGGATATGGCAACCGCGCTTTCAGGTTCCGGCCCCGCGTATGTCTTTCTCTTCACCGAAGCCCTGATCGACGCCGGAGTCCACATGGGATTCCCGCGCCGCATCGCCGAGCAGTTAGTTTTGCAGACCATCAAAGGTTCGGCATCGTACTATCAAGGCGCAAGCAGACATCCCGCCACATTGCGCAATCAAGTCACATCCCCCGGCGGGACATCCGCCGAGGCTTTGTATTATCTTGAAAAAGCCGGCTTCCGCACCGCCATCTCACGCGCGGTCTGGGCCGCCTATCAACGCTCACTGGAATTAGGCAAGGAAAAGCCCGGTCATATTTCTGATGTCAATGAAGATGAAGAGAAATGAAACCACCTGAACAAATCGAAACCGAACGACTTCTACTCCGCAAACCGCGCATGGACGATGCGCCGGCTGTCTTTTCCGGTTGGGCAAAATATCCCGAAGTGACGCGCTTCCTCTCGTGGCGTCCGCATGAAAACGTGACACAGACCGAAGGGCTGGTGAAGAGATCCATTGATGGTTGGGATGGAGAAACGAACTTCCGCTATCTGCTTGAGATCAAGGAAAGCGGTGAACTGGCCGGGATGATCGAACTACGGCTGGAGAAGGAAACGTTCAAAGTAAGTTTCGGATATACAGGCGCATATGCCCAATGGGGCAAAGGCTACATGACCGAAGCTGTACGTGCCTGTATTGACTGGGCTTTTCAACAGTCGGGAGTTGTCCGCGTGTATGCCACAACAGATGTGGATAACATCCCATCACAGCGCGTTCTGGAAAAAGCGGGGATGCAGCGTGAAGGGCTCCTGCGCAAAGAAAGTATCCGCCCGAATATGGACCCCGAACCGCGTGATTGTTATATGTACGCGATCGTGAAGTAATTCGGAGCGCGGATTTTAATCCGCGAGTTTTGAAGAACTAAACCAGAGATGAACAAAGATGAACGGAGATCTGAAAAACATCTTTGTTCACATTGTGCCCGTATGGGTATCTCCGTTTATCATGGTTATTTGGGATTAAGAAATACGCTCGCGAAAAGGCAATAACCAAACTCTATCGCTTATAATACGGGGCGTTCAAATCTACTGCTCGTTGCATAATTTCAAAATTTATTCAGCAAATTATGCAGTACTTTGTAAAGCTGGAAAATCATGTCACTTATTACAGTAAGCTCACTCGCAAAATCATACGGCCCCACTGATATTTTCAGCGGGGTATCCTTCTCTGTCGTCAAAGGCGCGCGCATGGCCATCGTCGGGCCAAATGGGATCGGCAAAACCTCGCTCATGAGAATCCTCGTCGGCGCTGACGAACCCACATCGGGAACAGTATCCCGCACACGCGGAGTCCGAATCGGGTATTTGTCGCAAGAGGCAGATTTCAAAATGCAGGGCACGATCTGGACCGCCTGCGAATCCGTCTTTGAGCATTTCAAAGCAGAGCAGGAGGAATTGCATCGCCTCGAAGACTCGATGTCTGACCCGAATGCTGATCTCGATGAAGTAATGGAACGCTACGGAAAATTACAGGAAGAATTCGAACGGCGCGGCGGCTACACCTACACCACAAAAATCCGCACGGTCTTAACCGGTTTGGGATTCAGCGAAGCCGATTATCAACTCGATCTCGATCATCTTTCCGGCGGACAACGCACCCGCGGATTTCTTGCAAAACTTTTGCTTGAAGACCCAGACCTGCTTCTGCTCGATGAACCCACCAATCATTTGGATATTGCCGCCGTCGAATGGCTCGAAGGATATTTGAGTCAATGGGAAGGTGCTGCCATTATCATTTCGCATGACCGTTTCTTTTTGGATAAAGCCAGCAACGGCATTTTGGAAATGTTCCCCGGCACAACTGAAACCTATCGCGGCAATTACAGTGCGTATCTGAAACAACGCGCCGAACGCATGGCACGCCGTCAGGAAATTTTTGACGCCGAAAAAGAAAAGCTGCAAAAAGAAATGGAATACATCCGCAAGAATGTGGCGGGACAAAATGTATTGCAGGCCAAAGGCAAACTCAAGCGCCTCTCGCGCATTATTCAAGCCATCGAACAGATCGGCATGGAAGCCGCGCTCAAACAAAAATGGAGCGAGACCGCGGGCGAAATTTCCGTCACCACCTCGATCCTTGGCGTGGATGAAGCCGGCCGCCGCATCAATGCGCTGCAATCGCCTGTGCGCCAATTGCCCAATTTGCATCTGCGTCTCGCGCAAGCGGCTCGCTCCGGCGATATGGTCATCCGCACGGAGAATCTCAAAGTGGGATTCTCTGACAAGTTTTTATTCTCATCTCCAAATATAGATTTGAGACGCGGCGACTGTGCCGCATTGATCGGACCGAACGGCGCCGGCAAATCCACTTTCCTGAAAACGATCCTCGGTCAGATTCCGCCGTTAGCTGGTGAGGTGACTCTGGGAGAGAGTCTGCACATTGGGTATTTTGCTCAAGCGCACGAAAGCCTTGACCCGAAGAAAAGCGTGATTGATGAGATCATGAATGCCACCGGCTGGCTTCCGCAAAAGGCGCGCGAGTATCTCGGCAAATATTTATTCTCCGGCGATGACGCCTTCAAGAAAGTATCCATGCTCTCCGGTGGTGAGCGCGGACGTTTGGCATTGGCCAAGCTCGCCTTGCAGGATACGAATTTATTATTGCTCGACGAACCCACCAACCATTTGGATATTCCCTCACAGGAAATTCTCGAAGCCGTGCTTGATGATTACGAAGGCACGATTCTATTGGTCACACATGACCGCTATCTCGTGGATGCCATCGCCACCCAAATCTGGGAGATCGACACAGACGAATCACATCTCATCATCTTCAAGGGTATCTACTCTCAGTTGAAAGAAGAAAGAGAGAAAGACCTCGCCCGCCGTGCCACCGTACAAGCCGAGCGTGAAACTGCGGTGGTTGCTGATAAGAAAAA
Source organism: Candidatus Villigracilis proximus (assembly GCA_016715195.1). Classification (GTDB taxonomy): domain Bacteria; phylum Chloroflexota; class Anaerolineae; order Anaerolineales; family Villigracilaceae; genus Villigracilis; species Villigracilis proximus. Next base: position 99,285 of record JADKBB010000003.1, read on the forward strand.
AGATGCGCCAAAAGCCAAGTCACCGGCGACAAAAGAAGATAAAAAGAAGAACGCAAAAAAGCAGGAACTTGAAAGCAAGATCGCCTCACTTGAATCGCAGCTTAAGCGAGATCGGCGAAAAACTGGCGCATCCGCCCAAAGACCCGGGTGAAGTGGTAAAGCTTGCAAAGGATTACGACCTCACACAAAAAGAAATGGATGCGACTCTGGCAGAGTGGGAAGCGCTGCAATAACAGACGATAGACGATAGACCACGGACGACTGTCCGTGGTCTATTTTTTTTAATGACATATCTTTATTCCTCTCCGTTTAACATGCTGAAATTGACAAAAGCCAACATATCCGGGATGAAGTAAAATTTCTGTCGTACCTTTGTCTGATACTGCATTTATCGTTTAACGAATATGGTTGACCTAAAGGAAACCCCAAAATGGAAATCATCTCTTTCAACGGCAAGACCTACACCAGCATTGACGAAATGCCAGCCGAGCAGCGTGCTGCTTACGAGCAGATCATGGATTTCATGCAGGATAAAAACAACAACGGTATCCCCGATCTATTCGAAGGGGATGCGCTTCAGAAGATGCTTGGCATGTCAGAGAATACAAGCGTCATCATCAATGGAAAACAGATGCAAAGCCTTGATTCCCTTCCGCCTGAGGCACGCGCCAAGTTTGAAAAATCGATGGTACTCATCAGCCGCATGGGACTTCTGCCCAAAGGCACACCCGCCTTTACGCAAAGCGAACCCGCCTTTAAATCCGCACCGCCGATCATGCAATCATCTCCAACGGCCATTTCAGAAGATTCCGGCTCACAGACCGGCGTCATCATTGCTGTCGTCGCCGTGCTTTTGTTGTGCGCCATTGTCGTGGCCGGCGGAATTGTTTTTCTTCTTATGCGTCAATAACACACCATGACACTGATTCTGATCTATTCATTGATCGCGGGCGTAATTTCCGCGCTGACCGCGCCCATCCCGGGCACATCCCTGCTGTTGACCGCGCTGGAAATATATATGCTCGTTCATCTGGCAAAGATACACAAATTTCAACTCGGCTTCAAAGAGATCGGATATTCAGCCATGGCGATCTGGGGACTCTCCACTCTATTACAGGATGCCGCCCTGGAAATATTAACCTTTGTCCCGGTGATCGGCTGGGCATCGGAAGTGATCGTGGCCGTTTTATTTGTTTTCTTTCTGGGAAACCTTGCAAATTTGTATTTCAAGCGGAATGTTTAAGTCCCGTTAACCTGCTCTTCAAAATGGGTTAAGCGCAGTTCTTTATAATGCACTCATCACCCATGAGAGTCAACCCTGTTCCACATTATTTGAATATATTTCCCACCGGCCATATTCCAGTACCCGTCTGCATTGGAGATCTGCCTCTTTCCAACTATATGGTTTCCTATGATACGCTGGCTGAAAAGGTGGTCAATCACCTGCGTGAAAATCCGCTGGTCCCGGGAGCGGTCGTCACGCAGGGAAAAAGATTACTGGGCGTGCTCCCGCGTCACAAAATGTTTGAAAGGCTGGGACGCCGCTACGGGGTGGAATTATTCCTCACCAAACCAGTGGGCGATCTATTGATGGAACTGCATACGGATGTCTTCAGCCTTAAGAGTCAACTGCCCATTAATACCGCCGCCAAACTTGCCCTCAGCCGCTCACAAGACGGCACATACGACCCGATCGTTGTTGAATATGACGATGGCAATTACGCCCTGTTGGATATGTATGTGCTTTTATTGAGTCAATCACAATTATTAAGTAATATGAACGGCGTGATCAGTTCGTTGAATGATATTGAAACAATTCTTTCCAGTGAGTCACCGGGGCGTAATATACTGGAATTGATCCTTGAGAGTTTACGCCTTGTTGCCCCCTATCATGAAGCAGAGATTATCATTCAAAACAACTCAACCTATGAAAGCCTGAGAAGCAATGAGCATGTAAAACTTCTGGATGATCCCTTGCGTTCGAATGAAATTTACAGATCTGTCTTAACCATGAGTCAGCCCTTCAGCATTGAAGATGTGCGCATGGTTCCCGCCTGGAACGGAGTCTACGCATCCTCCAACACACGCTCATGGATGGGCATTCCCGTTACAGATCAAAACGGAATTGTCGGGCTGCTTACGCTTTCACGCTTCAGCGTATCCCCCTTTAACAACAACGAGAAGGAAATGGCGCAGGTATTTGTGCGCTACATCAACACGTTCCTTATGAATCTGGCACGACAGACCGAGAGAAGATATATCTACAACAAAGCGATCTGACTTAACTTCACGGCACCGGCGGGACCTTGAGAATGAAGCCCACCAAATAACCGGCCAGCGCACTGACAGTACCGATCACCGCCATTTCAAGTCCGCTTTTCATTGGCTTGCCAACGGTCACACGGGCTTTGTAGGCACCGATCCCAAATAACACCAACGCAGTCACCAGCACTGAAAGCCACATGCTGGTCGAAACCGACCAGATCATAAAGGGGAATAACGGGACGAGCGATCCGGCAATCGCGGCAAAACCAACTACCAGCGCGGCACGAATCGCAGACTTACGGTCCACTGGCGCGAGTTGATGTTCCTCCGCCATCATCACCGCCACCCACACATCCTGACTCGCAGTAATGGTTTCCACGATGCGGTCGAGCAATTCCCCTTTGAATCCCTTGCTCTCATAAATATCGCGGATCTCTTTTATTTCAAGATGCGGCGTTTCTTTAATGTGGCGGTATTCACGCTCGCGTTCGCTTTGATATAAATCTGCATCGGCCAGAGTGGTAGTGTATGCCACTGCCCCCATTGAAATGGATTCAGCAAAAGTAGTGGCGAGCCCGGCCACTAAAACAATACGGGCATCACTCGTGGCCGCCGCAATCCCCAGCACAACCCCAAGCACGTTAACCAGTCCATCCTGCGCGCCGAGAATAAAATCCGAAAGACCCGAAGCCCGTTTATGCGGGTCTGTTTGGGTGTGATGCAAAACTTCATTTATAAGTTGATCGTGCGTTACAGGTTCCATGCTTAACATCATACTCAAGCGCGCCATCATTGATAATGGACAAATGTCACATAAAAATAAAACCTGAAGCCGGCAGAGCAAGTGATGCATTTAATCTTCGTGGAAAGTTAGCAGGGTACAATTTGAGTTAACTAACCAATGGGTCATTGCCGCATAGAGCCATACTTCTTATCATTAGCCATTATCATATAACAAGGAGAAATAATTTTATGAACAAACGCACTTTTACAGCAAGTCTTGTTTTAGCATTATCAATGCTGGCCTGCAATCTGCCCGCAGGCGGAGCCGCCACACAAACGCCAATCGTCATTACCACAACACCCGGCCTGCCAACCGAAACACTCATCCCAACCCAAACTTTGATTCCAACAGAAACACCGTTGCCCACTTTCACACCCACGCCAACCATACCCATCGCCTGGCCGCTCGACAAAGGAGTCAACTGCCGCCTCGGCCCCAGCACCGATTGGATCTCCATCGGTTCGCTGCTGGTCGGTCAGACAGCTACGATTCAGGGCAAGAATGGCGATGTCACCTGGTGGTATGTGACCACGGTCAATGACCCCGGCAAACCTTGCTGGGTCGCAAGCAGTGTCACCGTCACCGCGGGCAATCTCGCAAATCTTCAAGTGATCAATCCGCCCATCGCATCGGTAACAGATGTCAGCTTAAAGCTTGATCCGAAGGAAATCATCCTGCCGGGTTGTATCGGCCCCATACAACCGATCACGATCAAAGGCAGCATCACCACCAACGGCCCGGCCAAAGTGGAATGGCATTTTGAAACCCAGCAAGGCGGCTCCCTCACGGTATACACGATTGAATTCAAAAAAGCCGAAACCCAAACCATCGAAGGCAGTTTCACCCCGTCATTTCCGGCGGGCGATTATTGGGTAAAACTGATCATCACCAAGCCAAACGAAAAAACAAGCGAGACAAAATATAAAGTGTCCTGCCCATAATTTTTTAGGATAAAAGATGGCGGCCCAAACAGGGTCGCCATCTTTTAGATTTCCCCGCCGAAAAAATTCCCGCATCTCGAGCAGCGCATCTTTCTTAACCTGCGGCCTGCCCGCCAGTCCCCGAACATTCCCCAAGCCTTGACATCCCTTGAATTCCGCAGATAATTGCATTAATCAAATTAAAGGCAGTGACAGAGGAAAGTAGGCTGGCCGAAGCCGCCAGAGATGTGCAAAGCAGGCGTTGAAATTGCACTCGACAGAACCCAGTTGAAGTTCCCTCTTGAGCCGTTCAGGTGAATGATCTTCTAGTAGTCTGAACCGTATTCTCAACGTTATTCGAGAAGCCGATGAATGTCGGCGCAAAGTGCATCGTGAGCCTCAAACGCCGAAGTGCGATGAATCTGGGTGGTACCGCGAGAACTCCCTCTCGTCCCATTATTTGTGGACGGGAGGTTTTTGTTTGTAGACAATAGACCGTAGACGGTAGACCATTGACGATAGATCACGGTCAACTGTCCATCGTCAATGGTCAAGAATTCGGAGGTTATATGTTGGATAAATTGAACGAGATCGAAAAAGCCGCGCTGGAGAGTCTGTCATCTATTAATGACCAGTCCGCTCTGGATGCATGGCGCACCGCAAATGTCGGGCGCAGTTCACCGCTGATGCAGGTCTTTGCCGGGTTTGGGAAACTCTCAAAGGAAGAGAAACCAGTTGTCGGCGCGGCTGCGAACCGTGTCAAAGTGGCGTTGGAATCTGCTTTGGAGGAAAAAGTTCAAGCGGTGAAAAATGCCGCGTTGGCGAAATCCCTCGAAGAAGAAAAACTCGATGTGACTCTGCCCGGCCGCGATGTGAACATCGGACGTCTGCACCCTGCCACACAGCAACTGCGCAGTGTGTTGGATATTCTGGCCGAGATGGGTTTTCAAGTTTACACCTCGCGCGAAGTTGAAACGGATGAGATGAATTTTCAAATGCTGAATTTTCCGCCGCATCACCCCGCGCGCGAAATGCAGGATTCGTTTTATGTGGAAGCAGAAGGGCGCGAAGACAACCCGATTTTGATGCGCACCCACACCTCACCCGGACAGATCCGCGCGATGCGCGAGGCCGTGGCGACCAATCCGCAAAACCCGCCTCCGATCCGCATTGCGCTGCCGGGCATGTGCTATCGCTACGAGCAGATCACAGCGCGTTCTGAAATTCAATTCAATCAAGTGGAAGGTCTGGCCGTCGGCGAAGGAATTACGTTCGCTGATCTAAAAGGCACGCTGACAGATTTTGCGCGGCGCATGTTCGGGCAGGAAGCACGCGTGAGATTCCGCGCTTCGTACTTCCCATTCACCGAACCCTCCGCCGAAGTGGACGTGGAATGTTTCGTATGCGGCGGCAAGGGATGCCAGGTCTGCAAGAATTCAGGCTGGCTTGAAATTCTCGGCTGCGGCATGGTCCACCCGAACGTGCTGCAAAACGGCGGCTACGATCCCAAACGTTATACCGGCTTCGCCTTCGGCATGGGCCCCGAGCGTCAGTTGATGCTGAGAAACAAGATCAACGACATTCGTTATTTCTGGGGCAATGACGTGCGGTTTTTGGAGCAGTTCTAAAACCCTGTTAACCACGAAGGACACGAAGTGTCACGAAGAAGCAAAAAACCTTTGTGCACTTGGTCCTTTGTGAATATAGGCTTAATAAGGAAGTAAATTATGAAACTACCTATATCATGGCTAAAAGATTTTATTGATCTCGATGGATTAACTGTCGAAGACCTTGCACGCAAGTTGACTCTCGCCGGTCTCGAAGTGGACGAGATTCTTTATGCAGGTCTGCCCATGCCTGTTTATGGCGCTGGCGAAAAGCATGAATTCAAGACCAACGGCATCGCCTGGGACAAGGAAAAGATCGTCGTCGCTGAAATTCGTGAAGTGAAAGCGCATCCCAATGCCGATAAGTTGACTCTGCTTGACCTGTTCGATGGTCAGCAGGAACAGGTTGTCTTAACCGGCGCGCCGAATATCTTCCATTTGAAAGGTGCGGGCAAACTTGAGAAACCGATCAAAGTAGCGTATGCCAAAGAAGGCTCCACGTTATATGATGGTCACGCCGATGGACAGGTCTTGATGACCTCAAACGCGCCAAGATCCGCGGTGTGGATTCATACTCGATGGTCTGCTCTGAAAAGGAACTCGGCATCACAGAGGAAAGCGACGGCATCATCATTCTTGATGACGATGCACCGGTGGGCATGTCTCTCGCTGATTACATCGGCGACGCCGTGCTGGATATTTCCATTCTGCCGAACATGGCACGCAATGCAAATGTGATCGGCATCGCGCGTGAACTCGCCGCGTTGACCGGCCGCAAACTCAAGCAGCCTGTGATCGAATTCAAAACATCCGGCGAATCAGTTGAAGATTTGGTTTCAATTGAAATCACTAACTCTGAACTTAATCCGCGTTTCGTGGCGGGATTGATCCGCAATGTGGAGATCAAGCCCAGCCCGTATCAAATTCAGCGCAGACTGAAACTCGCGGGCGTGCGCGCCATCAACAACATCGTTGATGCCACCAACTACGCCATGATCGAACTCGGCGAACCGCTCCACGCCTTTGATTATGATGTTCTCAAGGAACGCGCCGGCGATAAGAAAATAAAGATCATCACCCGCGCCGCGCAGGAAGGTGAAGAACTCGTCACGCTTGATGGTGTGAAACGCAAACTCACCGCCATGAATGTTCTGGTCTGTGACGAAAAAGGTTCACTGTCACTGGCCGGTGTGATGGGCGGTTCTGAATCTGAAGTGTACGATGCGTCAAAAGAAGTGCTCGACGCAAAAGGAATTGAAACCCATGTCGGTGAAATGCCGCAGGGCAAGATCACTTCACGCGGCAAGAGCACGGTCAACATTTTGCTCGAAGGCGCGGCGTGGAATTTCATCAACATTCGCCGCACAGCCAAACAGCACAATCTTCCTTCTGAAGCGTCATTCCGTTTTTCGCGCGGTGTGCATCCCGCACTCGCAGAAACCGGCGTGAAGCGCGGATTGCAATACATGGCTGCCTGGGCCAATGGCAGGTGGCGCCCGGCCTTGTGGATGTGTATCCGCTTAAGCCGAAAGATTCAGTGGTTGAAGTGACGCCCAAAGATGTAAAGCGTTTGCTTGGCATCGAACTCACCGCTGAAGAAATTTCCACGCTTCTTACACATCTTGAATTCAAATGTGAAATCACAGGCGGCGGCGTAAAAGTCACCGCGCCCGCTCATCGCATGGACATTGAAGAAGGCGTGGTCGGTCTGGCGGATGTGCTCGAAGAAGTTGCGCGCTCCTACGGCTTCGACAAAATCCCAACCACCACCATGTCTGATGCGCTTCCTCCGCAAGTTGGCAACCCCGTTCATGAATGGGAAGAACGCCTGCGTGATCTGCTCGTGGCGATCGGCTTGCAGGAAGTGGTCACCTATCGCATGACCTCGCCCGAGCGCGAAGGCCGCGTGATCGCACACGATGAATACGTGCGCATCGCGAATCCCATCGCGCCTGAAAGAAGCGTGCTGCGCCGCAGTCTGCTGGCATCGGTGCTTGAAGTGGCCGAGAAAAATGCAAAAGCAGAATCGATCGCGATGTTTGAAGTGGGCTCGGTCTTCGAGCCGGTTAAGAATGAACTTCCCAACGAGCCGCGCAAACTGGGCATCGTGCTGACTGGCGCCCGCATCGCATCTGCCTGGGATGTGAAGACTCCGCCTGCCTTTGATTTCTACGACATGAAGGGGCGCATCGAACTCCTTTTGGCCGGCCTCCGTTTCACAGACATTGTCTATGCTGAGGCTTCCTCCTCCTATCAACTGCACCCGGGCAAATCTGCCGAAGTGAAAGTGAGCGGACAGGTCGTGGGCGTGTTCGGTGAATTGCATCCGCTGGCGAAGGAGAAATATGAATTCGGTGATGCGCCTGTGATCGTGGCAGAGTTTGACCTCGAAAAACTGCGCGCATTGAATCCATCCTATGGCATTGTGCCGGTCTCCGAGTTCCCGCCCATGTATGAAGACATCGCCATCATCCTCGATGAATCAGTCGCCGCATCTGCTGTCGAAGCATTGATCAGGCAAACAGGCGGAAAGACCGTGACAGACGTCCGCTTGTTCGATGTTTATCGCGATGAAAAGATCGGAGCAGGCAAAAAGTCACTGGCGTATAGTCTCACGTATCAAGCCGAGAAAACGCTGACCGACGCCGACGCCGCCGCGATCAGAAATAAAATCGTGAAGCGGCTGGAAAATACGATTGGCGCGAAATTAAGAAGTTAGTACCAATGGGACGCAGAAAAACTTGCGTCCCATTTTTATTGGCTGTATACTACCTGAAAATTTTATTACGAGGAGAGAATAATGAATAATAAGAACACAGGTTTGATCGCTACAATTGCCGCAGTTGTTTTATGCGGATGTCCGGGTTTGTTTATGTGTTTCTTTGGCGCAATATCAACCTTTGTCAGCTTTGTGCCAGGAGCGGATATTAATGTGGGGGGAAGTAGTGACCCTGCATCAGCAACGGCCATGGGATTTGTATTTTTGTGTTTATCCGTGATCTTTATTGCCATTCCGGTTGCTATGGGCTTCTTTATGCTCCGCAAGAAACCCGAAGCCGCGATCATATCAAACGACGAACCGCTTCCACCTGCTTCTTAAATAAAAAAATCCTCCGGTTTGAACCCGGAGGATTTTTTTATTTAATTTACAACGATGGTAATGCTCATCGAACAAAATCTGGCTTTTCCTGTGGTGATCTTCCAGGTTGTTGTGTATGTGCCGGGCTCATCAGGCGCCTGCATGGCAACCACAAATTCGTACATCCCACCCGGCGGAATGGATTGCGCAAAATCGAAAGCGCCTGTCCGATGCATTTTGGTGCCGCTGGTATAGCGATAATCAGCGTTGTTTGAATCCCATGAAAGCTTGCCAACATTAACCACCATCCAGCGCGCATCAAACACAGACGTGTGTTGAATAACCGTGTTATTAATCGGGGTTTGCGAAATGATCTGACATTCATAATCATCTCCAGAACTGCCCGGTTGAATAAAGGTCGGCGGCACGGTCATGGTGGGAAGGATGAATATAAAAGTCGCAGTTGGTGTTTCTGTGGGCACACTTGTGAAGGTTGGGGGAACAGTCGAAGTCAGTGTGGGAGGCGCCATGAGCGCGGTTTGTGTGGATGCCGCTCCCGCTGTTTGAGCGATAACCGTACCAACCGAATTGGGGTCAAAGGTGGGGACTGACACAGTGGCAGGCGCAAGCGTAGGGGCGCAAGCAAGCATCATAACAATTGCGACCAATAGTGCAAATATCTTGTGATTCCGCGCGATCATGGATTCTCCCAAATTCTTTTAGTGAACCATGAGCGCTGTATAAGGATAGCAAAGCTGGCCTTGTACAACCCAGGTCATGACCTGAAAGCCTGTTTCCTGCGGCGCAGTTGCATCAAGCACAATGCTATATGTATCGTTGGGTTTCATGACCACGGGGATTTCGATCAATGTCACGGCGGTCATCTGCGGGCCGCTGAAGTATTTCACGTCTATACCTGATTCCCAGGATTTTGTGCCTGTGTTCTTGATCGTCCACTTAATATCAAAATCCTGACCGTGAAGGATCTCCGAATTGTCATACGGGCGGCGGTTGATAATATCGCACGCATAATCGTACTTGGCAGGCGAACCGCCTCCGCCGCCAGTACTGGGACGGGTGGTGGAGGTGGGAATCACGAACGGGGTCAGTGTGGGGATCGTAAATGGTGTCGGTGTAAATGTTGAAGTGGCTTGTGCTTCTGTGGTGAGCGCAACGAAAGTGCCGATCTGGTTTTGAGCCTCAATGGTTTGCGCAACGGCAGTACCGATCTGTGACTCTGCGTCCTGCAAGCTTTGTGTGTTTTGAGCCTGCGTAGTGTTCTGCTGCGCTGATGTGGCAGGTAAACACGCTCCAATAAATAATGCCAGCGTTAACATAAGTCCTGCAAATTGAAATACTTTTTTCATTTTTTCTCCTTGAGTAGCTTTCGGAAGTCTGGCAGGAGACACCCAACCGAAGCACATAAAAGCAGACTTCCGAAACCTGTTTGAACTTTTTAGTCTGTTTCGCCCGAACCAATGCCGAGCGGTTTCCACTTGTTTTCGTCTCTTAAACGATGTTGAATTCCATCGCGGTTGTGCAATTCGTCAAAACCTTCGGGCTTGATGAACAACTGCTCGCCATCCAGCAGACCGGTCAGGCCGGTTTGGCCGGGTTCCACGCGCTTGCTTTGGCAGAACTTGCAGGTCTTCGGATCATGTGACTTGTACTCGGTTGGCTCTTCGTACGTGGTCACAAAGCCTTCGTAGTTACGCACGATCACCTTGTGGTCAGACATGCTCAACATGTAATTGGGCATGACAGGAATCTTACCACCACCGCCGGGCGCATCTACGATGAATTGCGGGACGGCGTACCCGGAGGTATGTCCACGCAGGCCTTCGATGATCTCGATGCCTTTCGCGACCGGAGTGCGGAAATGGCCGGAGCCTTCCACGAGGTCACATTGATACAGATAATACGGGCGCACGCGGATGCGGGTCAGCTTTTGCACCAGTTCGCGCTGCATGTGGACGCAGTCATTCACGCCCGCCAGCAGCACCGATTGGTTGCCCAAAGGAATTCCTACGCGGCTCAAACGATCCGTAGCTTCGGCCAGTTCGAGAGAGATCTCATTCGGGTGGTTGACATGGATGTTCAACCAGAGCGGATGGAATTTGGCGAGCATATCACACAATTCCTGAGTGATGCGCATCGGCATAAAGACCGGCACACGCGACCCGATACGTACAATTTCAATGTGCGGAATTTCGCGCAAGCGGGTCAACAGTTCTTCCAAAATCTTGGGCGCCAACACCAGCGGATCACCGCCCGAGAGCAGCACATCACGCACCTGAGGTGTGCGCTTAAGGTAATCGATCTGCGCTTCGAAATCCTGGCGATTGAAAGTTTGGCCGGGATCACCGACGATGCGCGAGCGTGTGCAATATCGGCAGTACGACGCGCACTGAGTCGTTACCAGCATGAGCACTCTGTCAGGATACCGGTGAACAAGCCCCGGCACGGGAGAGTGGCGGTCTTCCGCGAGGGAATCCTCCATCATCGAAGTAAAAGCGTTCAGTTCCTCCGAAACAGGGATGATCTGCTTGCGGACGGGGTCATTCGCATCTTCAGGGTCGATCAAAGAAATAAAATAAGGGGTCACATCCACGCGGAATAATCCTTGTGTTTGCAAAGCCTTGCGTTCGCTCTCGGTCAGATTTAATACTTTTTCAATATCTTCAACAGTATTCAAGCGGTGACTTAATTGCCAGCGCCAATCGTTCCACTTTTCATCGGGAACATCGGCGTAAATTGGCGCGCGTTTTGAAATAAGGGGTGTGGGCATTTTTTCCTCCGAAAAATTATAGGGTTAAAGGGTTGACGGCACGGGATCAGCGCGCAAATGGAGGGTCATGATCGGGCCGAAAGAATCCTGCAAATTTCAGATACATCTTTATCATTGTAAAAGCAAACGGAACGCGGGTCAATGTCATGATTTTTCGAGAGTACAATGAAGGAAAAAGGATAATCCCATGCCAGCCAGCAGCCTTCCCGTCATTCACAATACTGAAAATCACAACTTCGAAGTACATCTCGATTCACACACTGCCGAATTGAATTACCACTTAAGCGGCGACACCATCACTTTCACGCATACCGGCGTTCCATCTGCGCTCGAAGGCCGGGGCATCGGCAGTTTGCTGGTCAGCGCGGGGTTGAAGTATGCACGGGAGAACAATCTGAAAGTGCATTCCCTGTGCTGGTTCGTGGATAAATACATGCAGCGCCACCCCAACGAATGACCACTCTCATCGAAAGGCTCGAAGCCAACGCAGCGCGCCATCCTGATAAGGCCGTGTTCATTTATCCGGTCAACGGGATGTGGACAACGGTCACCTATGCTCAATTATTGGATTCAACCCGGCGCTTCACTTCTGGACTTTTAGCCTGCCACGCCGTCCCAGGCATGCGCGCCGCCCTGATGACTCCCCCCTCGGCAGACTTCTTCGCGTTGACCTTTGCCCTGCTCAAACTGGGCATCATCCCCATCCTCGTCGACCCCGCCATCGGACTCAAAAAAGTAAGCGAGTGCCTCAAAGAATCCCAACCCGATATTTTCATCGGCAACACACTGACACACGCATTAAGAATCGGCTTCGGCTGGGGGAGGGATTCGATCAAACTTAATGTCACGATTGAGAAGATTAAGAACGTCGAAAGTCGAACGTCAAAGGTCAAAGACCTAATCCCTAATTCCTTAATTCCTAATCACCTAATTCCCGAATCTCCCGCCGCCATCATCTACACCAGCGGAAGCACCGGCCTGCCAAAAGGCGCTGTCTACACTCAAGCCAATTTCGCCGCCCAAATGGACATGCTCGCTGATACCTTTAATATCACGCCCGATGAAGTCCATGCTATTCAAAGATTTAACGTCACCAATATGTTTGCATCGCCGGTGGTGTTGGATATTTTGGAGAGGTTTTGGAGTTCTAAAAAAATCCAACAGCAAGCTGTTGGACTCCATAATGGGCTCGATAGTTTAAAGCGGATTATCACAGCCGGTGCGCCGGCTCCCATTCAATTGCAGGAAAAATTTAGAAAACTACTCAATGATAAAACCGATCTGTTCGGCATCTACGGCGCGACAGAGGCTTTGCCAATTGCAAAAATAGAAAGCCGTGAATTATTCGAGTTGAAAGAAAAAACTGCAAACGGCGCAGGGATTTGTCTTGGCCGGCCGGTGACCGGTGCGCAAGTGCGCGTGATCCAGATCACAGACTCGGTCATTGCGCAGTGGCAGAGTCAACTTGAAGTGCCGCCGAATGTCGTTGGGGAAATAACAGTTACCGGCGCAGCGGTGACCGGTTCCTACGTCGCCAGAGAAGAAGCCACGCAACTCGCCAAGATCAGGGACGGCGCTGAGATCATCCATCGTATGGGCGATGTGGGATATTTCGATGAGCAGGGACGCCTGTGGTATTGCGGGCGTAAATCGCATCGTGTCGTTACGCAGGACGGCGTGTTATTTACCGAACAGATCGAAGGCATTTTTAACGCGCATCCGCTGGTGTATCGCACCGCGCTGGTTGGCGTGCAGGGCAAACCTGTTTTGTGGGTTGAGACTGTAAAACTTTCCGGTAAGGAATCTTCACCACAAAGCCACAAAGACTCCAGAACTCAAAGAAAAAAAACTTTGTGGCTTCGGCCTTGAGACTTTGTGGTCGTTCAGACACCATCTAAAACTCAAGATAAAATCAAAAGCGATTTAATCGAACTGGCAAAAAAACATCCGCAGGCATCAAAGATCAAGGACTTTTTATTCATGAAGCAATTCCCGACAGACGTGCGTCACAATTCCAAGATCGTGCGCGAGCAGCTTGCAAAACTTGCCAGCCAACCACTTCTTTCCTCTTTCCTCTTTCTTCTTTTATCACAATCATGAAAGCACTCATCACCGGCGCGACCGGTTTTCTTGGCGGCGCACTCGCCCGCAGACTGCACAATATGGGCTGGGATGTCACTGCAAGCGGACGCAATGCATCGCGCCTCGATCAACTTGAAAGCGAAGGCATCCGCACGCATCAATTTGATTTGAAAGATAAAGCCGTTTTCGCAGAAGCCTGCAAAGATCAGGAGATCGTTTTTCATTGCGCGGCGCTTCCATCTCCATGGGGAAACTTTGAAGCGTTTTATCAAGCCAACGTGATCGGCACGCGCAATATTGTTCAAGCCTGCGAAGCCAACAAAATAAAACGGCTTGTGTATGTTTCCACACCCAGCATTTATTTTGATTACACATCGCGTGTCAACGTGAAAGAGACAGACTCTCTGCCCGAACCGGTCAGCGCTTATTCAGCCACAAAAATTCTCGCCGAAGAAGAAGTGGATAAAGCCTTCGCAAACGGACTGGCCGCCATCACCATTCGTCCGCGGGCGCTATTTGGGCCGGGCGATACGGTGATCTTTCCGCGCTTAATTCCGCGCCTGCAATCGGGGCGGCTTCCCATGATGGGTGATGGCGAAAATATCGTCGACCTGACCTATATCGAAAATGTAGTCGACGCACTTTTATTGTGCGCTGAATCTCCGGAAAACACACTCGGTAAAAAATACAACATCACCAATGGTGAGCCTGTTCAACTTTGGAAATTGATCGAGCGCATCTGCACCGAACTCGATCTGCCATACCCAACGCGAAAAATTTCAACGCCCAGCTAACACCTCGGCGCCTGCACTTGAAGCATTTTTACACATTCATCCCAACCCACCCCCGAACCGCCACTAACCCGCATCTCGGTCAATATGGTTTCCAATAGCACCACGCTTGATATTTCCGCCGCAAAAAATGAACTCGGTTATCAACCCAAAATCTCGATGGATGAAGGCTTTGATAAATTTATGCATTGGTGGAAAGAAAATCATTAACCACGAAGGACACAAAGCACAAAAACTTCTACTCTTCGCGGTAAAGGCTTTTATGAAAATAAACATTCTCAATGCAGGCTATTGCACTTCTCCCGAACACATCGCCATCCACGGCGGGCGCTGGCGCACGATCCATTTTCCGGCCATGTTTGCGCTGCTGCAACATCCGCGCTTCGGGCCGATGATCTTCGACACCGGCTATTCCTATCGCTTCTTCGATGAGACCAAAAAATTCCCCAAACGTTTTTACCGTTGGATGACCCCCGTCACATTAAAAGAAGAGGATCTGGTGATTAATCAACTGGCGGGATTTGGACTCCGCCCGCAGGATATTTCTCACGTCTTCATCTCTCACTTTCACGCCGATCATATCGGTTCACTTCCCGACCTGAACTGGTCCCGTTTCGTTTACATGCCCCACGCCTTTAGCGGACTGCGCAACCTGCCGCCCTCCGAAGACATGAAACATGCCTTCCTGCGCGGACTCATCCCATCAGATTTTGATTCACGCTCGCACGAAGTGGATATGTCCAAGCCGATTCTTTTATCTGAAGAATATGCGCCATTCAAACAGGGTACGACCTGCTCGGCGACGAATCTATTATTGGCGTGGAATTGCCCGGCCACGCCCACGGCCAAATGGGACTCTTCGTCCGCGATGAGAACGGGAAGTTGTTTTTCTTTGTGGCAGATGCGGCATGGTTGAAACAGTCTATTGTTGAGAATCGTCCGCCGCATAAAATTGCCAATTTACTTTTCCCCGATCCCGAAGCCTATCGTGAAACTTTGGGAAATTTACACAGTCATTACCTAACCCATCCCGGCACGATCATTGTCCCATCGCATTGTGACGAGACGATCAAAGCACTCCGTAATCCAAAAGTAAAATAGTTTCAGAATTTAGTAACTCACTTACATAGAAACAACTCCGAAGGAGTGAAATGATTCTAGATGTAACGCAAAATCCACAAAACCCCGAAGGGGTGTCATGATTTTTCAGCACAATGCTATCTTCGGGATTTCCATATGAAACCAGAGTTATTCACTCGCGAAAATATCAACGACATCACCTGGCCGTCCACTGCGGATGGAGAGTACGCACGCCGTTATCTTTTACCCATGATGATGGATGGCGCACAAAAGTACATCAAAAATATTTACAACACACAATTGATGATCGCCAAAGTGGATGATGTCATTATCCCCATCACCATCTCGGATTTTCATCTTGATAATACCTACACGGTCTCGCCTTATAGTCATTATGTTTCCTATGGCGGATACGAAGAAGTAAAGCATCTTCATAATCCGCCGGTTGAGGCGTTGATCAAATTATTGATGGGGCCCATTGCAAAATATTTCCGCAGTGCCGATCTGGATAAAGTGGCGTATGTCAACAACTATCTGCTTTCGACGAATCTGTATCCGTCAGTAAACAGCGAGCAGTTATCGGCGTTGAGCGAAGCGCTGCCAAAGTGGTTTCCAGAGCGTGTGATCGTGTTCAGATCTGTCGACGAGAAAAAGAATCCGCATATTGCAGACATCCTGAAAGAAAAGAACTATGACATGGTCTTGAGCCGTCAGGTTTGGTATATGGATGCAGAGGAAGCCAGCCACACACGGCAATACAAAGAGGATGTGCGCGTGCTTCGTAAAAATGATTACGAGATCGTGGACGGAAAAGATCTATCAGATGATGAACTGGCGCGTTCACTGCATTTGTATAACATGTTGTATCTTGAAAAATATTCCTATTACAATCCGCAGTTTACATTTGAATTTATGAAACTGGCGCGTGACAGTGAGATATTGCACTTGCGAGCGCTGCGCCGCGATGGACAGATCAACGCGGTGATGGGATTCTTCATCCGCAATGGCGCGATGACCCAGCCGCTGTTTGGTTATGATACAAGTCTGCCGCAGGAAGAGGGCTTGTATCGTTTGCTGACGCTGATCACGTTGCAGGAAGGGCTGCGGCGCGGATTACTCGTCCACGCGAGCGGCGGGGTTGGGAAATTTAAAAAGGTGCGCGGCGGAAAATCTGTGACTGAATATAATGCTGTCTTCGCCAAACACTTGCCTGCCTGGCGCCAACGGCCGTGGAAGTTGATCAAGGCAATTTCAAAATATGCAATTCCGTATTTTAAGAAGATGGATTTTTAGCAACGTATTGCTTCGCAAAACGGATAAACGGATTGATACACGGATTTAAGAACGGATAACGGATTTTTGGTGAAATTGAAAATAAAATTTATTTATTAAAGAAAACAGGAGATGTTGAATGCAAGTTGATCTGCCCCTCAAAATTATTGGTCATGGAAGGTATTTACCGAAGCGTGTTGTATCCAATGCGGAGGTTGAAGCGTTGTGCGGACTCTCGGCTGGCTGGGTGGAGCGCCGTAATGGCGTGCGCGAGCGCAGGTGGGTTACTGATGAAACTTCTTCGTTCATGTCTGCTGAAGCGGCGCGTGAAGCACTGGATGAGGCGAAGCTCAGGCCCGATCAACTTGATTTGATCATTAATGCATCAGGCACGGGCGAGCAGGCTATTCCTGATACCGGGTCGTTGATTCAACGTCAGTTGGGATTGGGGAAGTCGGGCATTCCGGCGATGACTGTGCATAACACTTGTTTGAGTTTTATTTCAGGCATGGATGTGGCTGCAAATTTTTTGCAGAACGGCAGATACAAAAACATTTTGATCGCCAGCGCAGATGTGGCCTCGTGCGGAATTAATCCAAAGGAACCGGAGTCGGCTACTCTGGTAGGTGATGCGGCAGCGGCGGTGATCGTCACACGCCCTGAGCCGGGTGACAAATCCATGATCCACAATGCGCATTTGAGAACCTATGGTGAAGGCGCGTATCTAACCGCCATCATGGGCGGCGGATCGGCGCGGCATCCGCGCTTTGCGAATCACAACCCTGAAGATGATCTATTTCATATGGACGGCCCGGCTGTGCTGCGCATGGTGCGTGGATTTGCCGGTGACTTTCTTGAAGAACTGTATCCCGGCTTATCGAAGAGTCTGGTGGATATTGATGTGGTCGTGCCGCATCAGGCGAGCAAGGTGGGATTGATGATGCTAGAACGCTTTGGCTGGCCGCACGAAAAAATCATGAGCACACTTGAAACACTCGGTAACTGCGTGGCGGCTTCGATTCCGTCCACGTTGTATCAGGCGGTGCGCGATGGAAACATCCAACGCGGCCAAAAAGTATTGATCGCTGGTACTGGCGCGGGGTTGTCAATTGGCGGAATGGTGATAACCTACTAGTACGAATGAATATCCTACTCACAGGCGGACGCGCTCCTGCCACCCTTGAACTTGCCCGCGCATTTCACCGCGCCGGGCACACTGTCTTTATGGCCGAGTCTTTGCGCGGACATTTGAGTCAGCCGTCAAATGTGATCAAGGCCAATTTTGTGGTGCCAGCTCCACGTCAGAGTCCTGATGCGTTTTTCGTCGCGTTGAAAAATATCATCGAAGAGAATAAGGTCGATCTGCTGATTCCCACCTGCGAGGAAATTTTCCATATCGCCATGCGGCGCGAAGAACTTCCCTGCACGGTATTTGCCGAGCCGATCAAAAAGTTGGATGGCCTTCACAATAAATGGAAGTTTGTTTTGAATGCGGTTGAGCATGGATTGTCTGTGCCAGAGACGATGCTGGTGACCAATATGGATACGCTGTATCACGCGTACGCGCATTGGAAGGAGCTTGTTCTTAAGCCGACATATTCCCGTTTCGCTGCGCGGACCTTGATCCTGCCCTCGCTTAAACAGGCATCATCCACGCTGACGTTTCACTCGCGCGCGCCGTGGGTGGCCCAGCATTATATTAAGGGGACAGAGATCTGTACTTATAGTATTTGCCACAACGGACGTGTTACTGCGCACGCCGCGTACCCTTCTGTGTTTACTGCCGGGCGCGGCGCAACAATTGCCTATCAACATGTGGATAACCCGGCCATTTTTAAATGGGTGAAAAACTTTGTGGCTAGAAATTATTTTACAGGCCAGATCGCGTTTGACTTTATTCAAACAACCGACGGACAGATTTATGCAGTGGAATGTAATCCGCGTGCCACAAGCGGCGTGCATTTACTGGCTTCTCATCCGCAATTTGTAGAGGCGTTTCTTAACCCTCAAATGGAATGCATCACTCCGGCAGACAACGGTTCTTACATGCTTTCCTCTGCCATGTTGATCTACGGTCTGCCGGAGGCTTATAAAAATAAAAATATTAAACAGTGGATAAAGACATTTTTTACCAGCAGTGATGTGATCCTGAATTTTAGAGATCCATTGCCGTTATTGCTGCAATTTAGAAGCCTGCTCGCCTATATGAAAATTGCGCGTGAAAAAGAGATCAGTCCGCTTGAGGCAGTGACATTTGATATCGAATGGAATGGGGAAGAATAAAAATATTTTTTTCAATTTCTTGGAGTCGCAGGGACAGAAGAAAGCAAAAGCCGCAGAAAATTTCCTGCGGGTTTTGTTTTTGTTACACACTTTCCAGTGTTTTTATAAATTCTCCGGCAGTGGCAAAACGGTCGTCCGGATCTTTTGCCATGGCACGTTGAATGGCGAATGCTGCATGGCGGGGAAGCCCGTGGATATGCTCACGCGCATCCGGCGCGGGCGCGTTCAAATGTGCGAGCAGAAGCGCTCCGGTATTGGGACGTTCAAACGGCAGGCTGCCGGTCACCAGTTGATAGGTCATCACGCCCAGTGCGTAGACATCAGCGCGTCCATCCACTTCAGCAGATGCCTGAATTTGTTCAGGAGCGATATAGTCGAAAGTTCCCAACATGCCTGTGTTTGTGATGCGGGTGTGTGCATCGGAGATTTTGGCGATGCCAAAATCGGTCAACACTGAGCGAGAGGGGATCGTCGAAGAATCCAGCATTACATTGGATGGCTTGATGTCGCGGTGAACAAGTCCTTGCTGATGGGCGTAATCCAGCGCATCGGCCACTCCGCGCAATAAATTTATTGTCTTTGGCAGGGTGATCTGTTTTTCCTGCTTGAGTAAATTATTTAGATCGGGACCGGAAAGTAGTTCCATAACGATATAGTATGCGCCATTCTCATCTCCAAAATCCATCACGCGCACAATGTTGGGATGCTCAAGCCCTGAAACGATCTGAGCCTCGCGCATAAACCGCTTGCGGAACTGCTCATCGCTGGCAAGTGTGGCGCGCAAAACTTTAATGGCCACCGCTTTGCGTTTTGGATTTGTAGCGCTATAGACCTCTGCCATGCCGCCGCGTCCGATCAAATTCAGGCCATGATAGGACGCAAGCGTTGTGCCTGTGACAATGGTCTCAGATTCCGCGCGAATCTCGGCGGGCGTTTTTTGATAGTCAATTTGAATGTGATAAAAGAAACGGTCCACAAAACGTTGAAGTTTTTTACGCGCCGGTTGAAAGAGCGCACCCGCTGAAACCGCAAAAACAGTGGCGATCATAAAAGACTGGTCGCCCTGATTAATATTTCTGAAGATCACCGAGATCAAACCAAGCACCAGCGCGAATGTAAGTCCCAGCCCGATGGTGAGAATTCCGTATACGAGTGACCGGTTGATGAGCAGGTCGATGTCAAATAGTTTGGTGCGCGCGATCGAAATGGTAATAAAAAGCGGCAGCATCAGGAAGAGAAAAATGCTCGCCAGACGCGCTACGATCTGAATACTTGTTGCCAGGATCGTTGTGGCATCCATGGTCGGGATAAAGCCAAGCAAAACCTGGAAGATCAGGAACCAAGAGAAGGGTCCCATTGTGCCGATAAACGCCCAGCGGATCTGCTGCTTCTGCGCCAGTGTCGCATGACGGATGTAGCGATAGACTGAGGTCAGAATCCCGATCATGTACCAGGTCGTTGTCACCAGAAGATAATTGCTCTTTCCCATCGTATTCCAGAAAAAGGGCGAGTTGGGGAAGATGTAAATTCCAAGCATGGTGATGATCAATAAGGGAACTGTCAATTTCAGCCAGCGGGGAACAAACTTCCCGTCTGGAAAGAGCATCGAGAACAGGACCATTCCAATATCACCCATCGCCAGAATCAGTCCGCCGGATGTTTCATAGCCCGGGATCAAGGCAATTGTATTTGCCAGATTGGTGACACGCACGCCAAATGTGATCAGGAAGAGGGAGGTAAATATCGCAAACCAGTCATCGGAGCGATGCACAATGAGCATTCCGCCGATCACCGAAAACCCGAACATCAAGAGCAGGTCAACTCCATAGTCAACGATAAATTGAAAAAGAGTGGGAAGCCCCAGAATGATCTGGGCCATGTTTGAATTTTGAAAACTTGCAAACTGAGGCGAGAGGACTGTCCCCAAAACCATCGCCGTATAAACAACAACCGCGCCCCAAACGCCGATCAATGCCCAGCGCAAGCCGGGTTTATTCTTAAGTGAAGTTTCGTTTGTGATCGGGCTGGTTGACATAGGGTAGGTTATCGCTTTTCGCAATCATAACAAAAAAAATCACGGAAATTTCCATTTTAGGGTAACTATCAGTTTTGGTAAGTCATCTAAACACAGATGTAACACAATAGCTTACGCAAGATCAAGGAATAAGTTGCCCGGCCTGTCTGCAATAATTATTCCCATCCCAAACGGGGAATGAAACAAGTATAATTTAATATGATTATTCAGCTAGTATTTAGCGATAATCCCCATGCCAACCCTTATTTTATAAAATAGGAGAAAGATGAAAAAAATTAATTTGCTTTCAAACGCTTTATTCATAGTTTTACTGCTTGTTATCAGTATGCTTCCAGCAGGCAGTGCACAAGCCAGCGGGACGCCCGCCCTACCCATTCTATTTGGTGCGTATGCAAGCGGGGACCTGCAAAGTACGGTAAGCGAAATAACCGCCATGAATAACTGGCTGACCGGCAATGGTGCCAGCGGAGTCACCTTTGCTGGCGACTTTGTAGGCCTTACATTTAATCCTGCAACAAATGTACCAAATGAATTAAACGCAGCCTGGAATGCAGGCTTTGTACCCTTTGTAAATCTAATGCCCAGCGAGTCCTGGGAGGGTGCTTATTACGATTCAAATTGTGACACAGCCGCTGATATTGCTAATGGGTTGTGCGATGCCAAGTTAACCGCCTGGGCAGGGTACTTCAAAAACTGGGCAGGTTCGGATAAATGGGCTTATCTTGCCCCCTTGCCAGAAGTGAACGGCGGATCATGGGTTACTTATGGTTCAGACGGACCTACATTTATTCAAGCCTTCATTAAGATACGCACCATTTTTGAAGCTGCCGGCGTACCGAGCAGCGCAGTGCGCTGGGTGTTCGCTCCAAACGGCTGGAATGAATATGCCTATCCGTCAAAGCAATTTGAAAATTACTATCCGGGCGATAACTATGTAGATGTGGTCTCTTTCAGCGCTTATAACTTTGGCGGATGTAATACAGACCCGCTTTATGGAAGCTGGGACACTTTTGAAGATGGATACAAGCCGTATCTGGATCGTATGCGTGCCATGGCTCCTTCCAAGCCGATCTTCATTTCGCAGATCGGAACTGTAAATGTAGCTGATGCTGATGACGCCGACCCCAATCAAACAAAAAGTGCGTGGGTTAGCGATACCTTTAGCAAACTGGCAGACTACCCCGCAGTACGAGGCATCATCTATTTCAACAAAATCAAGTCTGGTGAATTCGGGAGCGGACCCTGTGCCCCAACAGCAGATTATCGCATTTATAACAGCGGTACAAACACCGGCGATAGCGGTTTCCTGAACATCATGAGCGATACGCGCTTCGGCAAATGGGCGCTCAACAATAGCAAATGGGAAACCATCGCTTTTGCATCCGGTTCCTCCAATGTTTTTGCTGATATGCAGTCGTCTCATCCTTTCTCGGGCGAAGCAAATATCTGGTATTACGATTATGTAATCAGCTTGTACAATGCGGGTGTTACCGGCGGCTGTATCGCATCTCCCCTGCAATACTGCCCTGATGCCGAAGTCACTCGTGCGCAAATGGCCGTGTTCCTTGAAAAAGGCAAGAATGGATCGGCCTATACACCACCAAATGCCGTAGGCAATGTATTTGGTGATGTATCTAACAGTTACTGGGCTGCCAAATGGATCGAAAAATTAGCTGCTGACGGAATCACAGGCGGATGTGGCGGCGGCAATTACTGCCCTGATAACGTGGTTACCCGTGCCCAAATGGCTATTTTCCTATTGAAGGCAAAACACGGCTCAGGATATACCCCCCCGGCTGCCACTGGCGATTTTGCAGATGTGGCCACTTCATATTGGGCTGCCGCATGGATCGAGCAATTGGCAGTTGAGGGCATCACGGGCGGCTGTGGAAATGGGAATTACTGTCCTGACAGCGCGGTCTCACGCGCTCAAATGGCCGTATTCCTGGTAAAGACCTTTTAATCTGCCTTAATGTTTTCGACACGTTCTCAATGTTTTCAAAGGAGTTGCATAAAATTTACGCTCTTTTATCGATGGCAGACCATGGTCTGAGATTGGTTGAACCAGAATTGTTCGTAGTATGTACCCTGTCAAAAATAAAAACTGGCTGTTGTTGTACGACAGCCAGTTTTTATTTATCATCCATGCTCTGTTTTACAGAGCATAATTTTGCTACGGAAGGCTAAATGCCCTCACGAGAAAGACTGCCATCTGTGCGCGGGTTACTTCTGTATCCGGGCAGTAAATGCCAGGACCGCAGCCAGAGGTGACACCTTCAACCGCAAGTTGTTCGATCCACTTATCGGCCCAATACCCTACAGGCACATCCGAAAAGACACCTGTAGCGTTTGGGGGGACATAAGAGGAACCATGCTTGGCCTTCAGAAGGAAAATCGCCATCTGTGCGCGGGTCACAGTGTTATCTGGGCAATAGATACCAGCGCCACATCCGCCGGTAATCCCTTCAGCAGCCAATTGTTTGATCCATTTGTCTGCCCAGTAGCCTATAGGAACATCAGTAAAACCGGTGCTGGCTCCAGCCGCTGGGGGAGAATAACTTGAGCCATGAACGGCCTTCAAAAGGAAAATCGCCATCTGTGCGCGGGTCACAGTGCTGTCGGGACAATAGTTCAGCGGCACAGCCGAACAACCGCCGGTGACACCTGCATAGTACAGGCGCTCAATATAATCGTTCGCCCAATATACAAATGGAACATCATCGAAAATCGGCGTTCTTTTGATTCTATAGGACTGCCCGTCCGTGAAACTTGAACCCAATGGAAAGGATGAAGCGTTCAAGATCGTGCCATTATTGGCAACGTTCAAACGAATAGTGCCGTTACCCGTTCCAGTGGATACACTCACAATGTAAACCGAGCTGGGTCCTGAAGCAGGGCTAACCTCAATTACGCCTGCCGCCGCGACCCCACTGCCATTGGTCGTCAGACTGAAATCATATATATCCACATTTGTCACAGGCTCAGAGAAGGTAACGGTAAAATCCACAACATCCAGAGTGGTTGGGTTTGGATGAACCCGCACACTTGATAAAACAGTCGGCGGATCTACAATCTCACCATTGGATGTAACACGAAATGTAAGCGGACCGCCCGGATCATTATCTCCAGACCGTGTGCCTGTATTTTGTTTGCCAGAAATGGCAGCCTCAAGATCGCCGGGAGGTGTGCCGTTGAACGAAGAAACTACAAAATAGTACGTCTGACCCGCGGAAAGAGGAACCGTTAGACGAGAGTTCAAATTTATAGCGCTATCATCGTCGCAACCAATTTGACTGATTTCGCCAAACCCTTCATAAAGATAAGCGCCGATCATGGTATCAAAAACACTACCTATGGTGTCCAGCGTAATACTTTCATTTACAGTAGGGGTATAGCTAAACCAGGCAGAATGATCTCCAGCTATTCGATCAAAAGTGGGATCTCCACCACAATTACGCAGGTCTTTGTCCTGGGGATCTATAGCATCATAACCAATGGAAGTATCAATTACAGTGATTAAATAAGGCAGGTTCGGAATGATCGTTGCTGAATCAAAATTATTATTAGAGAAGGTCATTATAATTCTGGAAACACCCTCAACACCCACTTCCGAGTATCTGTAGACCGGGTCAGTACTGCTATTCGCGGCGCGCACATCCACTGTATGTGAACCGCCGCCAAGCCCGGGAAGGGTGGCGAAATCAAAATTTTCACTGTCACTATCATCCAATGATCCCGTTGTAATTGTAGCGTTTTGCCATGCCCCCCCATCAACACGATATTGAATTGCGCTCAATTTTCGGATTGTGATCGGTCTTGTAAGATGCGGCCAGGGGGCCGCGTAGGCAGAACCGCTAAAAATATGATTTGTACCAAGCGTCAGTGGGGTTTCATCTACAAAGTCTATGATCACCGGGCGGGGGGTATCGGCCGGGTCAAAGATATGGTCGCCATCTGTATCACGCCAGCCGACTTGCGCACGAGTAACAGCATCGGGCGCGCCTTCGCCGGTAAAGAGCAGAGATTCTACTGGAGTAGATGCGCCACAAGTACTATTGGGAATTGCCAAATACCCAAACTCAGCGCTCGTTCCAACGCATCCGGCGGCATACTTGTCTTCGGCGCCAAAGATATGCGCCACTTGATGAGCAAGTACTTCATCCATCTGAGAAATGCCCCAGTCAGCGTTATCGTAGGTCATAACCAGGAAAGGGCCATTCAAATAGGAGTAAGCAAAAAGGCCTGTGTCTTCCATTGGCGGGACGCTATTAAACCTGCCGTCGGCGTCAGCGCTGCTATCCACTACGAAAATGGTAAATGCCCAGTCCGTGCCATTTGCAGTGCGGATATTATTATCGTGTGCGTAAATACGTTCCCAATAGGTAAAATCATTAATATCCCCAACATTGCCGCCCAAAGACCAAAGCGCTTCATTGATCCAAATTTCCTGATCATTAACTCCCTGGACCATGGCAATCGGCTCATCGGTCACTGCTGCAGTCACAGGGTCTGCGATCACGAAATCCAAGACGGGGTTAACGCCAACACCAGCATAGGTGTTGTACCAGGTTTCCCAGGAGCCGAGACCTGCTTCGATCTCTGCTTTCACTTTATCGATCTCGGGCTGGGTCCAGTTCTCAGTTCCGTTGTCACCGCTCTCAGGCAAAATAACACTAACAGCCACTGTGCCGATCATGTACGCGCTGGTATCACGTTTATCAGGCAGATTGGACGTGCCATTTGTATCCGCGGGCATATCGCCTGGAGATACTTCAAAAGCGTCATCCATTACTGCGCCGGCCAAGCCTGATGGGGATGTTTCCTCCCAGGTGAAATTACCTGACCAGTTATTGTTCGCTTTGTTGGTGGGGTTTTCGCCAATAACGCCGGCATCGTCTATTTGCATTTCAAGTACATGTGAGCCTTCGCCCGCCGGTACTGCGGCGTATGTCATCTCAAAGTCTTCATATACGATATGTTTTTCATTAGCCGATAGACCATTAACAACCCAGCAATCCTCGGTTCCCAAGCCATCCACATCAACCTGCACGCCATCAAAGAATAAACACACATTAAATGTTTCAGTGATGGGTGTGCTGTTATTATTTGCAATGGCAACATCAATAAAAACGCTGTTGCCAACTTCGAGTGTTTCGCTGGTGTGGGTATTTCCTGAAGTCTGGGTAACCACAATGGGATCAGACCAGGAATCAGGCGTAAGCGGCTGGAAAGGTATGACATCATTACCTGCCGCCCGAAGCGTGTTGCTAAACGGACTGGCAGCCGTGGCGAGCATGGCTGCTGCCGAGAGCCACAACCCCACCTTCATGCTAAATGAGATATGTTTCATGTGAAAAACTCCTTTGTTCTTTTGGAACGCTCATCAATAAAAGACCTGAGATCAGCCGTACATTCGAGGGAATTCCGAATCGTTTACGACGTTAATTAATAAATACCATACCTTGTAATGAAAGTGAAGCCCTACATTGGATTAAGTTCATTCCACTTTTGCAAGGAGGAATGATCCGCTGCCTGCGCATTATCAGGTTTTATGGGTATTAAATTTTTATCCACGAAGGTCACGAAGAAACACGAATTTGAAGATATGGGATCAGCGCTGTCCGCGTTTCATCAGCCAGATCAACAATAGCCCGAGCAGCAGCAAAAATATTCCCCAGCAAAAAGGCGCGGACTGAAACACAACCAGTCTCTTTAAAAATCCAGACGAGGCGGGAGGCGGAGAATTTACAGGGACAGCCGTGGACGTGAAGGTTGGAGAAACACTCAGCGGAGTTAATGTTGGGGTTGTTGTAGCAAGCGGCAGGGCAGGAAGAAGCGGAGAAGTTGGCTGTGGAGTAAAACTCGGCAGGGAAATTAATATCCCGTTCGGATTGCCCGTCCCGCCATTTCCATTTGAAGAAGAATCAGGAAGAACAGGCAGGGGCGTCGGCGGAATCACAAAACGAATCGCGGCATCCATCTGGATCAATCCTGCGCCTGAATATTGATCCCACCCGGCAGGGCCAACATCGAAAGCGGTGGCTTGCATGGCATTCCAAACCGTGGCGGCGCTGCCGGAATAAGAATAAAGGATCGCAGCCAAACCGCTGACATGCGGCGCCGCCATTGAAGTGCCGTTCTTAACTGCATATCCGCCGGGCGCAAGGCTGAAGATACTTTGACCGGGCGCGGCAATATCCACTTCATTTCCGTATGTTGAAAACGAAGCGATTTGATTGTTTACATCTGTTGCCCCCACAGCCATCACCTGCGGGTAACAAGCCGGACAATACACCGGAGTGGAACCGCTATTTCCGCTGGCAGCAATCACCAGCACGCCCCTGTCATAGGCATATTCAACCGCATCTTGAAGCGTAAATGAAGATGATGGCGTACCCAGACTTAAATTAATGATCTGTGCGCCATGATCTACAGCCCAAACAATACCCAATGCCACTGTTGAAAAACTACCCGTACCCGTTGCGCCTAAAACTTTTACGGGCATGATCCGCGCGCCCCATGAAACACCCGCCATGCCCGCGCCGTTATTCCCCGATGCCGCAGCGATCCCGGCCACATGTGTGCCGTGTCCGTAATCATCCTGCGGCACATTATCATTATTCACAAAATCATATCCACCCACGATCTTCCCGGCCAGATCAATATGCCCCAGGTCCACACCGCTATCCACAATTGCAATCGTCACCGCACTCGACCCTGTGGAAAGATCCCAACCTTGCGGCGCGCGAATGGCGGTCAATGCATACTGGGAACCCCAATTCGGATCATTGGGAATCGTATCCAACGCTTGAACCGAATCATTCAACTCCACATTGCCCACACCGGCAATGGCCTGCACTTCACGCATCTTTTCTTCCAACTGATCCAGTGGAACCTCAAGCATCACCACGCCTAATTTTTCCAGCGCAGCCAACTGAATCACATTTCCCTGATCTTTCAGTTTTTCCCGCACCTCAGATTCAGAAACAACAGCGGATGCCTGAATCTGGATCAGAATCTGCACAACCGCAGCAGACGACTCTTCAGTATTCTCCACCACCGGGCTCGGTTCCACCACAACGGGTGTGTTTGTTTCTGTTACGAAAGGGATCGCCGTCTCTGTGAAAGATTCCCCCGTCAGCGCGGTCAATAAAGATTCAGTACCTGTCGCCGTGAAATCAGGCTCTGGAGTTGGCGTTTCGATCTGCGCGCTGCCAATTCCTGTCTGCGCGAAACTCAGAAATACAATCACAAATAACAATAAAATTTTATATTGATACACACGGATTTTCATTTTTAAAATTTCACTTATCGGCAAACATGGTTGTTATCACACACTGGCTGCTGCAAAGGACATTGCAGCGGAGAAGCCGGTTGACGGATATAAACCACCTGATCTTCTTCGATCACCACGACCACCAGCGCATCCATATAAATATTTTCCTGACAGCCGATCACGATCACATCAGAAGCATTTGGAAAATAAGATACTTCATCCTTGGGCAGCAGCACAAAATTCAAACCATCCGGTCCGATCATGGTAAAAGCAATACGTGGAAATTCCAATACCCCGTAAGGGTATCTATCTTTCGGCTCGCCTTTTCCCTCAGCATAATACCGGGGATAAAGAGCGCGGCCAGCCGTAATTCTAAAAGCAGGCCATTGCGCAGAAAGCGCATCCACTGTTGCGCGGTCGAGACCGGCTTCCTGTAAATATCCCGCCTGCTCCATCAACGTAAACAACTCAGCCTGCGAACGGACAGGATACTGCTTCGGAAACAACTTCTCAGACAAAGGCATCGAAGCGCCGATCATCAGAAAGACCAGCATGATCCACGGCGCCCGCTTGAGCGGCTGCCATGTCCACGGGGTGTGCTGTTCAGTTTTCTCCAACGCGGCATCAGCGCCATATCCGAATAAGGACATGCCCCATAAAATAACCTGAAACAAACCAAGCGCAAAATATAAAAAGACCACCCAATCGACCGGGACAATATAACGTCCGCCCGAGGTTTGTGCCAGCGCATTCGCCATATTGTAGAAAAGAAACATTCCCAGCGGAACCAGTCCCGCGAGCCGATGCAGTTTCCAGCTTAATCCGATGCCGAGCGCGATCAGCAATAAATTGATCGACAGAAAAATCCGGCACTGAACCCCATACTCCCATCCCAATAAGAATCCAGAATGGAGTAACTTCCTTTAATGTATTTCGCAGATCATGAAAGACAGGCGAGGTTGGCATGATAAGCGCTGACATAATTAAATTATGCAAAAAATGAGAAGCAATAATCACATAAACGGGCGGCTCCTGATCAACACTCCCGATTGCCGTATTGAGTGAAGTATCGCGGATGCTCAAAATCAAATCAACTTTTGTAACCACACGCTCCTGCATAACCGCGCTGAATTGATCAGGCTGGCTGCTTTGTGGTTCCGGGGTGGGCGTGTTCTGCGGGAAGAGGTCATAGCGTTGTTCGATCACATTTCGAATCCGAACCATGTACACGTCAAAAACAGATTCGCCGCTGTACAGTCCCCACGGAAGCGTGACAAAAAACATAACAGCGATCAGCAGAACAGAGATCAACACGCCGCGCAATTTTTGATTCCAGTAAGTGATTACCGCCAGAAGGATTGCGAACACCAGCAGAAAAAGCGCGTGAGTACGCAGCATAACAGCCAGCCCCACTGCACCGCCCGCCCAAAGCGCATAAAGATAATTCTTATTGGGAGCCTGTAACCATTTCACCGCCATCAACGCAAACCAGGCCGCGAAGATCACCACGGGAAAATCCGTCAGCATTTGTTTCTGATTGGCAAGATCGATCATCTCGCTTGCTGCAATGCCATTGATGCCGCGCAGAGTCGCAAGCACAGCGAGAATCACTCCAAACGAACGACTGTGAAGCGCCTTCCCCAGCAAATATAAAATAGCCGGAAAAACAGCAAAGATCGCCGCCTGCAACGCAACCACTTGAAGATAATTTTGTCCGGCAACGACATGTAGAAACAACAGGAAAAACATATACAGCACACGGTCAAAAAACAAGCCGTTATTCATCCCCTGACCGATCAGTGCAAATTGACTTCCCAGATCAAAGGTTGCCGCATCTGAAAAAGGATAAAACTCACCGGCGGGCAGATCAGGCCCTGTGGCGAAATAACTGGAGGGCAGCGGCTCACGCGCCCAGAGGAATGCAGCAACGCCCCAGATCAGGGCAAACACCACAAAATCCATCCGTGCCGGAAGACGAAGACTGAACGATGATCTTTCAAGGAAAAACAAGGCCGTTCCAATTGAAAAAGCCAGCACAACCTGCAACCCCAAAATCGGCACGCCAGCGCCATACCAATAATCGTCATAGACGCGGATCCCGAGACCAGTTTGTGCGGCCAAAATCCAAATCAATGCAAAGACGATCATCGAAACGAAAGCGATGCCCCATAAATTCTTTTGAGCGCGTAAACTATTTATCAGCGGCTGCCAATGCAGGCCATGTCTTTCCATCCGCGCGAGTAGATAAGTCAACAGGCAGACGAACACAAACCAAACGATCCACGGGGAAAGACGAATCAAGTAGCCCTGCAAATTTCCAAGGCGATAGGCGGGCATCAAAGAAATGAAACCGCCCATGATAAACCCGGCAAGCGAGCCGTATCTGATTATTTTGGAAAGCCTTTCGTTCTTAAAAAGAAAAAACCACACCTGTTCTGCCCAGGCATGATTTTGATACGCTTTAATGGATAATCCTAATGTAAAGATCCCCGCGAATACCATGCCGCCTATTAGCATCCATCTTTGAGCGAACTCAGCGGGAATCAAAAAAAGATACAAGGCTGCAACAAAAGCACCAGCCGAAATCAACAAACAATAGACTGCAAAAACAAGGTGAACTTTTTTCCACTGAAACATTAGATTTAAAGTTTACCATAACCAAACTTGAGCAAGAAAAATGTCAGAGCTTTAAAATGTGCCGGTTTATGAATGAATAAGACTGCGTAAAACCATTTTCCACAAAGATATTTTATCTATTTTTCAAATCTCTGTTTATCTCTGTTCATCATGGTAAATTTTGCACAAACATTACAGATCACAAAATCTACTTTCTAAAATCAAACCAAAAAATTGCATACAATCCTGTCAAAAAAACTGAGCCAAAGATCACATTAGCCCAAAGCGGCGGTAAAAATAAAGCCAGAAACGCGAATAAATCAACCGCAACTGCGGCCAGGTGCATCATAAACACGGACTTTAATGGTGATACGCCCAATTCAACCAGGCGATGATAGGTATGGTCACGGCTTGCTTTATAAATGGGCAGATTCTTTCGCAGCCGTGAGACAGTCACCAGCGTGGTGTCAAAGATGGGAATGCTGAAAAGCAGGATCGGCACGAACCAGGATGAGGCTTGCGGCAGATCCGGCGGAGTGTAGGCCAGTGCCAGAGATGCGAGCGTAAAACCAAGCAGTTGAGCGCCTGAGTCGCCCAAAAATAAACGCGACAGTGAAAAGTTAAAATAGAAAACGCCGATACTGCATCCCAAAAGGATCGCGCCAAATATCGCCAGTGACTCCTGCCCCGCCTGAAATGTACCGATCATCAAAAACAGCGACGTGATCACACCCAGCCCGGCTGCGAGGCCGTCCATGCTGTCCACCAAATTATAGGCATTGGTAATGCCAACCACCCAAAATATGGTGATCAATATATCAAACGCATAAATGCCGGTGAAATGCACCATCACCCCCTGCCAGATCAACAACAAAGCCGCCAGCAATTGCCCGAGCATTTTCCAGGGCGCGATGATTCCGTTAATGTCGTCCCAGATGCCAAATGCCAAAATAATGACGGATGCCAAAATCACAGGAACGATCAGGTTCGAGGTAATGATGCCGCTTAATGCGCTCCCTGCAATGATCACAAAAAAAATAATAAACCCGCCAGCCCTTGGCATGGGTTGGGAATGAATTTTATGTGCCTCACTTCCAGGCCTGTCGATTAATTTAAAGCGCCAGGCAAGAGAAATACTTATTGGCGCGGCGATGACAGACAAAAAAACAGCCAATAAGATCGTACTTATAAGTTGAAAAAACATTAGTTACCTTATCTTAAAAAATCTTGCTGAAAATTTATCCTGCAATTTTCTTTAACGCTTCGCCAAAACGGGAAATCTCATCCAGCGTGTTGTAATGCGCCGCGCCCACACGGACCATTCCGCCTTGATCGAGCAAGCCCAATCGCTCCAGAACAGCCAACGCATAATAATGACCATCCCAAACATAAAAGCCGGCATCGCCCAATTGTTTGGCAACATCATTTGGATGTTTGCCTTCCAGCGTAAACGATACCGTGGAAACACGCTCGTCCAAACGCTTCATATCGGTCAGGCCATAAATACGCGTGCCCGGCACATCCTGAATGGTCTCGATCAAAGCACGCGACAACTCGAACTCATACGCCTTCAAAGCGGACATGGCCTGCTTGAAAATTAATCTGCGGCCAGAGAATCCCGCATCTTTCCACGCCTGCGCCTGATCCTGTCCGAACTGATTCCCAATCCACTCGAAATATTCCAGCGCACCCAAGACCCCGGCGATGCCTTCATGGTTTTGTGTGCCGGTCTCAAATTTACCCGGCAGTTCATTCGTCGCAGGGCGCACCTTATACGGTTTCAACTCATTCAGCAGATCAAACTTCCCATACAACGCGCCCGCATGCGGACCAAAGAACTTGTATGAAGAACACACTAGAAAATCGCAGCCCAGATCCTGCACATCGATCGGACCATGCGGCGCGTATTGTACAGCGTCAATATAGACCAACGCACCCGCATCCTTCGCCAGTTTCGTCAACTGACGCACCGGGTTGATCGTCCCTAATGCGTTAGAGGCATATCCAAACGCCACGATCTTTGGTTTGCGTTCCATGGCTTTGGCGAACTCGTCCACCTTGAGCGTACCATCTTCTACATCTATATCGATCCACGTGATCTTACAGCCTTTATCCTCAGCCACTAATAACCACGGTGAAATATTCGCATCATGATCCAGCCGTGTGACAACGATCTCATCACCTGCATTTAAGTTACGCGCCAATGTGCGCGAAAAATACAGGGAGAGCGTGGTCATATTATTTCCAAAAATAATTTCTTCGGGCCGCGCGGCATTCAGAAAATCAGCCATGGCAACGTGCGCTTCGTGCAAAGTCTCATCTGACTTGCGGCTGGTCTCAAACATGCCTTCGTGATTGGCGTTGTTCTCGATCAAATATTTATTAATGCGGTCAATGGAAGGTTTTGCAATTTGAGTCCCACCAGGATTATCAAAAAAAACAGCGGGGCGATCAAGCGCAGGGAATTGTTTACGGATCAAGTCAAGATCGAGAGACATGTAAAGACTCCTTTAATGAAATTCAGACAGAGAGATTGTATACTAGGATTGTACCCCACGTAAAAGGAGAACTCATGTTTGAAAAAGTCCTATTGGCCGTAGATGGTTCAGAACACGCCCTGCACGCCGCCCGCACTGCCGCCGATCTGGTGCGCACCATGAAAGCAAACGAACTTCGTATTGTGGTTGCCTACGATTTCATTCCGCCCTATCTCGGCGAGCCCAACATGCAATATGCAATCGACGCGCGCATGGAAGAAGCTAAAATGATCATGCAAAAAGCCGTTGATGCAGTGGGCGATGTTTCCTGTGAAATTCACACCGAGTTGCTCGAAGGCCCAGCCGCTGAAGCCATTATTGATGTTGCCAATACACGCAAAAGCAATGTGATCGTCATGGGTTCGCGCGGACTGGGCACACTGGCCGGCCTGTTACTCGGCAGCACCAGTCAAAAAGTTGTCGCGCACGCGCACTGTCCCGTGCTTATTGTTCGTTAGCAAGTTTCTCGGCTTCCATAAATTCTTCAGGCGTGTTGAGATTCCAAAAACATAACCCTGAAGGATCAAATAATTTCACTTCATCCGGCGTGAGTTTCCGCACTTTGACTTGCGGAAACCACGCGATGACCTTCCATTGATCTGCATCAATGGCTGATTCAATTATAGGAAGACATGTCTCACGGCGATACAAGGCATGGAAAGGTTCATAGCCTTCCTCTGTTTTTGCGACGACGACATCCGCATCTTCCTTAACGAGGAGCCTGCGCGCGCCTTCGATAAACATTGTGCCAACGAAAGGCATATCGCAAGCCACCACGGCCACCAGCGGAGAAGTGGCAGATGCGATCGCAGTGTAGAGTCCGCCCAAGGCGCCGCGCCCAGGCTTGAGGTCGGGGATGAGGCGCAGGTTGAGAAATTCATATTCTGCGGGACGATTCGTCGTCACGATGATCTCATCCGCAATTGGCGCGACTCGATCAATCACCCGCTGAATGAGAGGGCGTCCGAGGAATGGTTTTAGGGCTTTGTCTTCGCCCATTCGTGATGACATGCCGCCTGCTTGAATGACTATGGTTAACATGGGTATATTATAAGTCTGGAGACAGTATGTCTACGCTTGCAAATTTACTTGATGATCTAACAGTTGAAGGCGAATTATATGAAACATTGGAAGACGGCGCAGTGCGCTGCCACGCCTGCGGACATCACTGCCTGATCCGCGAGGGCAAGCGTGGAATTTGTCAGGTGCGATTTAATGAGGGCGGAAAATTGCGCGTGCCGTGGGGTTATGTGGCCGCGCTGCAAAGTGACCCGATCGAGAAGAAACCATTTTCACATGTCATGCCCGGCACCAATGCGTTGACCTTTGGCATGTTGGGCTGCGACTATCACTGCGGCTATTGTCAAAATTGGTTAACCTCGCAAGCCTTGCGCGACCCGGCTTCGGAAGTGTCGGCGCAATTTGTAAAGAAAATTACGCCTGCGCAAATGGTGGAACATGCGCAAAAGACAAAGGCTTCGGTGGTTGTCTCTTCATATAATGAGCCATTGATCACCAGTGAATGGGCGGTTGAAATATTTAAAGCAGCAAAGCAAGCAGGGCTGATGTGCGCTTATGTTTCCAATGGGAACAACACACCTGAAGCAATGGAATATCTGCGGCCATATCTTGATGCATATAAAGTTGATTTGAAATGCATGAGCGAAAAAAGTTACCGCACGCTCGGCGGAACGCTACAAAACACATTGGACGGAATTAAACGCGCACGCGATTTGGGGCTATGGGTGGAAGTGGTGACTCTGGTGATCCCAGGCTTTAATGACTCAAATGAAGAGCTATGGGATGCGGCACGTTTTCTCGCAGAACTATCTGTGGATATTCCGTGGCATGTGACTGCGTTTCATAAAGATTACAAAATGCTCGCGCCTGATAACACCGATTCGCAGACGTTAATCCGCGCGGCGGAGATCGGGCGTGAGGCGGGGCTGCATTATGCGTACGCCGGGAATTTGCCGGGGAATGTCGGGGAGTATGAAACTACTCATTGTCCACGATGCAGTTATCAGCTTGTGAAACGAAGCGGGTATGTCATCCAAAAATACAAGATCACAGGCGATGGAAATGTCCGAAATGCGGGGAAAAAATAGCCGGGCTGTGGCCCAAAAACCCTTCCGCCGTGGGGTTAAATGGAATTGGTCGTCCGGTATCCATATCCTAATATTTTTTGTTGTATAATTTGAGACGACAGGAGTCCTGAGGAGAGATTCTATACTTTCCCCTTTACTCCATTAATCCACTTTTTCTCTAAGGAGGAGAAACGTGAAAAAAAATCTTTCTGTTTTACTTTCGCTGGTAGTGCTTGCGAGCCTGATGCTTGCTGCCTGCGGCGGCGGTGCGGCCACTGAAGCCCCCGCAATGACCGAAGCCCCTGCGGCTGCTACCGATGCCCCTATGGCCACAGAAGCTCCTGCTGCTGCCTATGAAGGCATGATGGTTGAATCACCTGACTGCGAATACGGTGGTGAATTCAAATCCATCGAAGCTGTGGACGAATTGACTGTCAAGATCACACTTTGCGTGCCTGATCCTGCCTTTCCCTTCCAAGATCGCTTTCACATCCTTCGCCATTCAGCCTTCAGAATATCTTGAAGCCACTGGCGGCAACGGCGATTTGCTTGAGAAGCCTGTTGGCACCGGCCCTTATATGGTCTCTGAATGGGTGCGCGGCGATCAATTGGTCTTAACGAAGAACGCCAACTATTGGGGCGAGAACATCGGCGCTGAGACTCTGGTCTTCAAGTGGAGCACCGAGTCAGCTCAACGCTTGCTCGAACTTCAGTCCGGCACCGTTGATGGTATCGACAATGTCGGCCCAGATGATTTCGCCACTGTTGAAGGCGATTCCAACCTGGCTCTCTTCAATCGCCCGGCCCTCAATATCATGTACATTGGTTTCAATAACAACCCGACCAATGAAGGTTTCGACAACGCAGCCAATCCTTTGGCTAACGAGAAAGTGCGTCAGGCAATTGCCATGGGCATCGATCGTAATCGTATCGTTGATAACTTCTACCCAGCCGGCTCTGAGGTTGCTTCACACTTCACCCCATGCTCCATTCCAAATGGCTGCGTAGGTGATGAATGGTATGCCTTCGATGTTGAAGCTGCCAAAGCCCTTTTGACCGAAGCCGGTTACCCGGATGGTTTTGAAACCGTTTTGAATTACCGCGACGTTGTTCGTGGTTACCTGCCCGATCCTAATGTTGTAGCGCAGGATCTTCAGGCTCAGTTGAAAGAAAACCTGAACATCACCCTCAACATCGAAGTAATGGAATCTGGTGCGTTCCTTGCTGCTGCAGATGCCGGCCAGTTACAAGGCCTTCACATGCTCGGCTGGGGTGCTGACTATCCTGATCAGACCAACTTCCTCGGCTATCATTTCGGTGCCGGCGCTTCCCTGCAGTTCGGTGATAAGTTCGAAGACATCACCAGCGCTTTGGAAAGCGGCGCTCAGTTGGCTTCTGATGCCGACCGCGCTCCGTTCTACGAAGCTGCCAACAATGCCATCCGCACCCATGTACCGATGATCCCTGTTGCTCATGGTGGTTCCGCTTTGGCTTTCAAGGCTTCTGTTGAAGGCGCCTTCGCCAGCCCGCTTGGTAACGAAGAATTCTCCGTCATGTCCAACGGCACCGACACTTTTGTGTGGATGCAGAACGCTGAACCGATTTCCCTCTATTGTGCTGACGAGACCGATGGTGAATCCCTGCGCGCTTGCGAACAGATTACCCAGTCTCTGCTCGGTTACGAAGTGGGTGGCACAGCAGTTGTCCCTGTTTTGGCTGAATCCTACGAAGTCAACGCTGACTTGACCGAATGGACCTTCAAGCTTCGCCCGGGTGTCGTCTTCCACGATGGTTCCACATTCGATGCAAACGATGTGGTAACTTCCCTCTCCATCCAATGGGATGCGGCTAACCCCCTTCACACTGGCAACACAGGCGCATTCTCCTATTGGAGCGGCCTCTTTGGCGCGTTCCTGAACGCTCCTGCCCAGTAATTCCAACTTAATTTCTTCTATTAGCCCCCCGCAGGAACTTTCCTGCGGGGGGCTCCCCAAAATGCGATGACCACTTATATAATCCGACGACTTCTGCTCAGTATTCCGGTGCTATTTGGTATTTTATTTGCCACCTTTGCGCTGGCCCGTTTGATCCCTGGTGACCCGTGCCGAGCCATGCTCGGGGAGAAAGCGACCAAAGTGGTCTGTGATGAGTTCAACCATCGTCACGGTTTAGACAAACCCATCGTGATTCAATTTGGGGTATATGTGAACGAGATCGCGCACGGCGATTTCGGAAACTCATTCCGTTATTCAAAACCCATCACCGAGTTATTGATGGAACGTTTGCCGATCACTGTTGAATTAAGCTTTGCGGCATTATTGGTTAGCATTTTTGTTGGAATTCCATTGGGCGTGATCTCCGCAGTCCGCCATAATTCATGGGTGGATGTGGTCACCATGATGTGGGCGAATGTTGGCGTATCCATGCCGGTCTTTTGGCTGGGATTAATGCTGGCTTACATTTTCGCACTGACATTAAAAGACACGCCGTTTCAATTGCCGCCATCCGACCGTTTGAGCGCTGGAATTGTTACAGTCCCATTTTTTGAAACTTGGGGGATGGAAATCAGCCAGGGCAAGTTCGGCTTCACACTTTTGGATTTTCTCAGCCGGATGAATCTGCTAAACGCCGTCCTCACTGCAAATTGGGAATTATTCAAAGACGCACTTATTCATCTCATTCTCCCCGCGGTTGCGTTGAGTACCATCCCCATGGCACTGATCGCCCGCATGACACGCTCTGCCATGCTTGAAGTACTTGGGCAGGATTACATCCGCACCGCGCGCGCCAAAGGTCTGGCCCGCCGCGCTGTTGTTTTGAAACATGCATTTCGCAACGCCCTGCTCCCGCTGGCAACCGTGATCGGATTATCACTTGGCGGATTACTCGGCGGCGCAGTTTTAACAGAAACAGTTTTTAACTTATCCGGGGTTGGCCGCATTCTATACGACGGCATCACAGCCCGCGACTATGGCATTGTGCAGGGATTTACTGTGGTGATCGCCATGTTCTTTGTTGCCTTGAATTTGATCGTGGATATTTCCTACGCATATCTCGATCCCCGCATCCGCCTAAACTAGGAACTGCTCATGACCACCCAAACCATTCCTCCCGCAAAATTGGACGTCAACACGCTTTCGCTTGACTCGGTCAGCCTGTGGCAGATCACACGCAGACGGTTGTTCCGCCGCAAATCATCTGTTGTTGGCATGATCATTCTTGGCATTTTAATATTGATCGCAATCACTGCGCCATGGATCGCTCCCTACAGCCCAACGCTTTCCATGTTGGATGTAAAACCGGCGCAGGATATTCAAAAACGTTCCGCACCCTGTATCCATCTTTTGGGATGCCCGGCAGATCAGCCAGAACACCTGATGGGCACAGATGGCAATCTGCGCGATGAATTCAGTCGTATGCTTTATGGCGCACGCTTGAGTTTAATCATCGGCCTTTCCACCGTCTCCTTTGCCATTGTGATCGGCACAATCCTCGGCGCGCTTGGCGGTTATTTCGGCGGCTGGATCGATAACATCATCATGCGCATTATGGATGTTTTACTGGCCTTTCCATCCCTGCTCTTGGCCATCGCCATTGTGACCGTCATCGGCCCGGGACTGATCAACGCACTGCTTGCAATTGGTATTGTTTCCATTCCAGCGTATGCACGTGTGGTGCGCGGCAGTGTACTTTCTGTGCGCGAAATGGATTATGTCTCTGCTTCGCGCGCACTTGGCGGAAATACTTATGAGATTCTCTTCAAGCGGATTCTGCCAAATGCCTTAACTCCATTAATTGTGCAAGGCACGCTCGGCATTGCATCCGCAATTTTGGATGCCGCCGCGCTTTCCTTCCTCGGGTTGGGTGCGCAGCCGCCAACACCTGAATGGGGTGCCATGCTTGGCTCGGAACGCAATCAGGTTTTCACTGCTCCCCACCTTGTCTTCTACCCCGGTCTGGCAATCATGTTGACCGTACTCGCCTTCAACTTATTGGGCGATGGTCTACGCGATGCACTCGACCCCAGACTTGCACACATGAGCTAATCTTAAATTGACAAACAAAAACGAACTCACCCATGAAATTAAGGTTTCGTGGGTGAGTTCGTTTTTAAGAGCAAATGAGACACAGATCGCTTCGCGCTGAAAACGCGGATTTTTTGTCCTGTTCCGCGTCCATCCGCACTTGTCAGCGTCCCATTATTAATGTTTTAATGTCTTTTACACTCCAAACAATCCCCATGCCGCAAGTGCGCCAAATACGATGACCACCAATCCCATACCTACAACAACCTCTCTATATTCGCGTTGATCTACCAAATGCAGATCAGGCGAAATGCCTTCCACTGCCCAGCGCGGACTGGAGAACCACGCAAACATTGCACCGCCGAGCAAGCCGCCAACATGTCCCCAGTTGTCGATGCCGGGAGTCAGCCCGATAAATAAATTCACTACGATAATAAAACCTGCATTCGTAATGGCCTGTTTCGCATGACTGCCAAATAATTTCCGGTTTTGATAAAAGAAGACCACTTCTGCCGCGATCAGCCCAAACACCGCAGTGGATGCGCCAACGGAATATCCATTTTCACCGGTCAACAGAAAGGAAAATACATTTCCTGAAAACGCGCCGAGAAAATATAACAGGGCGAATCGACCATGTCCAAAATGTTTTTCCAGCAGCGTGCCAATTGATAGAAGCGCATACATATTAAAAAAGATATGCTGCGGGGAACCGTGCAAAAAAACGGGTGTTATGAAACGCCACAACTCCCCCATGCGAATTGCCTGATTAAATCGCGCACCGTAAATTTCAAGCCAGTCAATTTGATAAACAGCATAGCCATAAACAGCCACGCTTAATAGTTGCAAAAGATATACAACCACAGTGAAACCAAGGATAGCATACGTCACCTTGGGAACAAGCTCTGGTAAAGCGACCTGAACTGTTTGAGAAACAGGAGCAGGTTCAACGTTAAGCGGCGAAGCGGGGGTTTCGTTCACAAAGTCACCTTGCGTTGTTGCACCTTCAAATGTTCGGCAGAGATCACGGCGCGCACTTTGTCCACGGTGTCATCGAGATGAAAATCCTCGTTGACGATCACATAATCAAAGGCTTCGATGCGCTGCAACTCTTTGCGCGCAGTCGCGATTCGCAGGGACAGTGAATCGGCGGTTTCGGTTTTGCGTTCACGCAGACGGCGTTCCAATTCATCTTCGCCTTCGCAGGTGATGAAGATCAACAAGGACTCAGCCGCGAGTTTCCGCACCGACTCTGCGCCCTGCACATCGATGCGCATGACCACATCCTTGCCGCTCGCCAATGCTTCACGCACTTCAAATTTTGGAATGCCTTTGTAATCGCCATACACAATTGCATATTCGATCAATTCATCTTCCTCGATCATGCGCGCAAATTCATCCTTCGAGACAAACCAGTAATCCTTGCCATGCACTTCGTTTTCGCGGCGTGCGCGGGTGGTGGCAGTGACAACAAAGTGGAAGGGAAGTCCGCGCTCTTTCATGCGCTGCACGACTGAATCTTTTCCAACACCTGAAGGGCCGGAGATGACAATGAGGAGCGGATTGGGTTTTACGAGATTGAATGTATTGGACATATCTTATTTTACCAAAGAGACCCGCGCATCTTTCCTGACCTGTAAACTGATTCGCAGTAAAATAGATTTATGCCCACTTATGATTTTATCTGCAACAAATGCAACCAAAGATTTGACGTATTCCAGACCTTCAGCGAATATGGCAAAAAAGCCGTGCATTGCACCCACTGCCAGAGTGACAACGTCCGCCGGCGCATGACCAAGGTGCGCATCGCCAAATCTGACTCAAGCCGCATGGAATCAGCCGCTGACGATTTCTCAGGCATGGACGGGATCGAAGACGACCCACGCGCCCTCGCAAAAATGATGCGCAAAATGGGCGGCGAAATGGGAGAAGAACTCCCCTCTGAATTCAACGATGTCGTAGACCGCCTCGAAGCCGGCCAAAGCCCCGAAGAAATCGAATCCGCGCTGCCCGATCTTGGGCTGCCAGATACATCCAGCGGGGAAGAATAGATCAAACAAAAAAGGTCTCCATCTTTCCTGGAGACCTTTTTACTTCTCACTTCTACTTCTTACTTTTTACTCCCCACCTTCCCCCTCATCCATCGAAATCCGATTCGCCCTGCCTACCAAAAACATCGCAGGCAAAAGCAGGAAACCCGAAGTTGTGATCGCCGCAACCACGGAAAATAATTTCGCGACCAACCCAACGCTCGGCCCGCCGCCGATCTGTCCAATCGCATCCACCTGCCCCGCCATCGAATGCACCGTAGCACGGACATTCGAATCAAGTTTCTGATTCACCCATCCTGAATATAGCGGAGTGCTCACAGCGCGGAAAATGTTGATAACGAGATACAAGCCCAACGTTAAAGGAAGAAGCGGGGAAATGGCAAAGCCGATCATCGCAACTGCAATGACACCCGTCACGATAAACATCGCACGCCCAATCGCCAGCGGACTTCCAGAGTCGACGCGTTTTTCAACAAAGCGAACCGCGAGTATGGTCAACAGTGCAGCGGCGATGCGCAGCACGGCAAAGAAAGCCACTTGATTGTTTCCAAAAATAACTGGCAAGTCAAATGTGTCGAGCAAATGCTTGACCCATAAACGATCAAAGCCTTCACTGTATAAGCCAAAGAATAAACCAACTCCAAGAATGGACATCAATCGCGGACGTGCGCGCACGGCTTTCAATCCCTCATTGAACGTGTGCCACATATGCTGCCACGTGTTGCGGTCTTCCTTTGGCGCGGGATGAAACCCTGTTTCAGGCATGATAACGATCAACACCAACCCGATCGCGATCACACCCGCCGCGCCAAAAAGAATCGGCAACGCAACATTATTTGCGCCGATAAAGATCGCAAGCGCCATACCGAGCAACGAAGCCACAAGCCCCACCTGTGTGGCACGCATAAAAAGTTTATTGGCCGGTTCTTCGCCAACCTCATCAGAGATCCACGCCTGGGTTGCGCCGCTGGTAAATGTATAACCGAGTCCCCAGATCACTTGCGCGATCAAAATCGGCAGGAACATCGGGAAGAGTCCCTCCACCAGAAAACCAACGCCCATCAACAAATAACCGATGATGATCGAAGTCCGCCGTGAATATACATCTGCCACAATACCGGTCGGCACTTCAAACAAAAACGCCGAAACCTCCAGCGTGGTGCCAACCAGCACAAGCTGCAAGGGAGTCAGCCCCGCCACAGTGGCTTCATAGAGTGACATGGTCACGAACATCATTGAGAAAAAAGCCGAAGCCGTAAACTCGATGAACAGATAAACCTTTGATGCATCTACTTTTAAATGATTAAACATGGTCACCTTTTAAATAAAAACTGACAGGCCAATGGTCAGCCTGCCAGCACGAAAACTCACTTATTTTGCAAGCTCGAAGTCTTGTTAAATTTTCAACAGTTGATTCAAACGCTTCAAACTTTCCTGCGGATCATTAAACAGGACGCCCTTCATACCGACTTTTTCACAAGCCTCAATATTGACCGGCATATCATCGACGAAGACCGCTTCATCTGCTTTAACGTTGGCCTGCTTCAACGCGAGTTCATAGATCCCAGCGGACGGTTTGACCACACCTACTTCCGCCGAAATGACCACGGTCTCAAACACATCGATCACATTCTCTTTGGTAATGAAGTCACGCAGTCCGCTCCAGGCATTGGAGATCAGCCCGGTGTGAAAATTTCCGCGCAACGAGCGGATGGTCTCAACAAGGGAGCGGTCAATCACGTCACCGCCGAAGAACATATCGCGAAAAGCCTGCATCTCAGATGCAGGCTGCTTAAATCTTTTCGCTATTTCGGCCCAATGCTTTTCTTCGGTGATCTCACCAAGAGAAGCGCGCCGCGCCGAGTCACTGCCAAAGACGGCCTTGTCGATTTCATCATAGTCCATGTTGAAACGCTCGGCCAGTTTCTGGCGCGGTGACTGGTATTCGGTGCGCATGATGACACCGCCAAAATCAAAAAAAATTGCACGGATCGCCATGTCGCTTCGCGCCTACTTTTTCTTGGGCTTGGGGTCGGCGGTTTTGGTGGTCTTGACGGCCGGCTTCTTGGCGGCCGGAGCTTTCGCAGCAGCGGGTTTCTTTGCCGCCTTTTCAGCAGGTTTCTTCACAGCTGCCTTTTTCTCAACTGCGGCTTTGGCAGCTTTTGAGATCGGCTCGGTTTTAAGAAATGCCGTGGATGGAACCTCCTCTTTTGGCGGATTTGCAGCCAGTTGTTTGGCGGCATCCTGCCAATTGGGGAAGAACAATTCCATTCGCTGGCGCGAAATGGAATTGGCGCGACGGCAGCGCGGACAATGTGCATCGTAGTGATTCTGATGCTTTTCGTTCATCGTAACGATTGCGCCCAACATTTCGGCGCGGGGAAGAGTGAACGGGGTCTGACAATAGATACAACGCAGGTTCATAAAAGTATCCTTTCCTGGATAGCGGGTATGGATTGATTCTACACTGATTTGCCCCGCCATGCCG
Source organism: Candidatus Villigracilis proximus (assembly GCA_016715195.1). Classification (GTDB taxonomy): domain Bacteria; phylum Chloroflexota; class Anaerolineae; order Anaerolineales; family Villigracilaceae; genus Villigracilis; species Villigracilis proximus. The sequence continues at coordinate 143,348 of JADKBB010000003.1, forward strand.
AACCAACTTCATATTATTCCAGATTTCGGCCCGGGCGGAGTTCTTTTTCGTAGGTGACAAATTCACTCGCAATATACATCCCAGCCCGCTGATACAGACGTGTGGCGCCCGTCGGGTTGGAGGCATCGACACCGAGGCCAACGGTGGGGTTACCGCGCCGGTAAAACTCGCCAAAAGAGTGCTGGAGCATGGCGAGGCCAAGTCCCTTTTTGCGCCACGGCCGGCGGACTCCCAACGAGCGGACCCAGCCAATTCCCATGCGAAAACGGTTCAAGGAGAAGCCGGCAATTTCATCCCCGTCCCAGGCGATGACCCAGAGTGAAGGGTCAAATTCCGGGTCATCAAACCGGCTGTGGACAAACTCTTCGTAGCTCGCATCGTGACTTCCCCAGTGGTCACGGAAGGCTTCGTTATTGGCCTGCCAGACAGCGATCGCGTGTTCATCTTTCACAAACGGACGCAGTTCGATACCTTCCGGCCACGTCACCGCGGGCGGCGCTTCGGGTAATTTAATTTCCATGCGCCAGTGATAGCGGATCGAGGAATACCCTTCTGCTTGATGCAGGGCGTGACCCTCAACATCTTTATTGTCCATCGTGCTGCGGATAAAAACGCGCAGATCAGGTTCAGCGAGAGGAATTTCCGCCAAAGCCCGTTCCCCTGCTTTTCGCAATAACGATGTGCCAACACCAAGCCCTTTAAAGTCCGGGTGTACATATCCATCGGTCTGCAATTCAGCGTGGGCTTTTTCATTAAAGAATTCTTCAAAGCCAACGATGCGTCCGTCTTTTGTTTCGATGAGAAAAGCATCCGTCTCCAAATTAAAGCCGGCGGTCTCCCATTCGTTTTTCAGTTCGTCAGGTGTAATAGCTACAGATGTATCACCATCTGCTTCACACACATCGTAGATCAACTGTGCCACAGCGTTGATATCTGTCCATCGGACAGTCCGCAGGCTGAGGCTTGAGTCAAGATGCGGTTCTTTATTCATCATGATATTTTTCCTTTCCGCTTTTTATTTATGCTTTTTGGTTGAGTGCGGATGTTTGTTCTTTGTTTGAATATGGATAAACGTGCGCTGATCAAACTCTGAAAGGTGAAGTTGATCACGCAGCCATCTGCCGGCATCGAACGCCATGCCTTTTGGAGAAACATTTCCAATGGCAGGTTTGGTTATAGCCTTTGGGTCCACGGTACGTGCGGTTGTGGATATATCCAAAGGATTTGGGTCAAGGTTTATTTTTTGTATCATGGATTCATCTCCATCCATTCTTCACGCAAAATGCCCATGTAGAACATATCCCAGCGTTTGCCGTTGCGCAGCAGCGCATTGCGCATCCGCCCTTCGTGACGGAACCCCGTCTTTTCATAAGAGCGGATGGCGCGCGGGTTGTACTCAAAAACATTGAGCGTCACACGGCGCAGATTTAACTCGGTAAAGGCAAAACGCAAAATGATCTTCATTGCGTCTGAGCCATAACCTTTGCTCCAATCGTTGCGATTGCCGATTCCAATTCCAACAAAGGCATCGCGCGGTGTCCAATTGTTCACAACGAAAAGGCCGATATCGCCAAGCAGGCGGTTGTCCTCCAGTGCGCGGATCGCAAAATACGGCGCGTTAGGAAGAGCCTCGCTGGTCTCCTTTTCAAAAAAACTTGAGATGGATTTTGCAGAGCGCAGCGAGACCATACGCGCATCGAGAAAACGGGTGAATTCAGAATCCCGATTCCAAACAGCATAGGCCTTGCCGAGTTCTTCATGATCCACAGCAGAAAGGCGCACAAGCTCACCTTTGAAGATGTCTTTCATTTGACGCTGCTTGCGCGGCAAGCCACTCTTCGCGCAGAATTCCCATCCACAGGCTGTCAAACCGCACGCCATCACGCAAACCTTCTCCGCGCATACGGCCTTCGAGTTTAAAACCAACCTTTTCATAAGACTTCAACGCGCGTTCATTGTAGGCGTGCAGCCCAAGCGAAATGCGGCGCAGGTTCAACTCAATGAATCCGTATTGCACAGCCAAACGCATCGCATCTGTGCCATAGCCCCTGCCCCAATAATCGCGCTCGCCGATCGAAATTCCCAGCCATGTATCTGAATGAGTCCATGAGCTGATCCACAGCCCCACGCCGCCGATCAATGTATCATCGGCCAAAGTGCGGATGGAAAACCGAAACGACTTGGTATTATTTTCAGCGCGCTTTTCAAGAGTTTCCTTGATCTTTTTTTCAGACCACAACTGGGCCGGATCGCTATCTGCGAGACGATGCTGTTCTGTATCACGATCCCATTTGGAATAAGCCTTCGCCATCACTTCCGGCGAATCATCACACAGGCGGACAAGGGTTCCGCGATAAATATCTTTCATCGCATCCCCCTTAACCTTTTGCCTGCTCCCGCCATTCGGCATTTAACAAGCCGAAAGAGACGAGATCCCAAAGTTGACCATCGCGGTTCATGGCCTGGCGCCTGCGGATCTCCTCCACAAAACCAAACTTCTGGAAGAGATGGAGCGCGCCTTCGTTATAAGTCGGCACCACCGCAGTGACTCGGTAGAGATTCAATTCACTGAATGCATATCGCAACAGCATACTCAACGCCTGCGAGCCATAACCTTTACGGCGGTCTTCCGCTGCGCCAATGCCGAGGCGCAGAAAACCGTTGCCATTCGTCCAGTCGATCCACTCCACGAGCGCCTTGCCGATCAGCCGGTCATCTTCGCGGGCGCGGATGGTGAAGTAGAACAAATTCTTATCCTCGTCCATTTCCTTTTCGATGGCTTCGTATTGTTTCTTAACCATCGCAGGTGAAAGCGGACGGGCGGGTTTTAAGTCCAACAGGCGCATGAATTCGGCGTCATGCGTCCATTTGGATTCGATATCGGGATGCGTTTCGTGGTCGATCGGCCCAAAACGGACATCCTGTGCTTCGAATAACTGAGTTTGTATATCTAACATGATTTCCTCCAAAACAAAAAAAACGGCCACAGGTCATTGACCCATAGCCGCCAGGGAGATATTAAATAAAAACGGCCACGGGTCCGCATGAGCGCCGTGGCCGTATGACAACAAATAAAAGTCTAACGGGGAACAGGCGCACTGCGAGAATCAAAATCAGCGTTGCTGACAAATGATGGAGCGATGTTTAACTTATTCATGATCATTGGCGTGCGCCTCCTTTTTGTTAGATTTGCTTTCTTCAAGCGACAACGAGTTTATCACGCATGGGAAAAACTCGTCAAGGAATTTTTTCAACTTGCAATTAGTACTCAAGGGTCAGACCTGTTTTCCGCACAGACAACAACTTGGTAGATATAACTCAAAAAAGAGGAAAATAAAATGGTTGCCTGGAAAACAGAAACTAACTTCAATGATGTGCAAACCGCCCTGATTATTTCAAAGGATGCAGAGATGATCTCTGTTTGGGAAACACTTTTTCAACAAAAGAATTGCCATGTGGTCAGTGAGGCCACACCACATAGCGCCCTGCAAACTGCACACCTGCTTGCCCCTTCACTGATCGTGCTTGAACTTGACCTGCCTCATACTGAACTGCTCATTCTTTGTATGAAACTTCGTTCCATGACACAAGGCACCTTATTACTGCTCGTCCCGAGAGGGAATGAACAGGAAATGATCCGGTACCATAACGCGGGCGCGGATGAGTGCATCAGCACTCCCATCAGCCCAATGGCCTTGCTGATCAAATCCATGGCATGGCTGATGCGGCAGGAATGGACTGCGCCTCAGGCACAGTCCACAAATATATATGTTTAGATTCTCTACTCTGGTAGAGATGGGTAACACAAAAACGGCGGACAAGGTGTCCGCCGTTTTTGTGTTTAGGGGGTGCCGGTCAAGATGCGGCCTGCCAGCAGGCTATCGAGAGTCTCTTGTGCGAGGCGAAGTCTTCCGGGGGTGAGCAGGCTTGGGTCCACATCTGCAAGCCCGAGCGGAGATTGAACGTTGATTCCGCCCTGCCCCGCACTCAAAGTAGGCCAGGCAGTCTGAATCGCCTTGATCGTATCCGGGCTGATCGTCGCCACCCAGCCACCAGGACGCGGCACCGGCATCGAGGTTCCGATCAACAGCACACCCTGTGTACCTACATAGGAAAGAAATTCATCATTCGCCACTGAAGAATAAATATAAAGCGCATCCACATCGCGGTCATTGATCAACACATTGGCATAGGCGCCATAACTTGCAGTTTTTTCGTCTGCGGGAATTTCTATAAATTGGGGATAGCCAATCGGGTCAATATAAAAAGTGCGGCATAACCCGCAATAATATGTTTTTCCATTCACGAAAGCATTGTAGGCACGCTGGGCATCCCCGTTATCTTTAGGAATGACCATGCCGATATGATATTCCTCCACCAGCATGGAAAGAATATATCCGGCGAGGAAGGCAGGCAATTCCACTTGAGAGTCTCCAGCCAGCACACTTAAATTTCCACCAGCCGTCAGGTTGGGAATATTCACTGCGAGAAATTGCACACCCGGAGCAGTTGGCGCAAGAGATACCAGACCAGGGTCGGGCGGAAAAACGATGACTACTTTTAAAGTGGGGTCGGTCAAATCGGCAGATGTTAGCGCATTGCGCACCTGAAACCGAAAACCGGATTGCAGCGCAAGGTCATATACGGTCTTTTGATACAGATCAGATGAAGCCTTATCCAACTCTGCGGGAAGAACCAGGATCGCCAGCGGGGTATCTGGTGTTGGGATCATGGTCGGCGGGGGCAGCGGCGTATGAGACGGCGCAACAGTAGGAGGCGCGATCTCAGTCGGTGAACCGCCGCCGCAGGCGCTTAGTATAGCGATACTTAATATCGCGAAGAAGAAATGTTTAACACGCAAGGTCATACTCCAGAAATTAAGGATGTTCGAATAAGAGAATTATACTGCCTGATTTGGAGAATGCTGACCGGCGGAAAACCAACAACTCATCTGCTTAAATACAAAGAGACGCACCGTATTGTGCGCCTCTTGCAAACTTACACTATTAATTGACCGAAATATTAATGCGCTTCGGCTTTGCAGATTCGGCCTTGGGCAGGTTGAGGGTCAGCACACCATCAGTGATCTTCGCCTCCACTTTGTCTGCCTGGATCTCTGAGGGCATCCGCAGGTCGCGACGGAAGGAGCCACGCGGAAGCTCGTTCAATAAATATTCAGTGTCTACTGACGGGTATTCGCCTTCAATGCTGACCACATTTTCAAGCACTTGAATGTTCAGCGCTTCGGCTTTCAAACCTGGAACCAGCGCAGAAAGCACATAGGCATCATCTTCTTCACGAATATTGACGCCCAAAGAAAACTGACGGGGTTGGGCTGCTGCAACTGCACGGCGGGCTATACGACGGAACGGATAAGATTGAATATAGAGTGTCATTTTTATCTCCTTGTTGTTTATCAATGACGCAATATTAAGCCCTGAATATAAGAAAAAAAATAACAACGGGTAGATTTTTTATAAGAAAAATTCATGGGTATAATCCTTCAATGCGTAAATACTTTTTTCCACTTGTGATCCTCGTTGCGCTCGCCGCTGCGGGGGGCTATTTGTATTACACCCGGGGCAGAGACTCCGCCCGCATGGCGCAAGTCTATAATTGGTTTCAGGATCAGTCTTCAAGACCCGATCTGATGATGACTTCGGGAGCGAAATGCGGCGACGCCCCATTCATTTTCCCCACGAACGGCTTGATCGGCTTTATCTGGGACGATTCTTTCCGCCCCGGTCACCGCCACTCCGGCCTCGACATTTTCGCAGGGACAGAGATCGGCGTAACGCCCATTGTCGCGGCCTACCCTGGCTACCTCACCCGCCAAGCAGATTGGAAATCCACGGTCATTATCCGCGTGCCGGAAGACCCATTGCAGACTGGGCGTCAGATCTGGGTGTATTACACCCACATGGCAGACCCGCAGGGAAATTCATTTGTCTCACCTGCATTCCCGATGGGCACATCCGAAGTGTATGTGGAAGCCGGCACCTTCCTCGGGTATCAGGGAAATTACTCAGGCGACCCCAATGCTCCGGTTGGGATTCATTTACACATTTCCATTGTGGAAGATGATGGCTTTGGTAATTTCAAAAACGAGTTGGACATCAACAACACATACGACCCCACGCCTTATTTCGGTTTGCCTTTGAACGCAAACATAAACTCAGATGCAATTCCCTATTGGGGGAGTTATGGAGTCAATCAGCTTGCTGATTGCGCGGCAGGAAATCAAAGGAAAAATATGGACTTGAAAAACAAAGTTGTACTTATCACCGGCGCAGGGAAAGGCGCCGGGCGGACGCTGGCATTGGCACTTGCGCAACGCGGCGCACGAGTGGCTGTGAACGACATCTCGCCCATCAACGTGGAGGAAGCAGCGGCGGAGATCATCGCCAATGGCGGAGAAGCCAAAGCCTACGTTGAAGATATTGCAAAAAAAGTCGGCGTGCAGTATTTGGTAAAAGGTGTGGAGGATGATTTCGGTGCGATTGATATTCTCATTAATCACGCATCGGTGGAACCGCACACACCTTTGCTCAAGATGGATGAATGGGACTGGCACCGCACTTTGGATGTAAATCTAACCGGCGTGTTTCTGACTGTGCAATCTGTGGGACGCATGATGCGGGAACAAGGTCACGGGGCGATCATTAATATCGTAGCAGGAGCAGGCGAAGGGTCGATCAAAGATGCGGGGGCTTATTTATCCAGTAAGGCCGGAGCGGCAATGTTATCCCGTCAGGCAGATGTTGAGTTGAGTCCGCATGGCGTTCGGGTGTATGCAGTTGAAAATTCGGCGGATGTGGTGAAGGATGTATTATCCATTTTGGAGGCGCAATGAAGGAACTGCTTGAGTACCGTGTAAAACTGCTCGAAAGATTCAGAGAAGCGGCGCAGGAATTTCGCACCGCGTGTGAAACAGCCGGTGATCCCGCCGCAAAAGTAGACGGCGAGTGGACCGTGCAGCAGATCGCTGTCCACACACGTGACGTGAGCAGATTTGTATACGGCGCGCGCGTGCATCAAACCATCCTCGAAGAGAATCCATCCTTCACGAATTTTGATGCCGATAAATGGATGCTCGAACATTATGATCCGCAGGAATCATTGAGCACAATTTTGAGCGAATTCACAACCTATGTGGAAGAGTTGTGCGTGATGCTCGAAAGCCAACCGCGTGAGGCGTGGTCACGAGTCAGCCGGCATGAGATCGTGGGCGGCGGATTGACCATGCAGCTTTGGGTGGAACGTAATTTGGCACACATTGAAGAACATTTGCGTGCCTTGAAAAAGATGAAAAATAAGTGAATTTTGCCCGTTTTCTGCGTATTTCGGTGTAAAATAGCACAATGAAAAAGCAACGAATACTCCTTGTGGACGATCACGAAGTGGTGCGGCTCGGCTTAAAATCCCTGCTGGAGCGCCACCCTCAGTTTGAAGTCGGACGCGGCGAAGCATTACTTGACCCTGCTGTGACCCAGCGCGTCTTCCAGGAAGTGCGACGCGCGGTGAAGGAAGAGGAAGCCTCAGCCTTTGCCCATTTGAGTCAACAGGAAAAGCATGTGCTGCTGCTGGTTTCAGAAGGCAAGACCAACCGCGAGATCGCAAAGAATTTATTCCTTGGCGAAGGCACCGTGCGTAATTATGTTTCCAGCATTCTCTCGAAGTTGAGCGTAAACAATCGCGCCGAAGCCGCAGCCTACGCTGTGGAACACAGCCTGAGAGAATATATTTCAACCTAAATTTTTCATTTCAAGAACGGAGGCACAGCACACAGAGAAGATCAACTCAGTGAAAATGTGTCTCCGTTTTTTATTTAAGAGAAACCCATGTTCCCATTCATCACACTTACCGACGGCACGATCAATCTGCGTCCATTTGAATTTGGCGAGGAAAACACCCTGCATCTCGCAGTTCATGAATCCCTGCCCGAATTGGAACCGTGGATGTCGTGGGCCAATGCAAATTACACCAGTGAAACCGCGCTTAATTTCATCGCCCTCACCCGCACCTACTGGTCAAACGGATCGTTATATGCATTCGCCATCGCCGATGCAAAAACAGGCGAATTTCTGGGCGGATGCAGTTTGAGTCACATTCACCCGATCTATCATTTCTGCAACCTGGGATATTGGGTACGCACATCCCGCCACGGAGAGGGCATCGCCGGGCGGGCCGCGAAATTGGCCGCGCGTTTTGCATTCGAACGGCTTAACCTGATCCGCGCTGAGATCGTCATTGCAATTGGGAACGAACCCAGCAAACGGGTTGCAGAAAAAGCGGGCGCACATTACGAGGGGATATTATTAAACCGGATGGTGGTGGGCACTCGTTTTTTCGACGCTCACATGTTCTCGCTTCTCCCCTCAGACTTTGAGCTGGTTGCCCGACTATAAGCAAAAGTGACCGCAGACAGTAGACCACGGACCATCGCCTTCGACAGTTATTTACATTCAGGAATTTAAATTTATAATGACCATCATGACTCAATCCACATCATCTCTGCTCTTCCTCGGCAAGGCCGATGACCTCGATTGCGCACGCGCGCTGGAGTATTGTCAACAGCATTTTTCCCATGTGACATATTGTCTCGGCAAATGGGGTGACCCGCTGCCCGAGGATATTCGCAACTGGGAAGGTGATTACATCATCTCGTATCTTTCACGCTGGGTAGTGCCTGAGTCATTATTGAACCGCGCAAAGATCGCCGCCATTAACTTTCATCCGGCTTCGCCTGAATATCCTGGTATTGGCTGTAATAATTTCGCCTTGTATGAAGACGCCAAAGAATACGGCTCGACCTGTCATCACATGGCCGGCAAAGTGGATACAGGCAAGATCATCAAGGTCAGGCGTTTCCCCGTCCACCCCGAAGACGGCGTGGAAGAAATCCTCCAGCGGACCTATGAGAATCAAATGGCGTTGTTCTTCGAAATTGCAGAACTCATGGCCGAAGGGAAAGAACTCCCCGTCTCAACCGAAAAATGGACCCGTCCGCCTTTTTCACGCAAACAATTTGACGAACTATTTAGAATCACCCCCGATATGAGCGCAGACGAAGTGCGAAGAAGAGTCCGCGCGATTAGTTATAAACAATGGCAGCCGTATGTGGAAATCCACGGGTATCGGTTTGAGTATAGGCGGGAAGGAAGAGAAGTAAAAGTAAAAGTAATAAGTAATAAGTAAAAAAAGAGCGCGGACATTCGTCCACGCTCTTTTTCATCCTTCATCCTTCATAATTCATCCTTATCACTCTTTCTCCCCACTCACCTTCATCCACGTCTTCTTCATGATCAGCGCATCTTCTTCCATGATGGGACTTTCGCACATGATGCGGCCGGCACAGCCAAATTTATGCAGCGCTTTGAACAGGGCTTTCATATCCAAGTCCGCATCGGCGAGTTTGAGATGATTCTTTTCGCCTTTGGGACCATACTCAATTCCCGAGAGATGAATGTGTAAATGCTTAAGAGCCTTTTCGCCCAATTCGCGGCCATAAAACTCCAGCACACGCGACCATTCATCATAGGTATTCATGGTTCCGTCACCGGGGCGGGCGTGTAAATGTGCAAAGTCCAGACAGGGCAGAACCATATCTGTGGCAATGCTCATCGCAACAGCATCTTCAAGCGATCCGAGCATGGCAGATTTGCCCATTGTCTCAGGGCGGAGAGTCACTTTGTCGCCATTCTTCTTAAGTTCATCCACACAACCCTGCAAACGCGGAATGGCGATCTTCAACACATCCAGCGGATCATTCAAAAAATACGAACCGGGGTGAAAGATAATATCCGTGGCACCTGCGAGATAACCATAATGCGCCGCATCCATTAGACGTTTGCGTGATTTCGGCCATTCTTCATCCGTGGCATTCAAGTTAAAAAAATACGGCGCATGAATACTTAATGCCACGTCATGTTCCTTGCCCGCAGCTTTGATCAAAGCGCAGGTGGCCTCCGTCACACGCACCGACTGCACCCAGCCAAGTTCCAAAGTATCCAGTCCGATAGACTTGCTGAATTCAATTGCGCCTACAGAGCCGCCCGGTTTTTTCGGCGTGCCCGAGGGAGAGCCAACGGTTCCAAATTTAAACGATAAAGTCATGGGAAAACTCCAGGGATTAGGGATTAGGGATTAGGGATTAGGAAAATTAGTTGCGCGTATAAGGGCGGGCCGAGAATTAATAGTCCGATCAAGATCGCAGCCAGAGCCGCAACCAGCACGGCAGCAGCGCCCACGTCCTTGCCGATCTTCGCCAGCGGATGTAAATCCGGGCTGGCAAGGTCAACCACGGATTCGATGGCGGTATTCAAAAATTCAGCGGCGAATACCATGGCGATGGTCAAGATCAACACCGCCCAATCACGCGGCGGCAGTCGCAGCCAGAAAGCAAAGATAAAAACCAACGTGGCCGCAAGGCTGTGTATCCATGCATTTTTTTGCGTGCGCAAGGCATAATGCCAGCCGCGAAACGCATGACGAAATGAATGGATGCGGGACATCAAAAAGGACATCAACTACGAATCCTGTATCTTGACATGCGACAGCCCGAGTCTTTCCAAAACTTCAGCCTGCGCTTTCCACATCCGGGCTTTTTCCTCCGCCTCGGCATGGTCGTGCCCCAGCAGGTGTAATGTTCCGTGTATAACAAGTAACTGCGCTTCCGCTTCCACTGAATGTCCGCCGGCCTGCGCTTGTTGTGTTGCACGCGGAATCGAGATCAGAATATCACCAAGATACGGCACGCCTGTTTCGGGGTCAGATTCAGAAGAGGGGAAAGACAGCACATCGGTGGGCGCATCCACACCGAGGAATTCGCGATTCAACTCGTGTAACTGCGCGTCGTCTGTCAGGACGATGGTCATGTCACAGTCAACAGGAGCAGCTTCGAGGTCCGCAAGAAGCGGGGTTGAAATCTCAAGCGTGACACGGGCTGCACGTTCCAATAAAGATTCATCTGAGAATTTTTGTTGCGAGTCTATATTTATCATTTTTCCTTCCGCAGCGCATGGATGGTTGAGTCCTGATCGGGGACTTTCGCATTGGGATATTGAATGCGCGGATGATAGGTGCCGCGCAAAGTGGTAACGAATGATTCAGTGATCAGATTCAGGTCACGGAGAGTCAGAAGCGTATCATCCAGTTGACTATATTTTTGTACAGTTTCGATCACATTGCGGACGAGCGCGCGCAGATTGTCATCTGTTTCGGGGCGTTCGGCGCGGGCGCGGGCTTCTGTGGCATCCGCGAGCATCAGCAACGCAGTTTCACGTGAATTCGGGCGCGGACCAGGATAACGGAATTTTTCAATTTCCACTTTGGCCGCATCGCCGCCTACTGCATCCATGGCTTGAGTATATTGATAACGCGTAATGAGCGTGCCATGATGTTCAAGAATAAAATCCTGCAAACGTTCCGGCAGACGATACTTTCTTGCCAGTTGAACACCATCGGTCACATGGCGGATAATGGTCGCTGCGGATTCTTCAGGCGCGATATCATGATGCGTATTCACATTCCCCGGCACTTGATTTTCAATAAAAAATGTGGGGTTGAGCGCCTTGCCAATATCATGGAATTGCGCGCCCACACGCGTAAGCAAGGGATCAGCGCCAATTTTTTCGGCAGCCTGCTCCGCGAGATTGGCAACCTGCAAACTATGTTGATACGTGCCGGGTGCGTTACGCAGCAGAAATTGCAGCAGCGGAAAATCAGGGCGTGAAATATCAAGCAATTGAAATGCGGTTGTGATGCCGAGCGACTGTGCGAATAAATATTGAAGCAATAGTGTTATGCTCGCAGCGGAAAATCCCGCGAAGGCAACTACACCGATAAATTGAACAATGCCAAGCCAATCAGGCGCGAAGAACGGCAGGCGATACGCCAAAAGCACAACAAAACCTGAAAGCGAAATGGCGATTCCCGCGCGCACAAATCCCCAAAAGCGGCGCACCGGTCCCAGCACAAGCAAACCGATCAAAGATGACAGCAAATAATACGGCGCAAGGTCAAGTGTATTCGACAAACCATAGGAAGCCAGCAAAGAAAGTGGAATGGCAACCACGAGCCCCGCTTCAAGACCAAACAAAGCAGTCACGAGCAGCCCCGCTGCTTGTAACGGATACCCGTAAGGCGCAAGGGTGCGGTTGGTAAATAAACGCGCACCAACCAAAAACACAACAAAAATAATAGCGATCACCAGCATACTGCGCGGATCATTGACAACAGCCGAGCGTTTGCGGCGATAAAAATAAAGGGGAACAAGGATCGCAGAAAGAATAATAATCGCCGCCGCCCCAAGCATATCCTCCCAACGCTGACCGGGGCGGATCATGCCGAGCTGCTGAAAAGCTTCCATATCTGCCGGGGTGATGATCTCCCCCGCAGGGACGATCGTCTCTCCGGCTTTATACGTCCGCACGATCGGCTCCACCGCATCACGCGCAGATTGACGGGCGGCGGTGGTCAACTCTTCACTAAAAAAACTATTGGGCACAACAAAAGCGCTAACCAACTCCGAAACCAGAATCGATTGCTGCTCATTCAAAGTAAGGCTTACAAAGGAGGAAACACCAGCCTGCGTGGATTCCACTTTATCTTCGTAGATCGCGCGGCGCATCACCTGTTCCAATACCCGCAGAGATTCCGCCTGCACCGCCTCCCAGCGCGATGCAGAAATTCCGATCACATAATCAACGGTCTCAAGTTTCAAGCGGACATCACTAAGCGCAACGAGGTTCGATTTTTTCTCCTCCGAAGTCAGGACAACATTATCGCGCACCGAAGTAATGTATTGCAAAGCTGTCCGCAGCCGCTCGATCTGTTCACGCGCAATCGCAGCATCGGGCACACTATACACGGGCAGCACCGCGCTCTCAGCCGCCAGACGAGCCTCTTCAGTGCGAATATCACTTACATACTCAATATCACGCGGAGCCTGCTGGGCAGTCTGCGATACATCCCCTACATCCAACGCCTGCGTCATCGGACGCAGCGCGATCGGCATCGTCAGCGCAGCAAAAGAGACAAGACTGACCGCAACGATCAGGCTGATCTGTAAAATTCGAATTCGGGTGGAAACGGGGGTACGTGCAGACATAAGGATCAATCATAAAGAGCAGACCTTTATCAAGCCTGCTCTTTATGATAAAAGATCACTTGGTAAGTAATTCTTTAACAGTGGAGCTGATCATATCATTTGGAGCGCGTCCCGCGATCTTGGGCATCACGATCTTCATCACCTTGCCCATGTCACCGGGCGCCGACGCGCCTGTTTCATCAATGGCGGCCTGCACCAATGCGCGCAGCTCTTCGGCGGGCATGGCTTGAGGCAGAAAAACCTCCAGAACTTTGATCTCGGTTTCGTTATCTGCGATCAGGTCAAGACGATCGGCCTTCTTCGCTTCTTCAATAGCCTCGCGGCGATTCTTGATCTCTTTTTGGATCAACGCCACAATCGCCAGTTCCTCAAGCGCGGCTTGCTTATCCACCTCGGCCTGCTTCACCGCCGCAAGCACCATACGCACCGTGCGCTTGCGGATCTCATCGCCGCTCTTCATCGCATCTTTGACTGATTCATTAAGTTGAGTTTTTATGTCCATAATTTTATTATACCCTTTCATGATTTGGATGAAGTGCCCGCTTCTTTTCATACCTCAAGCCTGCTTCAACAACCCGGGCATTCCCCAGGCTGATTAATTCTCCGGCTGTAAATCTGTAAACTTTGTAAACATTTCAGGTGTAAGAATTTTCTCCAGAATATCAAACTCATATTCCGTGCGTTTGATCGCAGCCGCGCGGGCATACGCAAAATGCGGCCCCTGTTTGGACGAGTCTAAATTCATCTTGCCGTGCGAATCGTTCGGCAAAAAAGCGAGTGCGATCTTTCGCAGAAATGGAACAAAATACAACGCATCCAACGGCAGATAGATTTTGCCAGAGCGAATGCCCGGGCTTTCGATCAAACTCTTTTGAACAGGATCAATCTCGGGCGGGGTAGGAGGCGTGCCTGGGTGTTGGTCAAGCCACATGGAGACGTAATTGGTATGGGCGTAGAAATCCTGCGCGGTATGAGTCAATCTTCCAAATGCGATCCAGGCGGAAAGCACACCGGGAGCAAGCAAAGCTGCGAGTACAAGTCCGCGCTGCTCCGTGATATAGCGATGACCCGCATCAATGGCATTGTTATCAAAATGATATTCGTCGTGACCAAGTTGTCCGTGCAGGGCATCCTGTTTGCGATTAGCCGCAATGATCACCTCAAGCGCACGCGGACTAACACGGCTGCCGAGGGCTGTGCGGGTCATTTCTTCATGAATAGGTACAAGCATTTCACCGCTCTTTGCATAAATTGCTGAATTTACCGGGGAAAACAGTAAATAGAAATTAAGACCCTGGTTTGCCATTTATGCGATGTTCCATAAAATTATAAGCGAGGCCGGTATAAAGTGGTTATAATGCCCGCATGACTTTTTATACTGCAAAAGGCGACGATGGCACAACGGGCTTGCTCGGCGAAGGCCGCGTGCCGAAATATCATGTCCGCATGGAAGCGATTGGCGCATTGGATGAAGCATCTGCTGCGCTCGGGTTGGCGCGCGCGCAATGCAGCGCAGTGCAAACCGCGCCGATCCTGCTTGAAACACAACGCGATCTTTACAAGTTGATGGCCGAAGTAGCCGCCACCCCCGAGAATGCGCCGCGATTTCATTTCATTGACGAATCACGCGTGAACTGGCTTGAAAAGCAAACTGACGAACTAAGCATGATCGTTGAGATGCCCAAGGAATTTATTTTGCCCGGAGATACGCTCGGCGGCGCGGCGCTTTCGCTGGCACGCGCCATTGTCCGCAGGGCGGAGCGCTGCGTGGTGAGTCTCTTTGATGAAGATGAGGTCATCAATCCCGACTTGCAACGCTACCTCAACCGGCTTTCTTCATTATGTTTTGTGCTTGAGCTGCTTGAGAATCAAAACGCGGGAAAACAGACGAGTCTGGCGAAACCGTAGGTTAACAACAAGATTTCGGAAGTCTTTCCAGAAGCCTCTTAATCATACAGACTCAAAAAAGACTTCCGAAGTCTAACCACCATCGGGACAATGTGAGCGGAGAGAGGACAGTTCTATCGTTCGAGCGCAGCCGAAGTGCAGACAGGCTTGTCCTTCGGCTACGGACTTCGCAAAGAGCGCTCAGTCCTCCGCTCAGGATGCACAACAGAGTTTCTCGAAGAACACTCGTCACTTCGCTCAGGATGCAAATCACATAAAAGGTAACTCACATGACAGGCACATTTATTAACGTTGCCGCCATTTTGATCGGCGGAACTATTGGCTTATTTTTCGGCTCCCGTATTCCCGAAAGATTCAAGAACACGGTCATCGCCGGTATGGGGCTTTTCACCGCCGCGATGGGATTGGAAATGTTCCTTGAAAGTAAAAATTCATTGATCGTACTCGGTGCATTGATCATTGGCGCACTGCTTGGCGAGTGGATCGGCATCGAAGACGGCTTGCAATCCTTTGGGCAGATGCTCGAAAAACGCTTTTCATCAGACTCAGAAACTGGCTCGGGTTCCAAATTTGTACGCGGCTTTATGGTCTCTTCATTGCTCTTTTGCATTGGACCAATGGCGATCCTTGGCTCGATTCAAGACGGCCTGAATGGAAATTATGAAATGCTGGCTGTAAAATCCACGCTGGACGGGTTTGCAGCGATCGCATTTGCATCCACCCTGGGCGTGGGCGTAATGTTTTCTTCGCTCATCATCCTTGTCTATCAAGGCGGCATCAGCCTGCTGGCCGGGCAGCTCGATGCGATCGTGACCGACCCGATGATGGCTGAATTGATCGCCACCGGCGGTGTAATCCTGATGGGGGTTGCAGTCAGCAATTTATTGGAACTAAAAAAAATCCGCGTAGGGAATTTCCTCCCCGCTCTGGCAGTCGCCCCATTGATCGTGTGGATATTAAGTTTATTTTAGGCAGGAGACTGTTTCTTAATTTGGCCTCTTGCAAAAGTCCATTTTTTTAACCACAACCCGCAGGGTTCATTAAACCTTCACGGTTTAAAAAATCGACCCCTGTCCAGCGGCGAGGCAAAAACAGGGGTCTGACTTAAGCGGCCGGCAAAGACCGGGTAAGCTAAAATCATTCTATCTTACTTTTATGAATTATCAATATTGACTTTCAGCGGATATTACCACGGTCTACTGTGTCAGCTTGATTACTAATAAACTTCACTTCTATTTTAAAAAATAACCACCATAAAGAATAAGGACTCGAGTCCAAAGATGATAAAACTGTATCAAAAAGCCTCACGATGTAAAATCGTGAGGCTTTTTGCGTGCTTTGCTAAATATTGACTTTACTTAAATCAACTTCTTGCTTGAGATATTTTTTTATCGAGCAACAAGAACAAATATGCCGGGGAAGTTTACAGTCACAGTAACTGTATTGCCCGATTGCTCAAAGCCAGAGCAGATCATACGTCCGTCATCTGCATCATCAGGGTAGAGCGGGAAGGATGCGCCGCCGTACTGCTCAAGCGGAAGCTCAACCCAGTCACCTGCTCCATCTTTGGCTTGCGGATCCCAGTAAAGAATGGACATGCGTTTGCCAATCAATTCTTCAGGGATGACGAATGTAAGGGTCAGCAAGCCGCCTTCGGTCATGACGGGGATGGGGTTCCCTTCATCATCAAGCCCGACGGTAATCGCTGAGCCAAAGGTCAGACCAACGGGAAGACGGTCGGGCAGATCGCCTTCAGATGTTTCGCTAAGCTGGCTGCTTCCAGTGAACGGGCAGCCCACTTCCACAGAAGTACCTGTGTGCAACTGCAATGTAGTACTTGAGAAATTCTCACAATCTTGCAGTACCGGTTCACCATCTCCGTCTTCTGGAATGATGATTTCATTGGTCGGTTTTCCATCGTCATCATCATCTGAAGGATCCTGCGGAGGACAGGGGTCTTTAATTTTTTCAATAAAAGTATCGCCAAGTCCATTGTCTGAAAACTCAGGGCTGTTGATAAGAGTCAAATTTCCGTCTGTGCCGGGTTCAGTGTAAATGCCATATTTGCCATTGTTGCTATAAATACCGCTATCCACATTGACCAGGATATCTTCAGAGCCAAAACACGCAAAGGTATAGGTGCTGTATGCTTCCACACCATTTCCGCCGTTGGCTGTAACGGTTACGTTAACCAGATCCACCTGCCCGCCTGCAACTGTTAGCAGTCCCAGGTTGACGTTTTCTGTGAAGAGGCTGTTTTCAATCCACACATTTCCGTCATAGGATTTTACCCATGCCCCATTTTCTGAATTACCATTTCCATCAATGAGGACATCCATAAGTGTAATATCACCGTTGCCGGCAAAAGCTTTCATCCCCCAATCACCGTTCTCTGTAAATGTGGCTCCAGTGATGTCAATATTGCCATTGCCGTTCATGCCATTCAAATACGCACCAATGACCCCATTATGAGAAGCGCCGATATTATCCAGTGCGATGGAACCGGCAGATGTGACGTACAAACCTGTCCACGTATTGTTATCAAAGGTGCTGTCGGTCACATTGACTGTCCCTTCACCATAGGCGTTGTCAACATCAGCGCCGTCTTTATTGCCATTGGAAATAACGTCTGAGATAAATACATTCCCATTACTGGCAATATACAAACCGGCTTCATCATTGTCTGAGAAATCGCCGCCGCTCACAGTCACATCACCTGAGCCTTCATAATTGATCAGATCTGCGCCATCAAAGCCGTTTCCCGTGGCGTCGGTGTTGGTCATGGTGATCGCGCCCTCTGAGTTCACCCAGATGCCATTATCGCCATTATTGTTAAAGATACTGTCTGTAATTTGGACGCCGCCCGTATTGAGCAGGTCAAAGTTATACACTTCTGCGCCGGCAAAATCGTTTCCATTTGCCTGCACGGTATCCAGGCTCACAGTGCCGCCTGAGTCAATGCCGATGCCGCTGCCGCCAGTATTATCGTCAAACGTACTGTCCTGCACAATTACATCGCCAGTGCCGCTGCACTGTTCCAAAGCCGCATCATAGACACAAGTATCAAGACCTGCGCCGTACCCCAGACTATTGCCGCTTGATACAATGTTGCTCAAACTTATGTCTCCGGTGGTTTCAACATACAAGCCTGCAACAGCATCTTCCGCGTCAATACTAAGATTGCTCAATGTGACATTTCCATGCCAGTTGATGATGGAAAGCGAGACATCAAGCTCGGAATAGTCGGCGTTATCCACAGCATCATCGCCGCTTATTCCGCTCCATCCACCTGTGAATGCAAGATTATCAAACCAGGACAGGGTGGTTCCATCAAAAATAATTGGGCTGTCATCTGCATTGGTGTAATCGCCCGCCACCCAGATCACGCCATTGCCGTTGTATGTAATGCCGTTATCAGAAATTAACGTTGTGATTAACTCTGTAAAAGTGGCAAAGCTATCAGTACAACCATTTGCGCCGCTGGTTGGAGTAACACCATCTGGACACCAAATGGGATCACCGGCAAGGATGATCTGAGCAGCTTCTTCACTTGCAAGAGGCTCAATACCGGTCTCACTTACCACAATTAACTCTGTACCATCAGGGATCTGCGCCATGATCTCTTCCACTGAATCAACAGGGGCTGATTCTTCTACCAAGGCGGACTCTGTGACAATAAGAGTATCAACCTCAGGGGTGGAGGACTCTACGACATCTGTCCCGGTTTCAGGAGTAGTTTCTTCCTGTGCAGGTTCAGAGGTTTCTTCGGTTGAACTTCCATCATCAGCGTAGACTGTTGTGGTGCCAACGGTACTGCTGATGATTACCATAACAACCATAAGCAGAAGCATAAAATGATTCAGTCTTTTTTGCATATTGGTTTCTCCCAAAAATAATAGTGTTGCGATAATTCTTTATTGTATACAACACTATATTACTTATGAGATGATTTTTTGGGAAGTAATACAACCTTTGATCCACTTACACTTTTGCAAATCGCTGTACCTTTATTACTGACATGGCTTTGATTGCGCGCTAACCGGCAGACCAAAGGCCTCAAAGATAGGTACGCCATCCCATTCGGGCGGGAGGGGCAGACCCAGCACAAAAGCGGATGTGGCGGCTGTGTCCATTGTGTGGACTTGCGTGGATAACTGTCCCGGCTGCACACGCGGACCGCTGATGATCCAGGGGATGGTCATATCGTCAGGGATATCATATCCATGTGTGGTGTCATGCCCGCCGTGATCGGAGGTGACGATAATGATGGTGCTCTCGTACATGCCTTGATCTTTCAACGCTTGCAGGATCAACCCGAATGCGGCGTCATCAGCGGTGTAGGCTTTCAATTGTTTTTTAGACATCCAGCCATACTCATGCCCGGCCAGATCGCCAGAGGGGAAATGCACAAACATGAGATTAAATCCCTGCACAACTTGATCGATCGCAAGTTCTTCGATGGCGGAATAATCTTCTATCTTATCCGTGCCATCGATAAATGCAAAATAATCCAGGCTGACTGGTTCGGTGATCTGCCTTAGTTTTTCCTTACCGACCACCATGGCTGTTTGTAATCCTGCGGTATGGACGAGGTCAAAAATATCGGTACCGATGGCAAATCCATTTTGTGGGACGTATAAGTTCCAGCGCACGATATGCTTTGCCGGGCAAGTGCCGACCAGCATGGAAGAATGTGCGGGCAGGGTGGTGCTGGGCATGATGGTTTGCGCGTTCAGGGTGTATGCGCCGCTTTGCATCAGTGATTGGACATTGAACATCTCTGCTTCTGCAATTGCATCAGGGCGCAATCCGTCAAAGCTGACGATCAACACACGGTCAATGCGCGGCGGCGGGGTGAATGTGACCGTGGGCGGAAGTGTGGCGGTGGAAGATGGCAGGGTACTGCCCGGGGTGAGCGTGGCTGTGAGGGGTGGAACAGTTGTCGGCGGGGAAAAGGATGCGAATGATCCGCAGCTTTGCAGGAGAATGCCAAAGAGAGTCAAAATCCAAAGTTGTGGATTTATGTTCAAGTTGTTTTTCCATTGTGAATTTATTTTTAATACGGGCATCTTATTTACAAATTGTGTCGCCATGTATATTTAAGATCGGCAAACCGAAGGCTTCATAAACCGGAAAGCCATCCCATTCAGGCTGTAAGGGAAGTTCGAGGGCATAAGCGATGGTGGGCGCAGTATCCATGATGCTGACGGGCGTTGTGATTTCGCCGGGGGCAATGCCGGGGCCATTCGCCACCCAGGGAATGAGCAGGTCTTCGATCACTGTGCCAACATGGGTCTGATCGTGGCCGCCATGATCGGCAGTGACAATGATCAGCGTGCTGTCTCGCAATCCACTTTCATTAAGCGCGGCGAGCAAGTCACCGAGTGCGGCGTCGCCGTCGCGATAGGCCTTGAATTGCGCGTTAGACATCCAGCCGTATTTATGTCCACGGGTATCGCCGCTGCCAAAGTGGACGAACATCAGATCGAAGCCGGTCGGGATTTGCGCAATGGCGGCTTTCATGATCGTGGATTCAATGCCATAGACGATCTCGAATACATCGGTTGTCTCAGGTTCTGCGAGCTGTCTTAATTTTTCCTTATTAACGATCATCACTGTTTTCAAGCCGGCCGCGTGCGCCAGATCCCAAACATCCACGCCTTGAGAGTATCCTTTGTAATAGGTGGTTACGTCCCAATCCACGCCATGCTTGCTTTGGCATGTACCTGAAAACAAGGATGCGTGTGCAGGCAACGTGACTGCATAATTAATGGTGCGTGCGGTTGCGTATGCGCTGGTTTCCATTAACGATAAAAGATTTGGCATTGGCGCGGCGGCCACGGCATCGGCACGCAGACCATCATAGGTAATAACGATCACACGCTTGATCCTGGCGGAAGGCGGCTCGGGCGCGGGCGGAATGACCTCTACGGGAACAGCAGTAACTGTGGAAGTTAACGTAAGTGTGGGGCTGGCTGTTGGTATTGCAGTTTCGATTGGCGCGGCGGTTGGCAGGATCAGTGTTGGAGTACTTATTAAAATGGGCCGCAGTGCATCCGCCCCCCAGATCACAGGCACAGAACCACATCCCTGCGCCAGCAGGGCAATCACAATAAAAATTGAAAAACGCTTCACTATTTTATTTTCCCAGCATGGGCATTTTCAACCCGTGACGTTTTGCCGCATCAATGGCAATTTGATAACCCGCATCAGCGTGTCTTACCACGCCCATGCCTGGATCTGTTGTCAGGACTCTTTCCAGTCTGCGGGCTGCTTCCGGAGTTCCGTCTGCAACAATGACCTGTCCCGCGTGTTGACTGTAGCCCATGCCCACGCCGCCGCCATGATGGAACGAGACCCAGGTCGCTCCGCCGACGGCGTTGATCAATGCATTGAGAATGGCCCAATCGGAGATCGCATCAGAGCCGTCTTTCATGGCTTCTGTTTCACGATTCGGTGAAGCCACAGAACCGGAATCCAAATGATCGCGGCCAATCACGATCGGCGCTTTTACTTTTCCACTCGCGACCAGTTCGTTAAACATCAAGCCAGCCTTGGCACGTTCGCCATATCCGAGCCAGCAAATGCGTGAAGGCAGTCCCTGAAACGGAACTTTCTCACGCGCCATTTTCATCCAGCGATGCAAATGCGCATCATCGGGGAAGAGTTCCATGATGGCTTTGTCTGTCGTGTAAATATCTTCGGGGTCGCCCGAAAGCGCCACCCAGCGGAAAGGTCCCTTGCCCTCGCAAAACAGCGGACGAATATAAGCGGGCACGAAACCGGGGAATTCAAACGCATCGCTCACGCCATTGTTATAAGCTTGCTGGCGCAGATTATTTCCGTAGTCAAAAACTTCCGCGCCTGCGCGTTGGAACGCCAACATGGCCTGCACATGTTTCGACATCGAGTCCATGGCCATCTTTTTATATTTTTCAGGATCAGATTCACGCAATTGATTCGCGGCTGTGATACTTAATCCAGACGGGACATAGAACAAAGCCTCATGCGCCGAAGTTTGATCTGTCACCACATCAGGAATCACACCGCGCGCAAAAAGTTCACTGTATACATCCGCTGCGTTGCCGATCAATCCAATCGATTTTGGAATTCCTTTTTCTTTGAATTCCTCCACCAGAGTCATGGCTTCTTCGAGATTATCCACTACCATGTCAATGTATCCAATCGCCCGGCGGCGTTCGGCGCGTTCGGGGTCCACTTCCACTACCAGCCCCACACCCTCATTCATCGTAATTGACAAAGGTTGAGCGCCGCCCATGCCGCCCAGACCGGCGGTTAATACGAATTTGCCTTTTAGAGAGTCCCAGCCTTTCAGTTTGGCGAGCGCTCCGAAGGTTTCGTATGTCCCCTGCAAAATTCCCTGCGTGCCAATATAGATCCACGAGCCGGCGGTCATCTGGCCGTACATGATCAGTCCCTTTTTGTCGAGCTCATCAAATTTTTCCCAGGTGGCCCAATGCGGCACGAGGTTTGAATTTGCAATTAAAACTTTCGGCGCATCCTTATGTGACTTGAAAACAATGACCGGCTTGCCTGATTGCACAAGCAGGGTTTCATCCTCTTCCAAATTCTTAAGTGATTCAAGGATTGCATCAAATGATTCCCAGTTGCGCGCAGCCTTCCCGCGTCCGCCGTAGACCACAAGGTCATCAGGTTTTTCCGCCACTTCGGGGTCAAGATTATTTTGGATCATGCGATAGGCGGCTTCGGAAAGCCAGTTCTTGCAGGTCAATTGCGTGCCATGCGGCGCGCGGACAACTCGAGATGTAGACATTATGTGCTCCTTTATATAAATATCCTCGCAGCAATTATATATCGCGCGGAAACATTGATCTAAAATATTTTACTCATCTAATAATTTGATCGAGTTAATTACCGACTTTACATCTTCATAGATCTGCAGCTTGTACTCCTTTAAGTACAACAAAGACAGGCGAATGGTGGAATCGCTGGTGGATTTAAAAAACACAGCTGAATAATAAAATGGGATGATCTCTCCCAGATCATTGCTGAACGAAAATTGCCCGCCGATTTCGATCACTTTTACCTGATTCCCATTTTCATATAATTGTGCGGTATCCACTCGAAGTCCTGGAATCGCCCCTGAAGACTCAAGACTCCGAACAAGTTCTCCCATGGAATTCTCATCAATAGGTATCGAATCCTCCGAGTCCCATCTAAGTTTGGAGAATCCAAAAGCGAAATTTTTCCTGATATCCGGCCGCAGGGGATAGGAATATAACCTGTCTGAACCGGGGCGATATTCAGCGAGATCCAATTCCATTTGAACACGCAAAAGTTCATTCTTAGCCGCTTCCTTCTTGAGGGCAGAATTAAATTCTTCCGAATTTGCGCGAAGGGTCAGCCACCCTGCGGGAAAGACAACTTCAATCCCAACATCACCATCCGTATATTTCGTGCTTCCGTCGGGCAACTTTTCAAGAGTAGTAGCGGCAGCTTCAGGCAGACCGGGAACATCGTCACCGGGTGCAGCTTCCGTAGACAGAGGTTGTGCAACCGCTGCAGTTTGTGTTATGGCTGCGTTTGCCGTCAACACAACAACGGTCGAAAGCATATTGAGATCAACAGGGGTGGGAGCCGCCATTTCAGGAATGGCACATGCGAGTGTTGAGATCAATAAGAGTGTCAATAGATACGATCTTTTGTGTTTCATGATTATTTCCTTTCGTTTAATTGTGCAAAGGTTTCCAATTAGGATCACTAATCCATAGTGACCCCGGTGATTCCA
Source organism: Candidatus Villigracilis proximus (assembly GCA_016715195.1). Lineage (GTDB taxonomy): Bacteria > Chloroflexota > Anaerolineae > Anaerolineales > Villigracilaceae > Villigracilis > Villigracilis proximus. Next base: position 167,137 of record JADKBB010000003.1, read on the forward strand.
GACATCGAAGATCGGAAAACAGCTTCCTTCAACTCTTCCATGACAGACAGGTCAATGGTCATTGTCCTGTCCTTGTTTAATTAAAAATGGATACAACCATATCTGATGGCGTGCGGATTATGCAGGAAGTGAGAATGGGGATAACTCCTTCGTGGAATTAAAAACCCACCCGGCTATTATAGCCGAGTGGGTTATCGAGACTTATTGCCTTTTCATCATGGATTAAGCAGGACGAGACTGTTTACCACCTTTTCAAAATCAGGCAGGACAGTATCTTTAAATTCAAGCGGAGAATAAAAATCAAGCACAACAAGGCCGGAGGCTGTCTTAAAAAATACGCCCTTGTAATAAGTTGTGCCGGTGGTCACGCTCCATTTTTGTTCGATCACCAGAATATCCATGCCATTTATAGCCTTTTGCTCATTCGATGAAATGGCTTTGAAATCGGAATAGGGTTTAACCGATTCATCCTTTGCTATTTTTTCCAGGCTTCTGGTTTCATTTTGTTGAAAAACAACATTCATAAACGTAGGCGCACCGTTGACCACATGCCCGGGCTGGATATCAATGATATCCAAACGAAACCAGGCCGGGTCAAGCGTTTGGATGCGAGTCAAACGGTCACGAATCGCCTGGTCAGCGGCGGCGTTGTTTGAGTAGGCATCAAGATACTCCTGCTCATTCACGCGGATCGGCATCCAGCCGGCAGGGATGGTGATCTCGATTCCCGCCGGACGGTCAGTGAAAGTGACTGTCTGGTCATCGTTCAAAATTAGCGAAGTTCCAAATTGGGATATCCTTGGCGTAGCCGTCACACTTTCGGTTGGGGCGAGCGTGGGCGTAGCTGTAGGAAAAGGCGTTGCAGTTTCAGACGGAAGTGGAGTCACCGCAGCCGCGGTTTGTGAAAGAATTGCATTCGCAGTCATCACCACCAGAGTTGGCAAACTGGCCGGGTCAAAATTAGACGGAGCCGCAGGCTGGCTTACCCCCGGAACAGCACATGCCAGCATCGCCAGAAAAAGCACAAGTATTGTGATTTGATTTTTAATTTTCATATTAATCTCCCTTTTTTACTTTTTATCGACCTGGATCGTCTCCAGCATAGCTTCAAAAACAGGGAATACAATTCCCTGTAAATCCTCCACCGTAGACAGAGTAATGGTCATTTGTCCGTTTGCTGTATTAAAAACGGCCTGCTTTTGAAAGACAACCATATCCACTCCGGAGGAATTTTTCATCGTGTATTTTGATTCAACCCAGCCAATAAGAACCTCATTGACCGTGGATAGTTTGGTGGAAATAATTTCAAGCCCGGGTACAGGCTCTGCAAGTTTTACCGCACTGGCCTTTAACGCCTCATCATTTTCAAGTGAAATAGATTCTTTCCCGTCCAGCACAAACTTCATCGTAGTGACGAATCCATTTTGAACATGCCCCTCCTGCGCATCAATCGCAAACAAACGCAGAACGTTCGGGGCATCATTTTGAACGCTCAAGAGGGCTTTTTGAATATCTTCATCAGCGGCTTCAGCCAGTTGAAACGCATCCAAATATTCCTCTTCACCCACTCGTGTAATCAACCAGGCGGCGGGCACGGTGATCTCGAAACCGGCCAGGTCATCCACAAAAACAGTGGAGGCATCCACTTGCACAGTGAGTGTACTGCCCAATGAAATTATTTCGGAGGTGGGACTCGCCCTGACTGTCGGCGCAGTTGTGGCAGTAGGGAGCTGAGTCGGTCTGGATTGTTCAGTTTGCGCGATGGCGGCGGAAACTGTCACAGCCACCATGGTTTCAACGCGGCCCGTATCCGCTGTCGGCGCAAATGTGGGAACCGAAACGGTTTGAAGTCCCGGCACAACGCAGGCAGGTATCGTCGCCAAAAAAAATACTGCGATGAAAAATATTCGTCGATTGCTCATGATCTTCTTCCCAACAGATGAAATGAAAAAGCCTCCCGGCAATTATAGTCGAGAGGCTTTTTAGATTCATGTCATTAATATTATAGTATCGGCCGATCCTTCACCATCATATCGGCGAAATTAGTGCCTTTCAATCTATTCACCAGATCTTCCTGCGCATCACACCAAACCGGGCGCAGCGGACAGGTCTCATCGAATGAACATGACCCCTTATCTCCAACACACTCATTGAGTTGAATGGGGCCGTCAATGGCTTCGATCACTTCCAACAAGGTGATATCCTTTGCATCACGGGCAAGGGTCACACCGCCGCGCGCACCGCGCGAAGTGTGCAGCAACCCTGCAATGGAAAGCTGTGAAACGATCTTGGCTAAAAAAGATGGGGGAATACGTTGTTCCTCTGCGATCATGCTGGTTGCAGTGCGTTGATCGCCGCTGCGCGCAAGATGAAGGACCGCCCGAACCGCGTAATCTGCCTGACGTGTAATTTGCATACTGGCCTCTCTCAACTTAAAAAACAGGTAAACTTTACCGACTATAACGATTTTATTGTGCAATGCAGTACAAAGCAAGTGATGTAGGTCACGGATAAATTATGACCTTTTGCTCCGAATTCAAATTGGACAAAAACCGCATCTTTCCCCGCCGAGGCCTGATTCTGCCCAATATGCATCATCTCCCCGCAGCAGACTCTCCCTAAAAAAAGACTTCGGAAATCCTGTGGATTTCCGAAGTCTGATTCTTTAAGGTTAATTTTTATTTGGTCAGCGTGATATTGCCGGCGCCGATGTTGATCACGATCGTAAGCGTTGGGCCTTCACCCTTCTGCTTGTATATATCCCCGCTCTGACTCCACTCTGAACCCACACTGACATTCGATGCGCCGCTGTCAATCGTGACCACTGCATTTACGCCTTCAGGGATCACCAGAATGATGTTGCTCAGTCCGCTTGAAACGGTGACCGATGCATCACGTTGTAACTCGCCCGAGAAATCAAGTGTGTAATCGCCCGCGCCGGATGAAAAATCAAAGAGACTGAAATTGGCGTTGGCAAGGCCGGTCATCTTTACATCTGAAGCGCCCGTCTCATATCGAAATGTAGACATCTCAACCAGATTCGGCTCGGAGAAAGTCAGCTCTACATTTGCCGCGCCATCTTGAACGGTGAGATTGTTCAGAGAAAGTCCGCCTAGTTCAAAGGTCCCGTTATATGCGCCGGATTCAATGACCAGGTCCATGGGCGTGTCGCCGAGTTTTAAATCCCATTCATTTTTGAGATCGTTAAAAGATGGGAGAGACTCGACCTTACTCATTTTGATCTGAGCATCGCCGCCATCAACCACCACCTCAGGTTTGAAGGCATCGTAGTTGTAAGTGGCTGTGCCTTCCACAAATTCCTTCGCACCGGGAGCAAGAGTCATGTCACCTGCGCCGAATGAAAGTTTCAAACTCACTTCATCTTCATCAGGAACCGGAATGACGATCTCTTCTGTCACCTCGGGGCCGGGGGTGGGCATTTTGGGCATGTCAATATTAAAACCGCAAGCCAGACTGGCTAATGCAAGCACGAGAAATGCTGAAATAAATTTTGTATTCATATTAAATTCTCCTTCTGGCAAACATACGCTTTGAGAGCGGAATTGGTTGCAACAAAATTCCTCTTTCGTGAGGAAGAAAGAGGAAAGAAGAAATAGCTAATTCTATAAAATCACCACCAAGTCACAAAGAATCTTTGAGGCTTAGTGACTTGGCGCCTTAGTGGTTAAATGCTCAGTCTGCCTGTTTCTTTGCTCGCGGCGCATCCGGCATTTTCAACGCGGCGTTCAATGCCTGATCCAGCGAGCGGACTTCGATGATCTCGATCCCTTTTGGATAGGCCTCACCCTGACGAATCGCCTTGGGCACAATCGCAACTTTGAATCCCAACTTTTGGGCTTCACGCAAACGCGCCACCATTTGACTCGGCATCCGCAATTCGCCAGCCAGGCCGATCTCACCGATCAAGACCGCTTCGGCACGGACAGGAACATCCCTCCATGATGAGGCAATCGCGGCGGCGATGGCTAAGTCCGCGGCGGGTTCGTCAATTTGAATACCGCCCACCACGTTGACGAAGACATCCTGCTCCGAAAGTTTTAATCCCACACGGCGGGTCAATACAGCCGAGATCAATAACAAACGATTGAAGTCAATGCCATTCGGCGTGCGGCGCGCATTGCCAAATTGGGTTGGAGAAGTTAATCCCTGAATTTCAACGAGGATGGGCCGTGTGCCTTCCATTGTTACGGCAATGGTGGAACCAGCCGCATTGACCAGCCGCTCCGCAAGAAACGCCTCGGATGGATTTGTCACTTCCACGAGTCCGCCTTCGCGCATTTCGAACACACCCACTTCAGCAGTCGCACCAAAACGATTCTTCACCGAACGCAATAAACGATAGGCCTGGAATCGATCACCTTCCAAATATAAAACCGTATCCACAATATGTTCCAACACACGCGGACCGGCGATATTGCCTTCTTTTGTCACATGCCCGATCAGGAAAACAGATACGCCGGAAGATTTTGCCAACTCACGCAAATGTGACGCGCACTCGCGCACCTGCGAAACCGAGCCCGCCGACGAATCCAATTCAGATAAATAAACTGTCTGGATCGAGTCAACAATTAACAGGTCAGGTTTGAGTTCGCTGACATGATTCAGGATCACTTCGAGATTCGTTTCCGTCACCAGTAAAAGATTTTTCGGCAGTTCCTTTTTCCCGTTCAACAAACGCACCGCGCGCATCTTGATCTGCCGTTCAGACTCTTCGCCCGAAACATACAGCACACGCTGCGTGTTCGCCATCTCCATTGCCATTTGCAGCATCAGCGTGGATTTGCCAATGCCCGGGTCGCCGCCAATCAAGACGATGGAACCGAGCACAATGCCGCCGCCGAGGACGCGCGCAAACTCACCGATCGGCAGGTGGACTCGATCTTCCGCATCACCCCCGACCTCATCAATGGGACGCGGAACCGAACGGCCGCTCAGCCCGCGAGTATTTGCAGAGCCCTTGCTGACAGGTTCATCATGGACGACTTCTTCCACCATGCTGCTGAATGATCCGCACTGCGGGCATTTGCCCATATACGAAGCGGCGACTCTTCCACATTGCTGACAGACATAACGGGTATGTGTTTTTGTTTTTGCCATGGTAAATTTCCTTTGCTCGAAACGATGGCGAAAGTATAACAGAATTTATGTTCTGTTTTTATTGCACCCCTTTTTAAACACGAAGTACACAAAGGTCACTAAGGAAGCCCATTAGATTTAAGACTTTCCTCCTTTGTGTACTTCGTGTACTTTGTGTTTAATCTTTTTTACTTTTTGACTGCGCTCACTGTGTTCGCAAAATCCGCGAATAAACCGTACGCCGTTTCAACAGGTCCGCCCTTCATGCCGGGTTTTTCAGAAAGTACGATCGAGTAATCGAGAATGACATCGGTTCTAAATGTAATACCTGTGCTGGAGTTCATCATTCCATATAAAGGAGAAGTGGAATCAACCAGTTGCGGAGAAACACTGGCTTCCACTTTATCGCCAACTTTTTCAGCCGAGCAGACTAATTTATAGCGTTTGCCTTCAGCCTTGGCTTTGGCGATCATCTCAGGGGTGATGCCGCGAATGCCGGTGGGATTCACCTGCTGCGGGGTCATGGGGGTATCCATTAATACGGTGACCAGAGCGGCAACCTTGATTGCTGCATCCCAGCCGTCTACATCGTTGGTGGGATCGGTTTCAGCCAGGCCAATCGATTGAGCGTATTTCACCGCATCATCATAGTCTTCGCCATTTTCCATAAGCGTCAGGATGACGTTGGTTGTGGCGTTGAAGATGCCTTTGATCGAGGTCAATTCTGCGAGCGGGAAGGTTTCACGGAAGACAGAGAAGACAGGCGCGCCGCCCAACACAGTCGACTCGAATTTGAACTGTCTGTTTTTGGATTTGGCGAGCGCGGTCAACTCACGATAGCCGTGGACAACGGGTCCCTTGTTGGCGGTGATGGCGTGCATGTTCAAATTCAATGCCGTGCGGATATGATCCAGCGCGGGCTGGCCGGTTTGGGTGTTGACTGGGGAGTTTTCGAACATCACATCGGCGGATGAGTGGTTGATTACATCAAGTGAATTTTTTACATCGAAAGTGGAAAGTGAAGCGATGGATTGTTTGCTTTCCACAAGTTCGAGGGCTTTTTGAATATCGAGTCCATTGGGATTCACGGCGAAGCCGTGACTGCCCGTGGCGATGCCGGTGAATGAAAATGTGACATCATACTGACTCTTGAGCAGTTCCTGCTTGCGGACTAATAAGCGGGCGAGCGAGCGGGCGACATTACCAAAACCAATGAGTGCGATTTTATAGTGCATGAATAAGATTCTCCTGTAAGTTCAGACTTCGGAAGTCTTTTTAGAGTCTTCATGACTTTAATTCATCAAGGCAGACTTCCGAAGTCTTATTTGATTATATGGGTGGATATGGAAACGCGCGCCGGTCACGTGGAGCGCGTGGGTATACTTTTGAGGTGAGTAATTTTTCAGCGCGGCGCTTGAGTGCGGTGACTTCGTTCGGGCTGAGATAAGACTCAAAGAGGCTGGACCAGTTATCAGTTTGGGAAAGAGATGCGAGCAATTCGTCTGGAATCGCCTGCCCGGCGAAATCCCAGATCACAGTCCGCAATTTATTTTCTTCGTGGAAACAAACGCCGTGATCGATGGCGTATAGTTTGTGTGTGTCATTTTCAAAAAAAATATGACTGCCTTTGCGGTCGGCGTTGTTAATGAGGATATCAAAGAGCATGACGGGTTGAAGTAGATTTTTATCATCTTCTGTGAAATTAAAGTAATGATAATCCACGTCGTACTCAACATATTGTTGAAGCGAGCCGCGTCCATGCGGACCATCTTCACGCAGTATGGTGACGGGCACAATATGCAAGCCGAGTTGTTCACTTAATAGATACGCGGCGACTTCACGCTGCGCCAATGTGTTATCGGGAAAATCCCAAAGCGGCTGCTCGCCTTTGCACGGTTTATAGACGGCGGGATATTCCACGCCTTCGTAATGCACATCCACAAAGAAGGTGTAATTGCTGCCGAGCATGAACTGGCCTTTGAGTTCGTATGTGCCGAGGGTGAGCGCGGTTTGAATTTTGGTGATGGGGGAAGTATTCATAGAGAGTCAAAGGTCGAAGGTCGAAAGTCATTGACCTGTGACTTTCGACCTTCGACTATTTTATTAATGTAAGTGTCCGTTTTTCTTGGGGCAGAAATGACCTTCAGGTTCCATCGGCTGACCGCATTGCGAGCAAACCGGACGCCCGCGGCTCGCCACATCTACGCCCCAACGCGCAAGTTTACGTACCTGACTACGCGTTGCCCAAAAGCGGATCTGCGCCGCGGATTCGGGTTCTTCCTCTTCGGTCAACAGTTCTTTGGCAAAGATGACCACCCGATCACGGTCTTTATCATACGCGAGCCCGATCTCACCCGCGCGGAAAAGCGGATCAACCGGCGGATGAATTCGCATGTGTTCCTCGGAAAATTCGCCCGAGGCTTCTTCAAGATCAGGGTTTTGCTGATTGATCTGCGAAAGGAATTGTTCAATGCCGATCGCGAGCGATTGCACTTGCGCTTTTTCGACCAGGATCGTCATCGTGCGCTGATCTTGATAGGCCTGCAAATAAAAAACGCGCTGGCCGGGGTTGCCTATGGCATCCGTGGTAATGTGATCACAAGGGTCTACGTCAATTTCAAAGCGGGGCATATTTTTCCTTTTTGGAAGAAACACCGGATCTGCAAGGTTTCGGAAACCCGCCAAATCTCGTTGATATTTTTTGGTAGTATACCAGACTACCGCTCATGTATAATTCATACACCTCGTCAAAGGAGAGTGCCATGTACGATAAAAAAAAGCTGGATGAATTAAAAGGTTCGCTCGAAAAGTGGGAGAAAACAGCGCTGCAAAAAGCATTGTCACAATTGCCCGAGCGTCACCCCGAGGATGAATTCCTCACGACTTCATCAGAACCGATCAACCGACTTTACACTCCGCAGGATATTTCCGCGCTCGATTACGAATCAGACCTCGGACATCCCGGCGAATATCCCTACACACGCGGCGTCCACCCGACACTTCACCGCAGCAAACTGTGGACAATGCGGATGTTCGCCGGCTTCGGCACTGCGGAAGAAACCAACAAGCGCTTCAAATATTTACTGGAACAGGGTCAAACAGGATTGAGCATTGCCTTCGATTTGGCCACTTTAATGGGCTACGATACCGACCAACCCGAGGCGCTTGGTGAGTTTGGTAAATGCGGCGTGGCCATCTCTTCATTGAAAGATATGGAAATTCTGCTCGAAGGAATTCCGCTCGATAAAGTTTCTTCGAGCATGACCATTAATTCGCCCGCTTCCATTATTTGGGCCATGTATCTGGCTGCCGCTGAAAAACAAGGCATCCGTCTTGACCAGTTACGCGGCACCACACAGAACGATATTCTCAAGGAATTCATCGCGCAAAAGGAATTCATCTTCCCGCCCGAACCTTCCATGCGATTGGTCGTGGATACGATGGAATACGGCGCGCAAAAAGTGCCGCAGTGGAATACGATCTCGATCAGCGGATATCACATCCGCGAGGCTGGTTCCACCGCCGCGCAGGAACTGGCCTTCACACTGGCCGATGGACTCGAATACGTGCGCTGGGGCATCGCCCGCGGCATGGATGTGGACGAGTTCGCGCCGCGCCTGTCCTTCTTCTTTAACGCGCATAATGATTTCTTTGAAGAGATCGCAAAATACAGAGCCGCTCGCCGCATTTGGGCGCGTGAAATGCGCGAGACGTTTAAGGCGAAGAATCCGCGCTCGTGGTTATTGCGTTTCCATACTCAAACAGCGGGCGTTTCATTAACAGCGCAGCAGCCTGAGAATAATGTAGTCCGCGTGGCATTGCAGGCATTGGCCGCCGTGTTGGGCGGGACTCAGTCTCTGCACACCAATTCCATGGACGAAGCGCTGGCTTTGCCCTCCGAACATTCCGTGACGATTGCCCTGCGCACCCAGCAGATCATCGCTGAAGAATCCGGCGTGACGAATACGGTCGATCCGCTCGGCGGCAGTTTCTTCGTCGAAGCGCAGACAGACCGCATGGAAAAAGAGACCTACGATTACTTCCGCAAAATTGCAGAGTTGGGCGGAGTCATTCCTTCGATTGAAAAGGGATTCTTCCAGGGCGAGATCGCGGATGCGGCCTATCGCTATCAACGCGAAATTGATAAAGGCATCCGCAAGATCGTGGGCGTCAATGCCTATGCCGAAGATAAGCCTTTCACCATTCCCATTTTGAAGATGGATCCCAACGGCTACACCCGCCAAATCTCGCGATTAAACGAAGTCCGCAAGACTCGTGACAGCGGACGTGTCGGCCAGACTTTGGATAAATTGCGCGTGGCCTGTCTCGGCACAGAGAACACCATGCCGTATATTATGGAATGCGTCCACGCGTATGCGACTTTGGGCGAGATCGTCGGGGTGATGAAAGAGACTTTTGGTGAGTATCAGGAGCTGGCAGTGATCTAGGAGCAGCTAAGTTTTTCCTTTGAGTCTCCGCCTGCACCACGGTGGGTGCAGACTTTGTGCCTTTGTGGTAAAAAATGGACTTATGTAAGAGATCTAATAGATAAAAAGATGGACAGTCATTCGACTGTCCATCTTTTTATATGCTTCTTTTTTTGCCAGTGTTTCTTCCCGGCGCCGTTTCAATAATTTTTGAATCCGCACATATTTTTCGCGTGAAAGCGGATACGACCACGCCAGCGCGATTGTCCCGGCGAGGACGAGTGCGCCAAGTACTGAAACCATGAGGCGAATTGCGAGCAATGCTGAATCCGGCTGCGTGAATTGAGTCACGCCTTCAGGCGGAGATTGATAACCAGACCAGCCCAGTGTTTGCAGCGTAATGAAGATCACCAGCGCCCCCGTCAACTTGCGGATCAGTGTGCGGATGCCGTAGTAGATTCCCTCCTGCCTGCGGCGGGTACGGAGTTCGTCCCATTCGATCACATCCGGCAGAATGGAGTCAGGCAGAATATAAGCCGCCGAAACACCAATGCCAGCCAGCGCCCCGATGAATAGTAAATAATTTGTGTTTCCCTGTGGAATGGTAAAGATCATGGCCTGCACGATCACCCAAAAGATCATACCCAATATATAGGCTTCGCGTTTGTTGCGTGTTTTTGCCAGCCATAACCAGAAAGGCACAAACAAAATACAAACCACCATCATGATGCCAAAAAAGCGGATTCAAGTGCCAGGTCAATACCAAGTACATTTACCTTGGCCAGTAAATTTCCGTCCGCCACCCAATACAATAGAAAATAAGGAAAGATGATCGCGATCATGTCCACTGCCGACCAGTTGAACATGTAAATGCCGGCCGCATAACGAAAGGGAATATTCTTCCACGCTACGCGCAGGGTTTCGCGAAAAGGAAGTTCTTCCTGTTCTTCAGGAACGAATTTTTCACGCACGAACCAGCCGATAAAGAAAAGCGGAATCGCACCGCTCAACCCGAAGATCGCGCCCGCCAGCATGAATCCCTGCTGCTGCGTGCCGCCCATGCGAATCACTTCGTCCACGATCATGGGCGCGGCAACCACCACTGCGATGGCACCCAACAATTGAAACACCGTGCGAAAACTCGAAAGGGAGGTGCGCTCATCGTAATCACGAGTCAGTTCGGGGGTTAGGGCAAGATACGGCATCGCCACCAGAGTCGTCAATGTGTCTGAGATCATAAATGCCAGCGTCACATAAACTGTCAACGCGATCTGGCTTTCCCAATTTGGCGCGGACCATAGGATCACAAAACTTAATCCGAACGGGAATGCGAACCACAACAAAAATGGACGACGCCTTCCCCAACGGGTTTTCAGCCTGTCGCTGATCATGCCGATCAGCGGATCATTGATCGCGTCCCATACAATGCCGACCAACGCGCCGATCGATGCCAGCCGCGGTTCGATGCCGACCACATCTGTAAGATACAGCGCGTAGAAAATGGAACGCATCATGCCGATGCTTGAAATCCCCCAGTCGCCGGAACCATATAAAAGTTTTAACCAAAAAGGAAGTTTTCTTGTCATACCTGTAATTTCTCTGGGAAGGATTTGTGCAAGTGTAGCATGGTTTTCCAAACCACCGCCTTTTGCGGGCAGTAAGATAAAATAGACTTTATGTCTTCACTAGCGGATAAACTTAAATCACTCGGCGTTAAAGTTGGGACCTCGCATCTCGCTCCGCCCCAGCCTGACAGCCATTCGATTGACTCTGTCGTGGCTGGGAGTTTTCGCAATACGCCGCGCGGCGAAGCCTTCATTGCAGAACAGATCTTTGAAAAGGATTATCTGCATGGAAAGACATCCTATCTTTCATCCTTCCCGCTTTCCATAATAGCAGAATGGGCCAATGATCCGCGCATTGCGGAATTGCCGATCGATAAATTTGCTTTCCTTGATACTGAAACATCAGGCATGGCAGGCGGCACCGGCACGTATGCCTTCCTCGTCGGCGCGGCACGCATCGTGGACGGGAAATTTGCATTGCAGCAATTCTTTTTACGCGATCCATCTGAAGAACCTGCCATGCTCGAAGCGCTGATCGAATTTCTCGCGCCTTGTGAAGCCCTGGTGACATTCAACGGCAAATCCTTTGATGCGCCATTATTGACCACCCGTTATAAATTACATCGCATTCCCGTGCCTTTCAAAGATTATGCTCATCTGGACCTGCTGCCCCTTGCGCGGCGTTTATGGCGTGACCGGCTTCCCTCGCGCGCGTTGAAATATCTCGAAGAACACGTGCTGGGATTTACACGCACATCTGATGAAGTGCCGGGCTATGAAATTCCGTGGTTGTACTTTGATTATTTGCGCACCCGTGACGCTCGTCCGCTGGGCGGGGTGTTCTATCACAACGCGATGGATGTGGTCGCGATGGCGGCGCTGCTGGGTCACGTCAGCGAGTTGATCGCAGACCCATACAGCGGCCGCGTGGAGCATGGACTTGATTTCGTGGCGCTCGGTAAATTATATGAAGACCTCAATCGTTGGGACGAAGCCGCCCGTCTCTTCGAGCGTGGACTCGAGATCGGGTTAACAGAATCAGATTTCGGCGTGGCAGTGAAGCGGTTATCCATCCTCCAGAAAAAGCGCGGAGATGTGGAGCAGGCTCTTCGGCTGTGGGAACAGGCCGCAGAGAAGGGTCATATTTATGCGCACATTGAACTGGCAAAATATTACGAACATAAAAAGCGCGATGTGAAAACATCAATTCAATGGGCAAAATCCGCTCGAAAAGAAGCAGAACGCGCAGACCTGCCGCTTTATATTCGCAAGCATTGGCTTGAAGAGATCGACCACCGGCTGGCGCGGCTGATGCGAAAAGCGGGCTTATAATTGGCAATTACTGATCAAGAGGAGCATTCAATGGAAATTACAATTTCGCAAGAACAGGGGCGTGTCACTGTTTCGGTGATCCACATTGCCGGACATTTGGACGGGCAGACTTATCAAGACCTGATCCAGGAAGCGCGCAAAGTGATCGACGCGGGCATATTCCATATCTTATTAGACCTCAGCGATCTCACCTATATTTCCAGCGCGGGACTGGTTTCCTTACACACCATCGCTTTATTAACACGTGGAGAAAAACCCGCCAATCCCGAGCAGGGCTGGGCAGCCATAAAATCAATGGACAGCACACGCGAAGGCGGTTTGCAAAAAAACCTCAAGCTGCTCAATCCGCTCCCCGAGGTTACAAGTGTTCTGGATATGGTTGGCTTCTCTGCGTTCTTTGAAACCTTCACTGACAGGAAAACCGCGATAGACTCTTTTTAGTTAATGTTAATACACAGCGATGCAGCAATAAACTGCATCGCTGTTGATTCTGACACATGAGGTTATTTATAAATGAAACGCACAACCGGCAACCTTATCATTATTACACTTGTTGTTCTTACTCTTATCATCTGGCTGGTTTTTCCGCCCATCAAAGACGGCGCTGAAAATTACGCGCGCGCCTACGCCGGAGAAGTGATCGGGTCGATGGTGATCGTTTTGATGGCCTGCTCGTTGTTCATCTCCACCCGCCCGAAATGGGCCGAGCCGTTCTTCGGCGGATTGGACAAGATGTATGGCACCCATCGCCGAACCTCAACCGCCGCATTTCTCTTAATGTTCGCGCATTTACTGATCGTGCCGATCACGATCGTAAATTTACGCCTTGGAAATTATCTGGCAATGATCGCCTTTTTAGGCATCGTGGCGATTGTCCTGCCAACGCTCGCACCCCGGATTCCATTCTTAAACAAGTTAACCGGCAACACCTACGAAGGCTGGAAGAGTCTGCACCGTTATATTGGCATATTCTTTATCATTGGTTTTATTCACTCACTAACCGTGAACGCGCCGAGCGCCTTCATCGGCATTAGCTGGACGCAAATTTTCTTTATCATCGGCACGGCTTCCTATTTGTATACAGAATTCTTCGGACAGTTCTTCAAAAAATATACAGCCTATACCGTGGAAGCCGTGAATCACCCCAACCCATCCACAACCGAGGTGGTCTTGCGCGCAAAGAAAGACCCGATCCAGAAACAACGCGCCGGACAATTTTTGTTCGTACGTTTTCCAAAGGAAAAAACACTGGCCGAGTCACATCCTTTCACGATTGCCAGCGCGCCGCAGGAGGATGTGCTGCGAGTGACGATCAAGGCTTGCGGCGATTACACCCGTCATTTATTCAGCAATTTACAGGCCGGCATGGACGCGGTCGTTGAAGGCGCATACGGAATGTTCGACTATAAAACCGGCGGCCAGAAACAGATCTGGGTGGCAGGCGGAATTGGCGTGACGCCGTTCCTCTCGTTCATTCGCAATCTGGAAGCTGATCTTGCCTTCGATATAGATTTCTACTACACGGTGCGGCATCGCGAAGAAGCCATCTTCGTGGATGAGATCAAAGCCGCCGCAAAGAAGAATCCACGCTTAAAGGCGCATATCCGCTTCTCAGCCACAGACGGCTCCCTGACCGTGGATGACATCGCCAAAAATGCCGGCGGAAATATCAGCGGTCACCATGTCTATATGTGCGGTCCGCTGCCGATGGTGCAGGCTTTTGAAAAGAAATTTATCGAAGCAGGTGTGACAGCGGGCAACATTCATTATGAAGAATTTAATTTCAGGTAAACATCATCCCAAACTCAGGAGAATTCCATGCAGATCAATTTTTCCAGGCAAGAAGGCCGCGTCCCGGTGACCGTTATGCAGTTAATGGGTGATCTCGACGCATCGAATTATACAGATGTAATTACCAAAGCACAGGAAACCTACGATAACGGCACACGCGACCTGTTGATCGACTTAAGCAAGGTGCCTTATGTCAGCAGCGCCGGCTTAATGTCTTTGCACGCGGTTGTGCTGATCTTTGCCGGCCAATCGATGCAATCAAAACAAACAGGGCGTCCCTCGTTCCGCTCGATCAACGCCGAACGTGACGGCGCCGTGCGCCAGCATGTGAAATTGCTCAGTCCACAGGCCGCAGTGGATCAGGTGTTGGATGTAGTAGGGCTGAAACTTTTTTTTGATATATACCCCGATCTTGAGAGTGCGATCCAATCGTTTTAAAAAGACGAATCAAAAAGAGCCGCGAGAAAAATTCTCGCGGCTCTTTTTCATTTATAAATTAATATTCTACAACTCAAACAACCCATAGCCCGTGGACATTGTCCCACCCTGGTAGCGGGCTGCGCCCCACGCCGTATATCTCGTCTCTGAGAGGACTGCGCCCGTGGCGTTGGTGATTAGGCTTGTGCTTCCGAGATGGTCAGTCAACATGTAGGTGTTTTTTACACATGCTATTTCTCAAAAGCAAATAATTCATTGCCTCTTGAAAAGAACAGCATATTACCAGATGATACCAAGTCTCTCTTTTCTATAGTGAACCAGGGAAATGCTATTCTAACTGAGCCAGCATCTTGACCACTGTCAATATCAAAAGCGCGAATCTTTACTGCATAACTGTCTCTTACATACACTTTGTTATCAATGGCTGATGGATTTGTTGGAAGTTCGATGGGCATTTCCCACACAAGATGACCATCCAATCTGTCGTATGCACGAAAGTACAACTGGGTTGTGGTCATAATGTAATTATTTATAACCGTGACGCTGTCTGGCTCAGTATATAGATCATGACTCCAAAGTTCCTTCCGACTTGTGACATCAAAAGCCGCAATTTTGTTACCAGGTGTATAGTAGACAACCCCATCCAAATAAGTAGCCGATCTTACTGGAACACTTCTTTCACTCCACAGAATCTTTCCTGTTAATGCGTCCACCGCTTTTACGCCATAATCTACAATGTAAACTAGGTCATCTTTGATAAACGATGGCTTACTTCCTGTTGTTACCCCAATACTCCACAGCAAAGAACCCGATTGCGTGTCATACGCTCTGACATAGCGCCCAAGTTCGTTGACAAGAACAATCCTTTCTGACGCATCAGGAATCCATGTGCTATAACTGTTTAGGGGTTGACTCCATAGCACCTGACCATCCTCTGGACGAATCGCCCAAAGCGATTGATTGTCATTTATGAAAAGCGTCAAGCCATTGAAGACCGCTGGAGCAGAAACAGACACGTGAGGCGAACTGAATTGCCAAATAACATTTCCTTGATTTTTATCCAAAGCAAAAATCTTATTGCTTGTTCTGACGATTACAAGTGATTTACTTTCAATTATAGTTATATCGCGTGTGTTGCCATCCAATTTCTGTGACCATATTTCTTTTAAAGGGAATTGAGTATTACCGAACTGAACCAAGTTAAGTGGCGGATATAAGTAGCAATGGACAAGCACAAAAAACAATACTATTCTGGCTGTCCAAATAAGTTTTTTACGACTTTCTTTCATCGCATATTCTCCGGCATATCTTTCTCGCTGGCAGGGCCTGCGCCAGGTAGTGAGCCGCACATTCCAGCAACTTTGCACCAAGCGGTTAAAACTATAGGGAGTGGTATACATCCCATTCCGAACAATGGCTGAGAATTTGTGGCAACATTATAATAACCAAATGGCGCGCCACTGGATAATATATTAATATCTGTTCCAACAAAATGTGAAGGGTCTGTTTGTCCAGTTACAGGATCAGCGTAAACATATCGGTCTCCTCCCAAGTTGCCGAGTGGCGTAGAAACACCAAAAGAAGTATCAACCGCATAATCCTTATAGTCTTCTGTTGTCTTAAAGCCCTCTCCTTCGATCGTTCCGTAAGATAAACTCCAACCAGCGGTCAGGGCTTCAGATGGATTGGCTTTTTCAGCAGGGCCATCTTTGAAACCTGAACCCGAAGGCGACGTGCCATCTTGGTAAGTTTGGTCTCTTGTTGTACTATAAAATTGAACTCCGTCATCCTTATCTGTGACCAAACTTAATGACCAAAACAGGAGTAATGTTTTATTGGGTGATGGATGACTCAGATTTGATGTTTGCAAGGTTATCCCAATAGCAATATTAAACTGGATTTGATTGCCAGAGGGCCAAGGCCAATGCCCACTCGGATCCGTATAGCGGACAGGGTTATTATTCACAAACGCATATCGGTCATATCCCTGCACACCGGCTGGGACTATCGTGTCCGCTTGGGTGAAACGTCCCAACACGGGGTACACCCATCTTGCGTTGAAGTATAGCAAACCGAAATCACCGGCGTATGAATATTGACCATTGAATCCATAGCCCGTGGACATTGCCCCAGCCTGGTAGCGGACTTCGCCCCAAGCATACCGAGATAAAGAAGGATTGCGAGATTTCTTCTCACGATCCTTCTTTATTTATTAATAAATTATTATTCGTTTCAAGCTAAGGCAAATTAAACGCCTTCACCAAAAAGACCGCCATTTGCGCACGAGTGACCGAGTCATCGGGACAGTAGTTTCCATTGCCACATCCTGAAGTGACTCCCTCAACAGCTAGCTGTTCGATCCATTTATCTGACCAGTAGTTCACTGGCACATCAGTAAAGACCCAGATGCATTGGGAAGAGTAGATGATCCATATTTGGCTTTCAAAAAGGAAGATGGCCATCTGCGCCCGGGTGACTGCTGATCTGGGGCAGTAATTCCTCACCACCACAGCCACTGGTGATACCTTCAGCCGCGAGTGTTCGATCCCAGGCACGCCCAATAATCCACAGCTACATCGCCAAAACCGGTAGTGATTCCCACAGCAGGCGGGATGTAGGATGAGCCATGCATACCCTTCAATAGGAAGACCGCCATTTGCGCGCGGGTGACTGTGGCATCAGGACAATAGATACCAACACCACAGCCGCCGGTGATGCCGGCGTGATACAAACGCTCAATGTAGTTATTTGCCCAATAAGTTAATGGTACATCGGTAAAAATATGCGATTTTGTTTTAGAGATGAAAATATCAGTACTACCTGTACTGACCATGTTATATATACTTGTACCAGGATCAAAATCAACCACAACTGAAAACTCCCCGGTTGTATAAATATTGTCATTAAAATCTAAAGCAATACTTCTGCCAATATCATCGTTTTCTCCACCCATCGCCTCTGCCCAAATAAAATCTCCATTTTTATCTAGTTTGGAAATAAAGATATCACTATAATTAATATCATGACTGACAAGATTAGACGTACCTATACCGGGTCAAAATCAACATAATGTGAAAATACACCTGTTGTAAAAATATTGCCTTTGAGTAAACTCTAATACCAAAGCCTTCATCAGCATATATCCCGCCCAAGTTTTTTGCAAAAATAAAGCGACCATCATTACCCAGCTTGGAAATGAAGATATCACTGTAGCCATTACTTGTCAGAGTGAATGTATTTGCACTGGGATCGAAGTCAACGACATCTCTAAAGTAGCCCGTAGTATAGATGTTACCATCTGTATCTAAAGTAATATCACGTACCCAATCTCCATCTGTTCCACTCCATGCTTTTGCCCACACAAAACTGCCGTCACTATTTAGTTTAAGAATATAAATATCCGTGGCAAGGAGGATGAGAATAAGATTCAATGTATCTGGTCCCGGGTCAAAGTCAGTAGTGCCAAGAAATATTCCGGTTGTATAAATCTCTCCATTTGAATTTACAGCGATAAGCATTGCCGTAATTATATATTCCGGAATTTATACTTTTTGCCCAGACAAAATTACCATTGTTATCCAGCTTTGAGACAAACGTCTTGTAGGTTCCTGAGTTGGGCAAAATAAATATATCGGGGCCTGGGTCAAAATCGGCATCCATGCCGCCAAACAAACCTGTTGTATAAACATTACCATTTAAGTCTACAGCAATACTATTGCCGCGTTCAAATTCCGTTCCACCCATATCTTTTGCCCAGACAAAATTCCCATTGCCATCAAACTTGGCGACAAAGATGCCCCCATTGCCAGTCAGGTTAAATACATCTTCACCAGATCAAACATGCGCGTTACGCCGCTAATCGCTCCGGTTATAAAACATTGACGATTCGAATCTACTGCGATACCATTTCCTTCACTCATATTTAATGCAGACCCCATATTCTTTTCCCAGATAAATTTTCCGTCGCTATCCAGTTTAGAGAGGAATATATCTGCAGTTCCTACGGAGGTTAAGTTGGAAGTACCTGGGCCGGGATTAAAATCAGCTGTATAAGAAAAAGCCCCCGTTGTATAAACATTGCCGTTTGAGTCAACTGCAATATCTTTACCATAGTCAAAAGCTGTTCCACCCATGCGTTTTGCCCAAAAGAAATCTCTGCTTTCATAAAGCGGGCTACCTAAAGATTCTGCTTCTACAGCAGAAAGAGTAAAGCCTGTGCTGATGACTATAAACAACAAAATAAAAAATGTAAAAATATTGAGAATGGGTTTTGAATAGGTTTTCATGAAACATATCTCCGTATATAAATCTGCTCAATTACCGCAGTATTCATTAAGGCAAATTGAAACGGTTTTACCAAAAACACCACATTTGCGCACGTGTGACCGAACCATCAGGACAGTAATGCCCAATACTACAACCACCTGTAATTCCTTCAACAGCAAGCTGTTTGATCCATTTATCTGCCCAATACCCAACTGGTACGTCACTAAAAACACCTGAGGCATTAGGAGGTGAATAGGACAATCCATGTTTGGCTTTCAAAAGGAAGATGGCCATCTGCGCCCGGGTGACGGTTGAGTCAGACAGTAGTTCCCACTATCGCATCCGCTGGTAATGCCTTCAGCCGCGAGTTGTTTGATCCATGCGGCGCCTGTGTAATCGACTGCCACATCACCGAATCCAGCATTGCTGTTTACAGCCGGCGGTGTATAAGAAGAACCATGGATACCTTTTAATAAGAAGACCGCCATCTGTGCGCGAGTCACCGAGTCACTTGGACAATAAATACCATTACCACACCCGCCTGTAATACCAGCACTGGCAAGACGTTCAACATACTCGTTTGCCCAGTAACTAATTGGAACATCAGAAAAGATTGGAATAGCCGTGGAAATGCTATAAATATAGGCTGCACCAGAAAGACTGTGTGTACTTAATGAATTATTCGTCTCATCCCCGTCTACTCCAGTAGCGTTACTGTCCTCCC
>JADKBB010000004.1 GCA_016715195.1 Candidatus Villigracilis proximus
ACAAATATATCAAACTAATATTGCGGTCTTCCCTTGAACTTTCGGCCAGAAGCATTCTTTCAACCTGCAATTCCATGCCCGTTTCTTCAAAAAACTCGCGGACAATCGCATCGGCCGGCTGTTCGTTATATTCCAGTCCGCCAGCCGGAATGCCCCACTCGAATTTACGATAGGTATGCTTGAAAAGCAGAATCCTCCCCTGCTCATCAAAGATCATTGCCGCAACCGCCGCCCGAAATTTGGCGCGATACATGCGCATGGCAAGGACATGAACCCACATCGGGAGCGTGCGCCAGATTCTCAGTAGAGTTTTTGTCATAAGTAAAAACATTATAAATCAATCAACCACACCGAATCAAAAACGAGCAGACTTTCATCCGCTCGTTACTTTTTACTTCTCACTTATTACTGCTTTCATCCCCCAAACGCATCATTCAACCAATCTAAAAATCCTTTTTCCTGCGGCTTGACCGACGTCCCCAAACTCTCGGCCAACTTCTCGAACAACTCACGCTGTTCCTTGGTCAATTTGGACGGGATGGCCACATTTACCATCACCATCTGGTCGCCGCGTTGGTGCTTACTGCGGACATGCGGCACGCCTTTGCCTTTGAGGTGGAAAATTTTCCCGGGCTGTGTACCGGCGGGAATCTTCAACTTTTCATCGCCATCAATCGTCGGCACATGGACATCCGCGCCGAGCACGGCTTGCGCCACATTGATATCAAGGTTCAACAAAATATCATTCTCGCGGCGCTTGAAGAATTGATGCGGTTTCACATCCAGTACAACGAACAAACTTCCGCTTGGACCGCCAAACGCGCCCGGACCACCTTCCCCATTCAAGCGGATCTGCGTGCCAACATCCACGCCGGCGGGAATTTGCACTTTCTTCTTAACATTCTTGCGTTCCAAACCAGCACCGCGACAGGTCTTGCACGGTGACGAAATTGTTTCGCCGCGGCCGTTACAAGCGGGGCAAGCCGCTGTCTGTACCATCTGACCTAAAAAGGTCTGACGCACCTGACGTACTTCACCCTGCCCGTTACAAGTCATACATTTTGTTGGCGTGGTACCAGGCTCAGCGCCTGAGCCCGTACAACGTGAACAAGTTTCTTCGCGTTGAAATTCAATTTCCTTCTCAACACCAAAGACAGCTTCTTCAAATGTCAGAGTGACCTGCATCTGCAAGTCACGTCCACGGCGCGGAGATTTGCGCGACTGACGACGCCCAGAAGAAAAGCCAAAGCCGCCGAGAATCTCTTCGAACAAATCGCCAAAATCTGTCGAGTAATCATGTGGAACACCGCTGCCCATGCCGCCCAGTCCCTCTTTACCAAAGCGGTCATAACGCGCACGCTTATCAGAATCTGAAAGCACGCCGTAGGCTTCGTTGATCTCTTTAAATTTTTCCTCGGCGTCAGTCTCTTTGCTCACATCAGGATGATACACACGCGCAAGTTTACGGAACGCGCCTTTGATCTCATCATCAGACGCGCCCTTATTGATTCCAAGGATTTCGTAATAGTCTCGGTTGCTCATAATAAAAAAGGTCGAAAGTCAAAAGTCGAAAGTCGTGGACTTTCAACCTTTGACCTTTAACTCGACTTATTCCTTCACTTCGCCATCGACAACTTCAGGGCCGGCATCTGGATCTGGAGTAGAACCCGCTTCGCCCGTACCTGAGGCCTGTCCCTGCTCATAGACAGATGCACCGATCTTTTGAATGGTCTGCCCCAAAGCTTCCGTAGCGGCTTTGATCTTCTCTACATCTTCACCCTGCGCCGCAGACTTAACCTCTGCAACACCGGCTTCGATCTCACTGCGCACGTCTGTCGGCACTTTATCACCAAACTCACGGATGGCTTTTTCGGCGGCATAAGCCGTGTTATCTGCATTGTTACGCGCTTCGATCAGGTCCTTGCGCTTGCGGTCTTCGTCCGCATGGGCTTCGGCATCCTTGCGCATCTTTTCAACTTCACTATCGCTCAAACCAGAGGACGCAGTGATCGTAATATGCTGTGAACGTCCAGTCGCTTTATCCTTCGCGCTGACTTTCATAATGCCATTCGCATCCACATCGAAGGTCACTTCAACCTGCGGCACACCGCGCGGTGACGGGGGAATTCCATCCAAAGTGAATCTTCCCAATGACTTGTTATCACTCGCCATTGAACGTTCACCCTGCAAAACGTGGATCTCCACCTGAGTCTGGCTGTCTGACGCAGTCGAGAACACCTGTGAACGACGAGTGGGGATGGTTGTATTGCGTTCGATCTGAGCCGTTGCAACGCCGCCCAAAGTTTCAATCGACAATGTCAACGGGGTCACATCCAACAGCAGAATGTCTTTTACTTCTCCGCCGAGCACACCGGCCTGAATGGCCGCGCCGATCGCAACCACTTCATCGGGATTCACGCCCTTATGCGGGTCTTTGCCAAAAAATGCTTTTACACGATCTTGAATGGCGGGCATACGAGTCATACCACCCACCAGCACGATCTCATTGATGTCGCCGGCATTTAATCCAGCGTCAGATAATGCTTGTTTAACAGGAGCAATTGTCCGGTCGACAAGATCCGCGGTAATTTGTTCCAACTTGGCGCGGGTCATCGTCATCACTAAATGTTTCGGTCCGCTTGCATCGGCAGTCAAATAAGGCAGATTGATCTCGGTTTGCATCACGGTCGAAAGCTCGATCTTCGCTTTTTCAGAAGCCTCTTTCAAACGCTGCAAAGCCTGACGATCATTGTTCAGGTCAATGCCGTTATCTTTCTTGAAGGTCTCGATCAAATAATCCATGATGCGCAGATCGAAATCATCGCCGCCGAGGAAGGTATCGCCGCTCGTAGCGCGGACCTGGAACACGCCTTCGCCCACATCCAAAATGGAAACATCGAAGGTACCGCCGCCGAGGTCATAAACTACAATGACTTCGTTTTTCTTTTTATCCAAACCATATGCGAGAGAAGACGCGGTCGGCTCGTTGATGATACGCAGCACTTCGAAACCGGCGATCTTGCCGGCATCTTTTGTGGCATTGCGCTGGGCATCATTGAAATACGCGGGCACTGTAATGACAGCCTGTGTAACAGGTTCACCGAGATACGCTTCGGCATCCGCTTTGATCTTGGCGAGGATCATCGCCGAAACTTCGGGCGGCGAATAATCTTTATCGTCCAATTTCACGCGCACATCGCCGTTATCGGCGGCGGTCACTGCGTAGGGAACGCGCTTCTTTGTGTGTTCAACTTGCGCATCATCAGCCTTGCGTCCCATAAAACGCTTGACCGAAAAAATCGTATTCTGCGGATTGGTAATGGCCTGATTGCGTGCCACACGTCCCACCAAACGCTCGTGATTTTTATTCACCGCCACCACCGAAGGGACAAGTCTTTCGCCTTCCGCCGACGGAATCACAACCGGCTCACCGCCAGACATCACAGCAGCCACCGAATTGGTTGTACCTAGATCTATTCCTATAATTTTGCCCATAATTGCTCCTAAGCATTGCATGGGCGACCACAAGGGTCGCCCCGAAATTTACGAAATTTATTGTGCTACTCGAACCAACGCAGGGCGGATCACACGCTCGCCCAGCATATATCCATTTTGAACCACATCAATTACGTGTTCACTTTCAACTTCATCAGAAGGCTCATGTGTAATTGCTTCGTGGAAGTTTGGGTCAAAGGCCGCGCCTTTTGCTTCGATGCGCTTCACCCCTTCACCTTCCAAAATGTTCTGCAATTTGCGCGCGATCAGCTCAATACCACTGGCCCATGAATCATCTGCGGGACGATTTTGCAAGGCACGCTCCAGATCATCCAGCGCAGGCAAAACCTTTTTGATAATGTCGCCCTTCATGTTGGCATAGGTCAACTCATTATCACGCTCAATGCGCTTTCTGTAATTCTGAAACTCCGCCTGAGACCTGGCCCAGCCATCTTTATATTCTGACGCTTTGGATTCGGCCTCCGCCAATTGACTCTGCAACGCATCCATCTGGACCTTGAGCTGCTCGCCATCAACAGGCATTGACTCGGCTGTGGAATCAGGTTCATATACATCTTCGTGTTTGTTTTTCTCTTTAGACATGTTCTCACTCTCACAAAATAATCTCATGGACGCAGACTGAAGTCTGCCGTTCCGTA
This sequence comes from Candidatus Villigracilis proximus, assembly GCA_016715195.1. Taxonomy (GTDB): domain Bacteria; phylum Chloroflexota; class Anaerolineae; order Anaerolineales; family Villigracilaceae; genus Villigracilis; species Villigracilis proximus. The sequence goes on from JADKBB010000004.1 coordinate 4,155, forward strand.
CTTTACTCGCCCGAAATCGTATCGTTCACCAAATCGCTCAATAAAGCAGCGACGTATCGAACTGTGGGGATGGTTCTGGCATAAGACATGCGCATTGGGCCAAGTACGCCTAAAGTTCCTGTTGCCATGCCGGGCACGCCATAACGTGCAATGATCAACGTACACTGACGCAAATCTTCCCACTCCCCTTCCCCGCCGATCAACACCTGCAACCCGCCAATATTACTGTTGACAGTTGTCCGCGCCAACAGGCTTTGCAGAGTGGAACGTTCTTCAAAAATCTTTAGCGCACGGCGCGCATCATCTGATTCAGAAAATTCAGGTTCAGATAATACGTTCGTTAAACCGTCTGTATAAATTTCACCAGAAACCTGATCCACTGCACGGCGCATGTCCTGTCCGATCAGTGTGAGGATATCCTTCTCAAGTGCATCCTGACGCGCTGAAAGGGAGGCAATTGCGTCCACGGTAAGGCCAGCTAACAGTGAGTTAAGATGCGAGGCGGCCTGGCTGAGTCGCTCCTGAGTCACAGGTTCCGCCAGTGTCAGAATCTGCTGCGCCACTTCTCCACCGGCCATCACCAGCACCATCAAGACCTGCCGTCCTTGTGTGGAGATCAATTCCACATGTTTGTAGCGCGTCTGTTCCACGTGCGGTGCAGTGACCATCGACACGCCCTGCGATTGATTCGCAAGGACGGATGCCGCAAGAGTCATCCACTGGTCAACATCAGGCCGCGCTTGATAGAACTGATGTGAAATGGTGTGTTGAATCTTTTCAGGGAGTTCAACATTGTGCATCATCTGGCTGACCAGATAGCGATAACCTTCTTCTGAAGGCACGCGACCTGCCGATGTATGCGGCTGGCGCAAATATCCCATCTCCGTCAGGGCGACCATCTCATTACGAATGGTGGCCGTGGAAAAATCAAGACGATAATGCTCCGCCAGCCGTTTGGAACCTACAGGCTGAGCAGAGTCAATATAATCACGGATGATGAGAAGAAGCAGTGTCTTCTGGCGTTCGGTAAGTGTATTCATATTCATAATTTAGCACTCCCGATGCGAGAGTGCTATTTATTGAATAATAATGATAACAGTCGCTATGTGGTAAGTCAATAAGAGGAGTGTAAGAAAAAAGAAAACCTCCCACATGGTTGTGAGAGGTTGAATACATCAGGGTGTTTTTGGTACTGGCCGCCAGGCGGGGTCGAAATCGTCAAAGGTGACATCCTCAGTGATGCGTGCCAGATTTGCGCCCGAGGGAGTGGAGTAATACACATGGTATCCGCGCTCTCCACCACTCTCATAAGCGATCCAAATCGCGCCCGGGGAATATTTCACATCTTCAATGGAAAGCACACCCAGGAAAACTTGAAGCGGGTCGTTCTGACCATCCACATCCACAGAAAATAAATTAGGAAAGGTAAACTCTTTGGCACTCTGCTGGCTAAACAAGATCAGCTTGCCATCTGGCGACCACACAGGCTGATAATTTAAAACTTGATTTCCGCTGGGAATTAACTGGAGCTCGTCGGCTCCCTGACTGGTCATTGTCCATATTTCGTAGGTGTCAATTCTTTTATAGGCGTAAACGATCTTTTTTCCATCAGGTGACCACGATGCCTGACGCGCATGTTTACCGTTTACTGTGTCAACGAGACGCGCGATCTTCTCATTCTCAACATTGTATGAGTAGAGCTGCATATACCCGTCGCGCAGTGATGTGAATACGATTTGTTTTCCATCCGGTGACCACGCCGGCTCAAAGTCTCCGCCAAGTGCAGAGGGCAATGGCTGTAGATCGGTCCCATCTGCGTTAATGGTATACAAACTGGATTGCGGGTATGTATCCTTCTTGATATTACATGGAGAAATAAATACCAGTTTTCGCCATCAGGTGCCCATGAGGCCTGACAAGCCCCACCGGGCATATTGGTAATTGCAATTGCCTGATCGGTGAGAATATTGGTCAGATATATTTGAGCCACTCCAGTGCGCAGGGATGAATATGCAATTTGCAAATAATCTCCACCGATAGGTGTAGCAATGGCGCTTGGGTCAACAGCCGATGCGGTTTGGGTTTCGATGAAATCCAGATCAGGCGTTACGGTTATATCCAATTGTTCTGCCGCGGTCGGCAGAACCACCACAACTTGTGTTGCAATTTCTGTTGGGGTCATAGCAGGCAGAAACGGGAGCATGTTCCGCGCTGACACTGGCAATAGGTTGGGAAAGAAAAAGATAACTGAAAGAAGACCTATAAAAAGAATTGCAATAATTCCGCCTAACAAAGAACGCCTGATCCGCCGATCTCGTTCAAGCTGTTTTTTGCGGGGGGAGACAAAAGCATATTCCTCAGGCGGCATGGAATGCACCAAAACCGTTTCTGTTTTTTTAGGGTCGCTTATTCTTTCCTCGGCTGAGGGCGGAGGCGAAACAGTATATGTGCCAAGCAATTGCTGAGTCTTGGATTTTGAATTCAACAAGGCAAGTTTAAATTCATCGGCACTTTGGAAGCGGTCTCCGGGGTCAACTTCCATAGCCTTTTCAATCGCTGCCCCAAGCCGACGGGAGACATCAGGATTTCTTTTTCTAATGGAAGTAAGCTGGGCGTTATCCATTGCCCGGGCAAGTCCATCTTCAGGGATCACACCGGTAAGAGCTGCATATAAAGTTGCACCCAAAGAATAAATATCTGTGCGAGCGTCTGTGCGGGCAGTGCCATATTGTTCGGGAGGAGAGTATCCGGGGGTCATGGCGCGTGCGCCGGTGGTCGTCGCCTGATTCCCCTGGATCACCTTGGCGAGGCCAAAGTCCACGAGAAAAATGTGACCGTCTGGTGCAATCTTCACATTGCCGGGTTTAATGTCACGATGCAAAATAGCAGGCTTGCGCGCGTGTAAATAGGAAAGCGCATCGCACATGGCCGCGCCGATATGAATCACTTCATCTTCCGGAAGGATGCCGACCCGCTCCATGCGCTGACGGAGGTCTTCCCCGTCAATAAAATCCATAACGAGATACTGACCTTCACCTGCAATGACAAAATGGTCCGACACGCGCGGAAGGTTGGGGTGACGGATATTCGCGAGGATCACCGCTTCAAGGCGGAACTGACGCGCATATTCTTCTGTCGTAAAAAGATTCTCTTTGACGGCTACGCCCATGCCCAGATTCTCATCTATGGCGTGGTAAACCGATCCCATGCCCCCCTGCCCAAGATTCCCTTGAATTCGATAGCGTTTATGTAAGAGTGAGTCGCGTTCGAGAATCATTAAATGCCTGTCTGAAAGAAAATTTTATTCTGTCAATGAGTATAAATCACAAAACCTTAACCACCGCCCTGGCAGGCAGGTGAAACACTGGAGTATTTTACCCTGTAGTACTGGTACTTTCGTTTCTATTTTATTTCAATTCCATATATTTTTGAAAGGTATTTGTCCATTCACAAAACTTCATTTTGCCAAAAACGATATAAAAAGGCCTTCTCACATTGTATTGATATTATGTACACACTCTGTGTACTTGTGACATTGGTGAATTACCTTCACTTATACAAAATATCCATTATAAAACTGCCGAGGGAAATCCCTCGGCAGTTGAAGGTTGCGTATGATTGGATCACTTCTGCACAGGCCGCCAGACCGGGTCGAAGTCCAGATCTGCATCGGTCGTCAAGCGTGTACGGTTGGCGCTGGTGACCGTCATGTAGTAAATATCGTTATTTTCATCAGACTCTTCCCCTTCATAAACAAGCCAAAATCCATCGGGGGAATAATCCACATCTTCAATGGACAGCGCATTTAATTGAAGCGGAGTCCCCTGCTCCACAGTGCGGTCTGTTGCTGAAATACGCATTAAATATGGAAAACAAAAAGTGGAGGCACAACGTTGATTAAAAAGGATCAACTGCCCGTCCTGCGACCAGGTCGGCAAATAATCTGAGAGTTTTGTTCCGCTGCGGACAATTTGTTTGGCGTCTGTTCCATCTGCATTCATCAGCCATATTTGATATACACCAAAACGTTTTACAACATAAACCAGTTGTGAGCCATCCGGTGACCATGCCGCCTGACGAGACTCAATTGTAGAAGTACCCTTGGTCACCTGTGTAACAGATTGACCAGCCACATCCAGAATAAAAATTTCCATTTGACCAGTACGCAGCGAAGTGAATACAATGGATTTGCCATCCGGCGACCAACTGGGGTCAAAATCCCCGCCGGGCACGGTGGCAATCGGCGTCAGTCCACTGCCATCTGCATTAATGATATATAAACCGGCATCATAATAAATTTCATCCATGCCTTTGCAGGGCGAAATAAATACCAGTTTCCCGCCATCAGGAGACCAGGCAGGCTGACATGCGCCTTCTGCAATATCAGTGACTTGAACAACTGTCTGGCTGGGCATATCCAAAAGATAGATCTGCGGCACACCAGAGCGGGCAGACGCATACGCAATCTGACCCGCGCCCCCACCCACCGGAGTGACTGCAGGGGTAGCGGTCACATCAGGCGTATTGGTAACCACTGGAATCGCAAGCACAGTTGCGGTTTCATCCACCAATGGGATTTTTGTAGGCGTAAAAGTTCGCGTGGGCGGTACGGCGGTCTTCGTGACCGTTGCCGTAACAGTTGCAGTCTGTGTTTGCGTGGGCAGCGGAGAGGGGGTTATTGAAGCAGTTGCGGTTCCCGTTGGCGCAAGAAAAGGAATTGCAGCACGCAAATTTTCAGGCAAAACAGACGGCGCGAAAAACGGCACGCTCACCAACAATAACAATAATAAAATAAATACAAAACGGACCAGCGCAAATCGTCGTTTGCGTTCGCGTTCTTTTTGTTTCTTAAGGGGAGAAACAAACGGTTGATCTTCACCATTGGAAGACGCAGGCTGCACAGGTCCCGTTGGCGGACGTGGTGTCTTTTCCTTTTCCGTTACAACCGGAATGGAATCACTTGGATCGTTTGGTAAAAAAGCTTCAGCCGGTGGAGGAACAACCGCATAACCACCCGCCAACTGCTGTGTTTTGGATTTCGCGCCAAGCAGCGCCTTCTTAAATTCCTCAGCGGTCTGAAAACGGTCACTGGGATCAACAGCCATAGCCTTCTCGATCGCAGCCGCGAATCGACGCGTCACCTTCGGGTTTCGTTTACGAAGCGGAGTTAATTGCGCATTATCCATCGCACGCGCAAGACCATCTTCTGGAATGACACCAGAAATAGCCGCATACAAGGTGGCGCCCAATGAATAAATATCAGTGCGCGGATCTGTACGCGCGGTTCCATATTGTTCAGGAGGAGAATACCCGGGCGTCATCGCACGCGCGCCAGTGGTCGTGGCCTGATTGTTTCCCTGAAATACCTTTGCCAGACCGAAATCCACCAAAAAGATATGACCATCCGGCGTGATCTTCACATTCCCGGGTTTAATATCACGATGCAAAATAGGAGGCTTGCGGGTATGCAGATACGCAACCGCATCACAGATCGCCCCGCCAACTTGAACCGCATCATCTTCACTGATGGTGCCGAGACGCTCCATCCGAAAACGCAAATCCTCCCCTTCAATAAAATCCATCACCAAATACTGTCCCTGATCGCCCAATTCAAAATGATCAGAAACGCGCGGCATATTGGGGTGGCGAAGATTCGCAAGGATCACAGCCTCAAGACGAAACTGGCGTGTGTATTCCTCAGTTGTAAAAAGATTTTCCTTTAAAGCAACCGGCACGCCCAGATTCTCATCTATGGCGCGATAAACTGAGCCCATGCCCCCCTGACCCAGGATTTCTATAATACGATATCGATTATGAAGAAGAGTATTTTTCTCGAGCGTCATCCATGAACCCTTATATTTTTACTGGAATGATCGCGATTATATCAGATGGATTTTGCACCGGCATTGCGCTCGGCAATTTTTAACCTTACAAATAACCACGGCGCGCCCCCCGCAACCCACCACCCCACCATCGCATAACGCAAAAACCGCAGTGAATAAACAATAAAACCATCGCCGCGCGGGAAGATCGCACCCAGCCCCATCCAAAAGAAGATAACACCGATCAACCCGAGGATGTAACGAAGAGCACGCTTCTCAATCGGACCTGCAGCCTGATACCCGCCAATCGACATGATCCACGCTGCGCCCACTGCCAGCCCGAAGAAAGTCCCGGCTGAAGTGAAGATACTGCTTGGGTCAACAGGAGCAGGCACATCGGTCCCGGCTAGAAGCGCGTTACTCATCCAACTCTCAGGGATTTGATATCCGTCTCTAAAAGCTGCGGCGCCCAATCCAACGGCGATAAACAACAATGAAACAAAGAACGCGATCAGCACTTGCTCTCTAAAAGTTTTTTTACTGACCCATGCGCCGATGGGTTCCCAAAGACTGGTAAAAGCCCACAAGACCACTGCGCCAAACAGCCAGCCAAGAATCACATCATGCGGGAAATGCGCGCCCAGATAAACACGTGAAAACCCGATCAGAAATGCAATAAGAATTGCGCTCACCCATATCCAGGTTTTTTTGCTGTACGCGGCGATCATCCCCCACACAGCCACCGCGTGCTGCGCATGACCCGATGGAACACCAAAGGATGTCTCCGTCCAAAACGCGCGGACGTGTGAACTGACCCAGTAGGGGCGCGGTCCTGCAAATAATAATTTGCCGACATTATTAAATAGATTGCTGGTAATGAGGATGAAGCCCACCCGCAGCCCCAACGCAGAATCAATACACCAGTAGATCAAAGGCAATACAAGAAAAAAGAATTCTTCCGTGCCAAGCCAGCTAAAGAAACGCATGGGGAGAATTAACCAATCTCCTGCACTTTGCAAAGCGATAATTATGGCAATACCATTCTGAATTAAGGTCTGCATATAGTCCTCTGGTGGGGTTTTTTAGAGTTTTGAATTGACGAACACACTGTCTTCATTGTACACTCAATGCATGGAAAAATCATCTTCAACCCGCGATTCCAACCAACACAAATTGACTGAACGCACCTGGGACTGGCGCCTTGCATTCCTCACGATCGCGCTGGTGGAAATTTCAAGCACGCGTTTGGTGATCACCAAGTGGGCATCTTATCTTTATTTTACGCAAACAATCGCCGGGGTCGGCGTGCTTCTGGGACTCGCAATCGGCTATAGCTATTTTTCACGAAAAGCTGCCATACGCCTGGCGCTCGGATACACGATGATTTTGATTCCGGCCCAATTAATAAAAGCAGTGGAAGAAAAAGACTGGCTGTGGCAGGAATTTGCAGAGTTGTTCAACCGCCTGTTTACTTCGTTGAGTCAATTGATCAGGAATCAGCCGGTGTACGATCAATTATTTTTTGTCTCGCTGGTCACCCTCGGCTACTGGATCATTGGGATATGCGCCGGTTACTGGCTGACACGGCACGGAAATTTTCTGGGTGTGATCCTGCCAGCGGGGGTAGCCATGCTGATCGTACAGGTCTTTGATCCCTATGTACCAACACGCGCCTGGGGACTCGCAGTGTATATCTTCACTGCCCTGCTGTTGCTTGGAAGGATGTATCTTTTGGAAAGCCGTTCTTCCTGGAAAAAAACTCAATTTCTGCTAACGCCGGAAACCATTAATGATTTTGACCGGGGAGTATTCGCAGTGGCAGCGGCGGCCGTGTTTATCGCATGGGCGTTACCCGGGTGGATCAGCAGTGTCAAACCCGCCGCCCAGGCTTGGAGGGATTTTTCACGTCCCCTCTTTGACAGACTCTCCGACGCGGTCAGCGCACTGGAAGCGCCCGGAAAAAAAACAAGCGGGGATTTTTATAGCGGCACACTTGCCCTGGGTCAACAGGCGACGATCAACGATACTCCGATATTCTATGTGGAAGTGGAGAAGAACAACTTTACTCCCGTGCGGAATTACTGGAAGGGCAGAGTATATGACCTCTATCTCGATGGCCGTTGGACAACCCTTTCAAACTTAAGTACAGATTTCAACCCGGAAGCCAACGAAATCAGTATTGAGTATCCAGAAGCACGCCATGAAATGGCATTTACTTTTACAAATAATGCAATGAGTCAGAACCTGTTGTATTCTCCCGCAGAAACAATATGGACCAGCCGGGAAGGCAGTATCGTCTCAACTCCCATCTCAACCAGAGCCAAGGATGTAACGGCCTGGTTTTCAGTCCCCAGTCTTTTAAGCGGAAATAGCTACAAAACCCGCGCACTGATCGCCGACCCTTCCATTGATGAACTGCGCGCCGCAGGGACGGATTATCCAAAGTGGGTTACCGCCAAGTATTTGCAAATTCCTGAAACGATTGCGCCGCAATTAAGAGAACTTGCGCTTGAGATCACCGCACCCTATGACACACCATACGATAAAGCACAAGCCATCACTGCTTATTTAAGGAAAGAGATCGAATACACAACCGAGATCACAGAAACCCTGCCAGACCGCCAAGACCCCGTACTATGGGTTTTATTTGATCATAAAAAGGGATTTTGCATGTACTACGCCAGCGCAGAGACTTTAATGCTGCGCTCGATCGGCATCCCTGCCCGCATGGCGGTTGGCTTCGCAGAAGGAACCCGTGACAAAGACAGTTTGAAAGAAAGATACATTGTGGCGTATAAAAACTCACACGCCTGGCCTGAGGTGTACTTCCCCGGCATTGGCTGGATGGAATTTGAACCAACGGCAAATCAAGACCCATTAAATCGTCCTCAAAAGAAAATAGAAACAAATGCCAATGCATCTGATGCTGTGCCGCAGAATGGCGATCTGGCCGCCATTGATGGCGGCGAGCAAAATTCCGCCGGGTTTGACCCCACCCTGCTAGAAGATGAAAACCTGGTAATCACCCGCCAAACAAACCCCTGGACAAAATTCCTCGCATCGGCAGGAATCTTTACAATTTTGATACTTGGCATTTTTCTTGCCCGCCGATACTCCCTTGAAGACCGTTTGCCAGTATACTTGGCTGATCGTTATACACGGAATGGAAATACGCCGCCACGCTGGTTAAATCGCTGGGTACGCTGGGTTTCACTCTCTCCAATTGAGCAGGCATTCCAAGCCATCAGCTTCAGCCTCTATTGGCTAAAACATCCACAGCCCATCCACACAACTTCACAGGAACGCGCCAACATCCTGATGACACATTTGCCTTCCGCTCAGGAGCAAATCCTTTTCCTGTTACAGGAATATCAAACTGCGATCTATACACCGCGACCGGGAAACATCACCATCGCCCGCAAAGCGGCAACCATCATCCTGCTAAAAACGTGGCAAAGTCGAGTAAAAAAAGCCTTGAAATTCATGGATACCCGTTATAATCAATTACAATAAACGCTTATGAATGAACAGACCCGCCCATCAACAATCCCCGACCAACTCATCACGCTGAGCAAGCAGGCAGGAAAGATTCGCAGCGAGTTGGAGTCGAACAAACTTAAACTCCCAAAAAATACAAGCGACGATCTGCACAACCTTGAAACAACGTTGTCATTGATCGGCGAAAAAATTGAAGCCTTTCAGAAAGAGCACAGCAACCTTTCAGCGCTCGCCAATGTGGGGCAGGTCATCAACTCTTCACTTGAACTCGATGAAGTACTGACCATCGTGATGGATAACATCGTGCGCCTGACCAAGGCCGAACGCGGCTTTCTGATGCTGCGCGATGAAAAAGGCGTCATGGTCACACGCATGGGGCGCAACTGGGAAATGGAATCGATCAATTCCTCCGAGTTGACCGTCAGCAAGTCTGTTGTGGGGCGCGTGATCGAATCAGGCGAACCGCTCATCACCACCAATGCACAGGAAGACCAGCGTTTCATGGGACAGGAAAGTATTGTCGCATTCAATCTGCGCTCCATTCTCTGTGTTCCCCTTAAAGTAAAAAACGATCTGATCGGCGTGATCTATGCCGACAACCGCATCCGCACCGGCATCTTTGCTGAGTCAGAGCGGAATCTGCTGGTTGCTTTTGCAAACCAGGCCGCAGTTGCGATCGAAAACGCGCGCTTATTTTCTTCACTCAAACACACGCTTGAAGAAGTCACCGGCCTCAAAAATTTGATGGATAACATCTTCGCCTCCATTGCCAGCGGCGTCATCACTGCGGATATTCAGAATCAGATCACACTCACCAACCGTGCAGCTGAGACGATCCTGGGATACGCCTCGAACGACATCATCGGTCATCTTCTTAACGAAGCGCTTGCTTCTGTTGCCTCCGAGCTTGAGCCGCATCTGACAGAAGTGCGCGAAACCGATCGAGCCATCGTAGACCTTGAGATCAGCCACATCTCCCCCACCCGCGGAAATGTAGACTGGCGCTTCAATCTCTCCCCGCTCAAAGATGCAGGACAAAAGACTCAGGGTGTTGCCATTGTGCTGGACGATCTGACCGAAAGAAAAAAGCTCGAAGCGCAGCGTCGATTGTTCGAACGCATGGTCTCTCCGGCGGTGATCGAGCAGCTTGACCCAAACAGTCTGCAGCTCGGCGGCAAACGCACCGACATCACCACCCTCTTTGCAGATATTCGCGGCTTCACCTCTTTTAGTGAAAACCGTGAACCGGAACAATTGGTGAAAATATTAAATCTTTATCTGGCAGCCATGGCAGATGCCGTTCTGATACAGGAAGGCACCATCGATAAATTCATGGGCGATGCCATCATGGCCTGGTTCAACGCTCCCATCCCACAGCCTGACCATACTCTGCGCGCCGTTAAAACTGCGTTGATCATTCGCGAATCGATTGAGAATTTATATAAGGTACTCCCCGAAGATTCACATCTGGCTTTTGGTGTGGGCATTCACTATGGCGACGCAGTGCTGGGTTTGATCGGCACCGAAAAAAGACTGGAATATACCGCCATCAGCGATAGCGTGAACACCGCCAAACGCATTCAGGAAAACTCTGCCAAGAATCAAATTTTGATCAGCAAGACCGCTTATGAACGGGTGAAGGATGAAATCGAGGTCAAGTCCCATGCAGAAATGCCAGTGAAAGGCAAGTCACACGCGCTCGAAGTTTTTGAGGTATTGGGGTTGAAGTATTTGTAATAAGGACGAGTAATAAGTAATAAGGAAGGCTTTCGAAGTGATGATGCCTTCGGAAGTTTTTGTTTAAAAAGAGTGCGGAAGTTTTTAACTTCCGCACTCTGCCATATAACTGCAAACTATTCAACGAACCACCCTATCCAGCCAACTCCACAAACCGAATCAAACTTTCCAGGCCCTTGCCTATTGGAGCGGTGTCAATATATTCATTCACAGTATGCGCACTGCCGCCGGTTGTGATTCCCATCACCACAGCGGGAATGCCAAGGCTTAAAGGAATATTCGCATCGGTGGAGCCCGAAGTGAGGATCGCATCCAAACCCTGCTCGGCGGTACAAGTTACAGCTAATTGCACCAGCGCATGATCGGCGGAAATTTCTCCAGCGGGTCGTTCACCAATAATCTCCGCCATAATTCTGACACCCGTACGATCGGCATTTTTTAGCAAATCTTCCACTTGATGAGTCAACTTCATCAGCGTTTTGGGATCTTCAGAACGCAGGTCCAACTCACATTTAGCTTCCGACGCGAGGACATTAATCCCCGTGCCGCCGCCAAAGGTACCAACGTTCATTGTGGTGCGCGGTTCACGCGGAAGCCGGATCGCGGTCAACTGTGTGACCAGCGCGGCCAGTTCATGCACTGCCGAAGGCTGACCATAATCAGACCAGGAATGTCCGCCCGCAGTTTTGGCTGTAATACGATAACGCCGCACACCGATCGCACGATGATACACATGCCCGAGCGCGAGTCCCTCAATCACCAGATACCCGATCACATCCTTGTCGAAGCGCTCCACCACTCCGCGCATCCCGCGCAGGTCGCCGAGCCCCTCTTCACCTACATTCGCCACAAACCAAACATCCTGCTTCAACTCGATCTTTCTTTCACGCAAACCCCAGAGGATGCCGAACAAAGCGGCCACACCGAGTGAGTTATCCCCGATGCCTGGTGCGACGATCCGGCTCGCTTCTTTTTTAATCTGTAAGTTGATACTGTTTGGAAAGACAGTATCCAAATGTGCAGAGACGATCAGCGGTTTTGCTTTCTTCTGCTTTCCCGGCAAACGCGCATACACATTCCCGAGTGAATCCATCGAAACATCTTTGAGATTTTCCGTCAAAAATAGTCCGCGCACAAATTCTCCGCGTTGACCCTCAGCAAAAGTAGGCGCAGGGATCTGTTGAATCTGTACGGCAAGGTCAATAAGCTGGGATGAGAAATCTGTCATGAGGTAAGTATACAGGCGGGTGGATGAGTGAGTCAACATTGAATGGTCAATGCTTATAACGTGTGCGTCATTTCCTTTAGTGAATGCAAGCGGGCTTCAGCAAGACCGGGCAAAACGCCCAAAGCATAAAATGGACCGCTGCCCTCTATTTTGAGCGAAGCAGATACACTGCCATACAAAGCTGCCATTAAGGGATCATCAGTCTTTTGAAAGCCGGCGAGGAATCCACCGCAAAAAGCGTCACCGGCGCCGGTTGGGTCAACCAAACGTGAAGGATACGCCGGGACTTCATAGCGATGATTGCCCGGCACATCATAGACCCACTGTCCGAGCAGGCCGCGTTTGATGACGATGATCTGCGGTCCATATTCACTGATACGGCGCGCCATTTCCCACAGGTCATTGGTTTCACCCCAAAAAAGCGAACGCAATTCCTCTTCTGATGGCTGGAACACAGTAACGCCTTGCAGCACGAGTCGCAGGTCACGCCAAAAGGCGGGGAACATGTATCCGGGAGCAGGATCCAGGCTGACGGTTTGGTTTGATCCGCCTCTAAAGAGGTTGACCATTTGACTCTGGCTGATAAAGTCAAAGGGGCAGATATGCACATGGCGGACATTCCAATACTGCCTGGGCACATCCAAAGCGGCGGGTGAAATTAATTCCGGCTCACGCGGATCTTTCCGCGACTCGTCGGGCGCTTGATATCCAAGCAATGATTTTGGGAAGGGAAGCTGGCGGCGGGCGAAATGCGAAACAGCGTTGGATTGACTGCGTTCATTGGTATCAGTGAAGGCGATAAAATTTCGGAGATCAACATTTTGCAATTCACGCAGCGTGTGAATGCCATTTGTGTCAAAACCGCGATGCTCAAGATCACGCAGCCATTGTCTTGGATACTCCTCACCCACACGGCCTACCAGCCCGGTATTCACGCCAGAATCCCATACGGCAAGCCCGCCCGCGGCATATAACAAATCTCCGCCGGGGGCATCCAATAAAGGCTGGCCTGTGGGCGGCAAAATATATTCACGATTGAGTTTTCCTGCGATGACAAAAGTTGGCGGCATGGGATTTGTTCCGCTGTAAGTATACAAGTAAATAAAAAATTCGGAGCGCGGGCTTTTACTCCGAATTGACGATCAACGAAGTAAAGCAGGTGCTCCGATCTGTTTCCAAAAGAAATATTATTTATTCATCCAACGGGGCTTCAGCGCCGCGACCTTTTTAAAAATCGGACAATCCGGCTGATGCGCACCCGGCAAATATCCCGTGGACATTAAGAACTCGTTGACGATCTCGCCGCCGGTAAAGACAAAGGTCTTCTTGAAAAGCTTTGTCCACTCGTCTTTCGTGAGTGGGTGATGCGCATCCAGCCAGCCTTGAAAGGAACCGAATTCCTTTTTCAACTCAAGGATCTTCTGCGCGTTGACAATCGCCGCATTAACTTTTAACCGGTTGCGGATAATGCCCGCATCTGCCAGTAAACGCGCGCGGTCTTCCTCGGTGTATTTTGCAATTTTTGCGATGTTAAATTTGCTGTAGGCTTTATGGAAATTATCCGCCTTCTTGAGAATGGTGATCCACGAAAGGCCAGCCTGATTGATTTCCAGTACAAGACGTTCAAAAAATTCATCGTCATCTTTGAGCGGAAATCCGTATTGGGTATCGTGATAATTTTTATTGAAGGTATCTTCCGGGTGGGAATTGCAGTAATCACAGTAGGTTGTCATAAATTGATCTCCATTACGGGTAATGCGCGCGGTTGACCTTCGATCTGTATTTGATATTCACCGGTTTTGCGAGCGCCCATTTTTTCGTAGAAAGTTTGTGCGTTGGGATCGGATTCTATTTTTATATTATAAACACCTTGAGCGCGGCTTCTTTCCAGTGCATGTTGGAAAAGCTGCTTTCCGATCCCCTGCCCCATAAATTCAGGCAAGACCCAGAGATTATCGAGCCAGAGAGATTCGTTTTCATATTTAAGAGAGTAATAGCCCGCACATTTTTTATTGATAATCGCCGCCCATGTTTCGTACTTGAGAATATATGCGGAGGTGATCGTTAATGACGGGAGCCAGAGTTGAATCCAACTTTCGGGGTAATTCCAATGGCGTTTTGCGGCCAGCGTGATCGTGGTTAATATTTCCGCCTGTTCGGGCAGTGCGGGCTGAATGGATATCATTTTTGAAATTGCACGGCTTGCTTTAGAACATCGTCAAAATGCAATTGATCGTGATAAATACCAATACGCAAGGTGACGATCAAATTACACCAACCGAACAACGGGTCATACAGATACAAATTTCCCAACACATCTGCATCCTTGCCCTCATAAAATTGACGGACATTTTCATGAAGGGTTCGCAGCTCAGACTTAAGCATTTCAAGTGAAACCGGTTTGCGCGGATTGTAGCGCGGAGTCCACATGAAGCCCACCCATTGCGGAAATTTCGGGCTGCGATACAGATCTTCTATTTGCACCGAGTATTGACGGTTACGGCGCAGGCGTCCATACCAGCCGTTTAACTTCCAGATCCATTTTACGGCGGGATAGGTGGAGGCAAACAGTAAATAATTATGGTCAAGGATTTCGCCGATACTCCATTCGTTGGGAGCGGGTCTCTGCCAGAGCTGCGAATCGGTTATTCCGCTCAACGCATCAAATACAGTTTCACGTTGGGAATCAAGAAGATCAAGGTATGTAGAAATTATTGTTGACATAATAAAAATGGGCGGCACGTTGTTTAGCGTGCCGCCCTGCAATTTATCCTACTACTCGAATTTCACGCGGCATGTCGCTTAAGCAATCTGCGCCGCCTTCGGTAATGACGATGTTATCTTCAATGCGGACGCCGTTGCGGTTGGGAAGATAAATTCCCGGCTCCACGGTATAGGCCATGCCAACTTCCAGCAACTGCATATTGTCGCCGCGCATGTACGGTTCTTCGTGGCCTTCCATGCCAATGCCGTGACCAGTGCGATGCGTGAAATATTTTCCATAGCCAGATTTTTCGATCACATCACGCGTGGCAATATCCACGGCGGCGCAGGGCACACCGGGCTTGCCAGCGGCGCGACCTGCGGCGTTGGCTTCCTGCACGATCTTGTGAATCTTCGCGCACTCATCATCCACCTCACCCACTGCGAAGGTGCGTGTCAGGTCTGAGATGTAGCCTTCATACGCGGCGCCCCAATCCACAACCAGAAGATCGCCGGCTTGTAATTTTCTTTCGGTCGGTGATGCGTGCGGATTTGCGCCATTCGGTCCGCCGGAGATGATGGGGAAAAATGGCAGGGCTGAATCAGAGCCGTGCTTTAATAATTGCATCACCAGTTCAGAAGATAACTCGCGCTCAGTCATACCGATCTTGATTAAGGGAATGGTTGCTTCAAGTGAGTCCTGCGCGATCTTTACCGCGCGGCGCATGGCATCAATTTCGGCTTTGTCTTTTTTCAAACGCAGACCCGAAAGCACTTCACTTGCATCTGGATATTCTGCCTCAGGCGCACCTGCTTTAACATGACCGAATTCCATTAAGCGCAGTTGACGTGGTTCGACGCCGATGCGCTTCCCATCCAGACCGAGAGACTGGGCCGCCTTTCGAAAGGCATCATCCCACTCTGACGGAAGTTCACCATACGCGAATGCTTGTATTTTGTATGGAAATAAATCCACTTTGGGAAGTTCCAGTTCAGGTAAGACAAGCACCGGGTCTTTGCCGGGTGCAACAAACAAAACAATCGGACGTTCCATTAAATGAAATTCGACACCAGCAAGATATGTCAGCGTGGGACCCGGATTCAGAATAACGGCATCCAGGTTCGAGGTCCGCATTGATGCGGTGAGGTTGTTAAGTCGCGCTTGATTCATGAGAGTCTCCTAATCCGATTTATGTTTAATTTTTGAGAAGGCATATGAGATCCAATCAACGATGACTGGAAACAACATGTCAAAAGTTGTGAGGATGCGAAACCACCATGGGATGATCAAACTGCGGCGCGGACGTTTGGCAACATCCAGGACGCGGCGGGCGACATATTCGGAAGTCATGTGGATATTGAGCATGGACTTAACCGAGCGATAGGCTTCGTTCTTGCCTACATGTTGACCGAACTCGGTGGAAGCCGGACCGGGATAAATTCCGCTGACCTTGATGCCGAGCGGAGTCACTTCGCGGCGCAGGGCGTCGGTGAATCCGCGGGCGCCGTGTTTGCTGGCAGCATAACTTGTGATAAGCGGAGAAGCAAGCAGACCTGCAACGGAGATCATAGCCAATAATATGACCTTCTCCGATTAAGCATGTACGGCAAACCGCGCGTGTAACCTGCATAGGGCAATGAGATTAACCTGTACCAGCGTATTGATATCACGTTCAACGGAATGATTCTCAAACCAATCCACGCGGCCAATGCCAGCGTTGTTAAAAAGAATATCAATTTGACCATACAGATCGATCGTGGTCTGCACCATGTTATCCACTTCTGCCGGGTCAATAATATCCACGGGCACAGCGATGGCTTCACCGCCAAGTTCCTGTATTTTTGCGGCCAGGTTTTGCAAACGGTCTAAACGGCGTGCGGCCAGAACGACCTTGCAGCCTTCTTTTGCAAAGAGCAATGCGGCATCTTCGCCAAAGCCTGAGGAGGCACCTGTAATGAGAACAACTTTGTTTTCGAGAGAGGACATGGGTGAGTTTCCATTAAATATTAAGTGACGTGGATATTTTATCATCCACGTCACTTGAGTTGGGGATTGTTATGAAATAAAGACGTAAAACTACTCGTCCTGACTATCATCTCCGCCGCGCTTTTTGGGCCGTGGCGGTTCGACGGTCACTTCCTTGGAAAGCGCAATTGCCAGCACATCATCCATGTGTTTGATCGGGATTATTTTTAGCTCAGAACGGGCGGTCTTGGGAAGTTCCACCAGATCCTTCATATTCTTTTCAGGCAGAAGCACGGTCTTCAAGCCGGCACGATGCGCAGCGAGGACTTTCTCTCGCACGCCGCCGATCGGGAGCACACGTCCGCGCAGGGTGATCTCGCCGGTCATGCCCACGTGACGTAATACCGGCCGCCCCGTCAGCGCGGAGATGATGGCCGTTGCCATCGTAATCCCAGCCGAGGGACCATCCTTCGGGATTCCGCCTTCAGGCATGTGGATGTGAATATCCAAACGCTCGAAAATATCCAGTTCAAGTTTCAGAGCACCAGCACGTGACTTGATATAGGTCAACGCGGCCTGAGCAGACTCGTGCATCACCTCACCCATCTGACCTGTCATCTGCATGCCGCCTTTGCCTTCGAGAATGGCAACTTCAACAGACATGATCTCGCCCCCAGTTTCGGTCCATGCAAGACTGGTAGCGACGCCCACTTCGTCAGTCAGTTCCGCTTCAGATGGGAAGACTTGCTGCGGGCCGAGCATTTTCTCGATCATTTCAGGCGCGATGGAAACGGGATACTTCTTCCCTTCCGCTTTGAGGCGTGCGATCTTGCGGCAGACACGTCCGAGTTCACGTTCCAGATTACGCACACCCGCTTCATAGGTATATTCACGGATGATGCGTTTTAGCGCGGCGGGTTCAAATACAATTTCAAGACTCTCGATCCCGTTCTCTTCGATCTGGCGCGGAATGAGATAACGATTCGCGATCTCGATCTTTTCCTCTTCGATGTAGCCGGGGAATTCGATCACTTCCATGCGATCCAACAATGGAGCAGGGATATTCGCCAGCGAATTGGCGGTGGTCACGAACATGACCTTGGAAAGATCAAAAGGCAATTCAAGATAATGATCGCTGAATGCGTAATTTTGTTCGGGGTCAAGCACTTCAAGCATGGCTGAAGCAGGGTCGCCGCGGAAGTCGGAATACAGCTTGTCAATTTCATCCAGCATAAAAAGCGGATTCGCCGTGCCGGCGCGCTTCATGGTTTGAATAATTCTTCCGGGCAAAGCGCCGATGTACGTGCGGCGATGTCCGCGAATTTCGGCTTCGTCACGCACACCGCCGAGCGACACACGCGCAAACTTGCGTCCAAGCGCATCTGCGATGGAACGTCCGAGTGAAGTCTTGCCCACGCCGGGAGGTCCCACAAAACAAAGAATCGGCTGACGTTCCTTTTTCGGCTTGAGCGAACGCACAGCGATATATTCCAAAATTCTTTCTTTGGCTTTTTTCAATCCGTAATGATCGCGTTCCAAAATCTTGGCGGCGTTCTTCACATCCAAATTATCGGGCGTGGAATTATTCCACGGCAGGTCAACGATCCAGTCAATATACGTGCGGATAATGCCCACTTCAGGCGCCATCGGCGGCATTTGATTCAACCGCTCCAATTCTTTCAGCGCAACCTTCTTCGCTTCTTCGGGCAGGTTGGCGGCATCCACTTTTTTCTTGAGATCAGATGCATCGCGCGTGAAAATATCGCCTTCGCCCAATTCGTTTTGGATCTGCTTCATTTGTTCGCGCAGATAAAACTCACGCTGACTCTTATCCACTTCACTTTGTACACGTGAATGAATTTCGTCTTCCAACTCAAGCACATCCACTTCCTGTGCCAGAATATTATTTAATTGTCCCAAGCGTGCTTTGGGGTCAAGGATCAACAGCAATCTTAATTTTGCTTCGTAGGTCAACGAAAGCGAAGTGGCGACCATATCCGAAAGCCAGCCCGGTTCGGCGATGTTCAAAGCAAACAAATGCGCTTCTTCGGGAATTGAACGATCCAGTTGCACACAGCGCTCGAACAAACTTAACGCAGAGCGCATCAACGCCTGCGCCTGTCTATCGGCGGTTTGCGGTTCGTTGATCACGCGCGCACGCACTTTGATGTACGGCTTCACGCTCAAGAACTCAACGATCTCCACGCGCTTGCGTCCCTGCACCAGCGCGGAGTATGAACCGTCGGGCATGTGCAGCAAGCGCCCCACCGCCATCTCCACACCCACCGGCATAAAATCATCGGCGCCAGGGTCATTCAGTTCAGGGTCTTTTTGAGTCAGCCCGATCACGGTCTGCTCTTTGCGCTGCGCTTCCTGCACCGCAAGCAATGATGCTTCGCGTCCCACAAAGATCGGCGAAACCATGCGCGGAAAGATCACCATATCGCGCAACGGCAACACCACGGCTTCGATCAGCCCGTCAGCGTTGGGTTCTGTATTTGGAATGCGATACAGTTCCTCGGTCCGCTGTGAGAGCGTGAGGTCAAAATTATCTTCTTCTTCGTTCCAGTCAGATTGATGATTCATTAAGTACTCGTTTTCCATGCAGACATGACTTCCGCGGTGACAAACATACTTCCAGCGGATAAGACGATGCTACCATCTTTTGATGACAATTCCAGCGCCCGCGCCAATGCGGACTTTACGGGAGTGACCGCTTCAGACTCCGCCCCAGCCTGCTCTGCCAACTGTTGAATTCGTTCCACTTCAAGCGCCCGCGGATGATCGGCACGCGTGACAATAATTTTCTTGATCTTCGATTTTAGCGCCGCAAACATCCCGGGGATATTCTTATCTTCTGATGCGCCAAAGATCAGATACACTTTTTTATCGGGGAAATACGCATCTAGTGTTTCGTAAAGTTTTTCAAACGAATCCTGATTATGCGCCGAGTCAAAGATCACAGGTGGTTCGCGCCGCGCAATCTCAAAGCGGGCGCGCCATTGTACTTGAGAAAACCCTTTTTGTATCTGCTCATCTGTGATGGGAATTCCGCTGGCTTTCAAAGCTGTGTAAGCCGTGGCGGCGTTTTCGATTTGATGATTGCCAAGTAAAGGAATCTGTAGTTTGACCATAGACGATGGACCGTGCTGAAGCCTGAATGAATTGATTGTCTTTCACCGTCCATCGTCCACTGTCCACGGTCAGTCCCTGCCCATCCAAAGATGATTCGAGCAACTCAAACGTTACATCTCTTCCTATAAGCGTTATCTCAGAATTCTTTTCTTTGGCTACACGCTCCAAAACTTCCCAAGCCTCATCCTTTTGCGGGGACGAAACCACGGGCACACCAGGTTTAATAATGCCGGCCTTCTCCCCTGCGATCAAAGCCAATGTATTGCCCAACACCGCCATGTGGTCATAAGACAATGAAGTAATGACCGAAACCTTGGGCGTGACAATATTGGTCGCATCGAGTCTGCCGCCGAGGCCTACTTCAAATACCGCCGCGGTGACGCCGTGTTTCGCAAAGGCCATAAATGCCAGCGCCGTGGTGATTTCAAAGGTGGTCAGTTTTTCGATCTTTGCTACAAATGGCTTGATCTCTTCCACTAAATCAATCAACTGCTCATGTGTGATCGGTGTGCCGTTAATTTGAATCCGCTCTACATAATCCAATAAATGCGGTGACGTGTACAAACCCACCGTGTAACCCGCTGCCTGCAAAGCCGCCGCACACAACGCCGACGTGGAGCCTTTGCCCTTCGTCCCCGCCACATGAATGACAGGATATTTGGCCTGCGGGTCGCCCAGCAACTCCATCAACGCAAACATACGGTCAAGATTAAAGTCTGCCTTGGCAAGCTCCGAGGAATGTTTAAGGCTATAATCCACGAAGGAATACAGGTAATCGAGGGAATTATTATATGAAGTTTCTATGTCCATGTGTGAGATTGTAAGGCGTAATTCATAATTCGTAAAATAAGAAAATATTATAAATAGACCATGAACATTCACCCCGATAAAGAATCCCCTTCTGTACAATCAGCGAAACAAAAAGCAAAGGAAATAATCTCCTCCTGGTGGGGAGATATTCCGTTCGTTATTTCGATTTTTCTACTTCTCATGTATGCCATTGTGATCACGATCCTTGATCGGTTCGGCATAAAAGTTGCCCTATGGACGTTTCAACTTGTAATCAGTATTATGCTTTTCCTATGGGGCACGACAGGCTTATTTATCATTATACGTGGGGAATACAGGGATAGACACAAGGGAATTCAACGCGGTTTTCCAGCGTATGTACTTGGCAGCACTTTGATATTGATAGGGTGGCTGCCCTTTATTGCCATGCTCACTTCGGTTTTCTTCAAATAACATCATGATCGCCACCCTCACCATTCACCTGCACCTCCCCACTTGTGCCTCTCTCAAAGAAAAGCGCGGACGAATCAAGCCGCTCATCTCACGTTTGCATCGTGAATTTAATGTCTCTGTTGCAGAAATGGATCTACAGGACAAATGGCAGGAGGCCGTGATCGGCTGTGCCATGATCAATTCTGACGGAGTCACCCTGCGACAGTCTTTGCAAAGTGTGGCAAAATGGGTGGAAGCAAATTGGGCAGATGGTCAGATTATTGACGAGAAGATCGAGATCATTGCGTAGGGGCGACCCTTGTGGTCGCCCTATTTGTATAACATACATAAGGGCGGGGACAAGCCCCGCCCCTACAAATATGGAGACAAAATGGACTTACACCTAAAAGACAAAATCGCACTCGTCACCGGCTCTTCCCGTGGGCTGGGATATGCCACCGCGCTGGCTTTAGCAAAAGAAGGCTGTAAGGTCGCCATTAATGGACGGGATGAGGCAAAGATCAAAAGTGTGGCTGAAAAATTAAGCAAGGAAACAGGTACACAGGTAATTGGACTTGTGGGCGATGTTGGTTTGACCGATGTGCCCGAAAAGTTAATTCAACAAACTGTGGATGCCTTCGGCGGGTTGGATATTCTCATCACCAACGCCGGCGGACCTCCGCCCGGGTCGATCGATTCACTCGATGAGGCCGCGTGGCAAAAAGGCGTGGACTTGTGCCTGATGCTGCACGTCCGCTTGATTAAGGCGGCGCTGCCTCATTTGCGAAAATCAGATTCAGCGAGCGTGTTGACGGTGACTTCGATGTCGGTCAAACAGCCGATCGCGAATTTACTGCTATCAAACAGCATCCGCATGGCGACGATCGGATTAACCAAATCGCTGGCGCTGGAACTTGGCCGCGAAAATATCCGCTTTAATTCCATACTGCCAGGCTGGACGGAGACGGAACGTGTCACAGAGTTGATGACTGCCCGGGCAACAGCGAACAGCTCAACGGTAGAGGAAGAAACGCGCAGGCAGTCGGAGCAGAGTCCGCTTGGGAGGTTGGGTCAGCCTGAAGAGTTCGCAAATGCCGCAGCATTCCTCGTCTCGCCTGCGGCTTCCTATATTACAGGTGTGATGTTAAATGTGGACGGCGGCATGTATAAGGGCACGATTTGATTTACATCCTGAGCGGAGTGACGAATGCTCTTTGAGGCATGCAGCCGAAGGATAGTTTGCAGTAAATTATAATTTTGTATTACGTCCTTCGACTGTGCCGCTCAGGATGTAAAACAAAACTGGAGAAATCATGAACGAACAAAAAAAGATTTGCTTGAACTGCAATCGCACGGATGAACAAGTGCCGCTATTACACTTAACATTTAAGAGTGAAGCAAAATATATTTGCGCGCAATGCCTGCCGGTCTTGATTCATAAGACTCATTTGCTGGCAGATAAATTACCCGGCATGGATGTTACGCCGCCTGCGGATCATTAATCAATGAATAAATTATCACGTCTTACCCGTAATTCACTGACAATCGCGTTTTTGTTTTTATTCGACAAGGTGATCGCTTTTTATCGCACGCGCATTATTACAACTCAATATTCCACTGACGTGCAATTGTTGGATACCTTCAACGCCGCAAACAATTTACCGGATGTGCTGTTTGCACTGATCTCCGGCGGTGCGCTGGCGATGGCATTCATCCCCTTGCTGACGGAATATCTCACCACCAAAGACCGCGCCGCCGCATGGGATTTGTTTTCACGGGTGGCGAATGTTGCCTTTCTGGTAACGACTTCCTTTGCGATCGTGATCAGTATTTTTGCGGTGCCAATTGCGAAGCTGGGTATTGCGCCGGGTTTTAGTGATGAACAACTTGCCTTGCTGGCTGAGTTGATGCGGCTCAATTTGATCGGCACGGTGATCTTTTCGGTCAGCGGACTGGTGGCCGCTTCATTGCAAGCGAATCAACATTTTATTTTTCCCGCGCTCGCACCTAGTTTATACAATGTGGGACAGATCATCGGCGCAATCTATTTTGTGCCGCGTTTCGGTATTCGCGGACTGGTGTATGGTGTGATCCTCGGCGCTGCATTTCATTTGCTGATTCAATTACCCGCACTTTTTAAGTTTGGCTTCCGCTGGACTCCATCTTTAGACATACGTCACACAGGATTGATCGAAGCGTTGAAGTTGATGGCGCCGCGTTTGCTTACGATGGGCGGCATTCAATTCATTGTGCTTGCGCGTGACAATCTCGCTTCGCGGCTCGATCAAGTGGGCGCGGTCTCTTCACTCACCTACGGCTGGATGATCATGCAAGTGCCTGAGACCATTCTTGGGACGGCGATTGCCACGGCCATGCTGCCCACACTTTCAGAGTTCGCGGCTCGCGGCGACTGGGCAGGCTTCCGCTCAACGATAGAACGCGCTCTGCGGGTTTTGATCTCGCTCACCATTCCCATCGCAGCGGTCATGTCGGCGGGGATTCATCCACTGGTGCGCGGATTCTTCGGTTTCGACGAAGCCACTTCCACACTGGTCACATGGACAACCCGCGCCTATTTGATGACGCTGACAGGCTTCACCATTCACGAGATCGCGGCGCGTTCGTTTTATGCGCGCAAGGAACCGATGTTTCCGTTATACGCTGTTATTCTGCGTCTGATCATGTTTTTAGGAATCGGCGCAGCAGGGTTAATATTTTTCAGGGAGATCGGCGCGCCGGTCATTGCCTTTGCAGAAATCGCGCTTTTAATAGAAGCCATCATTTTATTCGGCTGGCTGTCCAAACGCACACATGAACCGATCCATGTCGGCGGAGCGGTCATCAAGGGGCTGGTCGCAGCCGTGGTCGGCGGCGTGATCACGTATTTCATCGCTTTATATTTGCCCGGCGGGGCGATCGTCACTGCGTTAATCGGCATGTTCATCGGCGGACTTGCTGCTCTGGCAATTGTCTGGTCTGATGCGAAACAGATCTTTAATTTGTAAATAAAAATTTAGTTATCCCCAAAGGTCTTTAAAACCTTTGGGGATCATTTGATAAATCAAAAATAAGTGGTTTTTTGAGCAATTCAAAGGGAAGTATAATAATTGTTATGTCTGAAAATATTGAAAGCACACAACCTTCTCTACCCATCAAAGAAGATGATACACAGCCGCTTAAACCCGTGAAGAAACCCACACGCTGGAAGTCCATGCTTATTAGCATCCTCGGCTTTCTGCTGTTGATCGGGCTGGGCGCATTTGGCGGCTACTCTTCCGGCATCGGTGACCGCAAAGCGGCGGAATACGACATCGTATCAAAGCAACTCTCCGAACAATACACATTCGCATTGGTGGATATTGAATCCGGCCGCTACGAAGCTGCGATTCAGCGCCTTGAATTCATCATTGCCAATGATCCGAGTTATCCGGGTGTACAGCAAAAGCTGACCGAAGTATTGGTCATTAGCGTCATCCCCACTCCCACCACCACACCCACACTAACCGCCACTCCCGATTTCAGTGGCGCCGAAAGTGCCTATCAACGCTCACAACAACTTATCAACGCACAGGATTGGCCGGGCGCATTGGCCGCTCTGGATACAATCCGCAAACTGGATAACACCTACAAAACTGCGCAAGTGGACGGGATGTATTATTTCGCTCTGCGCAATTACGGTTACGCTCTGATCACCCAGCAGGGCAATCTTGAAGGCGGTATCTATCAGCTGACACTTGCCGAACGCTTTGGCCCCCTGGACAACACCGCCAATGGACTGCGCGAAGGCGCACGCATGTATATCATTGGCGCAAGTTTCTGGGAATTGGACTGGAAACAGGCGGTTGATTATTTCTATCAAGTCGGCAACGGCTGGCCTGCCATGTGGGACGGCACAATGACCGCATCCGAACGCTTATATATCGCATCCATGCGCTATGGTGATGATCTTTATAATCGTCAGGCGTTCTGTGAAGCCTATGACATATATAAAAGCGCTCAAGCAATTGGCAATCTGGATAGTACCGCCGCAAGAAATTCGGCTGATGCTTTTAATCAATGCTACCCGCCCACACCCACGCTTGAGGTTTTACCCACCACCGAAGTTATCCTCCCGACCGATGTGCCTACTGTCGGCCCATAAAATATGACAACCCCTCCCACATGGATCATGGCGCTGATTTACTGGCTGCACATGCTCGCAACCGTCGCATGGATCGGAAGCCTCGCCGCCATCAACCTGCTCGTCCTCCCCGCATCACAGCGGACCTTGAAACTGGTCGACCAACTCAGCTTTATCGCCGCCCTGCAAAAAAGACTCGAACCGCTCGCGTGGTTCAGCATGGGATTACTATTGGTAACCGGTTTATTTCAACTAAGCACCAGCCCGCATTACGACGGCTTTCTCTCTCTCAGCACGCAATGGTCATTGTCCATTCTTATCAAACATAGTCTGGCCGCCATCATGGCAGTCGTCAGCGCCATTCAAACCTGGGAAGTATTACCCGCCATCCATCGCACATTGATGAAAAAAGAAAATGCAGATGCCGGCGAACTGGCAAAACTTCAACGCCGCGAATTGATCCTGCTCAGGGTAAATCTAATTCTCTCAGCATTGATCCTCGGCGCAACCGCTTTTGCAAGAACATCATAAACAACAAAAAATCCGCTGTCAACAAAACAGCGGATTTTTTATTTAATCTACATCCTCCCGAAAAATCATCGGGACCATGCGAGCGGAGCCGAAGAACGGTTAAATCTACCAGCCGTTATAACTTGATCAACGGCTGAGTCGCCAACACACCGGTTAGGTCATAAGCCATTGCGCCGCCGATTCTCACCGGCACAATATCACCGATCTTTGCCTGTCCTTCAATGAAAACCATACCGTCAATTTCAGGCGCATCACGATAGGAACGACCAATCGAAATGCCGTTATCAAAGCCCTCAACCAGCACATCCAAAGTCTTGCCGACATACGATTGATTGACCTGCAAAGAAATCGTCTGCTGTAATTCCATCAAACGCTCATAACGCTCCTGCTTCACTTCAGCAGGAACGGGGTCGCCCAGCGGCGCCGAAGTTGTCCCAGGTTCAAACGAAAACTGGAACGCACCCACCCGGTCAAAGCGGATCTCCTTCACAAAATCATACAAGGCTTGATATTCCTCATCCGTCTCACCCGGATAACCCACCAGAAAAGTCGTGCGAATGGAAAGATCTGAAATGGTGGCACGCATTTTTGCCAATGTCTTATGCACCCACTCAATATTTGACGGGCGTTTCATGCGGTACAACGTATCGTGATGCGCGTGTTGCAGCGGCATATCCAGATACGGCAGAATCTGCTTGCGGGTTGCCATCACTTCGATCAGACGATCAGTCACATACCCCGGATAGGCATACATCACACGCACCCAATCCATATCCGGCACAGAATCGGTCAACTGCTCCAGCAAAATGGCAAGACCATCTTTCATACCCAGATCATGGCCATAGTCCGTTGTATCCTGCGCGATCAACACCAATTCACGCACACCTGAGTCGCGTAACTTACGCGCTTCATTAATGATCGATTCAACCGGACGGGAAACCGCCGTCCCCTTGATAAGCGGAATCGCGCAAAATGCACATGGGCGTCGGCAGCCATCGGCCACTTTGAGATATGCGCTCGCCCCAGCCACACTGACACGCAGCGCATTATTTTCATCCGTACCAACAGTTGCATCGTCGGGTAAATGATAGAGCGGTTCAGGGCGCGGTCCCTTGCGCACCTCACGCACCACCTGCACAATATCCATCCAGCGGCGTGTGCCGAGAATACCATCAATGCCCTGCACCTTCTGCGCCACTTCCACACCATAACGCTGTGTCAGACAGCCCGCCGCGATCAGCACCTGCCCGCTATGTTTTGATTTGGCAAGCTCACCCAACACACGATAAGATTCTTCCTTCGCCGGGCCGATAAATCCGCAGGTGTTCACGATCAACACAGCGGCCTGATCGGGATCATCCATTGAAAGATAACCATCCCGCAGCAACAACTGCGCCATCGAATCAGAATCGACTGTGTTTTTTGCACAACCAAGTGAAACCAAATGAAATGTATTTTTTGACATCTTATTTTCCTAACTATAAAATTATTTTACAGTCGCTATCCGCCAGCAGGCGGTGTAACTGTGGGGGTAAAAGTAGGTGTAGACGTGGGAGTCGCTGTATCAGTAACTGGCAATGTATTCGTCGGCGTCGGCGGAATGGTCGCAGTCGGCGTCACTACCCCCGAGATCAAATAAACTCGATTAACCACTTCCCCAATACCGCCCATCAAACCCAGATCGCGCCCGTTATATGTAACGCGCAGCGCGGCGGCATTGCCGGTCAAAATAACCACCTGATCCACCGCATCAAAAACCTTCGTCTCACGCGGTGAAATGCGTCCTTCAAACTTAATCTCTCCATCCGCTGAAACACGGATAAAAGCCCGCTCCACTGCGAAAATACTGACCACCACATTGGCATTCTCATCAGGGATCGGCAGCGCCTCCAAAGTAGTGGCGCCGTCTACCAGCGGAGTCTCGGCAGGGAAAGCAGTCAGATCCAGCGTAGCTGTTGGTGAAGGCGTACCGTCCAATATATTAATCGCAGGCACAGTCACTTCAACATTCGACTCTTCCTGAGAATTAACCACACGCCCCACACCCCAGATCGCCAGCGCCGCCAAAATCGCGATCATCACCATACCGAAGATCAAATCACCTGCAATAAAACTCCGCAAAAACGGCATGGAGGTAATCACTTCTGTTTGAATTTTTTCACGCGGTGTTTCTGCGTATTTCTCATAACGCCGCGCCTGCAGCCCATCTGCAAAACGCAGCAAAATGGTATCTGTATTCAGATCAAGAAATGTTGCGTAGTTTGCCAGCATACCGCGCGTCTGCACCGGCGACGGTAATTTATCAAACGCACCCTCTTCCAATGCCTTAATAAAAGCCGCGCGCAATTTTGTATGACGCTCCACTTCATCAAACGTCAGGCTGATCAACTCGCGCCGTTCGCGCAATTGCCGCCCGATCTCGGCAAAGATCACATCAGCAGGCTGGGACGGAATATTTTTCTGCGCCTCAGGTTCAACCATCACAGGGATTTCAGACTCTGGTTGTGGTTCTTTTTTTTCAAAGCGGAATCGGAAGATGGACCTGAGCTTTGAGAATAGACCCGGCTCCGCTTCATTCTTAACCTCAACCTGCTCTGCCTCAACCGGCTGAATCAGCTCTTCGGCTTTGATCTCCACCACAGGTTCCACAATCACCGGCTGTGAAATTTCTTCCACCACATCCAAAATATCTGCTTTCTTTTTCTTCCTGCCGCGCGGCTTGGGCTGTTCAACTTCAACTGCAAGCACAGCGGGCGCGGGATCTTGGGGAATCTCCACCTCAGGCGCT
The DNA here is from genome assembly GCA_016715195.1 of Candidatus Villigracilis proximus. GTDB lineage: Bacteria > Chloroflexota > Anaerolineae > Anaerolineales > Villigracilaceae > Villigracilis > Villigracilis proximus. The sequence goes on from JADKBB010000004.1 coordinate 32,904, forward strand.
GACTCTGCTTTCGGACGGCGGCCCAACAATGAGCTTAAGAAAGACTGCGCCGGTTTTTCATCCTCAACTTCAACCAATGGCGGAATCTCCGTCTCAAGCAAATTCACTTGAGGCAAAGGTCCGCTGACTTCAACCGGTTGAATATTGCGTTGAATTTCAGCGATCATCTCGTCAACATTTAATTCGAGATATTCGGCATAGTTGCGCAGAAAGCCGCGCCCCTGCGCCGCAGACGGCATGACAGAATAATCATCTGACTCCAATGCCTGCAAAAAGACAATGCGAATACGCGTGGCCGCTGACGCTTTTTCAAGTGTCAGAAAACGGGCTTCGCGTTCTTTTTTTAATTGCTGGCCTATGGATGCAAACATGAATATATTTTACTGCCTATTATAAACATCACCGACTTGCGCCGGTGATGTTGTGTATTGATTATTCGGCTGTGGCGGCTGGTTCTTCTGCAGCAGCTTCTTCTTTTGCCTTGCTTTTCTTTGGCTTTTCAGCGGCTTCGGGTTCGGCGTGTTCTGTTGCGCTTTCAATGCTTTCCCCTTCACGATGGACGATGATCTTGATTTCAGGAACCAGGTCCATGGTCAGGCGGATGTGAGCGACGAATTCACCGAGGTTGCGAATGGGTTGAATATCCACTTGCTGGCGTTTCACTTCAAAGCGGACTTTTTCAGTGAGCGCGCTGGCAACATCCTGTGTAGTGATGGAGCCGTAGAGTTTGCCGGTATCGCCCGCTTTTGCAGCGAAAGTGAGGACTACGTCCTTGATCTGGTCGGCAAGACCCTTGAGTTCGTTATTTTGTGAGCTGCGACGGACTTCAGCCTGTGCCTTGATCTTCTGCACCTGCTTTAATGCGCCTTCTGTGGCGAGTACGGCCAATCCCTGAGGAATAAGGAAGTTGCGGCCATAACCATCAGCTACTTTCTTAATATCCCCGGCGCGCCCCAATTTGTAAACGTCTTTAACAAGCATGATTTTCATGTTCTTTAAGCCCTTTTCTATTTGAGAGTCAGAACGAAGGGTACTACGCTCTGCGGGAGAAGATTGTACCATAAAGAAATTTTTTCTTGTCAACGCGGGGAATTCCGATTAAGATAAAGCCATGCCAACTCTTCCTCTTAATCTTAGACGCGCAGCGACCTTTCTGGGTGTGTTTCTCCTGATCATGGTTGTGATCGAATTCAATACACGCCTTGAAGAGTTAAACCGTTTAAACGATCAGCGCGAAGAAGTACGCGCTGTTGCCACACAAGCCATACAAACCCAGATGGCGTTGAAAACACAGGTGGCCTATGCCGGGTCAACTGCAGCGGTGGAGGAATGGGCGCGCACGGAAGGCCACTATGTGCAGGAAGGCGATCAACCCGTTATTCCTGTTGGGCAACCCGGCAGCGCGCCTGTGATCGTTGCCACCCCAATGCCCCTCCCCACCCCAATGCAAAACTGGGAGGTATGGTGGAAATTATTCTTCGGCAAATAAAATTTCCTTTTACGGGGTCAATACATTAACTTTAATTTTCATGTTGACCTTTTTACTGATCTATTCCGTTCTTCTTGGACTATTGATTGTCCTTATCGCCGGTATCGCCTATCGCGCGCTTTTTGAATGGGAAAAGCCGGGTTCGCGCACACTAGGCTTTATGATGTTATCGATGCTGGTCTGGGCGGTTTTTTATTTTCTTGAGATCGGCATCCCCTCTCTTCCGTTTAAGATCCTTTCCAGAAAAATTCTATACCTTGGAATGACCACATCTGCGCCGCTCTGGCTTGGGTTTGCTTTAAGATATACAGGCCTGAACCCATGGTGGAAACCGCGTGGACGCATCTTTATTCTGACAATTCCCGCCGGTATTTTATTTTTACTCGGACTCTCCAACGAATCACATCATTTGATCTGGCGCACAATGAGCCTGCCCGCGAACGGCAATTTTGGTCCGCTGCAGCTTACTTATGGGCCTGCATTCTGGTTTTATGCAATAATTTGCTACACGCTGATCGCAATCGGAATTCTCGTCTACCTTACCGCGTATTTGCGCTCGCCCAAGAATTTACGCAAACAAACCAGTCTGATGTTATTAGGCGGGTTTGTCACCGCAGCACCCAATATATTCTTCCTGGCTGGTATTTTTCCAAATAATATAGACCCCACTCCGCTCTCGTTCCTGCTTTCAGCGCCTTTATTTGCCGTTGCGTTGTTCCGTTTTGGTTTACTTAATCTCTTCCCAATTGCCGCGCCCATGATCATTGAAAACCTGCGCGATGCCATTCTGGTCGTAAATGAGCAGGACATCATCACCAACATTAACCTCGCTGGAAAAAAATGGCTGGATACAGATAAAGAAGTGATCGGTCTGTCCATCTTTGATATTCTGCCGGAGCCAGAGAAATTCAAAACGGAATGGAATACTTTAAATACAAAAATAAAACTAAAACAAAATAAAAACGGAAGGCACGTATGGTCTGAATCCACGATCACCAAATTATACAAGGACGACAAGACCTTCCTTGGGCGCGTCCTTGTCGTCCATAACACCACACAGGAACAGGAACTGCTTGAAGAGGAATTCCGCCGCTCTGCCCAGCTTGGGCTTTTGGAAGAAGTAGGCCGGCAGATCGCTGCCAGCTTTGACGAACAGGAAATATTACAAAAAGCCATCGACGCGGTCGTCGATCGGTTTGGCTACGCAGAGGCTGCGATCTCCCTATTGGTCAACGATAATCTACTTAAAGTCACAGCGATCAATGGTTCACAGGATTTTGGATACAGACCCGGGTTTCAGCAAAAAATGGGAGAGGGGATCATTGGGCACACAGCAAAAATGCGAACAACCTATGTAGCCAATGAAATCTTCAATGACCCTTATTATTTTTCAACCGATAAGCGCCACGGTTCTGCAATGGGAATTGCGATCTTAAACAACAAAAACCTACTTGGGGTTTTATATATTGAAAGCGTCAGATCTAATGACTTCAGCGCGGCTGATGTTCAAACCATGGAAACCCTTGCTAATCAATTATCCGCTTCAATTCAGCGGGCAAGGCTTTATGCCAGCACACAGGAACATTTACGGGTCATGTCTGCGGTGCAATCCATTTCAGATGTGATCTCCAACTCGCTTGAATTGGAAGTCATTTTTGAATCTGTCGTAAAAGTTCTCAAGCGTTCTTTTGGATATACCCACATCAGCATTTACCAATTAAAGGAAGATCATCTTTATTTGGGCGCGCAGATCGGATATCCCGAAGAACTGGTGATCCATAAAATCAGCATCAAGCAGGGCGTCAGTGGAAAAACAATCGAAACCAAAAAAGCTCAATTTATCGAAGATGTAACCAAGCACTCCAATTTTTTGCGGGCAGCAAATGATGTAACAAGTGAGATCTGTGTTCCGTTACTAAAAGAAAGCACCGTACTCGGCACCTTGAATGTGGAGGGAAACGCCAGCACCCCGCTTACACAGGCAGATGTGGATATGCTCATCACCATTGCAAGTCCGATCGCGCTGGCCGTGGATAATGCCCGTCTGCACGCCCAGGTAAAAGCCATCGCCATGACAGACGCCGTCAGCGGCCTCTCGAATCGCCACGCATTTGAAGAAGCGCTCCTCGCAGAAGTACAACGCTCCATGCGCGTCAACACTCCGCTCTCGCTGATCATTTTTGATATTGATTCATTCAAAGATTACAACGATAAATGGGGACACCCCGCAGGAGATACACGGCTTAAAGCAACTGCCAATCTCATCCGCGACAATCTAAGAAAATACGATATTGCCGCGCGCTATGGCGGCGATGAATTCGCGATCATTCTGCCAAACACAAACAAAACCGGCGCGTTGATATTTGCAAAACGTCTGTTAGCCGCAGCACAAGCCGGCGCACCTGACTCTGAAATTACAATTCAGAACAAGGGCATCTCTGGCTACACATTGAGCATCGGGGTCGCAACCTTTCCAGAAGATGCACATTCACTGACCACCCTGTTACTCGCGGCTGACCAGGCTGAATTAACAGCGAAGCGGCTCGGAAAAAATCAAATCTTTGTTGCAGGTGAAAAATAAATGAACCGTTTACAACTCTTCCCCGTCTCTGCCAAAATCGAAAATGAATCGCTGACCATTGCCGGGCATTCGATCTCAACGCTCGCGGATTCATACGGAACCCCTTTATATCTTTACGACCGTGAGACGATGGACAACGCGGCAGGCGGATATAAATCCGCGCTCGCTTCGCACTACCCGATACCTGCTTCTGTTACCTATGCAGGAAAAGCCTACCTTTGTAAAGCCATCGCGCAATGGGTGGATTTGCATGGCCTATGGGCTGATTGCACCGGTGAAGGAGAGATTGCCATCGCCCGGGCTGGCGGCGTACCGCGTGAACATACGCTTGTGCATGGCGTGAATAAATCCACAGTGGATTTGGAATCGGCAATTCAATATGCAGGTACGATCGTTGTTGATAATTTAACAGAGCTCAAACGACTCTCAGAATTATTCGCCATGCATTCCTTAACCTTCCCTGATCTTTGGCTTCGCCTTTTACCCGGGGTTGCAGTTGAAACACATCATGCACACACACAGACCGGTCAACATGACAGCAAATTTGGCATGACCCGTGAAGAGATCATGGAAGCCGCGCAATTTTGTAAAGTGAATCACCTGCCCTTGAAAGGCATTCACTTTCATCAAGGTTCCAACTTCCGTGATGCAAGTCCGCTCAAGGCTGCGATTGAACTGGGGCTTGATCTTGCCAAAGAAATCGGGCTGACAGATGATTGGCACTTTAGCCCGGGCGGCGGATGGGGTGTGGCCTATCACGAGGACGAACTTCCACAGCCGGATATTAATGAGTATGTGCGTGTGATCGCGGAGAATGTCATTGAAGGCTGCAAAGCACGCAACCTTGCCCTCCCCCATTTGCATTTGGAACCCGGCCGCAGTTTGGTGGCACGGGCAGGTGTTGCCATTTATAGAGTGGGTGCGGTCAAAAGACGCGGCGATAAAGTTTGGGTATTAACCGATGGCGGCATGACGGATAATCCGCGCCATGCGATGTATGGAGCGAGATACTCTTGTTTAACAGTATCAAGCCCGAGCGCGGAAAGAAGCGAGAAGGTGTCCATTGCGGGACCTTATTGTGAGTCAGGGGATGTGGTCATCGAGGATTTGCCGATGCCAAAGATCGAACCCGGAGCATTGATTGCCATTCCTGCTGCGGGCGCGTATCACTTGAGCATGTCGTCCAATTACAATGGCTCACGCAAGCCGGCTGTTTTGTGGCTGGAAAATGGCGCGGTCAAATTAATGCAAAGACGGGAAACCATCGAAGACCTGATGCGCCGCGACGAAAATTTATTCTAAACTTCCAGCAGGAAAAATGCTTCCACAATGCGCGGGTCAAATTGTTTGCCCGCGCGTTCGATTATATATTCACGGGTTTTTTCTTTTGACCAGGCGGGGCGGTAAGGGCGGTCGGAAGTAAGCGCATCCCAGACATCGACAACTGTAAAAATACGGGCGGAGAGCGGAATTTGTTCACCTTTTAATTTGCGTGGATATCCGTTGCCGTCCCAATGTTCATGATGACAAAATGGAATATCAAGCGCAGGCTGTAAAAATGGAATGGACGAAAGCATATCGTACGCGTATTGTGTGTGCTGTTCCATGATGAGACGTTCCTGAACCGTGAACGCGCCGGGTTTGTGTAGAATGGAATCTGGAATTCCCATTTTTCCAATGTCGTGTAAAAGCGCGCCGCGCCGGATATGAATGATTTCGCTTTCTGAAATACCAAGCGCGCGCGCCAGACTCAAGGTTAACTCGGTAACGCGGCGTGTGTGGCCTTCGGTAATTTCATCACGCAGTTCAAGGGCGCGCGCCCAGCCGGCGAGTGTATTGTCGTATGCCATGGCAAGTTCACCGGCATGTTGAAGTGTTTGCTCAAACAAGGTGGAACGATGAATGGCGCTGCTGGTTGTTTCTGCAAGGGCGATCAATAAGCGAATATCCGTTTCATTAAAGATGCGGGGAGTCAAAGACCAGATATGCATGATACCGATTATCTTTTCCTGATTGCGGAGTGGTAACGATATACCGCCATGCACATGCTTAAGACGCTCACGCTCCCCTTCCAAAATTAAAATGACAGGGTCTTTTTGAATATCCTCAGTAAGATAAATTTCGCCGGTTAATGCAATACGGCCCGTGATTCCTTGATTGGGAAATTGACGCAGGAGCGATTCTTCTGGCGAGGGAAGATCAAACGGAGTATCTACAGCATACCAGCCGCGCGAGACAAATTCACCGGTTTCTGGTTCAAGCAGGAAGATGGATGCATAATCTGCTTTAACAGCGCGCAAAGCCTGCCGCGCAAGGATCGGCACCATTTCCGTCACATTTTGCGCGGTCCGCAAGGCAGAAGAGGCGGCGGCCAGCGTTTCAAGCTCCATGGCATGACGCCGAAGTTCCTCTTCAGCATGTTTGCGTTCGGTAATGTCTTGAAAAATAACTGTAAAAAAACTCCGGCCATCTATCTGGGACTGGGAAATAAAGCCTTCCATTGGAAATTCATCGCCATTGGTTCGCAAACCGTATAACGTATCCAACAATCCTTTATTGCGACTTGATATACCTGTATCGGCATAATGACGAATATTATCCTCGTGTTTGTGGCGAAAACGCTCCGGCATGAATTTTTCCAATCGTTGGCCGATCGCGTCGCTGGCCGAACAGCCAAAGATTCTTTCAGCAGATGGATTAAAAAGTATGATGCGTTGTTCTGCGTCGATAGTGATAATACCGTTCAAGGCAGTTGTGATAACCGCCTCAAGGCGTGATTCATTTTCACGTAATGCCTGCTCTGCATGTTTGCGCTCCGTGATGTCACGATAGTTCAAAACAATACCATGCAAATGCGGGTCATTCAACATATTATGACCTGTGGCTTCAAAATAGCGCCACTCCCCATCCTTTCGCAGCAAGCGATACTCAACGGTTCGGATCACACCCGGAGTTTTCACACTCTCCGTAAATGTTTCCAACAGACGGGAACGATCCTGTGGGTCAATATATTGGAACACGGATTTTCCCATAATTTCATCGGGAGGATATCCGGTCAACTGCTCCTCTGAAGGAGCAATATAGCGAACGACGGCCTTTTCATCGAGGATGGCAACACCCACAGCAGAATTTTCAATGAGTGCGCGGAAGTACGCCTCGCGCTGTTCCAATGCCTCAAACAACTTCACATTTTCAATAATACTGGCCGCATGACCCGCCATAGCCTGAGCCATGCGGATCTCAGCCAGCGTAAATTCACGTTTTCTGCGGCTCTCCCAAATTTCAATATTGCCCAATAACTTTCCATGTGCCAGAATGGGCACAAACAACATGGACTGAATACCGTACTCTGCAAACTGTTCCCGTTCCTCTTTCGTCAGATTTTCAGAATCATCATGCAGGGTGATGATCTTCCCTGCGATCATGGCATTAAGAACAGTGGAAAAATCACTGATGGAATAAAATTTGCCAAGATCAGAATGGTTTTCCATGGGCAGGGCTGCGCTGCTCCAATACTCGGCAGACACTTGCATCACAGACACAGACAAATCAATCGACATAATATTTCCGCTGGTGGCTTCAAGCGCTTCAACCATGTGATGTGCCAGTTTATTCAACAAAGCCGGCGGATCCATAATGCTGGAAGCCATATCCTGTGCCGCGGCATACATGCGCCCAAGTTCAACCGCCCTTTCGCGGGTGGCAGAGTCAAGGCGCGCCTTTAAAATGGCGAGCGCAATTTGTTTGGATATTAAGTCGCACAAGTCAACTTCATCCGGCATAAAGATATGCGCTTCACGAAAACCCATCACGAGCGTTCCAAGTTTCTGGTTATTGGCGATCAAAGGCAACCCCAATGCAGAACGAGCCGGGAACAAGGCAGCCACGCGGGGGCTGATATAAGGCGTATCCATAATGTCGTTCACTACCAACGCGCGGCCGCTTTCAAGAATGGATTTACTAAATATGCGATCGCCTGCTTCCAGGGTAATGTTGGATGAAAAAATTTCACGAAGTGAAGCTGAGCTGAAAAATTGCGCAGGCAATTGACTCGCTGAATCCCAGAGCGCAATATAGTATCCATCCGCGTTCATTACTTTTTCAAGACCATCAATAAATCTTTGCAGCATGGTGTCAAAATCGGAAGTTTCAAGCGCGATCTGGGTGATCTCATTCAAAAGCGCCTGATGACGGGCGTATGTTTGCAGACGTTTGTCTGACTCAAGATTTCCCAGCGCATACGCCAGGTCATCTGCCAGTTCCTGTAATAATGTGATCTCTTCATCATCGAACATTTCGGCATCGAGCGAGTGATCCACAACCAGAACACCAAATATGCGTTCATCCCACAAAAGCGGCAGAGAAATTGCAGAGCGCGCAGGATGTTTCTCACGGCGGGGGCAAAGCAGACATGGATCTCCATCAGCAGAAGTATCCACTCTCAAATATTTACGGGATCGAATTGCGATTGTTGCGCAGGAGAATTTAGCCTCTTCCTCGTTAATACTTATCGTAAACGGTTCGGAATCGACCGCATCTCCGGCAGATGCTGCCAATTTAAGTGTGACACCATCTGCTTGCAATAAACCGATCCAGGCGAAGGAATATCCACGCCCGGAGATCAGCTTCTCACATGAACCGGAAAGTAGTTTTTCCTGATCCTGTTCACGGACGATCAATTGATTGATATCGCTTATGGTGCGCAGCGTGCGGCTCAGGCGCTGTTCACGATTCAAAGAGGCGCGAGAATCAGACAACCCGGCATTTAACGTCTGTAAAAGATAGGAGATGGAGATCAAAGCGGCGATGCCCAGCACAAGAAAAACGATACCACCGCTTATCCACGCGCCTGAGTCTGTGGCATTGATCTGTCTTTCGGCAGGCACAACCAAAATCTCTGAAATTTGCAATCCGCCAATGACTACCAGTGTCAAAAAAGTAAAAATAAAAGCGGGCAGGCTGTAACGCAGGTCAAAAAACACAGCCGATAATATGATGAATGTAAATAAGAACAAGCGTCCATCCCCGCTGAAAGATGAAAGCGCCATCCCCAGTACACCAAGTATATAGAAAAGGAAAAGCAAAAGCCCTGCACGCTGCTCAAATTTTAGTTTTCGATTATCAAATGTAATAAAAATAAGAACGGCTGTTGCACCAAGATAAATTGAAACAACAAAAACGACTATCGCAAGTGGATTCTCATAAAATTTCGCCTCACGCTTGTATGTCTCAACCACGTTGTTAACCCCGCTCACCAAAGCAAACATCCAGATCACAAAAATGCCGCGCAATATCCCATTAAGCACGCGTACACGCCATTCGTACAGATCACGAACGGTACTGGAATCAAACTGAGCGGATAGAGCCTGAAAAAAATTCATGGGCATGAACCTGATTACGCCCATTATACAGCCCATCAAAGCCTATTTTGGGGAAGTCACAAAGCGGCCCGCCAATTGTCCAACTCGCCCGTCACAGTCCTCGCATGGGGCTTCGATATGTGAGAGACCAGCAGGAAAGTAGACAGGTACACAGATAGACAGGTATACTTGCGAACTGTAAATATAGAACTTTCATCACCTCTCAACCGATTTCCGTATTTACCTGCATATATCTTTCAGGAGCCCTTCATGTCCGTTCAATCGCCCATCGTAAATCAAAAGTCGAAAATTAAACTTTACTGGCCGCTCATTAAATCCTCACAGACCGGCTTGCTCCTCGCCACAGGCATTGCAGGCTATCTCAGCGCAGGCACCCCCATCGGTCTGTTGACTTTGCTTGGCATGTCTTTCAGTCTCTTCTTCGCCATCAGCGGCTCAACCATCATGAACATGTGGTATGACCGCGACATCGACGCGAAAATGAAGCGTACACACAAACGTTCGGCTGCATCAGGCGAGTTAAATCACAAGGAAGTGTTCGCAGTGGGTATGTCAATTTCGATTCTTGGCATGGGCTGGGCATTCATCATCGCGCCTCTTTATGGTCTCGTCGTCTTCGCCGGCTGGTTCTTCGATGTAGTTATTTACACGCTTTGGCTAAAACGCCGCACCGCGTGGAGCATCGTCTGGGGCGGCATCTCGGGCGCCATGCCCATCCTCGCCGGACGCGTCCTTGCCACTGGTCACATTGACCTGGTCGGCATCCTGCTCACACTTGCCATCCTTTTCTGGATCCCCACCCACACCTTAACCTTCTCGATCAAATTCCGCGAAGATTACGGCAACGCCGGCATTCCCACTTTCCCATCCACCTACGGCGACACATTCACACGCGCCACGATCACCGTCTCATCCATTCTCGCCGCGCTTGCCATCGGCTGGGCAAGTATGTTGATCGGCATCAGCGCAGGCTATTTACGTCTCATCGCTGTGCTCACCGCCGGCTTATTACTGCTGGCCTTTGCAACTTTTCAAGTCAAGTCTGAGCGCGCGAATTTTGGGTTATTTAAATACGCTTCACTCTATATGCTCTCATCCATGATCATTCTGGCAATGAAAGCATTCTAAAAATGAAAATGACCACGCTCGACCGTCTCCTGTTACTCCTTACCGTTTTCCTTGCCGCCTATCAGATCGTGGTCGGCATTGACAATCTTTCCACTGAACCGATTATCGCTTACACCATCGCCTTTGGCGTTTTACTCCTCGCAGGATTGCTGCTCATCATTCTCGGATTCGAAGTTTTAGACTCGCCTGTTGTAGTGATCGTCTCAACCATCATTCCACTCGCCCTTTCATTGGGACTGATCTGGGAACATCTCGCATCTTATCGGACCCTATACCTGATCTTCACCATCATCGGTTTCGCCGCTGTGACATTAACCCGCGCGATCCCCATGCAGAATAAACTTCCAACCATCACAATCGCCATTGTACATGGCATATCAGGTGTGACCATTTTCCTGCTGCCCATCCTCCTCTCAGTACAGGGAATCATGAAACCGGCCTTCGCCCTGGTAGGCATCGGCGGCGCATTGATCGGCCTCGGTGGACTCATCCTATCCTTCTTCAGAACCGGCCATCCAGTATTTTCAAAAGAAACTATTTTGAGAGTTTTCTCAAGCCTGCTCCTGCTGGCAACCATTTTTTTTGTAGCAGGTTTCAAGCTGGGATAAAAGCATGATAAGTTAAATAAAAAAATCCCGTCACCAACAAGTGACGGGATTTTACTTTTATTGTTATTCGTGCTCAGAAGTTCCAGAAGCCGAGGCCTTTCGCATTTGGTCTTCCTGCACCATACGAATGCCATTTCCAACCTGACCACTCAACTTGGAAATTTGATCCTGTAACTGCATAAGTGTGTCCACCACATAATTATCCGCATCAACACGGGTGGCTTCAGCTTCATTGCGCGCCTGATTGATGATCTGATCTGCACGGCGCTGGGCTTCCTGCACGATCATATCTTTTTGCACCATTTGCTCGGCTTTATCACGCGAGAGCTGCAAGGTGCGGTTGGCTTCTTCCTGTGCCTGCGCCATCACACGGTCACGCTGCGCCATCACTTGCTGCGCCTTCTTCACTTCTTCGGGAATGGCGATGCGCATCTGGTCAATTAATTCCAACATGCGATCTTCATCCACGACAACATTGTGCGTAAACGGCACAGCCTTGGCGGCGTTGAAGAGTTCTTCCAATCGGTCAATGAGTTGCAGGATGTCCATTTTTAGCAATTTTTATACTCGCCTGAAGCCTTAAAGGGACTATATCGACTTTAGGGTCTGCTTCTTTCGCCGTTCAATAAGCCAAGTCCGGAGTCGAGAAAACTTCTGCTCCAATTCTACACAAATTTAATCAGCAGTGCATTTGCTGGCCCAAATTGCTCTAGCACAAATTAATCACGAAGTGCATTGGGCGGAGATTGCTCCCCCATATTAATTAACTTGGCTTGCAAAGCCGCCTTCACATGCAGCGGGACCATGCTGGAGACATCGCCATTCAGCATGGCAATTTCGCGCACCGTGGACGAGGATAAGAATGTATGCTGTTCAGCTGTGATAAGTGCAACCGTTTCAATATCTTTGGCAAGGCGTTGATTCGCCAGCGCCATGCGGAATTCAAATTCAAAATCAGAGAATACGCGCAAGCCGCGCACCACCACCTGCGCATCCACTTTGTGGGCAAAGTCAACGGTCAAACCGCTGTAACCTGTGACCTTGATCTTGGGGTTATCCTTGAAGGCTTCCTGAACCAGAGAAATCCGTTGTTCAGGTGAAAACATCAAGCTCTTTAAAGGCTTATCATACACAGCCATCACAACTTCATCAAAGAGCCGTGATGCGCGCGATGCAATATCAATGTGGCCGAGATGGATCGGGTCAAACGTGCCGGGAAATAATGCTCTAACCATAATTAGTTGATTAGTTATACAGGCGAACAGGCGCTTAGGTAATCAGGTGTTCAACCTAATCACCTAATTCCTAATCTCCTAATTTAACTAACATCTCCTTTGCCTTCGCCCCAGAATCTTTCAAAGGCTTCTGCAAGCAAGGCATGTTCGGGTAGTTGTAGATATGGATCGCGTTCAAACAAGGCTTGCGCCTGTGTGCGTGCTTTTTCGATCAAAGGCACATCAGTAATGCTCGCCATCTTCAAAGTGGAAGCAAAACCAGCCTGACGTGTGCCCAAAAATTCGCCGGGACCGCGAGTCTTAAGGTCGAGGTCAGCCAATTCAAAACCGCTATTAGTACGTGACATGGCTTGTAATCTTTCATTTTCAGCCGCATCTTCATGGGTCGGGATCAGCAAACAATACGATTGATCCGCACCGCGGCCAACACGTCCGCGCAATTGATGGAGCTGGGCCAGACCAAAACGGTCGGCGCCTTCGATCAACATCACAGTCGAATTTGGCACGTCCACGCCTACTTCAACGACTGTGGTTGAAACAAGAATGTCATACTCACGATCACGGAACTTCATCATCACTTCATCTTTTTCAGCGGGCTTCATACGTCCGTGCAAAAGGCCAACCTTGAGATCAGGGAAAATTTCCTTGGAAAGCGTTTCAAAATCATCTACAGCGGCGCGGGCTTCGATCTTCTCGCTTTCATCGATCAGCGGATAGACAATAAAAGCCTGCTTGCCATCTTTGATCTGCCCGCGGATGAGCGTAAATGCGCGCTCGCGTTCCTGCGGACGAAGCACATAGGTGTTGATCGGTTGACGACCAACGGGCATTTCGTCGATCACGGAAATATCAAGATCACCAAATACAGTCAACGCCAGTGAGCGCGGAATAGGAGTCGCAGTCATCACCAGCAAATGCGGATTTGTGCCTTTGCTGCGAAGTTCCTTGCGCTGTTCCACACCGAAGCGATGTTGTTCATCGATCACGATAAATTGCAAATCTTTAAATAAAACGTCCGGCTCGATCACTGCATGTGTACCGATCACCAGTTTCACAGTGCCATCATGCAAGCCCTGACGAATTTCTTCCTTGCGAATATCGGGCGTGCTGCCCACCAACAAGCGGATCTCACTCTCTTGCAGCATTCCGCCTTCGCCCGCCAGCAGACGGGTAAAGTTGCGATAATGCTGTTCGGCCAAAATGGAAGTAGGTGCCATGATCGCAGCCTGCGCTCCCCCACTGACAACAATCGCCGCACCCAACGCAGCAACAACAGTCTTACCCGAACCGACATCGCCTTGCACGAGTCTGTTCATTGGCTTGCCAGAGTCTAAGTCGGCACGAATCTCTTCGAGCGATTTTTGCTGGGCAGCTGTTAGAGCGAAGGGCAAACTGGTTAAACGGGCATCCAGCCACTCGGTCGAGACGGTGAAGCGGCGGCCGTCTACAGATTTCCAATCCCGCTTCTGGCGCAGCACTCCCATTTGTAAATAAAAGATTTCGTCGAAGCCAAGGCGTTCACGCGCCGCTTTGAGTCGATCCTGCGAAACAGGGAAATGAACCTGCATCAACGCTTCGCCAAGTGAAACAAGCCGCGCCGCGAAGCGCACCGTATCAGGCAGCGCATCCACCACGGCAGGCGCCCAGTGCGAAACCACTTGATTCATAATTCCGCGCAGCCATTTTTGCGTGATCTTTTCGGTCAACGCATAGATCGGCACAATGCGCGCAGTGTGTAAATTTTCAACTTCAACCGGCTCCCAATCGGGGCTGTTCATCACGAGGCGGCCAAGATATTGATCGACCTTGCCGGAGACCGCGATCGCATCACCCTGCTTAAATCGATTCGCAAGCCACGGTTGATTGAAAAATGAAATGCGCAATGAACCCGTGCCGTCACTGATCACAACTTCAATGATCGAAGATTTCCCGCCGCGGATCGGGCGATTATGAACCGTTTGAATTGTGCCAAGCACGGTCACAACATCGTTATAAAAAAGCGCTTTGATCGGTTTGAGTTGACTGTAATCTTCATAACGGCGCGGGAAGTAATACAACATATCGCCGAGATTATTCATGCCCAAACTGGAAAGCGTTTCAGCGTGTCTTGGCCCCACACCTTGAAGCACAGTAAGCTCCGCATTTAAAGCCGCCGGAGTCTGGCTGGTCTTCGCACCGGGCACCACGTCAGAACGTGAAGGCGCGGCCTGACGCGGTTTTTGCTGCGCTTGTTGTTGAGGAGGATTTTGCTTCTGCTGTTGCTGCGGACGCGGCGACTCAGATGCCTCAGCATTTGGCGTCACATCCGGCGCGGGTCGGGGCGGACGGGGCGGCTGGTTGCCCACTACGGGCGGAGTCTGTGCTTTTGGTTTTTGCCCCGCTTCAGGATAGGTCTCACCGATACGTTTCCACAAGCCCTTAAGCGACTCAGCCCGTCCATCAGGGCTGATCTTTTCATAGGAACGCAAACGCGCCACAACAGCTTGAATCACTTCCTCGGCAACACCATCAGCGCGCGCTTCGCCTTCCCAAAAATCGAGCATCTTGGCAAGTCCGCCAATGATGGCTGTATTATCGTATTTGTTTTCGTGTTCGAGACGAAAGAATTTTCTAAGTTTTTCCAGGGATGGTTGCATAGGGTCAATTTTATCATGGGGCAGGTTGTGAAAGGCGCAACAATTTGCTATTATCAAACAATATGGAGTCTATATGGAGTCGGACAGCTCACTTGCCCTGTGGTGCTGCCCGTATTTCGAAAAAACCATCAGCAAGCTGATGGACTCCCGTAATCTGAAAGTGGCAAAATCCAAAGGAGATACACAACTATGGAATGGTTTACAAAAAGCAGGTTATTTGATCTGGCACGTCAGGGGCAGCGACTGACTCACATCGCAGTGGTCATTCCGCTCTCATTTTTATTTGCGCTTTTCGCTCAACTCGGAGTCATTCCTCTGGTAATTATCATGGGATCAATTTATGGATTTTCTGAGAACGGTATCTCCATGAAGGGCGTCCCCGCACTTGAAGCCGGCTTTTGGATGAGTTTGCAATTAATTTTGTCTTTTGTTCTGGTCTACGCCATTCTTTGGGCATGGCTGAAGTTCTTTGAAAAACGTCCCTTCTGGACCCTGGGTTACGAAGCCAAAAACGCCCTGATGCAATACGGCCGTGGATTTTTAGCCGGCGCATTGATGTTCGGCGGCGCGGTTGCAATTCTCGCGGTCACTGGCGGCGTAGTCTTTGAACAAGGTGACCCAACGCAACAAGGATTTGCCGCACTCGGCGGCGTCATCATCGTTCTGCTCGGCTGGATCGTACAAGGCGGCGCGGAAGAAGTCCTCATTCGCGGCTGGGTCTTGCCCGTCATCGGCGCACGCTACAAACCGTGGATCGGACTCCTCGTCTCATCCTTGATCTTCGCCCTCCTGCATGGACTTAATCCCGGCTTGAGTGTTATTGCCCTGATCAACCTGGCTTTGTTTGGCCTCTTCGCTGGTTTGTATGCCATGCGTGAAGGTTCCATGTGGGGCATCAGCGCCCTGCACAGTGTCTGGAACTGGGTGCAGGGAAACTTCTTCGGCTTCGAAGTCAGCGGCACAAATGCAGGCGGCGGCACACTACTCAACCTGAAAGAAACCGGCGCGGACTGGCTGACAGGCGGAGCATTCGGCCCCGAAGGCGGGCTGGCCGTAACCATCGTGCTGTTCATCGCAATTGCGGTGACTTTGTTTTGGAAATCAAAAGCAATAATACAGGAAGTAATTGTGGAATAAAAACTAGCCACCTGACAGTTTTAAAATAGGACGCAGATGAACGCTGAAAACGCTGATAAAAACTTTTTGCTCACGTTTTAAAAAATCTGCGTTCATCTGCGTTTATCAGCGTCCAAAAAATGTGTCGGGTGATGAAAATAAACTATTTTCCCAAAATTAAAAACTTACCACGGACTACACCAATTTTCACGGATGGATTAAAAAATCCGTGTTCATTCGTGAAATCCGTGGCGAATGTTTTAAAGATTATTTCCTAACAGCCGCGAAGCCAATCCCATTCGGGCCGAGATGCGTGCCGATGACCGCGGTGACATTTACAAAAAGAATATCTCTCGGCACAGATTGGCGTACACGGAACATCATTTCGTCGAGTAATTTTCTTGCACGTGGTTCGGCATTGGTGTGCATGATGGCAAGGCGTTGAAGTTCACCTTGTTTGAGCAATAAACTCAAGATGCGTTCATCGGCCTGGCTGGTGGTGCGGACTGCGCCGATCGGTTTGACTTCGCCATCTATTAATTCGATCATCGGTTTGATGGAGAGTAATCCGCCGAGCGTGGCAACTGCACTGGGGACACGTCCGCTGCGTTTGAGATATTCCATCGTATCCAACGCGGCGGTGACTTGCAACCGTTTGCGTGTTGAGACGATCGCATTCAACACAGATTGCAAACCATATTCTGATTCTTCGGCGGCGGCCAACACTTGAAAGCCAAGTCCCAGTGAAAGCGATCCGCTGTCAATGCAGGTGACTTTATTTGGAAATTCCTGTGCGGCCTGACGCGCCACATTGACGACGGTGGTAAGTTGACTCGCGGAGTGAATGGAGATGACATGGTCACAGCCTTGCGAGAGCAGAGTCTCATACGGGGCGGTGAAATCTCCGATCGAAGGCGCAGCAGTTGTCGGCGGAGTCTGATACGAGGGCAGGCGGGTATAAAATTCCTCGCGCGTGATTCCGATTCCGTCTGAATATTCCTTTCCCTCTAAAACTAAAATCGTAGGGACAACTTGAATCTGATGTTCTTCAACCAGATATGCGGGGAGGTCTGAGGTGGAGTCTGTCACAATGCCAATTTTCATAGTTTACCTTTGCCGAGTTTAACACACGAGCTATACAAAAGGTTTCCGTCTCATCTTCCTCTTGACATACTGTACAACACACAGTATCATGCGATAAAGGTAAATATATGGCAAACAGTGAATCGCTTGAAAATGTTGTCCTCGAATTGCGGCGCGGCGTGATCGTGCTGGCGGTACTCAGTCAGTTGAGCAGCGAGCAATACGGCTACTCCCTGCTTAAGTTGCTTTCAGATCAAGGGCTGGAAGTGGATCAGGGAACGTTATATCCGCTGCTGCGGCGGCTGGAAACGCAGGGATTGTTGGAATCAGTTTGGAAACTCGAAGAGGCACGTCCGCGCAGGTATTACATCATCAGCGCGGAGGGAAAAAAGATCCTTCCGAAATTGAAAAAGGAATGGGCTGGCATTGTGTCTGTGATGAATGGCTTATTGAAATAGAAAGGAGAATCACAATGAACTTAATTGATCGTTATGTTACAGAAGTTGGAAAGAACCTGCCGCTCCTCAAAGGACGCGAGGATATTGAAAAAGAATTGCGTTCCACGCTTGAAGATATGCTGGAAGACCGCGTCGAACAAACGGGACACCTGCGCGATGAAGCGATGGAGATCGAGCTGCTAAAAGAATATGGATCGCCGCAAAAAGTGGCCGCAACCTATAACCCACATCCATATTTGATCGGCCCGCGCCTGTTCCCATTCTTCCTGATGGTGTTGAAGATCGTGATCCCCGTCCTTGTAACTGTGCTGTTGGTTTTGACAGGCATCCGCGCCGCAACAGACACGCCTTTCATGGGCATGGATTTTGTGAACATTGTCGGCAAGGGATTGGGAGGAATTGTTTCGGCCGCAATTACAGCCTTTGGCAACATTGTGCTCGTCTTCGTCATCCTTGAGCGCGTGCTGCCAGACAAGGAAATCGGCGATTTCAGTGACGAAAAGGAATGGGATCCCGCCTCACTGGCCGAGGAACCCGACCCCGATACGGTCAAACGCAGCGACTTGATCGCCGAGATCGTCTTTACTTTCGTAGGCCTCGCCATTTTGAATTATTCCTAGATGCTGGGCATGTTCTTTACGAGCGACAGACTTCTTCATCCCCATGTTCTCGGTTGAGTTCTTCAAGTTCATGCCTTGGATCAATGCGATCTTTCTTGCCGAGATCGTGCTGGATATTTACCTGCTCCGCAGCGCAGTATGGACTTCCATCACCCGCATTGCAAAGATCATTATCGAAGCTGCCAGCATCGCCTTGGCTGTCATCATCCTGCGCACACCAGACATCTTCGGTTTTACAGCCGAGTTCGTTCCAAGCGTTCCCAAAAGTTCGGTCAACCTGGAAATGCTGATGAAGATCTTCAACCTTTCATTCTCGATCGCCATAATCATTGTCATCATCGTGGCGGCGGTTGAAATTGCAAAAGCGGCCTTGCTCTGTTGAGGGTCAATTCAAAGAAAGTACAGTCAAGGTAACAAAAAGAGGCGCCCATGGCGGCCGGCCGCTCTTTTAGTTTTATGACCTTTATTCAATCGAGATCACAAATTGATAGTGCGGCTGTCCGCCTTCCTGCACTTCAACTTCAAGATGTGAATATTTTTTACCAACCACATCTTTGATGCGATTCGCTTCTGCGTGCGTCATCCCTTCGCCATAGAAAAGCGTGACCAGTTCATGCTGATCGGCCTCGGCTTTTTCGAGCAATTCCATTACACCCTGCTCCACCGATTCAGCGGAGACAACCAGCTTACCATCCAAGAGCGCGATGACCTGTCCATCCTTTACGCTCACACCGTCAATTTCCACGGTGCGGGTCGCAATGGTAACCTCGCCTGTTTTGACCGCGCTCAAGGCTTTGGTCATTTTCTCAGCGACAGAATCAAGTTCCCCGTCTGGGATGAGCGAGAGCATGGCGGCAAGTCCCTGCGGAACGGTGCGAGTCGGCACCACAGCCACCTGTTTCACAGTCACCTCTTTGGCCTGATTCGCTGCGAGGATGATATTTTTATTATTCGGCAAAATGATGACCTTATCGGTCGGCAGATTTTCAAATGAACTCAAAATATCCTGAGTGGACGGATTCATCGTCTGTCCGCCGGGGACAATGGCCGCCACACCCAAACTTGCAAAGATACGGCTCAAGCCGGTACCCGGAGATACCACCACCACGGCGATCTGTCCCGGCTCGACCGTGGTGAACTGCAGTTCGGCAGATTTTTGAATATCATCCATTTGCGCGAGCAGATTCTCGATGGCAACTTTTGTCACCGTGCCAATACCCATGATGTAATCGATCGGCTCATAACGGTTTTCAAGCGGTACATGGATGTGCATGCGGTACATGCCTTCGCCTTCGCCCACCTGAATGGAGGTACCCATCTCTTCAAGCCGGTTATAGAACGAAATCAAATCCAATTCACCGGTCGGCACAAAATCCACGACGATCTCATAGTCCTGCCCCTCTTCCACTTCTTCCATCGCGTCTTGAAAATTCATCGCAGAAAGCGACTGCACGCTCATGGTCGGCGTTTCCAAAGATTCGCCATACACATGGCGCAGCATTCCTTCGAGGATGAAGAATAATCCTTTACCGCCTGAATCAACCACACCTGCCTGTTTGAGGACTGGAAGCAGTTCCGGCGTCCGTTTGACTGCCTCGTCCGCGGCTTTGACCGCCACTTCGAGAATCTCTATCGCATCTTTCGCGGACCCTAAAGCTGCCTCTGTTGCGATGGCAACTTCCTTGATGACGGTTAAGATCGTCCCTTCCACCGGGCGGACGACTCCCTTATAAGCTGTATCGCGCGCTTCGCCAAATGCCTTGACCAAAGCCTCTTTATCCAACGTGGCCTTCTCATGCACACCACGCGAAAATCCGCGCAGGATCTGGCTGGTGATCACACCTGAATTTCCACGCGCGCCCATTAATGCGCCCTTGGAAACCATGGCCGCCATCTCGCCCAGATTACGGGTTCCCGAATCCTTGACCTCATTCCATGCGGCTTGCAGGGTCAGCACCATGTTCGTACCTGTATCGCCATCCGGCACAGGGAATACATTCAACGCATTAACCGTCTGTTGATTGGTACGCAGCCAGGTCAGCCCGGCGTCAATGAGACGCTTAAGCGATTGGCCGTCAATTGGCATTCTTCGAAATTTCTCAACACGTGCGAGATCCACACCCATAAGATTTCTCTGCTCCTAATCTGTATCGCTAATGCGCAGTCCCGCTACATGCACATTGACGGAGTTAACGCGCAATCCAAGCGCTTTTTCAACATGGAAACGCACGGTATTCCCCACACTCTGGGCCACCGAATTAATGCGTGTTCCATACTCGACAATGACGTTGATATCGATATCAATGTCCTCGCCCTTATAACGGACAGTGATTCCGCGTGAAGGTTCACGGGTAATGGTGGATACGATCCCATCCGTCAGGTTTTTCGGCGCGAGTCCAACGACGCCATATGATTCCAGGGTGGCATAATATGCAATCGTAGCCACCGCATTTGGCGAGATGTGAATCCCGCCCAAAGTAGTTGTGTCTTCGCCCATAATTTTCCTCTTTTGGGGTTTTCTACCCCAAGAATTCTTTCCTGTTTCTATTTTAACATCTTATCTTGAAGAAGGTTGCGTTATATGGTAAAATCCCGTGCCTTTGAAAAGAGGTTTACCCTTCGACAAGCTCGGGACGAGCTCTCGGAATCATTGTATTGAAAGGATACTACCATGGCTAAATGTAACACTTGTGGAAAAGCAACCACCTTCGGTCACAACCGTTCATTCTCTCAACGTGCCACCAATCGTACGTTTAAACCAAACCTGCAAAAGGTTTCGGTGATGGAAAAAGGACGCTTGGTCAAGAAGACGTTGTGCGCTAAGTGCATCAAAACACTCGGCAAATCTGCGAATTAAGGTTTGTTTTTTCTTCACATCAAAGGTCACGGCGCGAGCCGTGATTTTTGTTTTAAACACGCACAGACTCACGCAAGGCCCTCACCCCGCCCGCCACACCCTGCGGATGTTTGAAGGCAGCGTTGCCGGCCACAAAAACATTCGCGCCAACTTTATACATTAGCGGAAGTGTGTCGGCGGTAATGCCGCCATCCACTTCCAGCCAGGCTTGTGAGCGCAGCGCGTTTAACTTATTACGGATCTCTTCCACTTTGCCGATCATTTCAGGCATAAAGGCCTGACCTGAATAACCCGGGGTAACGCTCATCACCAAAACAAGATCAACGATTGGCAAAACTTCATCCAGAGCGGAAGCAGGCGTCAGCGGGTTTAATGTGACACCAGCTTTACAGCCGAGGGATTTTATTTTCACAATGGTTTCCAACAGATTGGGGCAGGTCTCTACATGAACTGTAATATTGTTCGCACCCGCTTTGGCAAATACTTCCAAATATTGGTCAGGATTGGAAATCATTAAATGTACGTCAAGCGGAAGTTTGGTGACTCGTTTGCAGGCTTCCACAAACAGCGGGCCAATGGTAATGGTCGGCACGAAATGTCCGTCCATCACATCCATGTGGAGCCAATCGGCGCCAGCGGATTCAGTGGCGGCAATTTCATCAGCCAGGCGGGTAAAATCTGAGGCGATAATAGAGGGAGCGATCAGAAATTTATTCATGTAGTGAATTAGGGATTATACGCAAAATAAACCATGATCCAAAATGGAATCAGGCCGCCAACAGCCAGGAGCATAAACAGGCTGAGTCCCACAGTGATCCAGTCAATTTCCTCGAAGGCAGAAACAGGCTCGGGTGAGTCCAGAGGCGCTGTGTACGGTTGAGTGTAACGCGGCACAGGAGCAGATTCCTGTCTGGGAGGTTGTGGTCTGTCTTTGGCAAGAAGTCTATCTGCGATTTCAGGCGAGAGGGTAACAACTGGCGCAGGCACGGCTGGAGCCGGGGCAATGACGGGAACGGGCGCATCACGCTGCGTGCCAAATTTTTGAAGGACACGGCCAAGTTGATCTGCGGTGCGATAACGCGCGGCGGGTTCCTTGGAAAGTACCTTCATGATGATTTCTTCCAGCGCAGTAGGGATATCTGGAATATATTCGCGGATCGGAATGGGACGCGCAGAGATATGCAAGCGCGCCAATTCATCAGCCGTTGAAGCCGTGAAAGGAGGTGTGCCGCATAATAATTCATACATGACAACGCCAATGGAATAAACATCAGACGCGGGCGAAGGCGCTTCTCCTTGAGCCTGTTCGGGCGCAAAGTAAAGCGGTGAGCCCCAAACAATATCATTGCGTTCACCAATGGCAATGGTGGCAAGCGCGCGCGCAATGCCAAAGTCGGTCACTTTGAGTCGGCCATCAGGCGAGACAAGCATGTTATGTGGTTTAACATCACAATGGACCAGACCCGCACGATGGGCATAGCCCAACCCGGCGCAGGCCTGAATAATCAGCGGAATGCCTGCCTCTACAGTAAACCGTCCACGTTCACGGATCAACTGCTTGAGGTCTTTACCGGGAATAAATTCCATAACGATGAAAAGCAGATTATCTGCGAATCCAAAATCATGCACGGTGACAATGTTGGGGTGCGAAAGATTCGCAGCGGCACGCGCTTCCATGCGAAAATTACTTTGAAAATCAGGGTTGCTTGAATAATCTTTTCGCAAAACCTTAATCGCAACAATGCGATCCAATACAGGATCGCGGGCGCGAAAGACATCTGCCATCCCCCCGGAGCCGAGTTTTTCAAGTAATTGATAACGATTGTTGAGGAGCGTTCCTTCTTCCATTGAAGAAGATTATATCAGGAAATAAAAGGAATGCCCCCCCCCCCCGCTTTTTGCGTTTGCAACATCACGAATCCCCTCAGGTATAATCACCTTTATGCGAAAGGGACTTTTACTCTACAATCCGGCAGCCGGACGTTACCCCGTGAGACAGTTTGTGCGCGGCATCATTCATCCGCTTAAAGAAGCGGGCTGGAGCATGGAGATCGCCGAAACCTTAAGCGGCACCCACGCCACACAAACCGCACATCAAGCCGCAGCAGAAAAATATGATGCAGTCTTCGCCATCGGCGGCGACGGAACCATGGGCCAGGTCGCCAGCGGATTAATAGATTCAGAAACTGCGCTGGCCGTACTCCCCGCCGGCACAACCAATGTCTGGGCGCTCGAACAGGGACAAAAACCTTTCAGTATCTTTAATTGGTGGGCACTACGCGAGAACGCTGCCTTGTTGGCAAATGTCGAACCGCAGCAAGTGGATGTAGGCATGTGCAATGACCAGCCGTTTTTATTGTGGGCAGGCGTCGGGTTGGATGCGCAAGCCATTAATAAAATAGAGCCTCGTCACCGCTTCTTCAAACACATTTCCGTTCCGCATTTTTTCGCCACCACGGTTTGGGAAGCCACCTTCTGGCATGGCCTTGACCTGCGTGTGTGGACAGACGGTCAACTGGTGGAAGGTCATTATCTTGTGGCGGTTGCCACCAACATCCGTCACTACGCCGGCGGTATGTCACTGCTCTCACCCAATGCCCTGCTCGATGACAACGAAATGGACATGTGGCTTCTGAGCGGCAACAACGTAGCCGATGCCCTGCGGCACTTCTTTGATCTCATTGCCGGTCGTCACCTCACATCTGATCAGGCACGCTGCCTGCCATTCAGCACCGCGCGTGTGGAATCAGATGCGCCCTTCTCTGTTCAAGTGGACGGCGACCCCACACTTGGCGGTCACCATGTAGATATGACCATCAAACATCGTGCATTAAAAATACTCATGCCAAAAGACGCGTATTATCTACTAAAAAACAAGAGATAGAAACATGGACATAAAATCATATCTCAATCGCTGGGTGATCTTCGGCGCAATCGGATTTGCCAGCCTCCTGCTGCTGATCACTCTCATCATCATCGGCTGGACTTCCCCCCGTTTCACACCTGACGTTGGGTTTGCTCCCGCTGACCTGACCATGATCCCAGCCCCGACAAATACCCCCAACGTGACCGCCGTACCCACCTTCGACCCCAATCTTGTCACCCCAACACTCGCGGCAAACACACTCGGCATTAACGCCTATGTCCAGATCACCGGCACCGAAGGCGAAGGATTACGCATCCGCTCTGCCGCAGGGCTGAACGGCGAGACCGTCTTTCGCGGCGAAGAAGCAGAAGTATTTCTCGTCAAAGACGGCCCACAAACCATAGACGGATACACCTGGTGGTATCTCGTAGCGCCATATGACGAAACTCGCGCTGGCTGGGCCGCCGCTGACTTCCTTGCAGTTGTACCAGCGCCATAATTTTGTAAGGACGGGGCTCATCCCCGTCCAATTAAAACAGCCTAAACATTCGGAGAACACATGTCTGAAAAACCAACCGGCGTCAGCGCCAACAAAAGCAAAAAAGAATTTACCGTCACCTGGAACGACGGACACACCAGCGTATATCCTTTCGGATTATTACGCGCAGCCTGTCCATGCGCCTCCTGCCGCGGCGGACACGAAAACATGAAATCAGAACCTGATGCAGATATCTTCACCAGACAGATCACAGAAGATAATTCAACGACAAGATTATCCAACATCGTCGCAACCGGCTCCTACGCCTTGACCATCGTCTGGGAAGACGGCCACGACTACGGAATTTTTAACTGGCATTATCTCAGAGCCTTATGTCCGTGTGCCGAGTGCAGAAAAGAAAGAAAAAAACCCCCCCCCGAATGGTTTAGAAGGGGGGGGAGGGAGGAACGGGGAGAAGAAGAAAAAAACTTCCTGCCCCGAGCGAAGCAATCAGCATCCCGATTTTGAAATATACGATAGAGAAAAAAAGAGAGACCGGCCAAAAACCAGTCTCTCTTTTCTATTATCTCTATCTACCTATCCTTAATTTACCTAACCTGCTTCCTCTACGGCGTCCGTGTCGGGGTTGGGGTCGGCGTCCGCTTGGGAGTTGGCGTACGTGTTGGCGTTGAACCGCCTGGTTTCGGGGTTTTCGTCACCGTCACAGAACCGCTCACCTTCGGTGTTGAAGTTGCCGTCAGCGCCTTGGGCGTATTCGTCGCTGTCACAACTGCCTTAAGATGCTGCTCCGCTTCGGCGCGCATTTCAGGCGTCATCACATCCGGATCCATGGCAAGTAACTCCTGCCAATCGTCAACCGCTTCCTTTGATTCTTCACGCTTCTCCTGGATTAATGCGCGCCAGTAAAGCACATAAGCTGTTTGTTCATCAGTCTCAGCCAAAGACTTGAGCGCTTCCACTTTCAGGAACGCTGTGCCAAACTTCTCCTGCACAAAATAAGCGCGGACCAAAGCCAGATTGATCTCAAAAGAACGCTCATCCACTTCGTAGGCTTTTTCAAGGTCTTCAACCGCCTGATCTATATCATCCAACTCAAGGTGAGCAAGACCACGATAAACATAATATCTTCTCAGACCAGAAGGATTCAACGTATACGCCTGATCCAGATATCGCACAGCAGACTTGTAGTCTTTCAATTCAAAATAAGCCTGCCCCAACATGGCAAACGCAGTCGCATCCTCTGTTTCATAGACAACATACAACTCAAGCGCTTCAATCGCCTGTTGATATTTTCCATTATCAATATACAACCCGCCCAAAAGTGAATAAACCGGCAGCGCGGTAATATCCAACGAATAGGCTTTCTCTGCCGCTTCGAGCGCCTTCTTTTCATCTTCAAGCGCGATATAGGCATTCGCATACGTCATATAGACCGCCGGTGAATCGGGCATCAGATCGGCAGCCGTTTCAAGATCTACAATGGCCGCTTCAGGGTCTTTCCTGTTTATAAAATAACGTGCGCGCTCAATATAGATCTCACCAAAATCCGGTTCAAGTCTGATGGCTTCATCGAACAGAAACTCGGCTTTAAACCCTGGCTCATTCATTAATCGTGCGCGTGCCAGCCCAAGATACGCCGCACCAAAATTCGGATCAACTTCCAGAGCGCTGTTGTAGGCTTTCAACGCATTGGTCCCCTGTCCTTTAAATCGATAGGCTTCGCCGATCAGGTAATATACATCTGGAGAATCAGGCTCAAGCGGAATGATCAATTCCATGTTTGAGATATAGGCATCCCAATCCTGATTCTTTAAAGCAATTTCTGCAGAGCGATACTGATCTCTTGATTGCGGCGGACGCTGTGTATTCACATATAAAGCAGTGGGGGTATACGTTTCGGGCAGCATCATCCACAATGGAGTTGGGCCCACAAAGGATTTTGTCGGCGCGGCGGTGGCCCCGAAGACAGTCGGCGTGGCAGTATAGGTGGGCGAAGGCCCGGGAGTATTTGTCTCTGTCGGACGGATGGTTGATTGGCGCGGCAACACAAAGCCAAACACCACAGCCGCACATAACCCCACCCCCACCATAACCACACCCGCCAAACGAGTGACAGGATTTTTCGCAAGCGCCTTCAAGCCTCTTTCCTTTGGCTTTTCATTCGCAAGCAAAAGTTTTTCCTCCCACGCACGCGGACGGTTCATTTGAAATGGTTGAACGGTTTCGTCAGGAGTTAAAGCTCCGAGCAAGATCAAACCCCGTTTCGCCGTACCATTTTCAGGGTCCAATTTGAGCGCTGTTTGCAGGCAGTAAATGCGCTCTTTGGCGTTATCCATTGAGGCGCTTAACCAAACCCAATACGTCGGGTTATTCTGATCCGCCTTAAGCAGAAGCGTGAGAAGTTCCTTGGCGCGCGGTTTATCTCCACGCCGCAGCGCTTCCACCGCATCCTGAAACATTGTATCGTCGGGTTTATCACCTTGAGAAAAATCAGCCATGCACGTATTTTACCGCTTGTTGTCTTTATTCGTGGAATTCTTCAACCTGATAAACATAAACCTGCAACTTTGTTTTTTGCCACAGATCAGACCGCGCACCCATCTTGACACACAAATGATCCAGGAAATCTTCGGGGCTGGGAATCTTCTGCCAAACCTGCGGCAAAAATGTTGCGCGGCGATGATCGCTTTTTAAGATGACTCCATCCACATGCGGATTCAGCTTTCGAAGCAGATCTTCACTGGAGGAATATTCCAGCGGAAGAGGGACCGTCAAATACGACACTTCAAGCCTGATCCTGTTTAATTCAGTTTTATCCACGGGAAGGAATCGCGGATCTTCAAGCGCAGCGGCCACGGCATGTTCGCGCACATCTTCAGCCAATGATTGATGCGCTTCAAGCGCGCCGATACAACCACGCAATTCATCATTAATGGTCAGTGTCACAAAAGATGCGCCGTTCTCACGCAAGGGCAAAGACAAAGAGTTCAAATCCAAGGGCGGCAATTTATTCCCCAGCACCGCAGACGTCATGGCTTCGCGCGCCAGGCGCAAAAGAATTTTCTTCTCCCCAGTTGTTAGTGAATCAGTCATGGTTCCCTCCCGCAGACCGGATTACTCTTCAAACATGATGACCAATCCAGGCTACTCCAATTGTGCCAGTTTCCAATATTTACGATTGTGATACATCAATGGTTCGCCGCCAATTCCGCGCGCGGCAAGCACTTGAGCGATAAATAAAATATTCATACCCGCATCATACGTTTCCAACACATGGCAATCAAGCCAGGCCAACCCGCCCACGATCAAAGGAGAACCAGTAACAAGCGTCTCTGTTGGAAGGTCGGCAAAGCGGTCTTCGATCTCAGGCATACGCCCGGCAAACATATCTGAAATTTTTGTCTGTTCAATAGAAAGCATGGTCAACCCAAACGCGCGCGATTTGGACACAAGCTCATACGTGCGCGTGGAAGCCTGCAACGAGATGGTGATGATGGCAGGCTCCAGTGAAATGGATGTAAACGAGTTAACAGTCATGCCGTGTGTATTTCCTTCATGGACAGCCGTCACAACGGTCACACCCGCAGACCAGGCACGCATGGCGGTGCGCAGTGCTTCAGAATCAAGAGTCATAACTGATAAATTCTCCAATAATTTTTATGATAATAGCGAGAGAGAAGAGCGTCAAGTCAAAAACTGCTTTCGGTATGTTTATGCAATTTTAGCGTATCAAAACAGACTTCCAAAACACGCATCTTCTTACCTAATTTTCATTTCATAATCGCGTGGTAAACTCCCCGCATGTCCAAACGTATAAAAATAACCTTTTTCGGGCTGGCAGGTTTGCTCCTGCTGGCGGTCTTACTCTATCAAATACCGTATATAAACTCAGTTGTATCATGGCGTATCGAAAAATTTGCGATCTACGCAAAAAACGTGATCAACCCTGTTGGTCCTGTACCCACAGCGCTGCCCGTCACCCCGCCGCCTGCCACGCCAACCACCCTCGCAACAGCAACCCTCACACCCATTGTTAATCTCACACCTTCCATCACACCCACTGCCACCTTTGCCCCATTACCTGCGCAGGCTTCCATCCAATCGCCGGCATATGAACAGCAGACTCCCAACAACTGCGGACCCGCCGCGCTCTCCATGGCATTGCACATGTATGGCTGGGAAGGCAATCAAACCGGGATCGCCAATTTCATCAAACCCATTACAGGCGATCGTAATGTAAACCCTGAAGAATTACGTTACTACGTCCGCACACAAGCGGGATGGTTAAATCTTGAATATCGCGTGGGCGGAAGTGTTGAATTGCTCAAGCGTTTACTGGCAGCGAATTATCCGGTCATTGTTGAAAGTGTCACATCGCTTGATCCAAATGACGCACTCGGCCCCACCGATGACCTCTGGGCGGCGCATTATCTTTTGATCACCGGCTATGACGACAACACACAGGAATTCACCATTCAAGATACTTATCACGGCGCAGACTTAAAAATTTCCTACACACAACTCGAAGCGGAATGGCGTCCCTTCAACAATTTATATCTCGTGATGTACTTCCCGCAATTTGAAGAGGAGATGAAAACCCTGCTCGGTTCAGACTGGGACCCAAGCCTGAATCGGCAAAATGCATTGGACTCATCCCAAGCTGCCGCCGCCAAAGACTCCGCTGACGCATTCACCTGGTTTAATCTTGGCAGTAACCTGGTCTACTTTGACCGCTATGAAGAAGCAGCACTGGCTTATGACAAAGCGCGCGAGCTTGGTCTGCCTTTGCGTATGTTCCGCTATCAATTCGGGCCGTTCCTGGCATATTTCCACTCAAACAGGAATGAAGACCTGCTTGTCTTAACCGATTACGCCAGAGGCATAACAGATATGTCTGAAGAAGCATGGCTATGGTATGGCTTTGGGTTATATCGTAACGGCGATTACAGCGGCGCACTCAAAGCATGGGAAAAAGCGGATAAAATTAATCCTAACTTTTTTGAAGATCAGGCACAAAAGGCAATTGATCTGGTTCAATGATCTGTTTATGTGACGTAAAATTATGTCACCCCTTCGGGGTTGATATTTCTACCACGCGTTATATCTACAATCATTTCATCTCTTCGAGATTGGTGTTGGGATCATCAGACCTCTTGCAAAAGTCTGTTTTTTTCACAACCTGCAGGGTAATAAGACACAAAGCCTCGACACTTGCACCGCGTTACAGTTCAGTGCAGTGAAACTCAAGGGCAAAAAACTTAGTGATTTTGTAGTTTACAGCGCTTTACTTATGCAAGAGGTCAAATCTACTAATTCAAGTTGCCGTCATGTAAAAAAGTCCGGAACCATTGCCATAGATTTTGTATTGACCGGAAAAGCCCCGAACATGTTTACTGCGGAGCGCATACAGAATAAATTTATAAAATCCTCGAAGATCTGTGGGTTTCGCGGCAAAAGCGGGTCTCCTAAAACGTCCCAACTTTAAGCCAGCAACTTGTAATACGCAATTCATTTCGATCAAAAAAGAATTTATCCGGGTCTTAAAATCAAACCATCAGGTTGCTACCATTCCATAAAAATATTTTATATCCTTACAAGGTATCCATGAAAAAAACGTTTCTCCCGCTTATTATCTTGTTCCTCGCAGCTTGTCAAAGTACGAATACGCCTTTCGCGCCAACGGCTACGGCAGAGGCGATCATGACATCCACGGCCACAGTGGTTCCATTGACAGCGACACCTGTCGCCACATCCACCCCCATCCCTACCGCTACCCCTGAGACGGTGAAAATTTCACCGATCGACGGTATGACTCAACTCTTTGTTCCGGCTGGGACAGTCAAGATGGGCGGGTTGGATGTGCTGCTTGAAAACGATGAATTACCCGCGCATTCCGTTCAGCTCAATGCATTCTGGGTCGACCAAGTGGAAGTGGTCAATGGGATGTATGCATTATGTGTTGAAGCCGGAGTATGCAGACCGCCGGCCAACGTTACCTCAGATAATCGGCTGGATTATTATGGCAATCCTGAATTTCAAGATTACCCCGTGATCCAGGTCACATGGTATGACGCGAACGCATACTGTCAATGGGCAGGGCGGCGCCTCCCCACCGAAGCGGAATGGGAACGCGCCGCACGCGGTGACAGTGTAAATACCTACCCTTGGGGCGGGGAATTGCCGAATGCGAATAATTCCAACTCGTTAAATATTGTCGGGGATACCACGCGTGTTGGCACGTATGCGACAGGGATCAGTCCATTTGGCGCGTTGGATATGGCGGGCAATGTTTGGGAATGGGTGGCTGATTTTTATAAAGGGAACTATTACGCAGAGTCTCCGGCGGATAATCCCACGGGCCCGGAGAATGGCGGGTTGAACTCCATGCGTGTGATCCGTGGCGGATCGTTTCAAGATGACGCTTCGATGTTAAGAATTTCAAACCGTGGATATGAAGCCGGGCCGGATCCTTCCGCTTTGCAAAATGATGCCGCATACTACGGACGCAGTTCTGCAAAGATCGGATTCAGATGCGTGAGTGCTCCTTAAAATAAGAATCAACTAACAGTTACGAAAGAAGCGGTATTTATCTTTACGCTTCCCCTTGCTTATGGTATTATCCCAAAACAATTCAATAGCCCCAATACGGCGCTCTTATCCAGAGAGACGGAGGGAACGGCCCTGCGATGTCTCGACAACCAGTCAGCGAAAGTTGAATATGGTGCCAAATCCGACAGATACATTTCTGGGAGATGAGAGGGTAGATAGCATTATGCATAATTGCCCTTTCGCACGCTGAAAGGGCAATTATATTTTCTTAAGGAGAAACAAATGAGTAACACTTTTATGTCTTCACCGAGTTTGATGTTCACATCAGAATCGGTCACCGAAGGACACCCTGATAAGATCTGCGATCAGATCTCGGACGCAGTTTTGGATGCCTGTCTTGAGCAGGATCCGATGTCGCGTGTGGCTTGTGAAACCGCAGTGAAAACCGGTTTCGTGGCATTGTTGGGCGAAATCACAACCAATGCGTATGTAAATTTTGATGAGCTCGTGCGCAAAGTGGTGAATGAGATCGGCTACGATAGCAGCGACAAAGGCTTTGACGGCAATACTTGTGCCGTGCTTTCAGCCGTTGCCAGCCAGAGCGCAGATATCGCTTTGGGCGTTGACCATGCGATGGAAGATAAAAGCGGTGAAATGAAAGACGCCGGCATTGAACATGTGGGTGCGGGCGATCAGGGCATGATGTTTGGCTTTGCCTGTAATGAAACCCCGACCTTAATGCCGATGCCAATTTACATGGCGCATAAATTATCACGCCGCTTAAGCGAGTTGCGTAAAAATGGCACGCTTCCCTGGCTGCGCCCCGATGGCAAGAGTCAGGTAACTGTTGAATATTCTCAGGGCAGACCCAAACGCATTGATACAGTTTTGATTTCAACACAACACGCGCCTGAGATTTCTCAATCTGAGATCATGGAACTGGTCAGTGAGCATATCATTTATCCAACGTTGCCTGAAGGTTTGGTGGATAAGAATTTGAAGGTCTTCATTAATCCCACCGGCCGTTTTGTTATCGGCGGTCCAATGGGTGATGCGGGTGTGACCGGCCGTAAGATCATCGTGGATACCTACGGCGGCATGGGTCGTCATGGCGGCGGTGCATTCTCAGGGAAAGACCCCACAAAGGTCGATCGCTCTGCTGCGTATGCCGCGCGCTATGTAGCCAAGAACATTGTGGCTGCTGGTTTGGCTGACCGCGTGGAAGTGCAGGTAGCGTACGCCATCGGTGTGGCTCACCCACTCTCTGTCAATGTTGAGACTTTTGGCACCGCTAAAATTGCGGATGAAAAAATCTCTGCACTCGTCAGCGAATTCTTTGACCTGCGCCCCGGTGCGATTATCCATGACCTCGACCTGCGCCGCCCGATCTATCGCAAGACCGCCGCGTACGGTCACTTTGGCCGCGACGATATCGAGTTCCCATGGGAAAAGACTGATAAGGCCGCTGCTTTGAAGAAGGCTGCGGGGTTGTAAGGTAGTAATTAGGTAATTGGTAACTAGTAATTAGGAAGAGCCGCGAGACCATGGTCTCGCGGCTCTTTTTTGATTGTTATGATGCTTAACAGTTTTGATGGCAGTAGTAAAATAGCCTCATGTATGAAATATCCCATTATTAAAATCGATCCATCAAACAGGAGTGGTTATGATTACTAAAAAATCGATCTTCAAGATATACCCAATTTTACTTATCATTATTCTTTTCCTAGGGGTCGTACCGTCTGAAAATGCTGCCTCGGCGTCCGCTCTAAATAACGAGGGGCTGTCAACTCAATCTGATATCAATGTAAATGATTGGGCGCAGATCAAAACTCTGCTGCCCGGTGCAACATCAATCCCAGATACTCAACAAGCTTATATAAAAGCGTCCAACACGGGAATAGGCGATCACTTTGGTTATGCAGTGTCAGTCTCTGGAGATACCGTGGCTGTTGGAGCATATTATGAAGACAGCAACGCCACTGGCGTAAATGGAGATGCAGCGAATAATTCGGCTGCCGACTCCGGGGCCGTATACATCTTTACATATGCTGGAGGCACATGGAGCCAGCAAGCCTACTTGAAAGCTTCCAATACTGGGGCTGGAGATTACTTTGGCACCGCAGTATCAATCTCTGGCGACACCCTTGTGGTTGGAGCAAATGAAGAGGATAGTAATGCAACGGGTATAAACGGGAATCAGGCAGACAACTCAACAAATGCTTCTGGCGCGGCCTATATTTTTACTCGCACAGGAAATGTGTGGACTCAGCAAGCCTACTTAAAAGCCTCCAACACTGATGCAGATGATCAGTTTGGCATGACCGTATCGATCTCTGGCGATACAGTCGCAATTGGCTCATCGGGAGAAGATAGTAACGCCAATAGTGTGAATGGAGATCAGGGAAATAATTCACTCGATGCCTCCGGTGCAGTCTATGTCTTTACCCGCAGCGGAACTACCTGGAGTCAACAGGCATATCTAAAAGCCTCCAACACCGAAAGCAGCGACGCATTTAGTTCTGCCATCTCTCTCTCCGATAATACACTCGTAGTCGGAGCAGTTGGAGAATCTAGTAATGCAACTGGGGTAAATGGAAATGAAGGAAACAATTCAGAACCCTCTTCTGGAGCGGCTTATGTATTTACCCGCAGCGGAACAACCTGGAGTCAGCAAGCGTATCTAAAAGCCTCCAACACCGAAAACAGCGACGCATTTGGTTCTGCAGTAT
This sequence comes from Candidatus Villigracilis proximus, assembly GCA_016715195.1. GTDB lineage: Bacteria > Chloroflexota > Anaerolineae > Anaerolineales > Villigracilaceae > Villigracilis > Villigracilis proximus. Next base: position 66,739 of record JADKBB010000004.1, read on the forward strand.
CAGTTTCTGGAGATACAGTTGTCGTGGGGGCACATGAAGAGGATAGTAATGCAACGGGTGTAAATGGAGATGAAGAAGACAATTCAGAAGGCTTTTCTGGAGCGGCTTATGTGTTTACCCGCAGCGGAACAATCTGGAGCCAGCAGGCATATCTAAAAGCCTCCAATTCAGGATCAATCGACCAATTTGGTTCTGCCATCTCACTCTCCGGTAATACACTCGTGGTTGGGGGATTTGGAGAATCTAGTAATGCAACCGGGACAAATGGAAATCAAGCCGACGACTACTTATATTTTGCCTCGGGCGCGGCCTATGTCTTCACTCGCAGCGGAACAACCTGGAGCCAGCAAGCTTACTTAAAAGCTTCCAATACAGGATCTGAAGACTACTTTGGCTGGGCAGTCTCTGTTGATGGGAACAGACTTGTTATCGGAGCTGATGAGGAATCCAGTAATGCGACGGGTGTCAACGGAGATGGAACGAACAATACAGGCTACATCTCTGGTGCAGCATATATTTTTAGTACTACCCCCATCTTTACTGATGTTTCGTTTAGTTACTGGGCAAACACTTACATCGAACGCCTATATAACGCCGGCATCACGGGCGGATGCGGCACAGGTATTTACTGCCCAGATAATTCAGTCACTCGCGCACAAATGGCAATCTTCTTATTGAAGGGGATTCATGGCTCAAGTTACACCCCGCCCGTCGTAGGAGGCAGCACAGGCTTTGGCGATGTCGCAACCAATTACTGGGCTGCCGCATGGATCAAGCAATTAGCTGCCGAAGGCATCACCGGCGGCTGTGGCGGCGGGAATTACTGTCCCGATAACACCGTCACCCGTGCGCAAATGGCAGTCTTCTTAATGAAAGCGAAGAACGGCTCCAACTATAGTCCGCCCGGCGTGGGAGGCAGTACTGGCTTTAGCGATGTGGCAACCAATTATTGGGCTGCGGCTTTCATCAAGCAACTCGTCGCTGACAGCATCACCGCTGGTTGCGGCAATGGAAATTACTGTCCTAAAGACTCGGTCACACGGGCACAGATGGCGGTGTTTTTAGTGAAGGCGTTTAATTTGCCGTAGAGACAAGTAGTTCATGAATCAAAAGAGCCGCGAGACCTTGGTCTTACGGCTCTTTTGATTCCCCATCCCGATAATAAACATCTTATTTGTCATAGTACAATGGTTGCTTATGTTTGGAAAACTTCATCCAAATCATTACAGCCAAAAAAGGAGAGGGTATGTTTACAAAAAATAAGATTTCCAAAATGTTCTCAGCATTATTCATCGTGATGTTTTTATTGGCAGGTGTATTCCCCGCCCAAGCGGAATCGCTTGCAAAACCATTATCCGCCAGCGGAGATTTCCTCTGGGCTAAGGGTTTTGGCGGAACGGACCTTGATTACGGCAGATCCATCGCTGTAGACTTAAACGGTAATGTTTACACAACCGGGCATTTTCAAGATACTGTCGACTTTGACCCCGGCGCTGCCACATTTAACCTGACCAGCATCGGTGGAACTGATATTTTTATCTCCAAACTTGATAGCAGCGGAAACTTTGTCTGGGCTAAAAGAATGGGGAGTACAAACTCAGACAGTGGCAGTCAATATGATGATTCCAATGACATCGCCCTAGACTCAAACGGCAATGTCTATGTCACCGGGCAATTTCAAGGGACTGCCGACTTTAACCCTGGCGCTGCTACATTTAACCTGACCAGCGTTGGTATAGTGGATATATTCATCGTCAAACTCGATACCGACGGAAACTTCGTCTGGGCCAAAGGCATCGGTGGATCAAGTTGGGATTACGCATCATCCATCGCCATAGACTCAAACGGAAACGTCCTCACAACAGGGCGCATAGAAAGTGCGTCTGCCGACTTTGACCCCGGCGTAGGTATTGCCACCGTGAATACCATTGGCGATGGTGATGTCTTCATTTCCAAGCTCGATACCAACGGAAACTTCGTCTGGGCAAAAGTCATGGGCAGCGTTTCTTCTGAGGGCGGACTCGGCATCGCCGTAGACTCAAGCGGTAACGTTCACACGACGGGCTACTTTAACCAAACTGTGGACTTTGACCCCGGCGCAGGCACATTCAATATAACCACTGTTGATCAAGCCTCCTTCACTTCCAAGCTTGACAGCGCCGGTAATTTTCTTTGGGCTAAGAGCAACGGCGGCGACGTATCCGTGGATATTGCCTTAGACTCAAATGGCAATGTTTATACAACAGGATATTTCTATGGCCTCACTGATTTCGATCCCGACGCAGTGGCCGTATTCAATCTGAACAACATAGGAGACCTGGGCATCTACATCTCCAAGCTGAACAGTAACGGCGGCTTCGTTTGGGCCAAAGCATTGGATGGAAACGGAACAATCCCTCCCACTGGTGATAGCTTTAAATATAGCTACGGCATCGCCGTAGACTCAATCGGTAATGTTTACACAACAGGTGAGTTTGACGGCATTGCAGATTTTGACCCCGGTGCAGCTACCTTCAACCTAACCAACCCAAGCGTCTATACGGATGCCTACATCTCCAAGCTGGATACCGACGGCAACTTCGTCTGGGCCAAGAGCTTAAGCGGTATGGACTATACATCGGGGCGAGCCATCACATTAGATTCGCAAGGCAACGTCTACACAACCGGAGCCTTTGACGGCACCGGAGATTTTGACCCTGGCACAGGCACAGCCAACTTAACCAGCCTTGGTGATGTTGATGTTTTTATCTCCAAACTTGAAAACAAACTATCTACATTTGCAGATGTGCCAACATCCTATTGGGCAAATAGCTACATCGAACGCCTATACGGTGCTGGCATAACTGGTGGCTGCTCAAACATCCCGTTAAATTACTGCCCCGATAGTACTGTCACCCGCGCGCAAATGGCGATCTTCTTATTGAAAGGGATTCACGGTTCAAGTTATGCGCCGCCTGCTGTGAATGGCAATACCAACTTTGGCGATGTCGCCACCGATTACTGGGCAGCCGCATGGATCAAGCAACTCGCTGCCGAAGGCATCACCGGCGGATGCGGCGGTGGAAACTACTGCCCCGATAACACCGTCACCCGGGCACAGATGGCTGTCTTCTTAATGAAAGCCAAGAACGGCTCCAGTTACAGTCCGCCCGCTGTGGGAAGCAGTACTGGCTTTGGTGATGTGGCAACCAATTATTGGGCTGCGGCTTTCATCAAGCAACTCGTTGCTGACAGCATCACTGCTGGTTGCGGCAATGGGAATTACTGTCCTGAAGACTCGGTCACAAGAGCACAGATGGCGGTCTTCCTCGTCAAGGCTTTCAACCTGCCATAGAAGTTATTCGTTCATGAATCAAAGAGCCGCGAGACCATGGTCCGGTCTCATCATCTATTTTTCTCACGAACTAAACTGTCCGGTGGAGAAATTATTTCAAAACTTTCTTAAACACAAGGGCACGGTCAATTCTTTATGGCAGATTAAACGTCTTCACCAGGAATACAGCCATTTGAGCACGTGTAACAGAACTATCCGGGCAATAGACACCCACACCGCATCCGCCGGTGATTCCTTCAACAGCAAGTTGTTCAATCCATTTATCAGCCCAATACCCTACGGGCACATCTGTGAAAACTCCAGAAGCATTGGGGGGAGAATAAGAGGAAGTGTACTTGGCTTTCAAAAGGAAGATCGCCATTTGCGCCCGGGTAACCGTTGCATCGGGGCAATAGACACCCGTGCCGCATCCACCAGTGATGCCTTCGGCGGCTAATTGCTTAATCCATGCTGCTGCCCAGTAATCAGTGGCAACATCTGTAAATCCAGTACCGGCGTTCACAGCAGGCGGGACATAGCTTGAGCCATGAATCCCCTTCAATAAGAAGACTGCCATTTGCGCGCGAGTGACTGTATTATCAGGGCAATAAATACCTGCACCGCATCCGCCGGTGATGCCGGCATTGGCAAGGCGTTCAATGTAATTATTCGCCCAATAATCCATGGGGACATCAGAAAAAACGGACATATAACTACTTATCCAATTTACATATTCAGATACACGAGTGTAAACGCCCGGCAGGAATGGCTCAGCGCAGCCAATACCAAACGAAACAACTCCAGCAAGTTTCCACTGACCGCCATCAAATATAACCAGAGGACCGCCAGAATCACCCTGACAGGAGTCTTTTCCGCCTGCATCAAAGCCAGCACACAACATATTGCCTGTTATTCCGCCGCCATAGTGATTGGAATCAGCGCATACTGAATTTGTAATAATGGGAACCTGCACTTCATATAGCTCTTTAGGATAGCCAGCTATTTCAGTATTTCCCCATCCCGTAACCGTTGAGTTAACACCTGCCAGGCTCCCAACTGAGGAAGAGACCAGAGGAATTAAAGCGGTTTTGGTTGCACCGCTGCCACCGATCGTAACTGGAGCATCCAGTCTCAGCAAGGCAATATCATTATCTTTTGTAGAAGGGTTATAAGAAGGGTGTTTGATGATCTCAATGACATTTCGTTGTTGATACCCAGCCGTAGGAGTGAACAAATTATATATACCAGCGACGATATCAACACTGGAAGGACTCACCACAACACCAGAATTATCAGATATACAATGGGCTGCGGTGAGAACCCATTCCGGGTCAATCAATGAACCACCGCAGAATTGCCAGGTGGCGGAATTGCTATAAAAATCATTTACAGCGTTTCCGCCTACTAATGCAACCTGCCACGGATATTCACCCTCACCCGCAAGCACACCACCTACGATCTGCCCGCCAACTTCGGGTGTGGGGGGCGTATTATCCTGAGCCAGAGCGCCTGATACCGGGCTAAAGATAACCATCAGCATGGCAAAGATCAACACGATTGAAAAAACGAAAAAAGGTGTTCTTTGTTTATGTGAATGCATTTTCATCTCCTATTGAACAAATATTGAATAGATTAACGGACTACGTCATTTTCAATTGGAAGCCCAATTGAAAATATTCAAAACATTATACGCCACATATTTATTTACTACGGTAAATTAAAAGCCCTGACAATAAAGACTGCCATCTCTGCGCGAGTAACAGAGTTATCGGGGCAATAATTCCCATTACCACAACCAGAGGTGACTCCTTCAGCAGAAAGTTGTTCGATCCATTTATCGGCCCAATACCCCACGGGAACGTCGGTGAATATTCCGCCAGCATTGACAGGTACATAGGCTGCCCCGTGTTTGGCCTTCAAGAGGAAGATTGCCATTTGGGCGCGGGTAACCGTTGAATCTGGACAATAGATACTCGGACCGCATCCGCTGGTGATGCCTTCAGCGGCAAGTTGTTTGATCCATGCGGCTGCCCAATAATCGGCAGCGACATCCGTGAAGCCTGTGCTGCCATTGACTGCGGGCGGCACATAATTGGAACCGTGCATACTTTTTAAAAGAAAGACGGCCATTTGTGCGCGAGTAACTGTGCTGTCAGGGCAGTAATTCAATGGGACGGTCGAACAGCCGCCTGTGACCCCGGCGTTATATAAACGTTCAATATAATTATTTGCCCAATACAAGGTGGGAACATCATCAAACACCCAGACCTTTGTAACACAGGTGTTTCCAACTGACAGGGTTGGGTTGGTATACCCTGTAAATACAGGGACACCATGGGTAACATGCAGCATTGTTTTTATGGCTGAAATCACCCAGGCATTCCAATCGATATAACCACGCGTCCCATGTTCACCGCCTGATGGACAAACGCTAAAGACATTGTCATCGCCGCGCGCCAGATGAGCATTGCTTAATTCCCGCGCACCGCAATTTCCCCAGGTACATTCATCCACGGGGAATGTTGTGTCGCCCAAATTCTCGATCATGGCAATGCTATAGGAAGCCGTATCAGCCAGCCCCGTACGGGTGAACGCGCCGGTGTTATTATCTGTGATATAGCCGGGAGCTGCATATCCGGCATCCTCAGAAAGAAATCCCAAAGCCCTGCCTTGATAGCCATTACTATGTAGATACTCCATCACCCAATAATTTTGCGCCCCGCCATAGGAACTTCCCACTAAAATAATTGCGTTGCAATTCGCAGGGATCGAAGAATCGCCGCACAATGCATCAAGCCCTTGCAAGGTTCTTGCGCTAATATCACTGACCCATGGGCTGATCTCGTCAAACCCAATCGATAAAGTGACATATCCTTCATTTATAAAACTTGAATTCTGACCAGATACTCCGGCATTCACGGAACCCGACCCGCCCCAGCCGGGTAAAAACACTACCACAGGACGTTTTTCTCCGTTTGGAATTTCCGACGACCAGCCGGCGATCGCTTTATTGGCAATCAATACTTTATTGTTGATTGCCATACCGGGTCTGGCTGCAACCATGAATGATGTCTGGCCGATCAGTGTTAACGTCAGAAGAATGATGAACAAGATGGATGAAGTTTTATAAAGCCAGTAATTTTTCATTTTTTTGCCTCAAAGATTCAATGCTACTTATTAATCCGGGAGCATCTCAATTTTTCGAGACACTCCCGGATTGAAAAATTTTATTTACGGCAAATTAAATGTCTTTACTAAAAAGATCGCCATCTGTGCGCGGGTGACATCTGATTCAGGACAGTAATTGCCATTGCCGCATCCACTGGTAATGCCGTCTGCCACGAGCTGCTTGATGAAAGCCGCGGCCCAGTAATCGGTTGCGACATCACCAAAACCAGTACTGCCTCCCACGGCCGGCGGACTGTAACTGGAGCCGTTCTTTGCTTTCATCAAGAAGACTGCCATCTGCGCCCGGGTGACGGTGTTATCGGGGCAGTAGTTTCCGCCGCCACAGCCGCCGGTGATGCCTTCAGCGGCGAGTTGTTTGATCCACGCGGCAGCCCAGTAATCGGTTGCTACATCGCCGAAGCCGGTACTGCCTCCCACGGCGGGGGGCGCATAGCTTGAGCCATGAATCCCTTTCAATAGGAAGATCGCCATTTGGGCGCGGGTCACACCTGAATCGGGGCAGTAATTTAATGGGGTGACTGAACAGCCTCCAGTTATGCCGGCAGCGTATAAACGTTCAACATATTGCCAGGCCCAATAATCAGTTGGCGCATCTGCAAAAATGGGGCCTAAAGCTCCATATTCCACAGCGCCAATATCACACACGCCTACCCGGGATGCGCCGCGTTGATCGGTAGTACTGCAATTATCTCCGGCATTGATCAATGGACTGCCCGTAAGCGGCAACATCGTTTGCATTGGGAATGCGCCGCCATTAAAAGTTAAGCTGCCCAAATTAAGATTGCCGCCAAAGTTGTTCTGGTCACTTGGTTGATCCAAAGCAGAACAAGTGCCTGTGCTGATATTATGCCCAAGCGAGTCAAAAAGTGAACCATCGCAATTATTAGTACTGCCAAAGATCACGCTATTCTTAAGTTGAACCACGAACGAGTTTATAGAATCTTCATAGATGGCATCTCCAGCAACACCAGCCGTATTGTTTCCAATGGTGACATTGGTCAAAACCGCATAACGGCTGCTATGAAACAGACCACCTCCAAAATATCCCGCCTGATTATTTACCAGCGTTACATTTGTCAGCGTTAGGTTGCCGTCTGAGCTGTGATAAACGCCGCCGCCGCTTGCCGTGGCACCCACCGCGTGATTATCACTGATCGTAGCATTGGTAATAAAAGCCGTTCCCACACTAATATAAACACCGCCGCCGTTTGAACCAGTCGTCACGTTATTCATGATACTGGCATTGGTGATCTCAATATGAGTACCGTAGCTATTGATACCACCGCCTTCATAGGCGCTATTATTGGTCACCCGCGTCCGCACCAAAGTAACAGTCCCAAACAAATTCCAAATACCGCCGCCGACACCGGTGACAACATTTGCATCAACCAGGCTGTCGTTTAGCGTTGTTGTGCCGGCATTCTCTAATCCACCGCCATAGCCACCCGTATTGGATTTCAAAGTAACAAAATTAAGCACAGAAACTGTCCCGAGATCATTATATAAACCGCCGCCATCCAAAGCGCTGTTCCCTTGAAGCAAACTATTGCTCATCGTGAGTGTGGAAGGTGCTGCATTATGAATAGCCTCGCCCAGCCCACCCGAGCCACTACTGGCTTGATTTGTCTTAAAGATTGAATTACTGATCGTAGCTGTACAACCGTCATTATAAATTGCACCACCGGCCTTCGAAACATTCCCTTGAAACAAACTGCCGCTGACGGTAAGCGTGCCACCAGTACCCACATTACAATAAACCGCTCCGCCCTGGTTTGTAGCATTATTATTAAGGAATTGCACAGACTCCAAAAACACCTGTGATCCGATTGAATAAACAGCAGCCCCTTCCTGCAAAGACTTGCCATTACTCAAAGTAATATTTTGCAAATGAAAGGTCAGACCTCCATTTACATAAAAAAGGCGCGTGGTGTTTCCACCGCTAAGAATAATAAGGTTATTCCCATTAATAGTTACATTATTTGCAAAAATACTTTTCTGGGCAGTAAAGTTAATGGTTGTTACCGCCGCGCCGCAGTTAAAGGTGATCGTACCGCCGCCGCTATTCGCAGCAGACAACGCGGTATTAAACGCAGTTTCGGTACAGGAGGCGGGCGTGCCGCTGCCCACCACTGCGCTGGCGGCGCGCGCAGGCTGCACATTAAAAGAAGCCGCCAATAGCGTTAACACTAAAGTCAGTAGAATAATATTTTTTTTCATTTCTTTCTCCTTGAGAAGACTTGCTCCTCTTTAGAAACCTGTATAAAGATGCATATAATGATATTGCCATATCCGTCACTGGGATTTTTCAGCAACGATTCGTTCAACTCTGGTTATATAAATTGTACGCCAGACATCTCACAAAAAAACCAACGGCAACAGCGGGAAAAACCAGACTGAACCATGCTTTAACTTTAAAATATATTTTTGATCAATAAGATAATTATTCCGATCACCTCCATAACTGCGTCTGCCACACATAAAACAAATGACGTGATGTGCTTCAATTTATGTAAATTTTAGACATATCAAATTTTAATCAAAGCAACTTTTCCCAATTAATTCAGCCTAAATAACCCCATAAATATCACCTTCATTGTACTATTTCCCTTACGCCTTTATTCATAAAACTACTGGCCTATTGGTACTAACAAAGCAGCTCAATTCTTATGAGAGATGAAGGAGAAATCAAAAGAGCCGCAAGATTCATCTCATGGCTCTTTTGATTTAAAACCTGGTGTTTATTCTTTCTATGGCAAGTTAAATGTCTTCACTAAAAAGATTGCCATCTGTGCGCGGGTGACATTGGAATCAGGGCAGTAATTGCTGCTGCCGCATCCGCTGGTAATGCCTTCTGTTACCAATTGCTTAATAAAAGCGGCTGCCCAGTAATCTGTTGCCACATCATTGAAGCCCGTGCTGGCTCCCACGGCTGGCGTTGTATAAGATGAGCCGTATTTCGCTTTCAAGAGGAAGACCGCCATTTGCGCACGCGTGACTGTTGCATCAGGGCAGTAAACTCCTGCCCCACATCCACCGGTAATGCCTTCAATAGCAAGTTGTTTGATCCAGGCGGCTGCCCAATAATCTGCAGCAACATCGGTGAAGCCGGTATTACCATTTACTGCGGGTGGCGTATAGCTTGAGCCATGAATCCCTTTCAATAGGAAGATCGCCATTTGGGCGCGGGTCACACCTGAATCGGGGCAGTAATTTAATGGGCTGACTGAGCAGCCGCCAGTTATGCCGGCAGCGTATAAACGTTCAATATATTGCCAGGCCCAATAATCAGTTGGCACATCCGCAAAGATGGGACCCAAAGCTCCATATTCCACTGCACCAATATCACAGACACCCACGCGCGCGCCGCCGCGTTGATCAGTAGCGCCGCAGAGATTCCCGGCATTGATCAATGGACTGCCCGCAAGCGGAGCAATGGTCTGCATGGGATATGCGCCGCCATTAAAAGTCAACGCGCTTAAGTTAAGATTGCCGCCAAAGTTACTCTGGTCACTCGGCTCATCCAAAGCAGAACAAGTTCCCTTGCTAATGTTGTAACCAAGCGAGTCAAAAGCCACCCCATCACAATTGTTTGCACTGCCAAAAAGCACACTGTTCTTAAGTTGAACCAGGAACGTATTGGGTGAATCTTCACAGATGGCATTTCCAGCAGCGCCGGCGGTATTATCTCCAATGGTCATATTGGTCAAAATCGCATAACGGCCATAATGATAAAGTCCGCCGCCCAAAGACCCTGCCTGATTATTCGCCAGAGTCACATTCGTCATTGTCAAATTATCATTCGAGCTGTGATACACGCCGCCGCCATTGGCGCCTCCGCCAACCGCCTGATTACCACTGATCGTGGCATTGGTAATAAAAGCGGTTCCCGAGCTGATATAAACACCGCCGCCGTTTGAACCGGTCGTCACGTTATTCATGATACTGGCATTATTGATCTCAACGTGAGTTCCATAACTGTTGATACCGCCGCCTTCATACGCGCTATTATTGACCACCCGGGTGCGTGTTAAATTAACGGTTCCACTCAAATTCCAAATGCCGCCGCCAGATCCCGTGACGATATTTGAATCGACCAGGCTATCGTTTAATGTGACCGTGCCATTATTCTCCAATCCGCCGCCATATCCGCTTGTATTGGATTTCAACGTAACAAAGTTAAGCACGGCAATTGCCCCGGCATCATTATATAAACCGCCCCCATCATACAAAGCGCTGTTTCCTTGAAACAGACTATTGTTTACAGTAAGTGTAAGAAGGTCTGGTGTAAAAGGCGTGCTGTTATAAATTGCGCCGCCGTTGCCAAGAACGCCATTATCGGCCTGATTGGTTTTAAAAGTGGAATTACTGATCGTAGTCACGCAGCCATCGTTATAAATCGCGCCGCCGTACCTAGAAACATTATTCTCAAATAAACTATCACTGATCGTCAGGGTTCCATCGGCGCCTACATAACAATACACGGCCCCGCCCTGATTTGGAGCATAGTTATTGATCAACTGCACAGACTCCAAAAAAACATACGCCCCCGATGCTTCAATGGAACCGCCGCCCGCTGCAGAATCTCCATCACGCAAAACAATATGCTGCAAACGAAAAGTCAAACCGCCATTCACAAAAAAGTGACGGGTAACAGAACCGGCATTGAGAACAATAAGATCATTCCCATTGATGGTCACACTTGCCAGAATATCTTTTTGATTGGTGAAATTAATGGTGGTCACAGCGGCGCCGCAATTAAAAGTGATCGTACCGCCGCCGGCATTCGCAGAAGTCAACGCAGAATCAAACGCAGCTTCAGTACAGGATGCCGGAGTGCCATTCCCCACCACAGCGCTCGCAGCACGGGCAGGCTGCACATTAAAAGAAGCAGCCAGTAAAGTTAATACAAGAGTCAACAACATGATATTCTTTTTCATTTTTTCTCCTTGAAGAGGTTTACTTCCTCTGCATCCATATTTGTAAAAATACCCGGCAGCGATTCATTCAACTCGATCAGCATCGCATTGGATTCTGTCTCATTCACAACAGCGCCGGACCCAACAGGCAAAACATGATTCTCAATCAATATCGTAATGGTTTCTGTCACCTCCACAATTTCGGTCACCTTAATCAAAAGCAAACGGCGTCTCACGTTTTGGTTCATACTGACATCATACAGACAAGCCCGTAACCAAAAGTGACATTTTGTGACAAGTCTCAAGGAGATGAAAACCGCGCATCCCGCCACGCCGAAACCTGACTCCGTCCGAACCGCATACCCAACCCTGCAAGTTGACTCAACAAAGGAAGCGCTTAAAAAATATTCCCCTCATCCCCCCGAATATGCTATGATACCCAAATGAACGTTCGACAAAAACAATCTTTAGCCGATCAATTTTTCGCAAAAACGTTTAGCGATGCGCTCAGATTCCTGCGCAAGCGCGCCCACTTAACACAGGATGAACTGGGACGATCCGTAGGCTATAGCAGGGAACAGATTGCCCGTCTTGAAAATGGCAGCCGTCTGCCCGATCTGGCGGTGGTCGCCGCGCTTTTCATCCCAGCTCTTGATATTCAACATCAACCCGATCTCATTCAACGTCTGCTCGAACTGGCCGGACAGACCCGCAACACATCCAGCGCATCTCAACGCATCACCGTCACACGCACCACGCAAACAAAAACACAAAGAGTGTTGGAAATTGTCAGTGAACAATCCCGGTCACCTTACACACTTCCCTCGCCGCTCTTCCCCCTGATCGGACGCACAACTGAGATCGAATCCATTTGCTCACTTTTGCTCGGTGAAGCGCGGCTGGTCACATTGATCGGCACACCGGGCATTGGCAAAACACGACTGGCATTGGAAATTGCGCAAACGTTAACCAGTCGCTTCACTCAGGGATCATGTTTTGCCGCGCTCGATTCAGTGCAAAATGCCGCAGATGTTCCGAGCGCCATTGCAAACGCACTGGGAATCACACCAACAGCAGACCAATCCATCGAATCAGCCGTACGCGCACACCTTGCGTCTCATGAAATACTTTTGGTGCTGGATAATTGCGAACATGTACTGGAATCTGCTGCGCTTTTTGGCGAATGGCTGGCCGCTGCACCCAGGCTTAAACTACTCTGCACCAGCCGTATTGCTCTTGACCTCTATGGTGAACACGAATGGGAAGTATCCCCGCTGGCCCTGCCCGATCTGGCACATCTGCCCGCCCTCGAAGAATTAAGTCGCATTGCCGCCATTCAACTGTTCATCGCGCGAATCCGAACAGCCAGCCCCGCTTTCAATTTAAGTACAGACAATGCCTTATCCATCGCCACCTTATGTGTTGCATTGGATGGTTTACCCCTCGCATTGGAATTGGCAGCAGCACGCGCACGCGAGATCGAGCCGGATGAATTATTACGTCAGATCGTAAGCGCACGCAACCGCTCCCAGCTTTCATCCACCCTGTTACAGCAAACCAAACGCAACATCGCAGAACGTCACCGGACTCTGCACGATGCGGTTGCGTGGAGTTATCACCTGCTCACCCCTGACCAACAAGCTGTCTTCATGCGTTTAGGCGTGATCGTCGGCGGATGTACGCCCCAGGCTGCTGAAGTCATTTGCGGTGCAGATATGTCAACCCTGCATGTATTGGCTGCCGCCAGCCTGATCCATCTTGAAGTCGAACCGTCCAATGAACGAGTGACAATGCTTGAAACGCTGCGCTCCTTCGCTTTGGAACAACTGACCAACGCCGGTCTTTTATATTCACTTCAACACACTCACGCGGCTTACTTTGCCGAATACGCTGAAACAGTATTCAAAGAAGTACGCGGTGAACATCAGTCTCACTGGCTGGCACAAACAAGACTCAACCATGATAACTTCAGATCTGCGCTGCGCTTTACTTTGGAACAGGATGACCCGGAATTTGCCGTTACCATCGCGGGCGGACTGTGGTGGTTTTGGTATCGCCAGGGATTTCTACTGGAAGGCAGACAATGGCTGGATGCAAGTTTAAGCCGCCCGATCAAATCTGCGCTGACAAAGACACAAAAACGACAGCGCGCCATTGCGCTCAACGGCGCAGGCTCCATAGCCTGTGAACAGGGTGATTATCCCGCTGCCATGGCCTATCACAAGGAAGGGCTGGCTTTACGAAACGAATTAAAAGACAGAGACGGTATTGCAACCGTCCTGCACAATATGGCACTGGTGGCGCGCAGTCAGGGCGAATACGCGCAGGCCATTCAATTACTGGAAGAATCTCTTGCAATGGAATTGGAAAAAGGGGATCACAGCGATCTGGCAATGAATTATGCAAACATTGGAATTACAGCCGGAGAAATGAACGACTTGAAACTGGCTCAAACCTGGCTGGAGCGTGCCCTTGAAACAGCAAACCCAACTGAGCAAACCTGGGAAACAGCGTTTATTGCCATCAATCTTGCCCAAATACTTTTTTGGCAGAATGACCTTAAACCAGCAGAGGAATTAGCGCAGCGGAGTTTGAAATTATTTGAAGAATTGGGTGACCTGCTCTATCTGCCGGAAGCTCAATTAATCCTGGCCCAGATCGCGATTGAGCACAATGATTTTTCACAGGCCAAAACTTTATGTGCAACAGTTTTGGATTATTATCAAAACTTAAATGATGAACACGGAATTTCAAATGTACTCCATGTCCTTGCCTGGATAGCGCTAACCGAAGATAAAAGCCAAAGTAACGCAAAACAGGCCGCCAAATTATTTTCAGAATCCGTAACCCTGCGCGGCAAAGTCAGCCGTGCCTTATCCCCAGCTGAACAAGCCAGAAATCAAATTTTTCTGAATGCTTTAAATCAGCAGTTGATTTAATCATCATCCAACCAAAAAGCGACAGACACTTCAAAAGTGCCTGCCGCTTTTATGTATCTTTTTTATGGAAGGTTAAACGCCTTGACCAAAAAGACCGCCATCTGCGCCCTGGTGACTGAATCACCAGGGCAGTAGTTACCATTGCCACAGCCGCTGGTAATACCATCAACCACCAATTGTTTGATGAAAGCCGCTGCCCAATAATCAATTGCAACATCGGCAAAACCAGTGCTGACTCCCACGGCAGGCGGCACATAACTGGAACCGTTTTTGGCTTTCATTAAGAAGATCGCCATTTGCGCGCGCGTGACTGTGCTATCGGGGCAGTAATTCCCATTACCGCAGCCACTGGTGATGCCTTCGGCAGCCAGTTGTTTGATCCAGGCGGCTGCCCAGTAATCAGCAGAGACATCGGTGAAGCCGGTATTGCCGTTTACTGCAGGCGGCACATAATTTGAGCCGTGAACGCCTTTCAAGAGGAAAACCGCCATCTGAGCACGAGTAACTACTGAATCTGGACAGTAGTTTAACGGGACGGTTGAGCAACCGCCGGTGACGCTTGCATTGTAGAGTCGTTCAATATAACTGTTGGCCCAGTAGGACTCAGGGACATCCGCAAAGGCAGAGGCTTTGATGATCATGTACATCTCACCGCTGTTGAAAGTCCCATTGCCTATGCCAGATCCGCCAAGCGGATTGAATTCGCCATCAAGGATGCTGTCGTTGTCGATCAAGTTGAGGCTGAGTGTGCCTGCGCCAGAGATATTGGAAACTGTTACAGTGTAGATACTGCCCGAACCGCTGAGTCCGCTCACGGTTGCGCCTGATACGCCGCTGGTTGTCAGGGTAAAGTCTGTTAAGTCCACGCCGGTTACAGATTTGGAGAAGGTGACGGTAAAGTCCAGATTGGCTGCGCTGGAGGGGTTGGGATTTGTGCGTGTGATGGATGCCACGTATGGAAGTGTGGAGAGCTGCGTTTTGATGACCACGATCTCATCACTGCCAGAATGTGAGTGCAATGGCGCGATGGAACCTGTTTGATTCCAACTGTGAGAGCTATCGCCTGTGACGTATACATTTCCGATGTTATCAACGGCGATATCAAACGCCGAAGATGGATAAGTGGTATTGCCCAATACAGTGCCCTGAGGATTCATCCAGGCAATGACAATATCTGCATTGCCAAAGTAAGGAAGGATGTTATTAATTTTTGAAGATTTCGCGGTGACATCTGTGTAGCCGGTTATGTAGACTGTTCCGGATGTGTCTACATCAACTCCTTCACTTGAGTCAAAAGATGAACTGCCTTGAAAGGTATGCCATTGATAGACGCCGCTGCCCGCCAGTTTTACAACTGCAATATCCTGAGAGCCACCTTTAAAGATGCTCAATGGCAATATGGAGCCGGGGCCATTCCAGGTGGAAACACTTGAGCCTGCCACATAGATATTATCATTTCCATCAATAGCCACATCGTTTGCCGAATCTTCGCCTGCGCTGCCATAGAATGTATGCCATTGATAAGCGCCTGCGCTGTTGAGTTTGAGCGCAAAGATATCCTTGCCGCCAGAATAGGAATTCAACGCCGCAGACGGCAAAGGCCAGGTTGAGTTCGCCTCGCCAACCACGATCGCATTTCCATTGTTATCAATATCCACGCCATAGCCAGTGGCATGACTGGCATTGCCGCCATAAAACGTGTGCCACTGATAAGCGCCATTGGTGTTGAGTTTGGCGATCACCACATCTCCATATCCAGTGAGGCCATGCAAAGGGGATGTGGAACCGGGTCCATTCCAACTGAGACCGCTGACTCCGGTTACATAGATATTGCCGCCGCCCACAGCGATATCAAAACTATCATCTGAAGTGGAATTACCCAGATAGGTATGCCATTGATATGCACCATTGGAATCCAGTTTTAAGACAAGGATATCGGCATCGCCTGAGTAGGGATTTAGGGGCGCTTGTCCGCTGGGGCCATTCCAGGAAACATTGCTGTTGCCGCTGACGTAGACATTTCCATTTTCATCCACGGCAATCCCTTCGCCTGATTCATCATCCCCGCCATAGAAGGTATGCCATTGATAGACGCCGCTGGAATTAAGTTTTAGAACAAAGACATCATCTCCGGAAGTGTATGGATGCAAGGGAGTCTGTCCTGACGGACCGTTCCAACTGGCGCCGCTTTCGCCGGTGATGTAAACATTTCCGTTTCCATCCACAGCCATGCCGTATCCATAATCCCAGGTGGAGCTGCCAAAAGAAGGTATGCCAGGAATAGGCAGGGGAATTCACAGCGCTTTGCATGCCCAGCACCGGAGAAACCCACCCAATCATACCGATCAAAACGATCAGCGATAACAAGTAACGAATTGCGAAGTATTTATTTTTCATCATGACCTCCATAATAGTGGAAGGTCGCACTTTCAATTTTATTGTTTTGAAAGTGCGACCGATGTTTTAAGGCAGGTTGAATGCTTTGACTAAAAAGACGGCCATTTGTGCGCGGGTCACCGGGTTGTCGGGACAGTAGTTACCGCGCCCAACCGCCGGTAATGCTTTCGGCACAAGTTGCTCGATCCATGCTGCCGCCCAATAATTCGCCAGGACATCTGAAACTTGACCCGATGCGGCGGCAGATAACTGGAGCCTTTCGCCTTCAGCAGGAAGATCGCCATTTGTGCGCGGGTGACTGCGCATCGGGGCAGTAACTTGTTGCCGCATCCGCCAGTGATGCCTTCGGCTGCGAGTTGTTTGATCCAGGCGGCTGCCCAGTAATCAATTGCCACATCGTTGAAGCCGGTAGTAGCGCCCACAGCAGGCGGCGTAAAGCCTGAGCCGTGAACACCTTTCAATAAGAAGACTGCCATCTGTGCGCGGGTCACTGTATTATCCGGGCAGTAATTCAACGGGACGGTTGAACAGCCGCCGGTGATGCCCGCATAGTATAGGCGTTCGATGTAACTGTTAGCCCAATAACTAAATGGAACATCCGCAAAGACAGGCGACTTGCTGACCGTGTAAGACTGTCCGCTGGTAAAGCCGGCTGCCAGTGAATTAAGTACTGCATCTTTGATGGAGTTGTCATTCACAACATCCAAACGAATGGTGCCGTTGCCGCTGCCGGTGTTGACTGTGACAGTGTAGACACTGCCCGTGCCGCTGATTCCGCTCATAGTTACGTTTGATACGCCGCTTGTCGTCAAAGTGAAATCACTCAGGTCAACTCCTGTCACTGATTCGGAGAAGGTGACGGTGAAGTCTACGCTGGTAAGTGCTGTAGGAGTAGGGTTAACACGGGTAATGGTTTGAACTGCGGGAGGGGTCACATCCAACCCATAAGCGGCGATGTAATCTGCGGTGCTGAGTACGCTGCCATTATTATTGATATTAAAAAAATTGCCGCCTGTGTACAGACTTGCGCTGCTTATTCCCAGTGCATAGACGCCAGGGTCGTAAATGGAACCTTGCAGAGAGCCGTTCCCTGCGCCGTTGTTGCCCAGCGCCGACCAGTTCACGCCGTCCCATTTGGCGATGTAATCGGCGGCGTTTGAGTTGGCATTTGTAAATATGCCGCCCGCATACAATTGATTGCCCGTCATGGCAAGTGCATACACACTATTTGTGAGAGCGCCGCTCCCCGCGCCATTACTGCCCAGCGCAGACCAATTGACGCCGTCCCATTTGGCGAGGTAGTCAGCCTCGGGAATGGCAAGGGTATTATTGACAACATCGGTAAAGTTGCCGCCGACATATAAATCACCGCCGTTGACCAGAAGCGAATACACCGGGCCGGTTAACGCAGTACTATTGCCGCTGCCCAGCGCAGACCAATGCGCGCCATCCCATTTGGCGATACTGTTGGCTGCTGCCAACAAAGTAGCCCCATCCATCATATTATAGAACTCGCCGCCCACATACAGGTTGTTGCCCTGAAAAGCAAGAGCGTTGACTCTGCCGGTCAGAGAACCATCTCCCGCGCCATTATCCCCAAGCGAAAGCCAGCTTGCACCGTCAAAATACGCCGCATAATCTGCTGCGCCATTACCGCCCGCATTCTGAAAATTTCCACCGACATACAGATCACCGTTAATAGGGGAAACGGCAAGCGCGTTGACTGGGTTAGTCAGAGCTGTGTTTCCAACAGCAGACCAATCAGCGCCATCCCACTTGGCGAGGTAATCAGCTTCGGGAAGGGCTGTGCCGTTATTGTTTACATTCGTAAAATTACCGCCGACATAAATACTGTTCCCTTGAATAGCAATGGCATAGACTCCGTTATTCAAGGAACTACCACCAGCGCCATCACTTCCCAAGCCTGACCAATTCGCACCGTCCCACTTGGCAATGTAGTTAATACTTGGGTCTGGCAATCCATTATTAGACAGCTCATAGAAATAACCGCCCACATACACGTCGGTTCCATTCACGGCGATACAGGTCACACCCCAGTTGAGCGAGCCAGCGCGCGGAGTATTGACTTGCCAGGCTCCATTTTCCCATTGAGAAAAGAAAGCATTTTGAGGCAAGAGTACGCCCGCGTTCATTACACTTGAGAAAAACCACCCAGGTAGAGACGCGAGCCGTTGCCCGCCAAAGCCCGCACACTGCTTTTTAGCGAACCATCGCCCGTACCATCATCCCCCAAGGCAGACCAGGCACCAGCCGAGAGCTTTGCAGCGTGATCTGCCTGTGGAACTCCGCCCGCATTTATAAAATCACCGCCAACATAGATATTTGTACCGATCAGGGTGATCGCATAAACAGAGCCATTTATGGGTTGAAAGTCGGCGCTCATTGCGCCCCAGTCTGCGCCATCCCAAAAGGTTAGGTATGAAACATCTGGCAAATAAGCAAGAGAACCATTGTAAACATAGGGAAAACCTCCGCCCACGATCACACGTTGCGTGGCGCCTGTGCCGCTCACAGCAATTGCATGAACGGCCCCACTCAACGAGCCGTTCCCGGCGCCGTTATCGCCCAGTGCAGTCCAAATATCCACACCGCCCCACTTGACAATAAAATCAGCCGCACCCAGCCCGGCTGCGTTTGTAAACTGTCCACCTATATATAGGCCTGTATCGCCCCAAGCCAGTGCGCGGACAATGCTATTTAATGGCAGGTTTCCCAGCGCAGACCAGTTTTCAGAGACCTTATCAAACCTGGCAACATAATCTGCGGTAGGCAGGGAAGTTCCCATATTATTTACATCCGTAAATCCGCCCCCCGCGTACACAAAGTCTTCGTCAGTGCGATGGCAAGAACACTGTTATTCAAGGAGCCGTTTCCACCCGAACCAGACCCGAGCGCATTCCAATTGCTACCATCCCAGCGGGCAATAAAATCTGCGGCGGGAAGCGGCGTGCCATTATTATTTAAATTCATAAAATCACCGCCCGCATAGATATCGCCGGTGAATGCATCCACCGCAATGGCAGATACCGTTCCGCCAATCGCGCCATCCCCCATGCCATTATTTCCCAATGCCGACCATGTCGTTCCATCCCACTTCACGATTGCATCTGCGGCTTCATTATTATTCACATTATAAAAAGAGCCGCCAACATATACATCACTGCCGCTCACGGCAATCGCATAAACAATATTCTGAATGGGGCCATTCCCCGCGCCCAACGCTTCCCAGTTTCCCTGGGAAATCGCTTGCGGTGAAAAGACCGGGCCATGCAGCGGGTCTACTGTCACATCCCAGCCTTCAAGATCGAATGAACCGCTGAAGTTCCCATCCAGATTTAACGTGCCGTCTGGGTTGAGAAATGATTCGGGTGAAGTCAATTCCTGATTCGCAGCCGGTGCAGCCGCGCGCACTGGCTGCGCCGGCAAAAAAGACAACGCGCTAAAAACAAGACAAATGGCAAGAAATAAATTAGTAGTTCGGGTTACGGTATGCATTTTTTCTCCTTGATCTATTAAAACGTTGACATCTTTATATCCTGCCTCAGGTTGAATTTGTTGCGTTTTGTTGCGTATTTGCAAACCTCACGGGCAGTACGTTGGTCATAGTCAGAGTACAATTTGAATATGACAGAGATCAATCCCGCATCGTTTGAAACATTTGGCGAACTCATGCGCTACCTACGCGTGCGCGCGCATCTCTCTCAACGCGAACTGGCGGCCATTGTCGATTATCACTACAGCTACATCAGCCGCCTCGAAAAAAATCAACATACGCTGGCGCAGGTTGTTTTAATGGCGCGTTTTATCCCCGCTTTAAATTTGCAAAACGACCCTGAATGGGCAAAGCGCCTGATCGAACTGTCTGCACAAAATCGGAATGAAACAGATACTCACGCACTTAAGACAGAGTCCACTGTCAGCGAAGAAAATATATATCGTCTGCCGCCCAGTCTCACGCCGATGTTGGGACGCGAGGAAGAGTCAACTTTATTGGTGGAAAATTTACGTCAAGAAAATATCCGCGTGCTGACCATTGTAGGTCCGCCGGGCGTGGGAAAAACGCGGCTGGCCGTGCATGTGGCAGAACAACTGGCTGATCAATTTGAGCATGGCGCGGTCTTCGTTAACCTCGCCCCCATCCAACAACCTGAAATGGTACTGGCCGCGCTGCTTGAAGCCCTCGGCGTGCAGGAAACATCCATCTCCACCAGTCTTTTTGTGCTGCAATCTTTTTTACAAAATAAAAATTTATTGATCCTGTTTGATAATTTTGAACAGGTACTTTCCGCCGCTCCGGCATTATCTGAACTTCTCAATCATGCGTCTGAAATAAAAATTCTAGCGACCAGCCGCGAAGCCTTACGCATTCCGGGCGAACATGAATTTCAACTTACACCCCTGCCCCTGCCCGATGATGGCACTCACAACAAAAAAGATTTGGAAGATTCCCCCGCTGTGCAATTATTTGTCCAACGGGCACGCGCCGCCAAATCAGATTTTCAACTTACCGAAGAAAACGCATCACGCGTAACTGAGATCTGCCGCCGTTTAGACGGTTTGCCCCTCGCGATAGAATTGGCCGCTGCGCGCGCCCAAACATTCAGCTTAAGTGTAATGATCGAACAATTTGACCGCCGCTTTAACTGGCTCACACGCGGCAATCGCAACGACCCCGCATGGCGGCAAACTTTATCCGGCGCCATCGAATGGAGTTACAACCTGCTGACCGAACCGGAGCGCACATTGCTCCAACGCCTGTCTGTCTTTGCTGGCGGCTGGACGCTCGAAGCTGCCGAGGAAATATGCAGCGATGATACAACCTGCATCCAGACAAATATATTTAATTTACTATTACAACTTGTAGACCGCTCACTGGTAGTGGCAGAATCGAACGAAGATAAAATGCATTACCGCTTTCTCGATACCATTCGCCATTTCGCGCATGAAAAACTGGAACAATCCGGCGAATTAATAAATTTACGCAACCAGCATCTCCATTATTACACCCGCTGGACGGAAAACACAGAAACCCTGCTTGATAAAACTTCACCGCTCGAACTGCGCCGCATTGTGGAGATCAAACACAACAATATCCGCGCTGCATTAGGTTGGGCCTTGAACCCGCGCGCCGATCTTGAAGACAGCCTCAAACTGGCGGTTGCGATCAACACCATCTGGCTCAAACACAGTCACTTTAAAGAAGCGCTCGACTGGGTGGATAAATTTTTGCCGCATACATTGGAGCCGGCTCATAAACCCTATCGCGCAAAATTACTTTATCTTAAAGCCGCCCTGTCCTATTGGCGCAACAATTTGGCACAGGCGCGCGAATCCTCGCTTGAAGCGGAAACACTCGCCAGAGAATTGGGCGATAAAAGATTACTGGCAAATATTCTCTGCTATCTTGGTGGTGATATTTATCGTGAGTTGAAGGAACTTGAACAGGCCGCACTTTGTTTAAAGGAAAGCATTGCCTTGTGCCGCGAGACCCATCACCTCTCACGGTTAAGCATTGCACTCACCAGTCTGGGCGTTGTTTTATATCAAACAAAAAAATACAGTGAATCATCGGCTGTCATTCAGGAAGCCCTGCAGATCGCAACACAGGAAAATGATCCATGGGGAAAAAGTTATGCCCTGCGAGTGCAAGCCGATAACCTGCGCTTTGATGGAAATTTCAATGAAGCGCTGCCGGCCTTCCAACGCGCACTGGAAATATCGCTCGCCATCGAAGACCGCATCAGCGCCGGTATGGAACTTGCGAATATGTCCATGCTGGCCAATGTACTCGAAGACTATCCGGCTTCAGGCAAATATGCCGAAGCTGCGCTTGCTGCTTTTCAAGCCATCGGCAATGAATATCAGCAGCCGTTCCCGCTGCGTCTGCTGGCTTACTCTGCCCTATCCGCCGGCGACATGGAACGTGCCCGAAGCCTAAGTATTGAAAGCCTGAAAGGCAACCACGCACTTGGGCACAAAACCGGCGTACTGGCCTGTCTGCTGACGCTGGCACATATTGAAGCCGCAACGGGGAATTCCATACACGCCGCAGAACTATATTCATTTATAAAAACACAATTGAATAAAGCCAAATCTACGCTGCTTGAATCAGATGCCTTTGCGCTAAGCCGCCTTGAGATAAAATTAATGCAAAAACCCGGCCAGTTGAAACTGGCTAAAATATATAAAGACACTGACAAGGTTTTGATCGAACAGATTTATAAAAAGTTAAATCTAAATCTCTCCGAATAAAAATAAAACATGACACATCTTGTTCTTAAAAACGAACTCACCCTCGAAACCTTAATTTCGGGGTGAGTCATATTCGCTTATATCAATCCCGCATTTCTTTATGGCAAGTTAAACGTCCTCACCAGAAAGACCGCCATCTGGGCGCGAGTGACAGCCGTCTCGGGACAGTAGCTGCTGTTTCCGCAACCGGCAGTGATGCCATCTGCCACCAGTTGCTTGATGAAAGCGGCTGCCCAATATTCTGTTGTCACATCATTGAAACTGGTACTGCCTCCCACGGCGGGCGGCGCATAACTTGAGCCGTTTTTGGCTTTCAAAAGGAAGACCGCCATTTGGGCACGGGTGACTGTAGTATCCGGGCAGTAATTCCCGCCTCCACATCCGCTGGTGATGCCTTCGGCAGCCAGTTGCTTGATCCAGGCGGCAGCCCAGTGATTCGCGGCAACATCTGCAAATCCGGTAGCACCATTTATGGCAGGCGGCGTGTAACTTGAACCGTGAATACCCTTCAATAGAAAGACTGCCATCTGGTCACGGGTCACAATATTTTCGGGGCAATAATTTAAAGGACTGGTGGAGCATCCGCCAGTAACACCAGCATTATATAAACGCTCCACATATTGCCACGCCCAATACGTATCTGGAACATCCCTGAAAATCCAGGGCGTCATATCAGCGGTATCCACCGCTTCAAAATTATTTCCACGAACAACATCCAGTTCGTGCAGTATGTCATTATCCCAACCTTCATTTGGCGCGCCGCTTACATACCATGGAGACCCATTATCAGCCAGCACGATCCCATAAGTTTTCATGGCTTGTAAAATAATTTGCGCCTCTGGAGAAAAACCGCTAATATCATAAGCAGCTTTTAGACGAAAGCGGGCACCAAAAGGCACCGGGTTGGTACAGTCTCCATGCTGTGCCACATGGCTGGCCGGCCAGATGTAATAATCGGCAGTACATTCTGTAGTAAACCGCAACGCATGATTAATTTCCCCGGCAAGAATCTCATCATAACGTACAAGCCCCGGCAAAATGGGAAGGCCAGCAGCATCGGCAGATGTCCAACCATCAGGGCGCAACGCATTGGAATTTAGATCCCATATTGCGCCTGAGCCTGCATTCCACTGTCCGCCTGTGAATTCTGCATCGAAAATTTCATAGAGAATACAAGTGTCTGTGTCTATGGTGAGGATATGATGATCTCCTCCATATTCGATTTGTGGATTAAGCGGAATGGGGTACGGCCCGGCATCCGATTCATCTGGATAATAAAAGTTCACATCATATTTTGTTGTTGAAGCGCCCGAAACAATATTGAACGGAATACCGATCAGACCGCCATCCCAGGTGCCTGATCCAAAATCCATGTGGAATCCTCGGGTTGAACCGATCGTGTTGATCCACGCGGCAGACATGGAATGCACCGGCAACGAATCCACCGGGGTATTCCAATAATTATTTTGCGGGAATATCTGGACTGCATAAAACAAAAAGAGTCTCCATTTTTCAGGAGACTCTTTTTGTTGCTTTTATATTATTTGCCTACGGCAGATTAAATGCCCTGACCAGGAAGACCGCCATCTGGGCGCGGGTAACCGAGTCGTTGGGACAGTAGTTGCCGCCGCCGCATCCGGCAGTGATGCCATCGGCCACGAGCTGCTTGATGAAAGCTGCTGCAAAGGCATCAGTGGCGACATCTGCGAAGCCGGTGCTGACTCCCACCGCGGGCGGGGTATAGCCCGAGCCATTCCTGGCTTTCAAAAGGAAGATCGCCATTTGGGCGCGGGTGACGACACTGTCAGGACAATAGTTGCCGCCGCCGCATCCGCTGGTGACACCTTCGGCAGCGAGTTGTTTGATCCAGGCTGCGGCCCAGTAATCGGTGGCGACATCACCAAAGCCGGTGCTGACTCCCACCGCAGGCGGAGTGTAGCTTGAACCGTGGATACCCTTCAATAGAAAGACCGCCATTTGCGCGCGGGTAACGGTGCTATCGGGGCAGTAAATGCCCGTGCCGCAGCCGCCGGTTACGCCGGCTTTGGCGAGGCGCTCTACAAAGTTATTGGCCCAGTAACTAAATGGCACGTCGTCAAAAACAGGCGCAATCGTAAAGACATACGCCGCTCCAGAACTACCTGCAGAGTTATCGGCCTGATTCCCGTTCACGCCGGTGGCATTGCTGTCTTCATATGGTGCGCCAACTGCCACGGTGTTGCCCGAGAGCGAGAGGTCATAGCCAAAGTAGTCATTCTCTTGGGTATTGGAGGCTTTCAAGTAGGAGTGCTGATACCAGTTCGTGCCCGTGCGCGTGAAGATATAGGCCGCACCTGCATCAACAGCAGAGTTATCAAGTTGATTTCCATTCACACCGGTGGCGTTGCTGTCTTCATAAGGTGCACCGACAGCGAGGATGTCTCCCGAGAGGGATACAGATGTACCAAAGTAATCACTTTCTTCGGTGTTGGAGGCTTTAACATACGCCTGCTGGCTCCAGGCAGTGCCCGTGCGCGTGAAGACATATACCGCGCCAGAGTAAATCGCAGAATTATCCGCCTGATTCCCATTCACACCGGTGGCGCTGCTGCTTTCATACGAAGCTGCAACTGCCAGAGTATCGCCTGAGAGTGACATACTGGGGTAGCCAAAGTAATCATATGTTTCGGTGTTGGAGGCTTTAACATACGCCTGCTGACTCCAGGTGCTGCCCGTGCGCGTAAAGACATAAACCGCGCCAGAATAAGGCGCGGAATTATTGGCCTGATTCCCGTTCACACCGGTGGCGCTGCTGGCTTCATACGATGAAGCAACCGCGAGTGTATCGCCTGAGAGCGCCATGGCAAAATAACCAAAGTAATCATATGTTTCGGTGTTGGAGGCTTTTACATACGCCTGCTGGCTCCAGGTAGTTCCAGTGCGCGTGAAGACATACACCGCGCCAGAATCTTCTGCTGAGTTATCAGCCTGATCCCCGTTTATGCCGGTGGCGTTGCTGTCTTCATAATAGGCCGCAACAGCGATCGTATCGCCTGAGACCTTCACGGGCAAGCCAAAATAATCTCCTGCATCAGTATTGGAGGCTTTGAGATAGGCCTGCTGGCTCCAGATGGTACCGCTGCGCGTGAATACATACACCGCACCTGCATTCTCGGCGGAGTTACTCAGCTGATTTCCATTTACCCCAGTGGCATTGCCATCTTCACCAGGTGCGCCAACCACAATGGTGTCACCTGAGATATCCACAGAAGAGCCAAAACTATCGTCCAAATTCGGGTTGGAGGCTTTGAGATAGGCCTGCTGGCTCCACACCCCATTGCTGCGGGTGAAAACATATACTGCGCCAGCACTAGAAGCAGAGTTATCAAGCTGATTCCCGTTCACCCCCACCGCATTGCTGTCTTCAGAATAGGCTCCAATCACAAGTGTATCGCCGGAGAGTGCCATAGCTTGATAACCTAAGTAATCATTCGCCTCGGGGTTGGAGGCTTTCAGGTAGGCTTGCTGGGTATCGGGCGGGATGGATGCCTCCAGTGATGGGACGAGTGTGTAGATCTGCGCCCAATCTTCCGCGCTCATACTGATTGTTTCAGAAGTGGCCGCCACCGCTTTTTGTGCGGGCAGGGCACCAGTCAACAGGAACATCACGATCAAAAAGATGGAACCGATCTTGGCAATTGTTTTTCTACTAAACATATTGTCTCCTTTTGGGTGGGTTGATCTGGATAAAGTTTACCCAGTATTGTTCTTATTTTAGCACCCTTGTTTTTAAATGATCACCGTCAGAATTCATCCTTAAGTACTGTCCAGTCTCACATAATTAAGTGATGGATGAATCAAATAGAGCCATGAGAAAAATCTCATGGCTCTATTTGATCTACTTTATAACTTGATAATCAATTTCTTCGACATGCCTACGGCAGATTAAATGCCCTGACCAGGAAGACCGCCATCTGGGCGCGGGTGACTGAGTCGTTGGGACAGTAGTTGCTATTGCCACAACCGGCGGTGATGCCATCTGCCACCAGCTGCTTGATGAAAGCTGCTGCAAAGGCATCAGTGGCGACATCGTTGAAGCCGGTGCTGACTCCCACGGCGGGCGGAGTATAGCTTGAACCGTTTTTGGCTTTCAATAAGAAGATCGCCATTTGTGCGCGGGTGACGGTGGCGTCAGGACAGTAATTTCCATTTCCGCAGCCACTGGTAACGCCTTCAACAGCAAGCTGTTTGATAAAGGCTGCAGCGAATGCATCGACGGGCACATCGCCGAAGCCGGTGCTGGCGCCCACAGCAGGCGGCACATAGCTTGAACCATGTATGCTCTTTAATAAGAAGACTGCCATCTGTGCGCGGGTGACTGTATTATCCGGACAATAATTCAAGGGGGTAATTGAGCAGCCACCAGTAACACCAGCGTTAAACAAGCGTTCAATGAAGCTATTGAATGGGTTTGAGAAGGGTACATCTTCAAAGACAGGTGATTTGGTCACGGTATAACTTTCACCAGTAGTGAAGCCGGTCGTCAATGGATTAAGGGTTGCATCTACGATGCTGTCGTCGTCGAGCACATCCAAACGGAGAGTGCCGCTGTCGGTGCCGGTGTTGACACTGACAGTGTAGACACTGCCTGAGCCGCTGACTCCGCTGACGGCGGCGGAGGATACGCCGGTTGTTGTCAACGAGAAGTCGGCTGTATTAACTCCGGTCACTGATTCAGAAAATGTGACGGTGTAATTGACACTGCTTGCACCAGTGGGATTTGCAGATGCACGGACAGAGGATGTAACTGTGGGCGCAGTTTTTTCAACAGTATAAGTTTCGCCGCTGGTAAACCCTGCTGATAATAAATTATCTACATTATCTTTGATGGAATTATCATCCAGCACATCCAAACGGATGGTGCCGTTGCCAGTGCCGGTGTCGACGCTGACAGTGTAGACTCTGCCTGAGCCGCTGATTCCACTCACGGCGGGGGATGATACGCCGCTGGCTGTCAAAGAGAAATCGGTCTCATCCACGCCGGTCACTGATTCTGAAAAAGTGACAGTGAAGTTTACACTGGCGGCATTGGTTGGGTTTGTGGATGCACGGACTGAGGAAGTGACGGTAGGGGTGATGGTATCAGGAACTTCATACGAACCAATATCGCACACAGCAGACGAATTTCCATCGCCATTCTGCGGACGGATGCCTCCATTCTGTGAAATGTTACTAACTGGTGCGGCCGCACAGATCGTATTATCGCCGGCATCAATGGCGGGTGATAATACATTGAGCGGGAAGTAGGCTGGAGAATCTGTCAGTGCGCCGAGGCCTGGGTCTATACCAATGACATTGCCGTCTACCTCGTCAATCAGTCCGCAGGCATTGACTCCCGTAGATTCGATCAGACTGTTTGTGGAATTAACTGTGCCAGCATTTACACAATCACCACTTAACCCGCCATTGGCAACAATTGTATTGTATAAATTCAAGACACTAAGAGAATTGTTGTAAATATTATCACCGGTAGTACCAGCATTACCGGAAAGGGTGCTGTTATAAATATGCGTGGTGTTCGCATTATATATTCCCCCGCCAATATTACCGGTGGCATGATTCCCTGTGATTGTGCTGTTGATTATTGTAATGGTGCCATCATTATAAAAGCCGGCGCCCGCATTGTTTGTATAATTATCCTGGATGGTACTGGAGGTAACCGTGACTGTTCCGCCATCGTTGAAAACAGCGCCTCCGGCATCGGAACGAATAGCGGCATCTCCGGAAATCGTAGTATTTTCAATGAAGACTGTGCCGGTACCTGAATTGTGAATGTGTCCACCGTTGTTATCTGCTATATTGTTGGAAAAAACGCTATTGGTTATGCTGAGGGTGCCGCTATTGAGTATGCCACCGCCAAATGGTGTGCGGCCATTTTGCACCTTGAGTTGATCAAGAGTAAGGTTTCCACCGAGATTCACAGCGAACAAACGGTAATTGACTACGTTTGGGTCGGCATTCGCTTGAATGATCGTGTTTGCCGCGCCATTGCCGGTGATGGTCATCTCGGTGATGACGGCTGGCAACTGACTACCAAGCGTGATGGTGTAGTTCGCGTCGAAGGTGATCACGTCAGTTCCACTTCCGGCGGCGCATTCACCGGATGTGGCACCTGAAGCGGTGTCAGTATTGGCGGCGGTGATCGCTTCACGCAGGGAGCAGATTCCGTCGAGTGAGATAATATCTGTATCCGTGTTTACCGTAATGGCTCCCGCCGCGCGCGCGGGCTGTGTGCCTGTTAAAAGCATCATCAAATTCAAAGAAAGAAAGATATAAAGTAACTTGCCGGATATAGATCGCATAATACTCTCCTATTGATTTATATTATTACCTGAACCTTACGCAGTTCAAGTCTACTAATCGAGTTTCAAGCCAGATTTAGCCGTAACGTCTATTCATGCGTCAGTCGTCGGCGGTCAGAAGCAGGAAAATTCCTGTCTTGCGTAAACCCTAAAATTATATTTTCAACCACCAACTAATATAATGAATACTCCCTATTAATTCCACTGACTTCAGCAAGGGCTTGATAAGAAATTAGTTATCCAGGCAGGGTCACTAAAGTTAGTTTCTTTCAGAGACCTGCATGCAATAAAGCAATAAAAATGATGGGCACAATGATTTCTAAGCATGTGCGTCATATAAAACCATGCAAAAACAAAAAGCCAAATAACCGGGATTATCTGGCTTTTGTTTTACAGATTTAAATGAGTTAGGGCAGATTAAATGCCCTGACGAGGAAGACCGCCATCTGAGCGCGGGTAACCGAGTCGTTGGGACAGTAGTTGCCGCCGCCGCATCCGGCAGTGATGCCATCGGCCACGAGTTGTGCAATGAATGCCGCGCCAAAGGCATCAGTGGCGACATCTGCGAAGCCGGTGCTGACTCCCACCGCGGGCGGAGTATAGCCCGAGCCGTTCCTGGCCTTCAAAAGGAAGATCGCCATTTGCGCGCGGGTGACGACACTGTCAGGACAGTAATTTCCGCCGCCGCATCCGCTGGTGACGCCTTCGGCAGCGAGTTGTTTGATCCAGGCTGCGGCCCAGTAATCGGTGGCGACATCACCAAAACCGGTGCTGACTCCCACCGCAGGCGGGGGTAGCTTGAACCGTGGATACCCTTCAATAGAAAAGACCGCCATTTGCGCGCGGGTAACGGTGCTATCGGGGCAGTAAATGCCCGTGCCGCAGCCGCCGGTTACGCCGGCTTTGGCGAGGCGCTCTACAAAATTATTGGCCCAGTAACTAAATGGCACGTCGTCAAAAACAGGCGCAATCGTAAAGACATAAGCAGCACCTGAGTTCAAAGCTGAGTTATCGGCCTGATTCCCATTTACGCCGGTGGCATTGCTATCTTCGCCATATGCGCCAACCGCCACGGTGTTGCCCGAGAGCGAGAGGGACCAGCCAAAGTAGTCACTTGCTTCAGTGTTAGAGGCTTTCAAAGGAGTGTTGATACCAGTTCGTGCCCGTGCGGGTGAAGATATAAGCAGCGCCAGAGTAGAGTGCTGAATTATTCGCCTGATCTCCATTGACACCGGTTGCATTGCTGCTTTCATCTGGCGCCCCAACCGCGAGGATATCGCCTGAGAGTGACACGTCCGTACCAAAGTAATCACCCGCTTCAGTATTGGAGGCTTTGATATACGCCTGCTGACTCCAGGTGCTGCCCGTGCGCGTGAAGACATACACTGCGCCGGATTCGACGGCTGAAGTATCAGCCTGATTTCCGTTCACACCGGTGGCGTTGCTGTCTTCATACGAAGCGGCAACCGCCAACGTATCACCTGAAAGCGACATACTGGGGTAGCCAAAGTAATCTTCTGTTTTGGTATTGGAAGCCTTGAGATATGCCTGCTGACTCCAGGTGCTGCCTGTACGGGTGAAGACATACACCGCACCAGAATAAGGTGCAGAATTATCGGCCTGATTGCCATTCACACCGGTGGCGCTGCTGGCTTCATACGATGAAGCAACCGCGAGTGTATCGCCTGAGAGCGCCATGGCATAATAACCAAAGTAATCAAATGCTTCGGCATTGGATGCTTTGACATACGCTTGCTGGCTCCAGGTGCTGCCCGTGCGCGTGAAGATATAAGTAGCGCCAGAATCCTCGGCTGAATTATCGGCCTGATTTCCGTTTATACCGGTGGCGTTGCTGTCTTCATAATAGGCGGTGACTGCGATCGTATCCCCGGAGATTCGCACGAACTTGCCAAAGTAGTCTCCTGCATCAGTATTGGAGGCTTTGAGATATGCCTGCTGGCTCCATGTAGTTCCAGTGCGGGTAAAGACATACGCCGCACCAGATGTGTCAGCAGAATTGTCAAGCTGATTTCCGTTTACACCTGTGGCATTGCTGTCTTCATACGCCGTGCCAACCACGATGGTATCACCGGAAATATCTACAGAATCGCCAAAGCTATCATCCACATTCGGGTTGGATGCTTTGAGATAGGCCTGCTGACTCCACACCCCTCCGCTGCGGATGAAAACATACACCGCGCCAGAGTCAGAGGCTGAGTTATCCGCCTGATTCCCATTCACACCTACCGCATTGCTGTCTTCATTATAGGCTCCAATGACGAGCGTATCCCCTGAAAGCGCCATGGGATAGCCAAAAAAATCACTCGCCCCGGTGTTGGAGGCTTTCAAATAAGCTTGCTGGGTATCAGGGGGAATGGATGCTTCCAATGATGGAACGAGTGTGTAGATCTGCGCCCAATCTTCCGCGCTCAGGTTGATTGTTTCAGAAGTGGCGGCCACTGCTTTTTGTGCGGGCAGGGCGCCGGTCAATAGGAACGTTACGATCAAAAAGATGGAACCGATCTTGGCAATTGTTTTTCCACTAAACATATTGTCTCCTTTTGGGTGGGTTGATCTGGATAAAGTTTACCTAGTATTATTTTTTATTGTAGCACTATTGTTTTTAAATGATCACCGTCAGAATTCATCCTTAAGTACTGTCCGGTCTCACATAATTAATCCAAGTTGCGACCTTGAAGAATTTGCACAAGACTTAACGCAAAGACGCAGAGTCGCAAAGAAAAAAACATTAAATCTTGGCGACTTTGCATTAAGAAATTCAGATCAAAAGCGGTTCAAAAGACAAAGGTAGCAATTTGCGTTAATTAAGTGATGGATGAATCAAATAGAGCCATGAGAAAAATCTCATGGCTCTATTTGATCTACTTTATAACTTGATAATCAATTTCTTCGACATACCCTACGGCAGATTAAATGCCCTGACCAGGAAGACCGCCATTTGGGCGCGAGTGACCGAGTCGTTGGGACAGTAGTTGCTGTTGCCGCATCCGGCAGTGATGCCATCTGCCACCAGTTGTTTGATGAAGGCTGCGGCAAAGGCATCGGTGGCGACATCGTTGAAGCCGGTGCTGACTCCCACGGCGGGCGGACTGTAACTGGAGCCGTTTTTGGCTTTCAAAAGGAAGACCGCCATTTGGGCGCGGGTGACTACATTATCGGGACAGTAGTTACCGCCGCCACAGCCGCCAGTGATGCCTTCGGCTGCCAGTTGTTTGATCCAGGCTGCAGCCCAGTAATCGGTGGCAACATCGCCGAAGCCGGTGCTGACTCCTACGGCAGGCGGCGCATAGCTTGAGCCGTGAATCCCTTTCAACAGGAAGATCGCCATTTGCGCGCGGGTGACCGAGTTATCGGGACAGTAGATGTCCGTGCCACAGCCGCCGGTGATGCCGGCGTTGAACAGGCGTTCGATGTAGCTGCTGGCCCAATAGGTCAATGGGACATCGCTGAAGGTGGCAACTGTGGCTGCCTTGCTAACGGTATAGGTTTCACCACTGGTGAAACCTGCGAACAATGGATTACTAACTGCATCAATAATGCTGTTGTCATCAAGGACATTGAGGCGGATGGTACCGTTGCCGCTGCCGGTGTTAACGCTGACAGTGTAGACACTGCCTGTGCCGCTGAGTCCACTGACGGCGGGGGAAGATACGCCGCTTGTCGTCAGGGAGAAATCGCTTAAGTCTACTCCGATGACGGGTTCAGAGAAGGTGACGGTGAAGTTTACGCTGGCGAGGTTGGTAGGGTTGGCGTTGGCGCGAATACTTGATGAAACGATTGGAGCGCTTTTTTCAATGGTGTAGGTCTGTCCGCTGAGAAGGCCTGCGCCTAAGGGGTTGAGGGAATCATCTTTGATGGTGTCGTCATCTAACACATTGAGGCGGATGGTGCCGCTGCCGCTGCCGGTGTTGACTGTGACAGTGTAGACACTGCCAGTGCCGCTGAGTCCGCTGACGGCGGCGGAAGATACGCCGCTTGTCGTCAGGGAGAAATCGCTTAAGTCCACTCCGGTCACGGGTTCTGAAAAGGTGACGGTGAAGTCTACACTGGCGAGGTTGGTGGGGTTGGTTGATACACGGATTGAGGATGTGACAGTGGGCAAAGTGTAGTCACTAAATTCATATGCGCCGATATCGCAATGAGCACCAAGCGGGCGGGTGACTCCATTTTGCGAAGTGTTATTCACGGGTGTATTTGTACAGACGTTGTCATCGCCGGTATCAATGGCGGGGGAGCCTGCATTGAGCGGGAAGTAGGCCGGAGAACCAGTCAACGAGCCGAGGGCTGGGTCTACGCCGATGATGTTTCCATCCACGCCATTGGTTAATCCGCAGGCACCCGCTCCAGTGGATTCGATCAGGTTGTTATTGCCTGTGAGCGTACCTGTGAGTAAACTACAGTCTACGCCATTGATCGTGTTTGCGATGATGGTATTGTACATGCGTAGAACACCGTCTTGGTTGACAAGCGCACTTGCTCCGCTAATGACTGGGGTGTTTCCAAAAAGAGTGCTGTTGGCAATTGTCATTCTGCCCTGATAGTTGTAAATGGCGGAGCCTGAGTCACCAGTAGAGGTATTGCCCGAGAAGGTACTATTCGCGATGACCATATCGCCAGACAGGTTATCTACAGCGCCAGAGCCGTACGCTGTGTTGGACAGGAAAGTACTATTTGTAATAACCGCATATCCACTGTTGTTGGCAAGACCACCGCCATAATTGCTGCCACCAGCATTCCCCCAAGAGACGGTCAGACCGTCGATCTTGAGATATGCTTTTTTGCCTACAACAAACATGCGGTATGTATTGTCGCCATCGACGGTGATGTCGCCGCCTCCAAGAATGGTTAAGCCATAGGTTTTGGAAAGTTCCGGCAAATTTGCATTCAGCAGGATGCTGGCTGTGCCGAGGCTGTTATGAAAGATGATGATATCGGGACCGCTGGCATTGCCAACGGCGCAGGCATCTGTGGCAGTGTTGAGTTCGGCTGATTGCATGGCTTCTCTCAAGGAGCAATCACCATCAACGTTTAGCTCATCTGCATTCGTGTTGACGGTGATGGTTGTGCTGGCAGGTTCGAAGCGTGCGATGTAATTTGCATTTGCGTTACCAGCCCAGTCGGTGAAAGCACCACCGGCGTAGATACTCTCTCCGCCCGGACTGATGGCGATGGCATCAACCTGTCCTGAGCCTGCTATGGCGCCCAAAGCAGACCAGGTGCCGCCGCTGAATTTGGCGAGATGCTTGATATCTGCATTGCCATCAACAGCCGGAAAATATCCACCTACAAATACATCTCCATCGATCAGCGCAATATCCCTGATGTAACTAAATGGCAATCCACTGCCCAGAGCAGACCAGCTCCCGCCGCTGAATTTGGCGATTCCGGATGTGTCTGCAACCCCGCCTGCGCTGGAAAAATCCCCACCTGCGTACACATTCGCGCCATTTACTGCAACCACATAAACAGTATTATCCATTCCTGTACCCAAAGCGGACCAGGTGGCGCCATCCCATTTGGCGATCCTGGATGTATCTACCACCCCGCCTGCACTGGTAAATTGCCCGCTAACGTACACATCTGTCCCGCTGATGGCAATGGAATAAATATTTCCGTTCGTGCCTGTCCCCAAAGCAGACCAGGTTCCTACTCCGCCAGTAAGTTTTGCAATGTAATCTGCATTTGCGTCTCCGCTTGCATTGGTGAAATTCCCACCCACGTATATGTCTGTCCCACTTATGGCAATGGCATAAACATCACCAATCAATGCCGGACCTACAGCAGACCAGTTTGTACCATCCCATTTGGCGAAGCGATCTGCTTCGTCTATGCCTCCTGCATTGTTGAAATCGCCAGCGACGTATAAATCAGTTCCGTTGGTGGCTAAGGTGAATACATAACTATTTAATGGTATGGTTCCCAAGGCAGACCAGGCAGTACCATCCCATTTGGCGAGGTAATCTGCTTCGGCTACGCCGCCTGCATCGGTGAATTCGCCAGCGACGTATAGATCTTTTCCAACCATTACCATTCTGTTGACGCGTCCATTTAACCCTGCGGCTGCTGAATCCCAGGTGTTTGGTGTGGCCAGCGGACGAAAGACGGGGTCACGGCTTATGTCAAATTCTGAGATGGTAAGCTCTGGGTTCAAATCCAGTGTGCTATTTGCATTGTCTGGCTGGTTACTTTCCGCGCGCGCGGGCGTGGTAAAGGCTGCCGTGCCAAACAATGAAGTCAAGAGGGTGGAGAGGATCAACAGATTGAATAAAAACTTTAAATGAAGTCTCATATAATATTTCTCCTTAATTGGGCGAATGTGGAGATATTGTATGGGGATTATCTTGAATCTGCAATCAAACTTGTGTACTGAAATCCGGCACAAAAAACATGGCTTACCCGTGAAATATTAATTTCAGAGTGAGTCATGTTTGCGATAAGATGGAGGTCATTAAAAGAAAAAGCTTTGAGACTTTGCGGGTAACGTCAATAATGTATAAGGAATATTCACCGCAAAGGCGCAGAGTCCGCAGATTTTTTAAAAGGTTTTCTCAGCGTTCTCCGCGACTTATTACCCTGCGGGCTGCGGTCAAAAATTGCCAATTTAACCATAACCTTAGCCTATCCATTATTCACGTTGGTTAAATTTTCAGACACTTTCTAAAGGTCTTTTTTTGTTAATCAGGCTTTTACGAAAGCGAAGCAGACCTTTTAAGGTTTGTGTATACGATATAGAAAGATAAAACAAACATGTCATATCCAGAATTTAATCTGGGGGGACGCGCCGTTTCAATTTGTTCTCAGGGTCTTTGTTTTACTTGGACAAATGAATTAAGAGTTTGTAGACACTCCGGTCATAAACTATGGCAGATTAAACGCTCTGACCAGGAAGACCGCCATCTGGGCACGGGTGACTGAGTCGTTGGGACAGTAGTTGCTGTTGCCACAACCAGCAGTAATGCCATCTGCTACCAACTGCTTGATGAAGGCCGCGGCAAAGGCATCGGCGGCGACATCATTGAAGCCGGTGCTGACTCCCACGGCGGGCGGACTGTAGCTGGAGCCGTTTTTGGCTTTCAGTAAAGGAACTGCCATCTGCGCGCGGGTGACTACGTTATCCGGGCAGTAGTTGCCGCCGCCACAGCCGCCAGTGATGCCTTCGGCGGCCAGTTGCTTGATCCAGGCTGCGGCCCAGTAATCGGTGGCGACATCGCCGAAGCCGGTGCTGACTCCCACGGCGGGCGGTGCATAGCTTGAGCCATACATACCCTTCAAAAGGAAGATCGCCATTTGTGCGCGGGTGACGGTGCTATCAGGGCAGTAGATGCCCGTGCCGCAGCCGCCGGTCACGCCGGCGCTGGCGAGGCGCTCAATATATTGCCATGCCCAATAGGATGTAGGTACATCAGTGAAGGTGGTGGTTCGCACCATGTAACCCTGTCCACTGGTAAACCCTGCGCTTAGCGGATTAAGGCTTAAGTCTATGATGGTGTTGTCATCTAATACGTCCAAACGGATCGTACCAGCGCCGCTGCCAGTGTTGACTGTGACAGTGTAGACACTGCCAGTGCCGCTGAGTCCGCTAACGGCGGTGGAAGATACGCCGCTTGTCGTCAGGGAGAAATCAGTTAAGTCACGCCGGTCACGGGTTCTGAAAAGGTGACGGTGAAGTCTACGCTGGCGGCGTTGGTGGGATTGGTGGATGCGCGGACTGAGGAAGTGACGGTGGGAGCGGTTGTATCGCCTAGTTCATACGCGCCGATATCGCAATAATCACCAAACGGGCGGGTGACTCCATTTTGCGAAGTGTTATTCACGGGTGCGTTTGTACAGATGTCATTATCGCCTGCGTCTATGGCGGGGGAACCGCCTGGCAGCGACATGGTTTGGGTTGTGCCGCCATTGCTGGCCAGCGCATTTACCACTGCAGAAGCAGCCAAAGCGCTGGTCACATCGTTAACGCCGGGGGTGCAGTCATTTACCAGATTTTGGAGCAGGTTGTGATTGTTGGTAACGATAGTGACAGAGTTGATGATGAGACAGTTCTCGCCGCCGGTGCCAGTGGTGAGCGTATTGCCATACAAAATGGAATTTGAAAGAGTGATGGTCGAAACTTCATTACCGGCAGCGCGGGAGGCAACGATACCGCCGCCGCCAAAATTGTTTTTGGCGCTGTTGCCGACAATAGTTGAGTTAATGATGTTAACTGTAGCAATGTCGTTCGTCGTATTCCCAGAGGCATGGTTGAAGATCGCGCCGCCTTTACCATTGGTACTGCGGTTACCGGTCAAGGTACTGTTGACAATGGTAATGGAACCCGTGCCAGTATTTCCAAAATTGAATATGCCTCCTCCCTCACTGTTTCCGCCGCCGCTCACAATATTCCCCTTAATCGTAGAGGAATTAATGGTGATGGTTCCATCGTAGTTATACAACCCACCGCCATCCCCTGATGCGGAGTTATCTGCAATGGTGCTATTGGTGATCGTTACCGGGAGTTTGAATATGTAAATACCACCACCATCCTGCAGTGCTGTGTTGGAAGAAAATAGGCTGTTTTGAATCGTAACAGTCGGGGTTGTGTTGGGAGCGGAAATTTTTAACCCGCCGCCCTCTGTACCACTGCCGCCAGACGCATCGTTGTTGGAAAAGGTTGAATTGGTGATGGTTACTGTTGAGAGCGCATTATTGATTTCCACCCCACCGCCATCTGCCTCAGTCGTTTGATTGTTGTCAATAGTGACATTATTCAGACTGATATTGCCGTTGTAGGAACTGAAATAAATACCGCCGCCGCCATAAGCGGTGGAATTATTGCTGACTGTGCTGTTGGTGAGAGTCAGGCTGCCCTCGTTATCGAAGAAAAGAATGCCGCCCCCGCGTGGATACTCACACGCTCCCACACTGCTAGGCGCATGGTTATTTGTGATCACAACATCATTCATCGTCAGGAATGCCCAGCTGCGAATCGCCCCGCCGCCGCAAACAGTAAGCGGGTTGGCGTAGCCTTTGGTCATGGTCATGCCGGAGATGTTGATCGTATTGGTCGGGAATTCCTCGGACAAAAGGAATATCTGGAATTGATTATTGCCATCCAGGGTGAGTTGACCAGAGCCGGGACCGGTAATGGTCAGGTTTTTATCAACGGTTAATGCGGCGGTCAGGGTGATCGTGCCTGTGACGCTGAAGGTGATTGTGTCGTTATCAACAGCTGAGGCAATTGCGTCGCGCAACGAACAGTCACCATCGAGACAAGAGCCGTCATTTTCATCGGTCAGGGTATTCACTGTCAGGGTGGCGGCGTGGGCGGGGCTAGCCGGGGATGATAAAAACATTCCCGATAAAAAGGCCAATACTATTAATGTGTGTATTATTTTTTTTAGCATTTCTGTTTCCTTATGGTTTTATGAGTTAATAACCGGATAAATTCTATAGTATTTTATCTGATTCTGCGTTGTATCAAAGACCCAAAGGTAATGTTGAATAATATAAAAAACCGGCTAGAGATGAATGAGTAGTACATAAATAAAGAGTGGCGGGGATAAAGAAAAATGATTATGGCTTATAAAACAAACGCCCTCCAGTAAAATTAATCTCTGGAGGGCGTAAGTTATTGCTACTTGATAATTTTACGGCAGATTAAATGCCCTAACCAGGAAGACCGCCATTTGGGCGCGGGTGACTGAGTCGTTGGGACAGTAGTTGCTGTTGCCACAACCGGCGGTGATGCCGTCTGCCACCAGTTGTTTAATGAAGGCTGCAGCAAAGGCATCGGTGGCGACATCGTTGAAGCCAGTGCTGACTCCCACGGCGGGCGGGGTGTAACTTGAACCGTTCTTGGCTTTCAATAGGAAGATCGCCATCTGCGCGCGGGTGACGACACTGTCAGGACAGTAGTTTCCATTGCCACATCCGCTGGTGACACCTTCAGCAGCGAGTTGCTTGATGAAGGCAGCAGCAAAAGCGTCGACAGGCACATCGCCGAAGCCGGTGCTGAGTCCCACTGCGGGCGGGGTGTAGCTTGAACCGTGGATACCCTTCAATAGAAAGACCGCCATTTGTGCGCGGGTGACGGTGGCGTCGGGGCAGTAGATGCCCGTGCCGCAGCCGCCGGTCACGCCGGCGCTGGCGAGGCGCTCAATATATTGCCATGCCCAATAGGATGTAGGTACATCAGTGAAGGTGGTGGTTCGCACCGTGTAAACCTGTCCACTGGTAAACCCTGCGCTTAGCGGATTAAGGTTTAAGTCTATGATGGTGTTGTCATCTAATACATCCAAACGGATCTTACCAGCGCCCGTGCCGGTGTTGACGCTGACAGTGTAACTGCTGCCTGTGCCGCTGAGTCCGCTAACGGCGGGGGAAGATACGCCGCTTGACGTCAGGGAGAAATCAGTTAAGTCCACGCCTGTCACCGATTCAGAAAATGTGACGGTGAAGTCTACACTGGCAGCGCTGGTTGGGTTGGCGGATACGCGGATGCTGGATAAAACAGCGGGTAAAGGATCGAATTCGTATGAGCCGATATCGCAGCGATTTCCCTGCGGGCGGACAATGCCATTTTGAGAAGTGTTATTTACTGGTGTGGCGGCACAGATGGCAGCGTCGCCCGCGTCAATGGCGGGTGAGCCGCTATTGAGTGGGAAGTGTGCGGGGGAGCCTGTCAGTGTGCCGAGGTTGGGGTCTGATCCGATGATATTGCCGTTCACGCCGTTGGTTTGGCTGCAGGCTGTTCCAGCGGATTCGAGCAGATTGTTGGTGGAGGCGACGTTCAGTGAAGAAGTAGAATCGTTTTTACAATCTCCGCTGGTGCCGCTGTTGGCGATGAGCGTGTTTTTCAGCGTTGGGCTACTGTTGTCGTTGTTGAACATTCCGCCGCCATTGGTTTTTCCGGCAATATTACCGCTGAAGGTTACGTTTATCAGAGTGGGGCTGCTGGTGTCGTTGGACATACCGCCGCCGAAGCCAGCGGTATTGGCGTTAAAGGTGGAGTTCGTTAAAGTGGGGTTGCTGGTGAATTCATTATTCATCCCACCGCCAGCGTTTACTGCCGAGTTGGTGCTGAAGGTCACGTTTGTCAGGGTTGGGCTGCTGCTGCTGTTATACATCCCGCCGCCGCGGATGGATGCAGCGTTGGCGCTAAAGGTCACCTTTGTCAGGGTAGGGCTGCTGCTTTCGTTGAACATTCCGGCGCCATTGGATGCGGAATTGGCACTAAAGGTTATGTTCGTTAGCGTTGAGTTGATGCCGCCATCGTTGAATATTCCGCCGCCAAAGCTGGATGCGGAATTGGAGTTAAAGTTTACACCCAATAATGTCAGAGTACCGCCACTGTTGTATATTCCGCCACCGTTAGATGCAGAGTTGGCACTGAAAGTCACATTGGAAGCTGAGAGAGTGCCCGCATTATAGACGCCCCCGCCCCCTCCGCATGCTTCAAGACAAACCCCATTGCTTACGGTCAGTCCGCTGAGAGTGAGGATGCCGGCACCGCCCACTTCAAAGACACGATAGGTGACGGTATTCGCAGCCGCATTCGCTCGAACAATGGTGTTCGTCGCGCCGTTGCCTTTTATGCTGATGGTAGTGGTCACGAGTGGTAGTTGACTGCCCAATGACAGGGTGATGGTGTAGTTATCGGCGAAGGCAATCGTATCTGTACCGGAGCCGGCCAGGCAACCACCGTAGGCGGCATCCGTATTTGCGGCAATGATAGCTTCACGCAAAGAGCAGGATGCGCCAGTGTTATTCTCGTCGGCGCTGGTGTCAACCGTGATGTTGGCCGCATATGCAGGTGTAAAGGTCAGCGCGCTGCCAAGCAGGGAAAGCATCAGAGCAGAGAGCGTAAAAAGATTAAAGATGGATTTAAACCGAATCACCATGATAGATTTTCTCCCGAGTAGATGAAGAAATATCAAAACTGTGTTATCCCCGAGCGCAGAATATATACAGTTAAGTATTCCAGACAATACTTATCTATTATAGGGGATTATAGGGATATTGCAAGGTTGACTGATTGATGCATTCAAAATAAGACCCTAAAGGTTTATAACCTTTAGGGTCTATCTTCAAAACTAGTTATTGATTTGGATAGTCAGATTTAATAATTCTACGGCAGATTAAATGCCCTGACCAGGAAGACCGCCATCTGGGCACGGGTGACTGAGTCGTTGGGACAGTAGTTGCTGTTGCCACAACCGGCGGTGATGCCGTCTGCCACCAGTTGTTTGATGAAGGCCGCAGCAAAGGCATCGGTGGCGACATCGTTGAAGCCGGTACTGACTCCCACCGCGGGCGGAGTATAGCCCGAGCCGTTCCTGGCTTTCAATAGGAAGATCGCCATCTGCGCGCGGGTGACGGTGGCATCAGGGCAGTAATTTCCAGCACCACAGCCAGAGGTAATGCCTTCAGCAGCCAGTTGTTTGATCCAGGCTGCGGCCCAGTAATCGGTGGCGACATCGCCGAAGCCAGTGCTGACTCCCACGGCAGGCGGTGCATAGCTTGAACCATGAATCCCTTTCAACAGGAAGATCGCCATTTGCGCGCGTGTCACCGTGCTATCAGGGCAGTAATTCAATGGAACGGTTGAACAACCGCCGGTGATGCCAGCTTTGAACAGACGCTCAATATAGCTATTTGCCCAATAGTCAAATGGTACATCTTCAAAGACCGGCGACTTGCTCACGGTATAACTTTCACCAGTAGTGAAGCCGGCAGCCAATGAATTAAGGGATGCATCCTTGATGCTGTCATCGTCCAGCACATTTAGGCGGATGGTGCCGTTGCCGCTGCCGGTGTTGACTGTGACAGTGTAGACACTGCCTGAGCCGCTGATTCCGCTCAGGGCGGGGGAAGATACGCCGCTGGTCGTCAAACTAAAATCGCTGATGTCCACACCTATCACCGATTCAGAGAAGGTGACGGTGAAGTTCACACTGGATAATGTGGTGGGGTTTGGGTTGACGCGCACGCTGGATATAACTGTGGGCGCTAAACTGTCGAACGAGCGCAGCTCAGAGCCTTTTTCATCGTCACCCAGGGCGCCAAAAAACAGTTCACCATTAAAAACAATCATACCGGTTGGCGAAGAACCGAGTATACCGCTTCTATAATCGGCGACCATGCTGGGTGGATTGACGCCATCATATACCCATAATTCTTCGCCTGAGACCCCATATATATCCGCGTTGAAATATAATTTACCGTTATAGACGGCAAGATCATTAGGGGAGGAACTTGCCGCGCCGCTATTAATATCGACTGCCATACTGGGAGGATTCGTGCCATCATAGACCCATAATTCGCTTCCGCTGCCACTGTCGTCCTCCGCTCGAAAATACAATTTGTTATTAAAGACAGCCAGATTGGCTGGGTAAGAGCTGCCGCCGCTGTTTATATCCGCAGCCAGCGTGGGGGCGTTGGTTCCGTCATATTGCCATAATTCAGTTCCCGCGCCACCATCGCCTTCGGCAGAAAAATACAATTTGTTGTTGAAGATCGCCGGATCGGATGGGTAGGAGCCGCCGCTGGTGTTTATGTCCGCAACCTGCGTAGGAGCATTGGTGCCGTCATAAACCCATAACTCGGCGCCTGCACCATCGCTATCTGCGGAAAAATACAACTTATTGTTGAATACAATCAGATTGGATGGGTAGGAGCTATTCGTCCCACTGCGAATGTCGAGAGCCAGGCTCGGAGGGTTGGTTCCGTCATATTTCCATAATTCATACCCCGCGCCATCGTTGCCATCCGCCGCAAAATACAACATGCCATTGAACGCAGCCAGATCTTCGGTTGAGGAACTTTCTATGCCGCTCCAAATGTCGCTGACCAGTGTGGAATTTATGCCGTTATAGACCCATAACTCCCTGCCAATGCCGCTGCCATCATCTGCCGAAAAATACAATTTATTGTTGAATACTGCAAACTGATCCGGGAAGGATCCGTGAGTTTCGTTGTTAATATCCAAAACCATGGACGGCGCGTTGGTGCCATCGTAAACCCACAACTCATTGTCTGCCCCATTATTCCCATTTGCCGAAAAATAGAGTTTGCTATTAAAGACCTCAAGACTCTCCGGGTACGAATCGCCCAATCCGCTCCAGATGTCAGCGACCAGACTGGGATCGTTGGTGCCATCGTACACCCACAGCTCGTATCCCGTACCGGCATCGCCATTTGCCTGGAAATAAAGTTTGCTGTTGAAGACAGCCATATCTAACGGGAAAGAACCCTCCGCGCCGCTCTGAATATCCTTGACCAGGCTGGGGGGATTGACGCCATCGTACACCCATAATTCATAATCCTGCCCACCGCCGGAACCATCACTGGCTTGGAAATAAAGTTTGCTGTTGAAAACCGTCATATGAACTGGATAGGAACTATCCCCTCCGACCCAGATATCAGCGACGCGGCTGGGAGCGTTGGTGCCATCGTATTTCCACAATTCATACCCCGCGCCATCCCCCCCATCTGCGCTGAAATATAAATTGGCGCCAAAAGCGGTCATGAAAGATGGATAGGAACTGCCCGCGCCGCTTTTAACATCCGCAGCCAGGCTGGGAGGATTAACGCCATCGTAGACCCATAGCTCATTTCCAGTAGTACCAAGACCGTCATCTGCGCTGAAATATAATTTGCTGTTGAAAACAGCCAGATTTCTCGGGTCGGAACCGGCACCGCCGCTCTGGATATCTGCAGCCATGCTGGGGGGATTGACGCCATCATATACCCATAGCTCAGTACCTGAGCCGTTATTACCATCCGCGCCAAAATATAATTTACTGTTGAAAACGGCAAATTCATTAAAACTACTATTAAGGGAGCTTTGCGGACCGCTATAAATATCCGCCACCAGACTGGCATTAACGCCATCATACATCCATAACTCGGTTCCCGAAACTGCGCTCCCGTTTGCGGCAAAATATAAATTGCCATTAAAGAGCACCGCGTCCGTTATATAGGAACCATCTTCGCCAAGTTCGATGGGGTTAATATCATCCACCAGTTTAATCGCGGATACAGCCTGAGTGGCCGCCGTGTTTTGCAGTAACAGGATTGCGGCGATCAGAATGGATATCCCCCGTAAAATATATTTCTTAAACGATTTGGTCATGTGTATGATCTCCA
This sequence comes from Candidatus Villigracilis proximus, assembly GCA_016715195.1. Classification (GTDB taxonomy): domain Bacteria; phylum Chloroflexota; class Anaerolineae; order Anaerolineales; family Villigracilaceae; genus Villigracilis; species Villigracilis proximus. The sequence continues at coordinate 111,254 of JADKBB010000004.1, forward strand.
TTATTATATTTTTAAGTAAAAGAATTTGAAAAACAACTGAATACTTATTAAATTCTGATTCTGATTTTTTGCGACGCTTCTCCTTAAGACAGATTTCTGTCTATCCTTCGTAACCAAATACAGATTTGGATTTTAAGCGAAATATAATACCCGCAGTCACAAATTGCGCATTCCCCCTTCTCTAAAAAAAGCGTGATTTGTGACAAGCTCGGTATAAAATAAAAAGCCAAACAATTGAGATGGTCTGGCTTTTTATTTTACTTATCCAAATGAATTAAGAGTTTGCAGATACTCCGGTCATAAACTACGGCAGATTAAATGCCCTGACCAGGAAGACCGCCATCTGCGCACGGGTGACTGAGTCGTTGGGACAGTAGTTGCTGTTGCCACAACCGGCGGTGATGCCGTCTGCCACCAGTTGTTTGATGAAGGCCGCAGCAAAGGCATCGGTGGCGACATCGTTGAAGCCGGTGCTGACTCCCACGGCGGGCGGAGTATAGCTCGAGCCGTTTTTGGCTTTCAATAGGAAGACCGCCATCTGCGCGCGGGTGACTGTGTTATCAGGGCAGTAATTTCCACCGCCGCATCCGCTGGTGACGCCTTCGGCGGCCAGTTGTTTGATCCAGGCTGCGGCCCAGTAATCAGTGGCGACATCACTAAAGCCGGTGCTGACTCCACCGCGGGCGGGGTATAGCTTGAACCGTGAATACCCTTCAATAGGAAGATCGCCATCTGTGCGCGGGTGACGGTGCTATCGGGGCAGTAATTCAACGGAACGGTTGAACAACCGCCGGTGATGCTGGCATTGTAGAGGCGTTCGATGTAGCTGCTGGCCCAATAGGTTAATGGAACATCGCTGAACGTGGCGGTAGGAACGTCGTTTTCATGAACAAAGATATCCAGCACCCCATTGCTATCCCCACTGACCAGATTGGTGGCAGAGGAAGAGAAAGCCACATAAAGCCCATCCGCCGAGATAGAGGGATTATATGAGCTGTCATTCCCCTCTGTTCCACTCGAATCAACCGAAATGCGAGTGGCGTCGCCCGTCTGACGGTCATGGATGAAAATATCTTGCTTCAAGTTACTATCCACCCCGCTGACCAGGTTGGTACTCTCAGAAGCGAAAGCCACATAACGCCCATCGGCCGAGATGGAGGGGTTATATGAGTTGCTATTCCCCTCTACGCCGCTCGAATCAATCGAAACACGGCTAGTCTGGCCCGTCTGACGGTCACGGACGAAAATGTCGTAAGTGTTGTTCGTATCCCCGCTGACCAGGTTGCTGGCAAAGGAATGGAAAGCCACATAGCGCCCATCCGCTGAGATGGAGGGAGCGAATGAGTCGCTGCCTCCTTCTACTCCGCTCGAATTAACCGAGACGCGGCTGGTCTGGTTCGTCTGAAGGTCACGGACGAAAATATCCGAAGAGCTGTTCGTATCCCCGCTGACCAGGTTGCTGGCATAGGAATAGAAAACCACATAATGCCCATCTGCCGAGATGGATGCGGAATGTGAGTTGTTATCGCCCTGTATTCCACTCGAATCAACTGAAACGCGAATGGTCTGGTTTGTCTGACGGTCACGGACGAAAATATCGTTCAGGCCGTTCGTATCCCCGCTGACCAGATTGGTGGCTTCGGACTCGAAAGTCACATAACGCCCATCTGTCGAGATGGATGGGTTGTATGCGTCGCTGCCTCCCTGTACTCCGCTCGAATCAACCGAAACGCGAGTGGTCTGACTCGTCTGACGGTCATGGACAAAAACATCGCTCAGGCCGTTCGTATCCCCGCTGACCAGGTTGGTGGCAGAAGAATGGAAAGCCACATAACGCCCATCCGCCGAGATGAAGTTAGCGTATGAGCCGCCATCTGCCTCTGTCCCACTCGAATCGACCGAGACGCGAGTGGTCTGGTTCGTCTGACGGTCACGGACGAAAATATCGCGCCCGTTGTTTGTATCCCCAGCCACCAGGTTGCTGGCGTCGGATTCAAAAGCCACATAACGTCCATCGGCCGAGATGGAGGGGAAGTAAATGTATGAGTCGCCATCTGCCTGCGTCCCGCTGGTAGCAATCGAGACGCGAGTGGTATCACCGGACGCGGCCAGCGCTACGCCCGAAAAGCTGAGCAGCATGGCCACAAGCAGAAGCGCAGACAGCGCTCGCCCAAGATGATGAAAAATGTGTTTGGTTGTCATAGTGTTTTCTCCTTTGATGTTTGAGTCTTAAAGAATGTCCCGAAAGTTTTGTGAAATTCTCTACCGTACATCCAAACCCTAAAAGGTCTCTGTTCCTTTCGTGAATTCGAGATTTTCAAAAAAGACCTTTAGAGTTTTTTACGAGAGGATTGTACGGTAGCAAATGTAAAAAAAATTTGGTCGTTTTGGATAACCTCCGATACGGTTTCAGTCAAAAAATCAGTTGGCATACCGAACGCCATGCCAACTGATTTTTTGGATAATTATTCGAAAGTTTTACGGCAGATTAAATGCCCTGACCAGGAAGACCGCCATCTGCGCGCGGGTGACTGAGTCGTTGGGACAGTAGTTGCTATTGCCGCATCCGGCAGTGATGCCATCGGACACGAGTTGTTTGATGAAGGCCGCGCCAAAGGCATCAGTGGCGACATCGTTGAAGCCGGTACTGACTCCCACGGCGGGCGGGGTGTAGCTTGAACCGTTCTTGGCTTTCAAAAGGAAGATTGCCATCTGTGCGCGGGTGACAACACTATCAGGACAATAGTTGCCATTGCCGCATCCGCTGGTGATGCCTTCGGCAGCCAGTTGCTTGATCCAGGCTGCGGCCCAGTAATCGGTGGCGACATCGCCGAAGCCGGTGCTGACTCCCACGGCGGGCGGGGTGTAGCTTGAACCGTGGATACCCTTCAATAGAAAGATCGCCATTTGCGCGCGGGTGACGGTGGCGTCGGGGCAATAATTCAACGGAACCGTTGAGCAACCGCCGGTGATGCCGGCATTGTACAGGCGTTCGATGTAGCTGCTGGCCCAATAGGTTAATGGAACATCGCTGAATGTGGCTGCTTTGCTGATGGTGTAGGTTTCACCGCCAGTGAAGCCATCGGATAAGGAATTAAGTGATACATCTTTAATAGTGCTGTCATTGAGCACATCCAGGCGGATGGTGCCATTGCCGCTGCCGGTGTTGACTGTGATAGTGTAGCTGCTGCCTGTACCGCTGAATCCACTAAGGGCGGGGGAAGATACGCCGGTTGTCGTCAGGATGAAGTCGCTTAAGTCCACTCCAGTGACGGGTTCTGAGAAGCTGACGGTGAAGTCTACACTGGCGAGGTTGGTGGGGTTGGCAGATGCGCGGATAGAGGTAGTGACCGCGGGGATCGTCGCATCGGGGACTTCATACGAACCTAAATCGCTTATGGCTGTGTTATTTCCATCACCATCCTGTGGACGAGCGACTCCATTTTGTGAAGTGTTATACACAAGCGTATCATCGCCGGCGTCGATTGCGGGAGAGCCGGGTAGCAGCGCAAAGGTCTGAGTGGCGCCGCCGTTATTAGCAAGCGGACCAAGGTTCGGGTCGGAACTGAGCATGGGGGTTCCGCACATGTTTCCCGTGGCGCCGTTGGTTTCGATCAAGTTGTTGATATTCGTGGCAATTGTGTTTGCATTCGCAAAAGCATTATAGCAATCGCTTCCACTGTTATTGGCAAGAATACTGTTCGTTAAGTGGAGAACACCATTGATCTCATTGTAAACACCTCCGTTTGATGTACTGCCATTTCCTGAGATGGTACTGTGAATTACGGTTAAATTTGCCCCCGCCTTATTTATGATCGCGCCAACGCTGCTTCCACCCGCATTCCCGGATATGGTGGAGTTGTTTATAAAAAGAGTTGCTATATTATAAATTCCGCCGCCATCAAAATTTACCGCCTCATTGTTTAATACAGTTGTCTTAACTAATGAGACGGAGCCGGCAGCATTGTAGATACCGCCCCCGGAATAAGCTTTTCCGCTGGCAATCTGGCTATTGGTTATTGTCATCATCCCCCCATTGTTATAAATACTACCGCCACTCTGGGCGGTGCTGTTTGTCAGAAGGCTGTTGGTTATGGTCAGGGTGCCGCTATTGAGAATATTTCCGCCGGCATTGTTTACTGTAATATGGCAGGGATCAAAGCAGTTACCATGTTTTACGGTCAGGTTGTCGAGAGTTAAGCTGCCGGCAGCGCCTACTTCAAACACCCGATACTGATGCGGACAAAAGCCGCCGAGCGGGTCGCAGGCGTGCGCCATAATGATGGTATTTGCTATGCCATTACCAGTAATCAAGATGGGTGTCGTAACCGCCGGTAATTGACTAGTAAGTGTGATGGTATTATTGCCGGCAAATATAATTATGTCGGTGCCGGATCCCGCCGCGCAATCGGTGGAGCCGGATGTGCTGTCGTTGTTGGCATTTGTGATGGCTTCGCGCAGGGTACAGAATCCGTCACTTGCCAGGGTGTCGGCTGTGCTGTTGACAGTAATTCCACCCGCGTAGGCAGGTTTGGTACCTGCCAGGATAATCATCAAGCTTAGGCTAAGAAACACATAAAATAATTTCACTAAAATGGATCGCATAAATTTCTCCTTGATTTATAAAGTGGAATATCACAATAAAAGGTAAGCCTAACTAGATATTCCAGAGTATTTTACTCTACTTATTAGTGGCTTCTTTTTTTTAAATTGGGCTGTGAATAGTACTTTTGGCTTTTATTTAAATCCATATTTTTAGGCATAAAAACAAAACGCCGCCCCAGGTATATATACCTGGGGCGGGTGTGCTAATGCTTTTTTGAATATCAACCAAAAAAGCGAATTCCAACTTACGGTTTACTCAAAGTCTGTCATTACGGCAGATTAAACGCTCTGACCAGGAAGACTGCCATCTGGGCGCGGGTGACTGAGTCGTTGGGACAGTAGTTGCTATTGCCGCATCCGGCGGTGATGCCGTCTGCCACCAGTTGCTTGATGAAGGCCGCGGCAAAGGCATCGGTGGCGACATCGTTGAAGCCGGTGCTGACTCCCACGGCGGGCGGAGTATAGCCCGAGCCGTTCTTGGCTTTCAAAAGGAAGATCGCCATCTGTGCGCGGGTGACTGTGTTATCAGGGCAGTAATTTCCGCCGCCACATCCGCTGGTGATGCCTTCGGCAGCGAGTTGCTTGATCCAGGCTGCGGCCCAATAATCTGTGGCGACATCGCCGAAGCCAGTGCTGACTCCCACGGCGGGCGGGGTGTAGCTTGAACCGTGGATACCCTTCAATAGAAAGATCGCCATCTGCGCCCGGGTAACGGTGGCGTCGGGGCAGTAATTCAACGGAACGGTTGAACAACCGCCGGTGATGCCTGCGCTGTACAGGCGCTCAATGTAGCTGCTGGCCCAATAGGTTAATGGGACATCGCTGAATGTGGCTGTAGGAGGAAGAACACTAAAAATAGTAACAATGTTATCGGCGGGACGCGCAACGATCAATTGATCGTTGACATAATCATACTCGGAGTACATTAAATAGCCGAAGTTGGCAGCCGTGCCAAGCACGCTATTATTGCTATTAATGACACCAGTGACCGGGGCTGCGCTTGATACAAGAGTGATGGCTCCGCTATCGGTTTGCGCACTATCCCAATATGGGCTGGTAACCACATAACTACCATTCGTTAATGTATTAATGCCGTAATAACCAACCTGATCATCTACCGTGGAGCCGACCAGACTGTTAGCGGCTGAGACCACTTCGCCAGAGATACCCGTTGTACCATTGCCCCAGGTGACGGCGCCTCTGTTTCCATTCCAGGTAGGGCTGTTGACCACGTAATTACCGTCCGTTAATGCCTCAATGCCGTAATAACCGACCTGATCGCCTGCGGAGGAGCCAACCAGACTGTTGATGGTTGTGACCACGCCAACAATACCGGTTGTGCCATTGCCCCAGGTGACGGCGCCTTTGGTACCATCCCAAGTGGAGCTGACTACCACATAATTGCCGTTCGTTAATGCCGCAGCGCCGTCATTGCCAACGTTGTCAGTTACGCTGGAGCCAACCAGACTGTTGGCAGCTGAAATCGTGCCAACAATTCCGGTTGTGCCATTACCCAAGGTGGCGGCGCCTTTTCCACCATCCCAATTGTAGCTGACCACCACATAGTTACCGTTCGTCAATGCCTCAATGCCGCCACGGCCAACAAAGTCAGTTGCAGTGGAGCCGACCAGACTGTTGGCGGCTGAAATCGTGCCAACAATGCCGGTTGTGCCATCACCCAAGGTGGCGGCGCCTTTTCCACCATCCCAATTGGGGCTGCCAACCACATAGTTGCCATTCGTTAATGCCTCAATGCCGTCATTGCCAACAAAGTCAGTTGTGCTGGAGCCAACCAAGCTGTTGGCGGCTGAAACCGCGCCAACGATGCCGGTCGTGCCTCTGCCCCAGGTGACGGCGCCTCTATTTCCATTCCAAGAGGAGCTAGCCACCAAATAATTGCCGTTCGTTAATTCCGCAACGCCGTCATAACCAACCTGATCACTTACATTGGAGCCAACCAAGCTGTTGGCGGCTGAAACCGCGCCAACGATGCCGGTCGTGCCATTGCCCCAGGTGACGGCGCCTTTGGTACCATCCCAAGTGGAGCTGGACACCACATAATTGCCGTTCGTTAATTCCGCAGCACCGTCATAGCCAACCTGATCACTTACATTGGAGCCAACCAAGCTGTTGGCGGCTGAAACCGCGCCAACGATGCCAGTCGTGCCATTGCCCCAGGTGGCGGCGCCTCTATTTCCATTCCAATAGGGGCTGATCACCACATAACTGCCGTTCGTTAATTCCGCAGCACCGTCATAGCCAACCTGATCACCTGCAGAGGAACCAACCAGGCTGTTGGCGGCTGAAACCGCGCCAACAATGCCGGTCGTGCCATTGCCCCAAGTGGCGGCGCCTTTGGTACCATCCCAATCGCGGCTAATCACCACATAATTGCCGTTCTCCAATACTCTGACGGAGTTCCCAACATAGTCAGTTGCATTGGAGCCGACCAGACTGTTGAGAGTTGAGACTGCGCCAACAATGCCGGTTGTGCCATTGCCCCAGGTGGCGGCGCCTTTTTCGCCATCCCAATTGGGGCTTACTACTACATAATTACCGTTCGTTAATGTATAAATGCCAAAATCGCCCACTTTGTCGCCTGCTGTAGAGCCGACCAGACTATTGGCGGCTGAGACTACACCAGAGACGCCGGTCGTGCCGCTGCCCCAGGTAACGGCGCCTCTATTTCCATTCCAAGTGGAGCTAACCACCACAAAATTGCCGTTCTCCAATACTATGACATAGTCACCAACTTTGTCATTTGCGGTGGAACCGGTCAAGGTGCTGATCAATGCGTGAGTGGCACCATTGTAGAGATATACCGCGCCGACATCAGCAATGGGGCCTGGTGCGTCATATTCTTCATCTGCAACAACGAAGTTTCCATTTGGCAGGATATACACATCGCCAAATTTACCACTCCCCGCCGGGCCGATAATATCAAACTTGGTAGAAGCAGCCTGCGCGGGCGTGGCTGTCCATGCGCTGCCCAGCAAGGAAGCCAGCAGTGCCAGAAGGGAAAAAATATTATTAAAAATTTTAGCGCGGGATTTCATAATGCATTGCTCCTGGGGTCGATCGATTTGGGATATCCCCTATATTATATGAGAATTGTCTTGATAATTTCATGGCATTTTCCTTAAACAAGAGTATTTGCAAAGTTGAATGCTTCCCAAAAAAGCAACTTCCAATAGACGAATATAGTTTTGATAAAAAGAAGTCAGTGCTGCTTGATCTTTTATTACTGACGTCATAATATCAAAGGAGCCGTAAGAAAACCTCGTGGCGCTTTTGATATTAAATATTTTTTACGGTAACCCGAAAGTCTTCACTAAAAATATCGCCATCACCAACTAATATAATGAATACTCCCTATTAATTCCACTGACTTCAGCAAGGGCTTGATAAGAAATTAGTTATCCAGGCAGGGTCACTAAAGTTAGTTTCTTTCAGAGGCCTCCATGCAATAAAAATGATGGACATAATGATTTCAAAGCAGGCACGTCATATAAAACCATGCAAAAACAAAAAGCCAAATAACTGGAATTATCTGGCTTTTTGTTTTACAGATTTAAATGAGTTACGGCAGATTAAATGCCCTGACGAGGAAGACCGCCATCTGCGCGCGGGTGACTGAGTCGTTGGGACAGTAGTTGCTGTTGCCACAACCGGCGGTGATGCCGTCGGCCACCAGTTGTTTGATGAAAGCCGCGGCAAAGGCATCGGTGGCGACATCGTTGAAGCCGGTGCTGACTCCCACGGCAGGCGGAGTATAGCCCGAGCCATTCTTGGCTTTCAAAAGGAAGATCGCCATCTGCGCGCGGGTGACGACACTGTCAGGACAGTAGTTGCCATTGCCGCATCCGCTGGTGACACCTTCAGCAGCCAGTTGTTTGATCCAGGCTGCGGCCCAGTAATCAGTGGCGACATCGCCGAAGCCGGTGCTGACTCCCACAGAGGCGGGGTGTAGCTTGAACCGTGGATACCCTTCAATAGAAAGACCGCCATCTGCGCACGGGTGACGGTGCTATCCGGGCAGTAGATATCCACACCGCAGCCGCCGGTCACACCTGCTTTAGCGAGACGCTCAACGAAGTTGTTGGCCCAATAACTAAACGGTACGTCATCAAAAACAGGGGCAATCGTAAAGACATACGCCGCGCCAGAACTACCTGCAGAATTATCGGCCTGATTCCCGTTCAGGCCGGTGGCATTGCTGTCTTCACCATAAGCGCCGACCGCCACCGTATTGCCAGAAAGCGTAATAGCAGAGCCAAAGTAGTCATTTGATTCAGCGTTGGAGGCTTTCAAATAGGAATGTTGATACCAGTTCGTGCCTGTGCGGGTGAAGATATAAGCAGCGCCAGAGTAGGGTGCTGAGTTATCAGCCTGATTGCCATTCACGCCGATGGCATTGCTGTCTTCATACGGCGTACCCACTGCGAGGATATCACCCGAGAGGGACACTTCTGTACCAAAGTAATCATACTCTTCGGTGTTGGAGGCTTTGATATACGCCTGCTGACTCCAGGCGCTGCCCGTGCGGGTGAAGACATACACCGCGCCGGATTCGACGGCTGAAGTATCCGCCTGATTCCCGTTTACACCGGTGGCGTTACTGTCTTCATACGAAGCCGCGACCGCCAGAGTATCGCCCGAGAGCGACATACTGGGATAACCAAAGTAATCTTCTGTTTTGGTATTGGAAGCCTTGATATATGCCTGCTGACTCCAGATGCTGCCCGTGCGCGTAAATACATACACCGCGCCAGAGTAAGGTGCAGAATTATCGGCTTGATTGCCATTCACACCGGTAGCGCTGCTGGATTCATACGAAGCTGCAACCGCGAGTGTATCGCCTGAGAGCGCCATGGCAAAATAACCAAAGTAATCCCCTGCTTCGGTATTGGAGGCTTTGACATACGCCTGCTGACTCCAGGTACTGCCCGTACGCGTGAAGACATACACCGCGCCAGATTCAGATGCTGAATTATCAGCCTGATTTCCGTTTATACCGGTGGCATTGCTGTCTTCATAATAAGCCGCAACTGAGATGGTGTCGCCGGAAATATTCACGAGCCTGCCAAAGTAGTCACCTGCTTCGGTATTGGATGCTTTGAGATATGCCTGCTGGCTCCAGGTAGTGCCGCTGCGCGTGAAAACATACACCGCACCAGACGCGCTGGCTGAATTATCAAGCTGATTTCCATTTACACCTGTGGCATTGCTATCTTCACTAGGTGCGCCAACCACAATGGTGTCACCTGAAATATCCACAGACAAACCAAAGTTGTCAGTTCCATTCGGGTTGGATGCTTTGAGATATGCCTGTTGACTCCACACCCCTCCGCTGCGGATAAAAACATAGGCCGCGCCAGAACTACCGGCTGAATTATCCGCCTGATTCCCATTCACGCCCACAGCGTTGCTGCTTTCACCGAAGGCTCCAATGACGAGCGTATCCCCTGAAAGCGCCATAGCTTCATAACCAAAGGAATCAACCGCCCCGGTGTTGGAGGCTTTCAAATAAGCTTGCTGGGTATCGGGGGGAATGGATGCTTCCAGTGATGGAGCCAGTGTGTAGATCTGCGCCCAATCTTCCGCGCTCAGGTTAATTGTTTCAGAAGTGGCGGCCACTGCTTTTTGAGCAGGCAGGGCGCCGGTTAACAGGAACATCACGATCAAAAAAACAGAACCGATCTTGGCAATTGATTTTCCACTAAACATAGAATCTCCTTTTGGGGTCGGGTTGATCTGGATAAAGTTTACCCAGTATTGTTTTTATTTTAGCACTCTTGTTCCAAAACAATTATTAACAAAATTCATCCTTAAGTACTGTCTGTTGTTCCCTGCTAAAGAGTTAAGCATCAGAGCCATGAGAATCATCTCACAGCTCTGATCTTTTATAAATTAATTATCAGTCTCGCCCTACGGCAGATTAAACGCTCTGACCAGGAAGACCGCCATTTGCGCACGGGTAACTGAGTCGTTGGGACAGTAGTTGCTGTTGCCACAACCGGCAGTGATGCCATCGGCCACCAGTTGCTTGATGAAGGCCGCGCCAAAAGCATCAGTGGCGACATCGTTGAAGCCGGTACTGACTCCCACCGCGGGCGGAGTATAGCCCGAGCCGTTCCTGGCTTTCAAAAGGAAGATCGCCATCTGCGCGCGGGTGACAACACTGTCAGGACAGTAGTTGCCATTGCCGCATCCACTGGTGACACCTTCGGCGGCCAGTTGTTTGATCCAGGCTGCGGCCCAGTAATCGGTAGCCACGTCGCCGAAGCCGGTGCTGACTCCCACGGCGGGCGGGGTGTAGCTTGAACCGTGCATACCCTTCAATAGAAAGACCGCCATTTGCGCACGGGTGACGGTGGCATCGGGGCAGTAGATGCCCGTGCCGCAGCCGCCGGTCACGCCGGCTTTGTATAAGCGCTCAATATAGCTATTTGCCCAATAATCAAATGGCACATCATCAAAGACCGGCGACTTGCTGACGGTATAGCTCTCACCCACGGTGAAGCCTCCCGCCAATGGATTACCGGCAGCATCTATGATGCTGTCATCGTCGAGCACATCCAAACGGAGGGTGCCGCTGCCGACACCGGTGTTCACTGCAACAGTGTAACTACTGCCCGAGCCGCTGATTCCGCTAACGGCGGCGGAGGATACGCCGCTTGTTGTCAACGAGAAGTCGGCTGTGTTAACTCCGGTCACTGATTCAGAAAATGTGACGGTGTAATTGACACTGCTTGCACTGGTGGGGTTTGTAGATGCACGCACAGAGGATGTGACGGTGGGCGCAGTTTTTTCGATCGTATAAACTTCGCCGCTGGTATGCCCAGCTGATAATGAATTGGTTCCCGCGTCTACAATGGTGTCGTCATCCAACACATCGAGGCGGATGGTGCCATTGCCGGTGCCGGTGTTAACACTGACCGTGTATGTAGTTTGAAATACATCGTCATTGAAAACTACAATAGATGCACCAGTAACTCCACTGGTAATTAAATCAAAGTCGGTAGTATCTACACCGTTGACCGCCTCAGAAAAGGTGACAAGGAAGTCTACGCTGGATGCGCCCGTGGGATTGGCAGATGCGCGTGTTACAGAAGAGACTGTGGGTGGAAGATCCAACCCAAACACGGCTAATTTATCGGCAGCTTTTAACTTGGTGCCGTTGTTATTTACATCTAGAAAATCTCCGCCCACCCACAAGTCATTTTGAATGACAGCCAGAGCAGATACAGATGATTTCAATGCGCCATTGCCGGCGCCATTACTGCCAAGGGCCGACCAGCTTGAGCCATTCCATTTGGCAACATAATCAGCAGCCGGAAGACTCGCCGCATCCGTAAAATTACCGCCGGCATACACATTCGCACCATCTATAAATATGGAAGAAACTGTTGTGTTGAAGGGGTTATTGCCCATGGCCGACCAGATTTGCGTGCCGCTGTTCCAGACTGCAATGACATTGGCTCCGACAACACCATTGGCGCTCGAGAAATTGCCGCCCGCGTACAAATTGCCGTCCGCGTATGCAAGCGCATAAACGGGGCGGTAAAAGCCGAAGTAGTGCCGGGAATTGCAGACCAGGCAGAACCATTCCACTGGGCAAGATATGGGGCGTTTACTTTTACGGCGTTGGATGTATCTTTAACCGAGGTGAAGTTACCGCCAACATATACAGTGGTATCACTAAAGCGCAATGGCATTCACGGTGTTCCGCCAACCAATGCGCCACGAACCATTGCCAGCCAGCGCAGACCAGGCGCTGCCGTTCCACATGGCAACATAATCTGCTTCGGCGATTGCGTTTACATCTGTAAAATCTCCGCCGGCATATACATTGTGACTTGAATCTATAGCCAGAGCATTTACGCCATTGTTGGGGATGCCCGTTCCAAGCGCAGACCAGGTGTTGGTCAATGTATCCCATTTGGCGATGCGGTTTGTGCCGGGAACTGTTACACCCTCATTCGCAACCGAAGTAAAAATACCGCCTGCGTACAGGTTGGTACCATCCACGGCGAGGGCATACACACGATTGTTGATTGAGCCGTTGGTTTGGTTTAGATTACCAACCGGGTTCCAGGCAGAGCCATCCCAGCGGATCAGGAAATCCATACGGAAGTCGCGGTTTGCGTCTGCAAAATATCCCGCCACATATACATCTGTACCGATCGCCGCGATCGCAGTGATCGGGTTCCTTTGGAAAACGCCATTGTCAATACCATATGCAGACCAAGCTTGAGTGGTGGTATTCACACTGGAAAAATAATCTGCATTGGGCTGTATGGCGCCATTGTCGTTGAAGCCGGTTTGATAACCGCCAAGATATAACTCACCTGCAGATAAGGCAATACTAAACAGACCGTACGTAAATGGCATTGTCAAAGGGCTTGCGCCGGAACCATCGTCATCTACAAAATTCCAGGTTCCCGAACCGGTAGTGTATTTTGCCAAATGTTTACCAGCCGCCAGGCTTGGGTCTGACATATTGAAAGCACCGACCACATACAAAATACCCGAATTCAGCACCATGGAACGGACACCCGGGCTGGACATACCACTGACGTTAAGCGCACCATTTGCAGAATACGAACCGAGAGCCGACCAGGCGGAACCATTCCATTTGGCAACGTGATCTGCGGCGGCAATTGAGTCAACATTTGTAAAAGAACCGCCTACATATATTTCAGTGGGCGAATTGACAAGAATGCTGAGAACATACCCGTTGGAAATACCGTTCGCCAACGCTGACCAGGCTGAACCATTCCATTTGGCAATTCGGTCTGCTTCAGCGATGCCATCTGCGTTTGTAAAACTACCGCCCACATAAAGATCACCATTCGATGCATCAACCGTAAGAGCATAAACGAAGCTGGCTATAGAACCAACGCCTACGCCATTATCGCCCAGGCTCGACCATGTGGTGGTCATGGTGTTGTAACTGGCAACATAGTCTGCTTCGGCGATTCCATTTAAGTCGGTAAACGCGCCGCCGACATAAATAAGATCATCATAGAAGGCAATTTCATTAACTGAGTTGAATCCCGTTAACGTAGTCAAACTTCCCACCGCCGACCAAGCGTTTCCATCCCATTGGGCAAGGTTATTAGCGATATTCGCGCCAGACGTATTCAGTACGTTTAAAAAAGTTCCCCCGATATAGAGAATGCCATTTGAGAAAGCCAGGGTATCCACCTGATTGCCAGCGAGAGCGCCATTACCAGAGCCATTACTGGAAAGCGCATTCCATTGTATGCCATCCCAGCGCGCAATATGATCAGCCTCGGGAATACTATCCAGATCGCGGAAAGCGCCGCCCACATACACATCTGAGCCATTTACAACTACGCTGTAAACAGCCCCCTCGAATGCGCCGGCAGAACCAACTGCACTCCAGTCATCCTGCGCGGAGACCGGCGAAAAAACCGGCCCGTGTGCCGGGTCTAATTGCACATCCCAGCCTTCGATGTCGAAAGAACCGCTGAAATTTTTATCCAGATTTAAGGTGCCATCCGGGTTGAGATAGGATTCAGGCGAAAGACCTTTGCTGGTGACAGTCTGTGCGGGTGTTGCGGCAAAGACTGGCTGCGCCGGCGTTACCGCCAAAACACCTGCGATAAGACTTAACAACACAACTAATCGTAAAAAAGTATTCATTGTTTTCATTTTTAATTTTTTTCCTTTTTAATAAATAAACCTAATGGATTAAATCTCCAACCGAATGAACAGTTTACATCCTTTCTTATTGAGTTTGTTGACAGTTTGTTGACAAAATAAAATCGTGTAGAATCAACTGCATGGCAAAACCACGCACCACCCTTGAACCCGTCACCACGGCCAGCCTTGGCGAATTGTTACGTTATTTTCGCGAACGTGCCAACCTATCGCAGCGCGAACTGGCGCAAAAAGTCGGCTATCACTACAGCTACATCAGCCGGCTTGAGAAAAACGAACGCGCCTTAAGTGAGTCTGCTTTACGAAAGTTATTTATCCCTGCCTTAAAACTGGAACATGACCCCAAAGCCACAACACGGCTGCTCGAACTCGCAACCAGCATAAATCTATCAGCGGCGATCACTGATTCAGACTTGCAACCCGCTTCAAGTTCCGCCCGAAGCGCGGGGCTTCCAGTCAACCTCACCCCGCTGCTGGGGCGCGAGGCTGAATCTGCAAGTCTATTCAATATCCTATTAAATGAAAGGACGCGCCTCGTCACGTTGATCGGAGCGCCCGGGGTCGGCAAAACCCGTCTGGCGCTGCATGTTGCCGAACAACTCGCATCTAATTTTTCTGACGGCGTAATTTTTATAGACCTGATGCCAGTGCTTGAAACAGATCAGGTACTGCCCACCCTCGCAGCGGCATTAGACACACAAGAAAACAATTTACCCGCTATCTTAAGCCAGCGCAGCCAGCTGATCGTGATCGATAATTTTGAACAGGTATTGGAATCTGCCCCACAACTCCTGCCCCTGCTCAATGCCCCGAAGATAAAGATCCTCACCACCAGCCGTGAAGCGTTGCGTTTGCGCGGCGAACAAGAGTTTCCACTCGCGCCTCTGCCCGTGCCCGATGAAAAAACAAATCCATCCGCGCTGGATTTCGCCTCTGTGCAATTATTTCTGCAAAGGGCACAATCTGCCAAACCAGATTTTCAACTGGAAGGAGAAGACGTTTCACGCGCCGCCGAAATCTGCCGCCGTTTAGACGGTTTACCTTTGGCGATAGAATTGGCCGCTGCGCGCATCCGCAGCTTAAGCCTGACCGCCATGCTCAAACAATTTGACAGGCGCTTCGAGTGGCTCACACACGGCGGACGCGATCTGCCTGTATGGCGGCAAACGCTATGGGGCGCAATCGAGTGGAGTTACACCCTGCTCAGCGGACAGGAACGCGCCCTGTTCACCCGCCTTTCTGTTTTCGCGGGCGGCTGGAACCTTGAAGCCGCCGAGGAAATTTGCAGTGACGAACTACTTTGTACCCCCTCAGATATTCTCAACTTGCTCATCCAGTTAATAGACAAATCACTGATCACAGTCGATGCGCAGACCGGGCGCTATCACTTCCTTGAAACCTTGCGTGAATTTGCATTTGAAAAATTAAAAGATGGCAACGACCTTGAGCCAATACGGCAGCGACATGCCGCGTATTACATAAAATTCATCGAGATTGCAGAACCCCATTTAAAACAGGGTGGAGATCATACGAACTGGTTGAATCAAATAGAAGCCGAACACAACAACCTGCGTGCCGCCCTCACCTGGAGCATGGAATCTTCCACACGCACCGCCCTCGCAGGAGGTCTTGTTTTATCCCTCACCAATTTCTGGATGATGCGCAGTTATTTTACAGAAGCCCGGCGCTGGTTAAATAAGATCCTTATACTCAACCCCGCGCCAACAATAATCCGCGCCCGTTTGCTGCGCAGTGCAAGTGATTATTTCAGAATACAAGGTGACTATGAAAAAGCGGCCGCTCTTGAAGAAGAGGGATTCACGATCTCCAAAGCATTGAATTACGAAACCGGCATCTACGCAGCAATGGACGGGCTCGCCATATTGGCGGGCATCAAAAAAGAGTACGCGCGTACAGTTGAATTACTGGAACAAGTCCTCATCTATCGGCGGCAAACAAATGATGCGTTGCGCCTTACACCAACCTTAAACAATCTCGCCACCGCGCAGCGTAGAGCAGGCAATCTTGAACGTGCCAGGGAACTATACACCGAAGCGATTTCGATCAATCAGGCAAACGGAAACCTGATGTCACTTGGGCACGCTTTGAACGGCCTGTCTGAAGTCTATTTGGAATTAAAAGAATATACCCATGCCATTGAGTTACAGCGCAGAAGTCTTGTCACCCGTTATCAACTTGGTGATATCAAAGGCGTCGCTTTTTCCCTGGGTGCGCTCGCTATTTCCAATTATCGGCTTGGTCATATTGTGCTGGCAGTACAATTGGAAAGCATCGGCCAGAAGATCCGCAAAGAGACGGGAGCAGGTATGTCTCCCGCGGCAAGTGTAGAGAATAAAGATTTTCGTAAACAGCTGCAAGCGAAACTTGGCATAGATGCTTTTGAAGAAGCCTGGTCCAGCGGGCAAAACCTTTCGGTCGAGCAGGCAGTGGAACTGGCTACAGAAAGTTAAAACAATCAGAGCCGTGAGAAAAATCTCACGGCTCTGATTTAACTTATAGACTGATCGTCAATTCATTGCTACGGCAGATTAAATGTCTTGACAAGAAAGACCGCCATCTGCGCGCGGGTCACATCTGAATCGGGGCAGTAGTTACCGCCGCCGCAGCCGGAGGTAATGCCGTCGGCGACAAGTTGTTTAATGAAAGGAGCAGCCCAATAATTGGCGGCCACATCGTTGAAGCCGGTGCTGACTCCCACCGCGGGCGGGGTAAAGCCTGATCCATTCTTGGCCTTCAACAAAAAGACTGCCATTTGCGCACGCGTCACCGTCGCATCAGGACAGTAGATTCCAGCACCACAACCGCTGGTGATGCCTTCGGCGGCCAGTTGTTTGATCCATGCGGCTGCCCAGTAATCAGTGGCGACATCGCCGAAGCCGGTATTACCGTTTATTGCGGGCGGCGTATAACTTGAGCCGTGAATCCCTTTCAACAAGAAGACTGCCATCTGCGCACGGGTGACTGTACTATCAGGGCAGTAGATGCCCGTGCCGCAGCCGCCGGTAATGCCGGCATCATATAAACGTCCAATGAAGCTGCCTGCCCAATAATCGGAGGGAACATCCAAGAAGGGTACATCTACCACGGTAACATCATCTAAATTAAAGTTGACGCCTTGTCCAGTGGTGACTGAGGAAAAAGAGATCGTGTGTGCGGTGTCATCGGCAAAAGTGCTGAGATTCACCAATATTGGTGTGTAAATTGGATATGAACCTTGCTGAGTTGCGTTCGCCGAAAACACAGTCACATTATCCACTTTCACATTGAATACATCTCCTGCATCGCTTCCTGCCTGGGCTGCACCGATCCAAAAGTAAAACTGGAGTTTGAGATTTGGAAATCCACTGGGGATGATGATGGATTGCGAGAGAATGGCTGTCTCATTTGTTGAAGTCCCTCCGAACCAGCCCCATACGTAGCCAGTTCGCGGCAAGGCAGATCCACCACCATTCGTACAATCTCCAACTGTGCATAAGGGTGTTCCGAAATTTGTCGAAAATTCTGTCCAATAAGGATTGGGTGGGTTGGCCTCGAAACTGGGGTCTTGTATCTGGAACAAGGAGGCGAACGGGACACTGATAGTTGTTCCGTTGATACCGTCATTCCCAGAGATGACGAACAGCTGCAAACCAAAGACCGTCAACACGAAATCCAGTGTCTCAGCAATTGTCGTAGGCTCATCAGGACAATAAAGATTTGCGCCACATTCGTTCGCAATACCTTGGACTGCGAATTCCTTGATCCAGTCGGCCGACCAATAGGAAGTTGGCACATCTGTAAAACCAGTATCGGCTCCTGCAGGTGGAGGGTAATAACTGGTACCATTTTCGGCTCTTAATATGAAAATCGGTATTTGTGAACGATACACAAAGGCATCAGGACAGTAGTTGCCACTGCCACAGCCGCTAATGATGCCTTCGGCGAAAAGTTGCTTGATCCATGCAGCGGCCCAGTAGTCGGTTGCGACATCACCAAAGCCTGTACCACCTCCCACGGCCGGGGGTGTATAACTGGCACCATGCATGCCTTTCAAGAGCATTACTGCCATTATGGCGCGAGTAAGCGGCATATTGCTGACATCAGAAGCATAAGAGTCAGTTATATGGTCCCTCCCTTGCGTAACCGGAGTTTCGGTGCTTAATTCGCCTTTTGTTTTGTCAGTCATGGCGAGAGCTGGACCAAAAGAAGAAAGTATTAACGTCATTGTAATTAAGATTAATATTGCACGTAAAACGAACTTTTTGTTAATCATTTTGTTCCTCCTGAGAAATTTGATTTTGATAACTGTTTGTTATTGAAGAATTTGCAAAATGTTTTGTCCTCCTATAAGTAATGCACGGAAAATACGATGTGCAAAGATTATTCTTCCAATTAAACTGTTAAAAGATGCTAATATTTTGATGTGGAGAAGAATATTTTTGATTTCCTCCCAAAGCAATTTACCTTTTTATAAAGCTTTTTAAGTGAATTTTACCACTATGTACTATTAAGTTTTCTTCTTCTTATTGCAAGTCGAAAGCGTTGGTAACTAAAACATTTATTACAATTTAAATAGGTCTTGCAAATTATAAAAACAGGCACTCTTTGAAGAAGGAGTGCCTGTTTTTGCGTATTGTTTTGCTATTATGGCAGATTGAAAGCCTTGACGAGGAACACCGCCATTTGGGCGCGGGTCACATCTGAATCGGGGCAGTAATTGCCATTTCCGCAGCCAGCAGTAATACCCTCTGCAACCAATTGTTTGATAAATGCTGCCGCCCAGTAATTTGTGGCGACATCATTGAAGCCGGTGCTGACTCCCACCGCGGGCGGACTGTAGCTGGAGCCATTCTTGGCTTTCAGCAAAAACACCGCCATTTGCGCGCGGGTAACTGTACTATCGGGACAGTAGATTCCAGCGCCGCATCCGCTGGTGATGCCTTCGGCGGCCAGTTGCTTGATCCATGCGGCGGCCCAGTAATCCGCAGCGACATCGCTGAAGCCGGTATTGCCATTCACAGCAGGCGGCGTATAACTTGAACCGTGAATCCCTTTCAACAGAAAGATCGCCATTTGTGCGCGGGTCACTGTGCTATCAGGGCAATAGGTAAGCGGTGTTACCAAACACCCACTCGTAATGGCAGCGCCATACAAGCGTTCGATATAGCCGTAGGCCCAGTAACTTTCAGGCACATCTGCAAAAGTAGGGCTATCTTTAAAGAGCGTAACAATATTATCCGCAGGGCGGTTGACCAACAACTGAAGATTGACATCATCGTACCAAACATCCATACCAGGACCGCCCAAGGGATTGGTTCCAAGCACGCTATTGGCTGTCGTAATCAGGCCAACGGTCGGCGTGCCTGAGTTCCTGCTTATAGTGATCGCCCCAGAATCTTTGACTGTGCCTTTATCCCAATAAGGACTTAAGACGACATAGTCATTGTCGGTGAGAGCAGCCGCGTAATACGCAAGCCCGGTATTTTCTCCGTTTTCATAAACCCCATCATAGCCAACGTAATCATCAACATGAGTACCTACCAGACTGTTGGATGCTGAAATTACACCAACAATCCCCGTGGAGCCATTGCCCCAGGTTGCGGCGCCGGCATTTTCCACTGCGCCGTTATCCCAGTCGGGGCTTAACACCACATAATTTCCGTTCGAGAGTGTTTCAATGTCGCTTCCGACCCAATCAGTAAGTGTAGAACCGACCAGACTATTCGCTGCTGAAACCACGCCGGTCACACCTGTTGTTCCACTACCCCAGGTGACAGAGCCAGCATCTACCACTGCGCCATTATCCCAATCAACACTCGTCACCACATAATTGCCGTTCGGTAGTACCACGACTTTACGACCAAGATAGTCATAATCTGTGGAGCCGACCAGGCTGTTAGCCGCTGAGACAATACCCGTTGTGCCGCTGACGCCATTTCCCAAAGTGACCGCACCAGCATCCACCGCAGCGCCATTATCCCAGACGTCACTGCCCACTACATAATTACCATTAGTCAACGCGTATACATAGTTCCCCACATAATCAGCTGACGTAGAACCGATCAAACTATTCCCCGCAGTAACTGTGCCCGATGTGCTGCCCGACCCATCAACCCAGGTGGCCGCCCCCACACCATTCCAATTGCCGCTCCTAACGACATAATTGCCATTGGTTAACGCAACTGCGCTGCCACCGACATAGTCATATGCCGAAGGGCCGATCAGACTATTGGATGCTGAGACAGCGCCAACGTTACCGGTGGAACCATTGCCCCAAGTAGCCGCGCCGACGTTTACCAGCGCGTCATTATCCCACTGAGAGCTGGTCACTACATAATGACCATTGGTCAGCGCTTCGACTCTCTCTCCAACCCCATCCTCGGCAGTAGTGCCGTATAGACTGTTGGCTGTCGAAACGGGTCCTGTAATTCCTGATAGCCCATTACCCCAGGTGGCGGCTCCAGCATTTACGATTGCGCCGTTATCCCAATAACGGTTACCAACTACATAATTGCCGTTGTCCAGCGCCGTTACAACATCACCAATTCGATCATCCTCTGTCGAACCGACCAAACTATTGGCCGCGGATGTAAAACCGCTGACACCACTGGTGCCGCTGCCCCAGGTAACCGCGCCGGCATCTACAATACTGCCGTTATCCCATATAGGGCTGGAGACCACATAGTTACTATTGGCGAGCTGCACGACACCGATAAAGCCAATCTGATCATTCGCAGTGGATCCCACCAGACTATTGACCGCTGAGACCGCTCCCACTGTGCCGACTGAGCCATTGCCCCAAGTGACCGCCCCAACATTTATGGCTACGCCATCCCAACCGGGGCTTTTTACTATGTAATTACCATTTTCCAATGGCATGACTCCATAAGAGCCAACCTCATCATTTGCTGTAGAACCGATCAAACTGTTTGATGCAGACACCGCCCCACTCACGCCGCTAATGCCGCTGCCCCAGGTGACAGCCCCGGCACCGTTGTTCCAACAATTGCTTTGCACAACATAATTACCATTCGACAATCCTATAACCCCATTACAACCGACATAATCATTCGGTGAAGAACCAACCAGGCTATTGGCAGACGAGACTACGCCAGAGATTCCGGTCGCCTGGTTAAGCAAAGTAACGGCGCCAGCACCATTATTCCAATCTGAGCTGATCACCACATAATTGCCATTTTGCAAAACCACCAGACCATCAGAGCCGACCCTATCATTTGCGATGGAACCGGTCAGGACACTGATCAATACATGGGTAGTGCCGTTATATAAATAAACAGCCCCAGCATCCGCGATGGAACCGGGGGCATCATAGTACGGATCTGTTACGACAAAGTTACCATTGGGTAAGGTGACCACATCATCGCCAAAATATCCGCTGTGTAAAGGGCCGTCAATATCAATTTGAACAGTGGCCGCCTGCACAGTCTCTGCACCACCAAACAGGGAAACCAACAGCGCTAAAAGGGAAAAAATATTAAGAACGAGGCGGGTACGAGATTTCATAAATGTATTTCTCCTTGTTATTATTTTTGATATACAAAACCAAACACTCTCGAAAAAACCCCGCCCTTCTTGATTGTGGTATTTTACATCTAATTTATCCGATTTGCCGGCAAAATAAAATTATATTTTTTGGAGCATTGCCCGTAAAGTCGTTTTTCGCAATCAAGTTTATATTTAGTTGCCAGTGTCTATTGTTTTGGGTCTCAGGCAACAAAAAAGACTCACAGATATTTTCTGTGAGTCTTTTTTTGTGTAACTTTTCTTTCTACGGCAGATTAAATGCCTTGACTAAAAAGACTGCCATTTGTGCGCGGGTTACATCTGAATCGGGGCAGTAGACACCTGCACCACAGCCGGAGGTAATGCCATCTGTAACCAACTGTTTGATAAAGGCGGCTGCCCAATAATCAATGGCGACATCGCTGAAGCCAGTGCTGGCTCCCACGGCGGGCGGACTATAGCTGGAGCCGTTCTTAGCTTTCAAAAGGAAGATTGCTATTTCCGCGCGGGTGACTGCGGCATCTGGGCAATAATTCCCGGCACCGCAACCGCTGGTGATGCCTTCGGCGGCCAGTTGTTTGATCCACGCGGCGGCCCAATGAGTGGCGGCTACGTCACCGAAGCCGGTGCTGGCTCCCACGGCGGGCGGAGTATAGCTTGCGCCGTGCATACCTTTCAATAAGAAGACAGCCATCTGATCACGGGTGACGGTATTATCGGGGCAGTAAATCCCTGCTCCACAGCCTGCTGTAATACCAGAGGCGAACAATTTCTCAATGTAGGAGAATGCCCAATGATTCGTGGGAACATCACTAAATGTCGGACCTGTACTCGTCCACTTGGCGTAGAGGGTAACATTAGCATCAAAGGGATAGGTCGCGCCGTCGGCATAGGATGTGCCCGAGCCATTGGCAGCCGTGTTCCAGCCGGCGAAGGTGTAGCCAGTGCGGGTAAAGCCATTACTGGTCAGTGCGGTGGCAGAACTGGCTGCTTGCGCGGCTGTTGCGCCGCCAGTGGAGCCATTGCCGTCAAAGGTGACGATTGCATTCGGAGAAATAACTGCAACGAAGGCGTCATCGCCACCGCTATACGCCTGCACGGGAGTGCCCCAGGTGGCACCGCTATTCCCAGCCACGTACACATTCCCAATGCCATCGACTGCGATGGAGTTGCCAAAATCAGCCCCAATCCCGCCGAGGAAGGTGTGCCATTGCAGCGCGCCTGCGGAATTCAGTTTGGCAGCAAATGCATCTTGGTTACCACTATACGCCTGCAAGGGAGTGCCCCAGGTGGCACCGCTATTCCCAGCCACGTACACATTCCCAATGCCATCGACTGCGATGGACTGGCCATAATCAGCCCCGCTCCCGCCGAGAAAGGTGCTCCAGATCAGCGCACCCGTAGCGGGGTTCAGTTTGGCGGCGAATGCATCCCAGTTACCACTATGCGCCTGCATGGGAGCACCCCAGCTGACAGTGCTATTGCCTGCTACGTACACGTTCCCACCGCCATCGACTGTAATAGCATTGATTTGATCATTCCCGCTCCCGCCGAGGAAGGTGTTCCAGGTCAGTGCGCCTGCGGAATCCAGTTTGGCGGCGAATGCATCATTGGTACCACCGCCGAACGCCTGCGCGGGAGTACCCAAGTGGCGAAGCTTATAGCCAGCTACGTACACATTCCCATTGCCATCAACCACGATGGAATAGACATAATCAGCCCCGCTCCCGCCGAGGAAGGTGTGCCAAATCAGCGCACCCGTAGCGGAATTCAGTTTGGCAGCAAATGCATCTTGGTTACCACTATACGCCTGCACAGGAGATCCCCAGGTAGCAGAACTATAACCAGCCACGTACACGTTCCCACTGCCATCGACTGCGATGGCAGTGCTATAATCCATTCCGCTCCCGCCGAGGAAGGTGTTCCAGATCAAGGCACCCGTAGTTGAGTTCAGTTTGGCGGCGAAGGCGTCATAGTTACCGCCGAACGCCTGCATAGGAGCTCCCCAAGTGGCGTTGCTATAGCCAGCCACGTACACATTCCCATTGCCATCGACTGCGATGGACTGGCCTAATTCAGCCCCGCTCCCGCCTAGGAAGGTGTGCCAGGTCAGCGCGCCTGCGGAGTTCAGTTTGGCGG
This sequence comes from Candidatus Villigracilis proximus, assembly GCA_016715195.1. Classification (GTDB taxonomy): domain Bacteria; phylum Chloroflexota; class Anaerolineae; order Anaerolineales; family Villigracilaceae; genus Villigracilis; species Villigracilis proximus. The sequence goes on from JADKBB010000004.1 coordinate 135,212, forward strand.
CGAATGCGTCAAGGCTACCACCGAACGCCTGCACGGGAGCGCCCCAGGTGGCAGTGCTATACCCAGCCACGTACACATTCCCACTAACATCGACTGCGATGGACAGGCCATTCTCAGTCCCGCTTCCGCCGAGGAAGGTGTGCCAGGTCAGGGTCGGGTCAATCGTCAGAGGGTAATGTGAGTCGTAGTTTCCCAACTTGAAAGACACTTCCTGTCCGCGCACCTGATAGGCAACTTCGACTGCCACACGCTTGCCGTTGATATTTTGCCAGGCGATCGGCGCGCTTTCAGTCAGTGCGCCGGTTTCAAAGGCGATGCTCAAGGAGCCGTCTTTGTTCAGAGTCAGCGGCGCGTTGTATTTGAGTTTGATATTGCTTACATCGGCGCCTGCGGCGACGGTATAGGTGGTGGCGTAAATTCCGCTGGCGTTATAGGCCAGGGTCACGCCGTCCCACAAGTTCGCGTATGTCACCTGACTCAGTGCGGCGGCTTTGCCATCCGCGCTGGCCAGTGAAGCGGATTGCGGCTGCACGCTGTTGGCATTCACAAAATCCACATGCAGGGCGTGACTGCCCGTGGCGGCATACATGCCATTGGATGTGAAGCCGAGGATATGTCCGCTGGAGGTGAATTGCAATAACGACGGCGCTTCAGCCGTTTGTGTTGACTCGGTCAACGCGGCGGGAGCGGCATACGCTGCTGTTGCGGAGCCCAGCACGTTGAAGGTCAGCGCCAGCAGGGTGAGTAAAATGAAAATTGATTTCTTAAATGAATGTTGCATTTTATTTTTTCCTTTTTGAATGTTTCAAATATTGAGTCTGTACAAATTAACCAAACAGAAACGGCAGAAGTAGATTTGGGTCGGGTCACCTCGCGGATATGAATGTTGATATTTCCGATATTCTATGGGCAAATACAAAATCTGTGACTGTCGTTGAGCGACAGTCTTGCGCTACCTGTCAAAAATGCAAGTTGATCTTGTCTGGACGACAAAAAACAACAAAATCCGTGAGACGCTGGTCTCACGGATTTTGTTTATGAACTTACCACTGTATTCCCAAACCCTAAAGGTCTCATTTCCCTTCGTGATTTTGAACTTTTCAAAAAAGACCTTTAGGGTTTTTATAAGAAAAATGTACGGTAGGGAGTTATGAAATTACATTTTCTTTCTACGGCAAATTAAAGGCCTTGACGATAAAGATCGCCATCTGGGCGCGGGTTACATCAGAGTCGGGGCAGTAGACACCTGCACCACAGCCGCTGGTGATGCCATCGGCGACAAGTTGTTTAATGAAAGGAGCTGCCCAATAATCAATAGCCACATCGTTGAAGCCAGTGCTGGCTCCCACGGCGGGCGGACTATAGCTGGAGCCGTTCTTAGCTTTCAAAAGGAAGATTGCTATTTGCGCGCGGGTGACTGCGGCATCGGGGCAGTAATTTCCACCGCCGCAACCGCTGGTGATGCCTTCGGCTGCCAGTTGTTTGATCCACGCGGCGGCCCAATGAGTGGCGGCCACGTCACCGAAGCCGGTGCTGGCTCCCACGGCGGGCGGAGTATAGCTTGCGCCGTGCATACCTTTCAATAAGAAGACAGCCATCTGGTCACGAGTGACAGAATTATCAGGGCAGTAAATCCCTGCTCCACAGCCGCTAGTGATGCCAGAGGCGAACAATTTCCCAATGTAGGAAAATGCCCAGTGATTTGTGGGAACATCGCTAAATATCGGACCTGTAATCGTCCACTGGGCGTAGAGGATAACATCGGCATCAAAGGGATAGGTCGCGCCGTTGGCATAGGATGCGCCCGAGCCATTGGCAGCCGTGTTCCAGCCGGTGAAGGTGTAACCGGTGCGTGTAAAGCCATTGCTGGTCAGCGCTGTGGCGGAGTTGGCGCTCTGTGCGGCGGTGGAGCCGCCAGTGGAGTTATTGCCATTAAAGGTGACGGTAAAGCTCGCCGCCGGCGCTTCATACGAGCCAATATCGCAGTGCGCTCCGTAGATATCATCGCCATCGACTGGGCGGACTACGCCATTTTGCGAGGTGTTTAATACGGGGGGATGCTGCGCAAGTGGCATCACTGCCGTTGTCAATTGCCGCGCTGGGGCTGAGGAGCGGGAAATATGCCGGGGTGCCGGTGAGAGCGCCGAGATTAATCTCTGCGGCTGTTCTTACAACTGCCCCCCCGCAACTTGAATCGGTAGCCAGGCTATCTGAGTTTGTGTTGATTGTGCCATAGCAATTGCCGGGAGCTAGCCGAACAAGAAGTGTGTTATAGAGTGTCACTGCAGCCAGCAGTGGCTCCACTGGAGGCGCTACTGCCGCTGAAGGTGGTATTCGTCACTGTCAGGGTATTATTGTCATAGGTGTAGATGCCGCCGCCGTAGCTTGCAGTATTACCGCTGAAGGTGCTGTTCGTCACCTGTGTGGGGGCGGCGCTAGCGTAGATCATGATGCCCCCACCGGAGCCGGTGACGCTATTGTCCTTGAAGGTGCTATTCGTACGTCAAGTGCCGCCGCCGTTGAGATGCCGCCGCCGTAGACTGTAGTGTTGTTCTGGACTGTACTGTTCGTCACGGTCAATGTGCCAGTGTTGTAGATGCCACCGGCGTTGGTAGCAGCCGAATTGCTGTCGACGGTGCTGTTCGTCACGGTCAATGTGCCAGCGTTGTAGATACCGCCGCCGTTATTAGATGAACTGCCGGAAACGACACTGATGTTCGTCACGGTCAATGTGCCGTCGTTGCGGATGATGCCACCATTAGCGCTGGAACCATCATAAATATAGAGATTATCAAGGAAGGCGGTTACACCGTTATTTACGGTCATTACCCGTACTACAGCATTGCCTTCAATGTCAACAACCTCAGCTGCGAGTTGGCCATTAATGGTTACATTTCTATCGATCACCAAAGGCGAGATAAGTGTAATGATTTGTCCGGCAAGCGCCTCGCTGAAATTAATCGTTTCGCCTGGGCAAACATCCACGAGCGCCTGACGCAGAGAACCCGCGCCGCTGTCGTTATTGTTGGTCACGGTGATCGTTGCGCTGGCGCAGACGGGGGCGCCATACGCCGAGGCGGGCGTGACCTGTGCTAACATCAGCGTCAGCAGGGTGAGTAGCATAAAAACTGATTTCTTAAATAAAGATTGCATCTTATTTTTTCCTTTTTGAATGTTTCAACTATTGAGTCTGTACAAATTAACCAAACAGAAACGGCAGAAGTAGATTTGGGTCGGGTCACCTCGTGAATATGAATGCTGATAATTCCGATATTCTATGGGCGAATACAGAAACTGTGACTGTCGTTCAACGACAGTCTGGTGATATCTGTCAAAAATGCAAGTTTTTAGAAGTACCCATTCATTTTTCTTCTTACACACAGACCCAGAACTGTTTAATAAGTCTGTTTTTTGACCACAACCGGGTAATAAGGCGCAAGTCTCAACACTTGCACGCTGCATTTGAGTGCAGGTGAGACTCAAAGGAAGAAAACTAGGGCGGCCTTCCTTCTGGTGAAGTTATTAAACAGGCTCTTAGGGTCTTGCCTCCCGAGTAGTTACGATCTTTTAGAAGTGGATTGGCGCAAAATTTATCTCCCCCATAAAACAGAAGACGCAGCCTATTTGGCTGCGTCATTTAGCAATCTACCCGATTTCCGAGTCTGTCTTTCTACCCCAACCCCTGCCTGCGCGCCAGCATGATCGCTTCGCGGCTGTTTTGAACTTGCAGGGCATTAAGAATTTGTCCCATATGATAGCGGATGGTACGCTCGCTCAAATGCAGCAGTTGCCCGATTTCTTTATAGATCAAACCCTGCGCGGCATAATCCAAGACTTCATATTGCCGTTCGGTCAGTTGTGGCAGCGGAGTGATTGGCGGCTGATTTTCAACGGGTGTATTCTTAATCGGGTTAATTTCAAATTCGGCCAGCACGCGCGCCGCCAGCCCGGGCGAAAGCACGCTTTCGCCGCGCATGATATTTTTAAGCAGGCGATAAAAATCCTTGTCATCCAGATTCTTGAGCAAATAGCCCGAAGCGCCGGCGCGTAAAGCGCCAAATAAAGTTTCATCATCCGCAGAAACAGTCAGCATCACAATCCGCGCATCCGGGAATTCGGCTTTAATGCGGCGGGTCGCCTCCACCCCATTCAGCTGCGGCATATCCACATCCATCAAGATCAGGTCTGGCAGCAAAGCGCGGGTTTGTTCCAACGCATCCAATCCATTTTCGGCAATGCCCACAATATTAATACCGCGCACACTCAGCAAAGTCCGCAGCCCCTCGCGGAAAAGTGAATGATCGTCCACCAAAAGGACGCGCCACGCCGGAGCATTTTCAACACCGGATAAGATCCGCGGCACGACGACGGTTAGGCGGGTGCCGCTCCCAGGCTGACTCTCCGCTGTGAAAGTTCCACTGACACTCGCCGCCCGCTCACGCATGATCTGCAAACCAAAGTGAGCATCGCCCGCCACTGCCAGCGGGTCGAAGCCAGCCCCTTGATCTTCGATCACCACTTGAATATTTTCCGCCTGTGCTTCAATATAAATCCGCGCCAAATTTGTCCCCGCGTATTTGCGCACATTGGTCAGCGCTTCTTGAATGATGCGCAATAACTGCAACTCACTCAAAGGCGCCAACTGCAAATCTGGCAGATCATCCGGCAGATACAAGTCCGCTTCAAAGTTGTATTCAATAAATAAATTGTTGAGATAGTCGCTTAAGACACTAACAAAATCAGCGGCGGGCGGCGGCATTTCTGTCTGCTTTTCCACGCGCAGATCGAGAATATAACGGCGGACTGTGCTTTGGCCTTTTTGGGCAACGCTGATCAGCCGCGCCAATTCCACCTGAGCCTGACCAATCTTTTGCTGATCGAGCAGCGCAGAAACCGACTGCGTTTGCACATTAAAGAAGCCCAGCACCTGACCAATATCATCGTGCAAGTCGCGCCCAAGGCGCTCGCGTTCTTCCAGCGCGGCAAGTTTTCTCTTCTGGCCTTCGCTCTGCTTGCGCAAAGTCACATCCTGAAAGAGCAGCAGCCAGCCTGTATGTCTGCCATTTTTCTCATGCAAAAGAGAAATCCGCACAGCATAATCACGTGCAACTTCTTCTATATTTAATGTAATTTCTGTTTGATATTGATCCTGCAATTGCAGCGGATTCTCGCCGGGGATAATGTTGGATAAGGACTGCCCAATCGCATCCTGCATCCCAGCCGGAAGAAGCGCGCGCGCCGCGGGATTTAAGTCCACAACGCGTCCGCTTTTATCCACGATCAACATCGCATCGGTCATGCGTTCCAAAATGATGCTGTGCGCCACAGGTTTCAGGTCAAATAAATGCAGGCGCGATAATCCAAACCAATAGAGGAAAACCATGATCGGGCTGGATAGCGGCCCAAGGTTGAATCCAGCCAGAGGCGAAAATCCCCAAACATTGGCGGTAATCGTTGCAAAAGGAATCAGAACCGCCAGCATAATCACCGCAAATTCTTTGAAGTGAATTTTTTTCGCGCGATAGGCTGCGATCCACAAAAAGATAACATACAGCCCCATGCCGTAGAGGATTACTTCGTGAATATAGATAGAGATCCCGTCTTTATAATCAGGTGACGCAATCGGGTTTACGGTATTTAAAACATAATCATAACGAAACAAGGTGTGATAGCGGCTGCTGAGCGCCAAAATGCCCATGATCGCTGTTACACCCCATAAGAAACGCATAACACCCTGCCACACAGGCTTCATTTCTTCGGTATATTCCAGCACAAACTTAATCAGCAAAACGGGCACGGCGATATACAGCGAAAATTTCAAATTTAGAAACAGAATTTTTGTATTCAGGTCTGGCGCTGAAATCTCAAAAACTGAAACGCCAAAACTCCCACTTCCAACAGGATAATGCTGCTGAGGGTGTTAAGTGTCGGGATGCGGTTTTCGATCTGACGCAAATATAGCCAGAGTCCGGTCAGCAGCACGCTGCCGAGCATAAAGAGAATAACGTAGATTTGATAAAGGTCCAAGAGGGTTTGCTTTTCCGTTTAGCTCAAAGAGATGTAATACGCTTGAATATAAATCATGTATAAGGTTGAGTTTACCTGATTTTGTAAAAGCACAAAGGGTGAACCCGTAAAAAGAAACAGGCAGTTTGTCATACTCTGTCACACTCTTTAGAACAGAACGTACGCAAGACCAGGAATCCATCCCCTACTCCACGCAAGTTTCTGCTAATTTCGGAACAACTCGCGGACAAAAAAATCATCTTGATCAAGCTGGCAATAAAAACATGATACATCCCGAATTTAATTTGGGACGCTGACGAGCACGGATGGACGCGGAACAGGACAAAAATCCGCGTTTTCAGCGTTTTGCTTTGCGGGAGTTCCATCTGCTCTTAAAAAATAAACTCACCCACGAAACCTTAATTTCGGGGTGAGTTATGTTTACACTACAAAATAAATTTACGCTTACGGCAGATTAAACGCTCTGACCAGGAAGACCGCCATCTGTGCGCGGGTGACTGAGTCATCTGGGCAGTAGTTGCTATTGCCGCAACCGGCAGTGATGCCCTCTGCCACCAACTGCTTGATGAAAGCCGCAGCAAAGGCATCGGTGGCGACATCGTTGAAGCCGGTACTGACTCCCACGGCGGGCGGACTGTAACTGGAGCCGTTCTTGGCTTTCAGTAAAAAGACTGCCATTTGTGCGCGGGTGACTACGTTATCCGGACAGTAGTTACCGCCGCCACAACCGCCAGTGATGCCTTCGGCGGCCAGTTGTTTGATCCATGCGGCTGCCCAATAATCGGTGGCGACATCGCCGAAGCCGGTGCTGGCTCCCACTGCAGGCGGCGCATAGCTTGAGCCGTGAATTCCCTTCAATAGGAAGATCGCCATCTGTGCGCGGGTGACCGAGTTATCGGGACAGTAGATGCCCGTGCCACAGCCGCCGGTGATGCCTGCTGTATATAAACGTTCAATATAACTATTTGCCCAGTAGCTATATGGAACATCGGTAAAGATGGCTGTCTTGCTCACAGTGTAACTTTCACCAACAGTAAAGCCGGCGGACAGTGGATTAAGACCTGAGTCTAGAATGGAGTCATTATCCAATACATCCAGACGGATCGTGCCGCTGCCAACGCCGGTGTTGACGCCAACAGCGTAGACACTGCCTGAGCCGCTGATTCCGCTAACGGCGGCGGTGGATACGCCGCTTGTCGTCAGGGAGAAATCGGTTAAGTCCACACCGGTCACAGGTTCTGAAAAAGTGACGGTGAAATTCACACTGGTGGAGCTGGTTGGGTTTGTAGATGCACGGGCAGAAGATGTGACTGTGGGGGCGGTAGTATCAGGCGCTTCATACGCGCCGATATCGCACACGGCTGTGTTATTTCCATCACCATCCTGCGGACGGGTGACTCCGTTTTGAGAAGTATTACTGACTGGCGCGGCGATGCAGGTTGCGTCACTGGCTGTGTCGATGGCGGGGGAACCACTGTTGAGGGGCAGATATGCTGGAGAACCTGTCAGCGTGCCGAGGTTTGGGTCTGAACCGATGACGTTGTTGGAAGCGCCATTGGTGAGTCCGCAGGCTTCTGCTCCGGTGGATTTGAGCAGGTTATGACTCGAGCCTGCGCCAATGCTGCTGGTGCCGGATAATATACAGTCGCCGCCGTTGTTATTTGCAATGATGGTGTTTTTGAGGGTCAACGTATTATTATAGATATGAATGCCGCCGCTATTGCCGTCGGGCGCTATATTCCCGGAGAGTGTGGCGTTGGTAAGGGATACACTGCCAAAGGAGAATATCGCGCCGCCCCGGCTGGTTGTGCTGTTACCAGAAAATGTGCTGTTCGAAACAACCAGAGAACCGCTGCCTGAAAAATAGATGGCGCCCGCGTCATTGCTGGCTGTGTTATTTAAGAAAGCACTATTTGAAATTTCAGCGCTAGCATTATTAATCGTGATCGCCCCGGCAAAGTCGGCTTGATTGTTTGTGAAGGTTGAGCCGCTAATGGTGAATACACCGCCACCCTGACTATTAATAGCTCCTGAACTGTCGAAGGCAGTGTTTCCCGAAAAGATACTGTCGGAAATAATGAGCGTTGCAACGCTATTGTTAATTGCGCCGCCGCTATTGGACGTGGATTCATTTCCATTAAATGTAGTATCTGATATGGTGGCTGTGCTGGAGCCGGAGTTTAAAATGGCGCCCCCAAAATATGTGGCCGTATTATTGGAGAAGGTGCTGTTGGTAATGGTTAACACCGCGGCGGCACTCGCTGAAGAAACGCCGCCACCACCGTTTGAGACGGCAGTTGCGGTGCTGTCTGAGATGATACAGTTATCAATCGTCAGGATACCATAACTTTCGATGGCGCCGCCGCCGCTGACGGAATTCATGCCTTTGGTTAATGTGATGTTTTGCAGGGTCAGGTTTCCGACGCCAGACACAGACAATAATTGCACATCTCCTGTGCCGCTATTATCTGTGTCACCACTGAGGGTGATGGCATTCCCGCCGTCAATCGTCAGTGTGCCATCGTTATATATCGTAGGTAGAGTGGAGCCAAGACGGATCGTTCCGCTTACGCTAAAAGTGATGGTATCGTTTGACGGCGCATTGGAGGCCGCAATGATCGCTTCTCTTAAGGAACAATGTGTGCCATTACAGGTGCCATCATCCACGTCATTGAGTTGAGTTGACAACAAACGCGCTCGCATACGCAGGTGTGACTGGCGCAACAGTGATGGCAGACAGCGCCAGCGCGGCAGCCAGGAAAAAGATCGAAAAAGCTCGAATATTAATTTTCATTTGAAACCTCCAAACATAGATTTGAGTTGAGTTAATTGAAGTAAAAATAAAACACAGTGGGATTACTAGCGGCCTGACAGTTTTAAAATTAGGACGCAGATGAACGCTGAAAACGCTGATAAAAACATTTTTTGCTCATGGTTTTTTGGAAAATCTGCGTTCATCTGCGTTTCGCTTCGCAAGCGTCAAAAAAAGCAAAGTATCGGGTGGCTAGTGGGATTATTGACCTGTCATTTTTCAACTCCTTCCCCAGCGGGGAATTTTTCATCCAGAAAGATCAAAAGTTTTTCCAGCGTTGGGAAGCCGAGCACTTCATGGGTATGGGGATTCTCAAGCTGTACGCGCCAGGGTGTAAGCTCATCCTCACGCCAAACCCGCAGGAGATATGCGTGATAATGACGAAGCGGAATCACAATATCAGTAGTTGACTGCGTGCTATAATCTGAATCTTGATCTGAATGAGTTGATTTCATGGATACCATTGGGTCGCAATAAAGATAGTGGATATTTAATGTCAACTATATTCATAAACCGCTTAGAAAACGCTCAGAGCCATGCCTCATAAACTCCAACTGACAGTATTAGGTGAAGTTTCAATTCAAAAAGAAGGCAAACGGGTCACCGGACTGCCTTCACGTGCCGCCGAGGCTTTGATCATTTACCTCGCATACAACCAACGCCCGGTTACGCGCGAAAAACTGGCCGAGCTTTTATGGGCAGATCGTCCGCTAGCCCAGGCGCTTACCAACCTGCGCACCATCCTAACCTCTTTACGACGCGAAGTTGGGGATTTTTTAATCATCACACGCGACACGCTGGCCTTCAACACAGAAAGCGATGTCTGGCTCGATGCAGGGGAATTTGAACGTCAATTCAAAGATTTGGGATTATCCAGACGCAGTGAAATTCCCAATGATGCAGACTCTGCCGCAAAACTACAAGCCGCGCTGGATCTATATCAAGGGGATTTTCTGGATGGATTTCATTTACGGGATGGAATTGGATTTGAAGAATGGGCCATTCTCCAACGCGAACACTTAAGACAAATAGCCCGTGATGGATTCCGTTTTCTGACACATTACCACCGCAAAAAGAACAGCCATACCGAAGGGCTGCTCTCTGCTTCACGCTGGCAGCGCTTCGACCCTTATGATGAAGAAGCCTGCCGCACTTTAATGGGATTGTACATGCGCACCGGTCAACGCGCCACGGCCTTGCAGTGTTACCAAAACTTAAAACAAAACTGAACACAGATCTGCACATCAGCCCGGCATCGGCTTCAACTGATTTGTTTCGTAAATTTCAACAGATCGAGTTTCCGCCCATGCTCAATCTGCCTGCCGCCGCCACACCATTTGTCGGACGTCAAAACGAGATCATCGAACTCGCGCATCGGTTGACATCCACAGAAAATCGTTTGGTCACCATTACCGGTCCCGGCGGCATGGGCAAAACACGTCTGGCAGTAGAAACAGCGCGCTATCTGGCAGAGCGAACTCCCGGTCAATTTTTACATGGAATCAGTTTTGTGCCTCTCGCAACTGTGGATACGCCCGAAAGCATATCCGCCCGCATTGCCGAAAGTATCGGATTTATATTTCACGGCGCGCAGTCTCCGCAAAAGGAAGTACTTGAATATCTGCGTGAACGGGAAGTATTGTTAATTCTGGATAACTTTGAACAGCTCGTGGATCAGGCCGGAAGCGGAATTACATTTCTGGTGGAAATTCTTCACCAGGCTTTGGGCGTGAAATTACTGGTCACCTCCCGTGAGCGGCTTAATTTATATGCAGAGACGATCTTCGACGCGCGCGGTCTGAACGTACCGGAAGCGGGTGCGGCGCAAGCGGAAGAATACAGCGCGATGACCCTGTTCCGCCAAAATGCACAACGCGTGAATCGCACCTTCCACTTTACTAATGAAGAGACCACCGCTGCAATACGCATCTGCCGTTTGGTCGAAGGTATGCCATTGGCAATTGAACTGGCATCAGCCTGGATCCCCCACTACACTTGCACACAGATCGCCGACCAAATTGAAAAAGACCTCGATTTTCTGGCAATCCCATATCACGATGCACCAACGAGTCATCGCAGTCTGCGGGCAGTATTTGAACGCTCCTGGTCTTTGCTCTCTCCCGCAGAGCAAACAGCATTTGCCCAACTTTCCTTATTTAGCGGCGGGTTTAGCCTGGAAGCCGCATTGACTGTAATTGGAGTGACACCATCCACCGACGAGTGGATGCCCGTCATCGATCTGACAGATAAATCACTTCTACAACGTCAGTCTGCTGAGCGTTACGATATTCACCCATTGCTGCGCCAATATGCCGCCGAAAAACTGTCCGCTCTTCCTGAAGCAATGGAAGAGGCCGCATCCCGTCACACATCTTATTATCTTAATTTCCTAACGCAACTGGGCGACGGAGAATCTCCAGAGCAGCGCGCCTTGATCCGGCCTGAACGAGCCAACATCCGCATGGCCTGGGAGCGGGCATCCAAAACCGGAATGTTTCAGGAACTGGAAAATACCGCGGGCGTTCTACATAGTTTTTTCAGTGTGGAAAGCTGGTTTCAAGAAGGCATTACCCTCTTTCAAGATACACTTACCATTCTTAATGAGAAGGATCGAAATCAAACAACAGGCCTGCTCTGTGAATTACTCGGACGCAAGGCGCGTATGCACATTCACATTGGACAATTGGAGTCAGCCCGCGCCGACTTGCAACAGGCATTAAATCATCTGGAAAATATGGATGACCCGTCCCGCCGCTCACGGGTATTTGATTCACTTGCGATCACAAATTATTATGCCGGTGATTATGCCCAGGCAATCGCTTTGGCAACAGAAAGCCTGAGCATCTCTGAAAAAACGGAGAATGTAGATGGAGCCGCCTTCTCTCTTAATTTTTTGGGAAGCTGCACCAAAGCGCAGGGCAATTATGAGCAATCACGCAGTTATTTTGAACGATCTGTTGCCGTATATCGCTCGATCCAAAGTGAGCTCGGCGCAGCCATGGCGCTCAACAATCTCGGCAACCTGCTGCAAGCACAAGGTGACTTTCATACCGCACAGCAATATTACGTCGAAAGCAGCGGGATATTAAAAAAACAGGATCATATACATGGAGCCGCCACCACCCTCGGCAATGCAGGAAAACTCGCGGCCAAACAAGGCGAGTATGAAACGGCGCGCCAACTGCTTGGCGAAAGCCTGGAAATGAAACGCAAAATTAATGATCAACGCGGAGAAGCCGTTGCGCTGACTGGTCTGGCGGATGTTTCTCTGGCAACCGATGCACATGCTGAAGCCAGAGAGCAATTGATACAAGCGTTGAAATTGGCGTTTCAAGTCGCGGACGTTCAACTGATGCTTGATATTCTAGGGGCAGTCGCTGCGCTGACAGTTAAACAAGAGCGCCGTGAACTCTCTCATCGCCTGCTGTCTTTTCTTATTAATCATTCCGGGATTGCAGAAGAAACACGTCAGCGGGCAATCCTTTTGCTAAAAGAGATGGATAGCCAGCCGCTCCCTGAGCAAGACACATGGAATCAGGAATCTGTTGAGGACGTGGTCTCTGCCATATTACGTGATCTATAAGTTAATCCCCTCCTTGAAATCATAACCATGACACGCCCCGAATTTAATTAACTCAAGTTGCCACCATACCCAAAATCCCAAAATCTTTGCCACGAATTTCGCGAATTGGCACGGATTTTTTTCTCAGATTCGCGGCCAAAGGGCTTTCATGGAGCGGCTACAGTTCAAGGTCGCAATCTGGATTAATTAATGGGATGCGGAACAGGACAAAAAATCCGCGTCACATTTTCTCTTAAAAAACGAACTCACCCACGAAACCTTAATTTCGGGGTGAGTCGTTTTTATATATTAGACGTTATCGAAAATAAAACTTTGACCGCGATGAATATGAATTAATTCGTGTTCCTTCATGAACTTCGTGAATGGAGAATTAATTCCAATAAAATCCATTCATTACGGCAGATTAAATGTCCTCACCAAAAAGATTGCCATTTGTGCGCGGGTGACTGAGTCATCGGGGCAGTAGTTGCCTGCGCCGCAGCCGCTGGTGATGCCGTCGGTGACAAGTTGCTTGATGAACGGAGCTGCCCAATAATTGACTGCCACATCGTTGAAGCCGGTGCTGCTCCCCACAACGGGCGGACTATAACTGGAGCCGTTCTTGGCTTTCAGCAAAAACACTGCCATCTGCGCGCGGGTAACTGTGCTATCGGGACAGTAATTGCCGCCGCCGCATCCGCTGGTGATGCCTTCGGCGGCCAGTTGCTTGATCCACGCTGCGGCCCAGTAATCGGCGGCCACGTCACCGAAGCCGGTATTGCCATTCACAGCAGGCGGCGCATAGCTTGAACCGTGAATCCCTTTCAATAAGAAGATCGCCATTTGTGCGCGAGTGACGGTATTGTCAGGACAGTAGATGCCCGTACCGCAGCCGCCAGTGATGCCGGCGTTGAACAAGCGTTCAATATAACCGCTGGCCCAGTAGGTTAATGGCACATCTGCAAACGTGGCTGATCTGAGAACCGTATAGGCTTCGCCGCTCGTGAAATCAGCTGCCAACGGATTCCCGCCCCCATCTTTGATGCTGCCGTCACTAACCACATCCATGCGGATCGTGCCATTGCCGCTGCCGGTGTTAACACTGACAGTGTAACTACTGCCCGAGCCGCTGACTCCGCTGACAGCGGCGCCTGATACGCCGCTGGTCCGTAAGTCAAAATCGCCGATGTTGACTCCTGTCACAACTTCAGAGAAGTTAACAGTGAAAGATACAGTTGCCACGTTGGTTGGATTCGTATTGACGCGCGTAATGGATGAAACAGCAGGCGGGACGTTCCCATTAAATTCATAAGCGCCAATATCACAGCGAACGCCGGCCCGGCCATAACCGCGCTGATCGGCAGGGAGCACAACGCCGGAAGAGTTTACGCAACCAAAAATTGAATCTGCAGTGTCGATTGCGTTGCTGCCGGCGAGGAGCGCAACGGTCTTTGTTGGGCCGCCATTATTCTGCAAAATGCCGAGCAGATTGAGGTCATTGAGTTGTGTCCAACTGCCGTTTTTTGTGCAACTGCCGCTCGTGGTTAGTCCAAGCGCTCCAATCAGATTTTGCCCATACGAGTTAACGGTCCCATGGCAATCGTCATAGACCGGGGCGCCGCTGACACTGTTCCCCGCCAAGATCGTATTGCGCTGATTGAAGACTCCGCCGCTCATGACGTACACGCCGCCGGCCAGACCGTCTGCATCTGCATCCCCGTTCGCGCCGTTGTAAACAATGCTTGAATTGTAAACATTGGCAGTGCCATCCTGGAAATTAAAGATAGCGCCGCCGTTGTTTTCCGCATTATTGCCGCTGATCGTACTGTTGATAATGATCAGGCTGTTATTCTGGTTAAAGATGCCGCCGCCAGATCCGCCTCCTTCATTGACTTCATCTCCAATGGCAGAATTACCAGAGATCGTACTATTTGTGATCGTAAGTGTGCCGTTGTAGCTGAAGATACCTCCACCACCGGTTTCGCTTTTGTTGCCAGATATTGTGCTATTTTTTATTATGGTCTCTTGCCCACCAGGGCCGCTGAGAAAAATACCGCCGCCTTCGTAAATAGAAGAGTTGCCAGTGATAATACTGTTCGTGATCGTTAACAACGGGCCGTAGTTACGAATACCACCGCCAGAGGTGGTATAGCCTTTTGTAATGATCAGACTATTCAGTCCAACAATAACGTCAAAAGTGATGTAGATCACACCCACATTGCCGACGCCATTGCCATCTGTATCGCCGCTGAGGGTGATCTTTGAGGCCAGCGCAGAGCCGTCAATATTCACATTTTTGGAAAGAGTCAATTCAGAAGCGAGGCGAATGGTTGCGCCGGAGAGTGAGGGATCGAAGGTGATGGTACTGCCGCTGGATGCGTCTGCAATTGTCTGGCGCAAAGAACCGGCTCCGCTGTCATTAGTATTGGTCACAATAAGCGGGGCCGCGTAAGCGGGCGTGACTCCAACTGTGCTGAAGGTCAATATCAACAGGGTCAGAAAGATCATGATCGATTGAAATTTGAAAATAATTTTTTTGGTAAACATGGATATCCTTTTTATGCTCATTTTTAAATAGATGTCAATCGAGTTTGGTCTTATAAATTTATTCCAAACGGCAGATTGAATATCTTCACCAGAAAGACCGCCATTTGGGCGCGTGTCACTGCGGCATCGGGGCAGTAGAGTCCCGCGCTGCAGCCGGAGGTGACGCCTTCGTAGGCAAGTCGTTCGATCCATTTATCTGCCCAGTATCCAACGGGCACATCGCTAAAGACGCCTGTGGCATTGGGCGGGATATAAGCCACTCCATGTTTGGCTTTCAAAAGGAAGATCGCCATTTGGGCACGGGTTACGGTGGCATCGGGGCAATAGACATTCGCGCCGCATCCGCTGGTGATGCCTTCTGCTGCGAGTTGTTTGATCCATGCGGCGGCCCAATAATTCGTTGGGACATCTGTAAAGCCGGTGCTGGCTCCCACAGCGGGCGGAGCAAAGCTGGAGCCATGCATACTCTTTAATAGAAAGACTGCCATTTGTGCTCGGGTGACCGTACTATCAGGGCAGTAATTCAGCGGGACGGTTGAACAGCCGCCAGTGATGCCGGCGTTATATAAGGTTTCGATATATGTGTTTGCCCAATAATTTAATGGAACATCGCCAAAAGTCACCGTCTTGCTAACCGTATAAGCTTCGCCGCTCGTGAAGTCAGCAACCAATGGATTGAGCACTGAATCTTTGATGCTGCCATCACTAACCACATCCAGGCGGATCGTGCCGTTGCCCGTGCCGGTGTTGATACTGACAGTGTAACTACTGCCTGAGCCGCTGACTCCGCTGACAGCGGCGCCTGATACGCCGCTTGTCCATAAGCTAAAATCGCCAGCGTTGACTCCTGTCACAGTTTCAGAGAAGTTGACGGTGAAATTCACGCTTGCGAGATTTGTCGGGTTGGGGTTGACGCGCACAATGGATGAAACAGTGGGCGGGGTGTAATCACTAAATTCATACGCACCGATATCACAGCGTACTCCGGCAGTTCGAGGAAGTCCGCGCTGGTCCTTAGAGATGGCAACCCCGGAGGAGTCTGTACAGCCAAATACAGGATCAGCGCCATCAATTGCATTACTGCCTTTCAGCAATGCAACTGTTTTTGTTGGACCGCCGTTGTCCTGCAAGATGCCAAGCAGGTTAAGATCATTGAGTTGTGCCCAGGTGCCGGTGCCGGTATAGACCGTACAACTGCCACTCGTATCGTCATAAGGAGCCCCGATCAAGTTTCGCCCATATGAACTGATTGTCCCGCTGCAATCATCATAGACTGGAGCGCCGCTGACGCTATTGCCTGCTAACAGCGTATTACGCATGTTGAAAGTGCCAATGTTATACACGCCTCCCGCCTGCCCACCGTTGATGTCTGCATCTGAGTCTGCAATATTTCCGACAATGGTACTGTTGTAAACATTGATCTGCCCTGTGTTCTTGTTGAAGATCGCGCCGCCATTAAGGAATGCCTGATTTCCGATAAGTGTGCTGTTGATAATGATTAAGTTTTGAGAAGCATTGTAAATCCCGCCGCCGGAGCCATACGCGCTGTTATTGCTTATCGTACTATTGCTGATCTTTATTTCCGTCCCGCCGCTCAGAATGCCGCCGCCATTGCTGCCGGTGCTGGAATTCCCGGAAATTGTGCTGTTCTCAATACTTAGATAACTGCCGCTTTCGTCAATGCCACCGCCGCCCAGGGATGAGGTATTTAGATTAATCGTGCTGTCACTTATCCCCAGTTGATTTGCATTGTATATTCCACCCCCATAGCCAGCGCAATGATTATTTGTAATTACCACATCACTCAAATTTAAAAAACCTTCGTTATAGATTCCGCAACCACTATTGATGCCTGTTAACAGGTAGCCATTCTGAATGGTTACACCCGTAATATCCACGGAACGACCTGAGTGAACATGCAGCACACGGTCATAGGAATTCGCATCGATGATAGTCGTAGCAGCGCCCGCGCCAATAATATGATAAACCGTAGGAGAGATGGTTGGGGTTGTCAGATTCAGGTCGCCGCTTTCGTCACCATCTGCGGGCGAAGCCGGAGGTGTCAGAACATAGTGGCCTGATGGCACGTTGATGGTTACACTACTAACTATAAAACCGGCTCTATTGGCCTGCATGATCGCCGCACGCAAGGTGCATGTATTAGCTGCCGTATGACAAGTGCCGGGCTGGGTCAGGTCATCCGGCAGGTCAAGCGTGCTATTAACCGTAAAGGTATAGTCGATAAAACTAAGCGGAGCAGGTAGTGCGTCGGCTTTGACAGGCGTGACGCCCGTCAGTAAAAGTATGATCATAAATAAAATAAAGAAATTTTTTAAAATTGGTTTTTTAGAAAACATGGGCCGTCCTTTTTTTATTCAATTGATTTAACGAAAGTAAAATGGGGCTGCAATATGTGTAAGTAGGGAGCCTTAATATCTGCATGATATACTCCTGAATATTAATCTGGAATCGGCAATGCATAGTGACACAAGAGTGACACAATTTAGGCTCTTTAGGATTTGCCGTGATTTGTACACGGATTACACAGATTACACGGAAAAGAACGGATTTTTTCAATAAAAAATCCGTGTAAGTCTGTGAAATCCGTCAAATCCGTGTTCGAAAGGTTTTAATCACGGGAATTCCCAGAGACCCACAATTTATAGAGGAGTAGTGTGGCAGACAATTCGTTTGGCGGTTGGCTGAAGCGCCGGCGCATAACTCAGGGATGGACGCAGGAACAGGTCTCACTGCAAGTCAATTGCTCACTGAGCACCCTGCGAAAGATCGAAGCAGACGAACGCCGCCCCTCTGTGCAACTGGCGGAACTGTTCGCTGAAGTCTTCAAAATCCCTGTAAACGAAAAACCTGCTTTTCTAAAATTTGCGCGCAGCGAGGGGGTATCTAATTTTGGACTGCCTGATAAAGAATCACCCTGGCGCGTCTCATCCCCACCCCGTTCAAACCTCCCCGCATCCGCCACTTCATTAATTGGAAGAGAGCAGGAAACCGCTGTTGTCTGTGAATATTTATTACAAGCGAAGATTCGCCTCGTCACGTTGATCGGTCCGCCGGGGATCGGCAAGACACGTTTAAGTCTGGAAGCCGCACGCGAAGCATCTCCTAATTTCCCTGATGGAGTTTTCTTTATTGCATTGGCTCCGCTGGAAAACGTAACTCTTGTTGCACCGGCTATCTTGCAAGCGCTTGGTTATGTAGAAGATAAAGATCATTCGGTTCAACAACAGATCATCAACGGCATAGGGGATAAAAAAATATTGCTTGTATTGGATAATTTTGAGCATCTGATGGATGGCGCTGCGCCGCTCGTTTCAAGCCTACTTTCAGCCTGCTCCCGTTTAAAGGTCATGGTCACCAGCCGTGAATCTCTGCGTGTTTCCGGCGAGTGGGTGTATTCCGTACCCACGCTTAACCTCCCCAAAGAAAACGCAACCGTCAACATGGAAACCGCTCCTGAGTTCCCCGCCCTGACTCTCTTTGCAGAGCGCGCCCGTGCTGTGCGTTCTGACTTTGTACTTACCCCTGACAACATCCAAACTGTTTCATCCATCTGCACACGACTGGATGGCCTGCCGCTCGCCATTGAGCTGATCGCGGCCCGCATCCGTTTGATGTCACCACAGGCTTTACTCGAACGCCTGAACGATCAATTTATATTATCCGCCAATGGTATGCGCGCAGACTCTGCGCGCCAGAAAACATTGGAGAATGCCATCGGCTGGAGCTATGATTTACTCTCTCCCGATGAGCAAAAACTATTGATCCGTCTTTCCATTTTTAGCGGCGGCTTTACTTTGGAAGCAGTTGAATCAATATTCTCAGAGCTGTTTATAAATAAACCAATCCGCGACCTTATCGCATCATTGTTAGACAAAAGCCTCATCAGACTCACAGTGAATGATCTTGGCGAAATCCGCTATGACATGCTGGTAACGATTCAACAATTCGCATTAAATTATTTACATCGCATCGGTGGCGAATCAGAAACGCACAACCTTCATCTGGCTTATTTCCTTGCCCTTGCCAAACAAGCCGATAAAGAAGCCCACGGCCCTAATCAAATTGAGTGGATGGATCGCCTTACCCTTGAATTAGGATAACTTTCGCGCAGCGCTCAACTGGTGTTTCTCCTCCGGGCAAACCAGTAGCTATTTACAACTATTCAACGCATTAGGCTGGACGTGGAACGTGCGATGGTCAAGAAGCGAAGAGCAAGATTGGTTTAATAAGATACGCGCCATCACGAATGCGGTCGAACACCCCGCAGAATATGCACAAATGCTAAATAACGCCGGACTGCGTGAGTGGCGTTTAGGAAACTATCGTGAGGCGCGTTCTATTTTAGAAGAAAGTCTGTCTATATGGTTAAAGCTTGGTACGGGTAATGATTTTGGGAAAGCCGAGGCCCTGAACCGATTAGGCATGGCGGCACGCTGGGGGGAAGCAGATATCAACAAAGCAGAATCCTATTTCAATCAAAGCCTGGCGCTCTTTCAAAAAGAGGAGGATGACTGGGGAGTCGCCTGGAATTTTTTCCATCTGGGAGGCGTGGCAAGTGACCGCGATCAGGATCAAATAGCGCTTTCTTTCCTTGAACAAAGCCTGAGTCTCTTCACCGAGTTGGGCGATCCGTGGGGAGTGGGCAGAGTATCCCAGTTTTTAGGAATGCTTTACTTAAAAAAGGAAGATTACAAAAAAGCTTATTTTTATTTTGATCAGCACCTGAAAAATGACGAACGCCTTCGTTTTATGGATGGCGTTTTAGTTGCATTAACCAATTTCGGAAAATTGCATAGTATTCAAGGTGATTATGATCAGGCCAGGCAATATTATTTAAAAAGCCTGACGATCAGCCGCTCGTATGGGATGAAAGCCGATATAAGCATTAATTTATATAATTTGGGAGTACTGGCTTTACATCAAAATGATTTTCCACAAGCTTTGCATTATTTTCGTGACTACTTCGAATCAGCCCGGACAACCAATGAGGAAATGGCAGCTCGCAACTTTTTTATTGCATTGGCCGCCGTCGCTGGCGGAACAAATCAACCTGAACAGGCCGCCAGATTATTTGGCGCAGCACAGGAAGCTGAAAATCGATTTTCATCATTTAACCGTGCTGTTTTAAACCGGCTTATTCAAATGGCACGGGATCAACTGGGGAGCGACGCGTTTGAAGCCCTGCAAACTCAAGGCCACTCAATGACGCTGAAAGAGACTATCTTATTTGCTCTTGAACTTCAGCACAGCTAGATTTTCAATACTCCGCACTTTCCCCTTATTAATATTTTTATACAAGGAAAGAGCCGCAAGACCATCGTCTCACGGCTCTTTTGATCTTGCGGCACAACTGAATGGCATCCCAGACTATGGCAGATTAAATGTATTCACTAAAAAGACCGCCATCTGCGCGCGAGTTACATCTGAATCGGGGCAATAACCACCATTGCCGCAACCGGCAGTGATGCCCTCTGCAACCAATTGTTTGATAAAAGCTGCCGCCCAGTAATCCGCGGCGACATCGGTGAAGCCAGTGCTGCCACCCACCGCAGGCGGAGCATAACTGGAGCCATTCATGGCTTTCAGCAAAAGATCGCCATCTGTGCGCGGGTGACAGTGCTATCGGGGCAATAACTCCCGCCGCCACATCCGCTGGTGATACCTTCGGCGGCCAGTTGCTTGATCCACGCGGCGGCCCAGTAATCGGCGGCCACGTCACCGAAGCCGGTATTGCCATTCACAGCAGGCGGCGCATAGCTTGAACCGTGAATCCCTTTCAATAAGAAGATCGCCATTTGTGCGCGAGTGACGGTACTATCAGGACAGTATTGCAGGGGACTGAGCACACAGCCGCCGGTGATGCTCGCTGTATATAAACGCTCAACATATTGCCAGGCCCAGTAATCAGAAGGCACATCCTCAAAAGTGGAAGGAAGAAAGGAGGATGAATTCGTTGAATTGAATGAAGCGCCTACATTTCTGCTCGGTTGACCGCTTTGTGTCCACAGACCGCTGCCATCTATTTGCCAACCATCTACTGTGACGGGTTTCGTGGGCAACGTCCAGTGAACGTGAGCGGCTGAACCCGATCCGCAAGTTGTTAAAAATTGAATATAGATACAGGAAGGTGATGAACCTTGAACACATGCCACAAAAGGATAAGGAGTGGAAATATCGCGATAGCCGCTGCCTTGCGTGCCATTGTAAAGAAGAGCTAATTTTTGTCCTTGAACGACTTTTTTGCCTTCTAAATTTTGAGCCATCCAGGAATTGTAGTCAACATGTCTGTAAGTCATGACGCCGTTCGGCGTTGTCAGATTAATCGCGACCTGATTTGTGTCAAAGTTAGGACCGCCACAGACCCGGGTAACGGTTCCAGCTGCTGAAGCCAGAATCCACATATTGTCTGGCGTCACATTAGACGGTGCGAAATCAACCGCCAAATTTGTATTGCCATGCCAGCCAAATGTATATCGCCACACCTGGGATTTATCCCATGGAAACCGAAACGTAGTTGCCGCTTGAATGCTCGCAGCATTTGGGGTTTGAGGATTGATTTCCATCTTAAGTGCCGGCGGCAGGTTCACCAGAAGATTATCAAAAGATGAAGTCCCCTGTAAAGCAACCTGCCAGGGGGTCCCGGAATAAACGATAAACCAAACACTGGTTTCCCAGGCGGGGGGCTCAGTTCCGACAGCCGCCGCAAGATGCCCAATTCCCCAGGAACCTTCTGAATCATAATGCCCGACCACAAAATATGTGCCGTTATCCAAAATACCCGACGGACGAAATTGAATAGCCCGGATCAGTGAAGGCCGGGCGTCAACAGGCAGGTCTCCAAACTCATATTCAATGTTCGTCCCTTGTGCATGTGCAAAGGGTGTTCCCTGGATTGAAAAAAGCGACAACATCAAAACAGCATAAAAAATGAAGGTGAATATTTTGTAAAAATAAAGGTTTTTCAATTTTTCATACATGGTCGACCTCCTGAGTTAAATCGTACTATTTTTAATAAGGCCAATAATTTGACTTGTTACAAACAAGCTTGAATATTTTATTATGAATAAAGTCCGTTTTGGCTTAGACCCCCCTTACAAAATATTGCTACCAGATGCCCCGTTTTTTCGACAAGAAATGACACTGAAAGGAAATCAATTCAGCAGCCATCATAAAACAAAACTGGACAGGTTCGCACCTGTCCAGTTTTGTTTTGAAAAAACTTATTTCATTACGGCAGATTAAAGGTCCTGACGAGGAAGACCGCCATCTGGGCGCGGGTCACGTCAGAATCGGGGCAGTAGTTACCGCCGCCGCATCCGCTGGTGATGCCATCGGTGACCAGTTGCTTGATGAAAGGAGCTGCCCAGTAATTGGTAGCGACATCTGCAAAACCGGTACTGCTACCCACGGCAGGCGGGACAAAGCCTGAGCCATTCTTGGCTTTCAAAAGGAAAATTGACATCTGAGCGCGAGTTACTGTGGCATCGGGGCAGTAGTTACCATCACCACAGCCGCTGGTGATTCCTTCAGCCGCCAATTGTTTGATCCATGGGGCGGCCCAGTAATCGGTGGCGACATCTGTGAAGCCGGTATTGCCATTCACAGCGGGCGGGACATAACTTGAACCATGAACGCCTTTCAATAAGAAGACCGCCATTTGTGCGCGGGTAACCGAGCTATCAGGACAGTAATTGAGCGGCGAGGTAGTGCAACCACTGGTAATGCCGGCTGCGTAAATCGTTTCAATTTGAAGCCATGCAAAACCTGTCATTGGCACATCTGCAAAAGTAGCTGTGTCTATCACATTATTGACACTGATCGTCAAGGTCTTGGTTGTGCTTAGTGTGCCGCTATCAGTTGAACGAACACAAATCGAATAACTATTCTTGACTTCAAAATCAAATACCGCAGCAGATTGCAGGTTGCCGCCATTGATCTGGAAGGAGGCATCGTCGGTTCCACCGCAGAAAGCATAGGTAAAGGTATCACCAACATCAGGGTCAGTTGTAGAGAAAGTGCCAACCACACTTGGGGCCGCTGACAGAACAAGTTGGCGCTACATCAATCACTGTGCTGGGGTCGCCATTTACAAGACCATCATAACTGAAAGTAAAGATCGGATCTGACTGACCAACAATGATCGTCTGGTTATTGGCAGTCACAACCAACGGGAACGGAGGAACGAAGAAGGAACAAGCTGCATCTCCACACCAGGGGGTGTAATCTACATCAGTGGATACAGAGTCCCCGCTTCCAGTTCCCACGCTTGACGGACCAGTGATATTCCCCCACCAGTTTTTCTCTCCATCCATAAGCGTGCCCGATGTATTATTAATACCTTTGGTAGTGTTGCCAGTGATCTTGTTAAAATTGGCTTTAGCACTCGCGTCACTGCCTGAGACCAAAATACCTGTGACAGAATTGGTGATTGTGCTGTTTTGGATGTTGGCATATACAGTAGAGCCATTCGTATTACCAACGCTGTCTGAAACAAAAACGCCGGCGGTTGCCGCATTATTGATCGTTACCCCGTCAATTTTAATGGAGGTGTTATCAGCGTTGCTGTTGTACCCTTCAAAGTTATTTATCCAAACACCATAGTTACCGCCTGTCACTGTGCCGCCTGAGATGGTAAGGGCAGCAGTTGTGGGTGTATTCCAAATGTTGTATCCAGCAGAAGGATTTTGCGTAATCGTGCCAATATTAATGATGTTATTGGACAGGGTGGCATTAACAGAGCCCTGGAAGGAACTAAGCAAAATACCATTCCATTTGGCTGAGTCTGAACTGGATATTGCGTTGATGGTATTGTTGGACAATGAAATTGTAGAAGCGCTGGAATACCAAAGGTTATTGAAAATACCCAATCGCCAGGCGTTAATGGTATTGTTGCTGATGCTGCCGGTGGGGCCAATATTTGCGCGATAGTAATTTCCGGTTTGAATACCCACGCGGACATTGTCAAATACATTGTCTGTAATATCAGCGTAAAAATTATTGTAGATCAATACTCCCAGTCCCCAATTATAGGTCGTTTCGCCGATGTCACTGATCAGGTTGTAGCGGAAATAATTATTCGATGTTGCCGCATCGTTGGTATAGTTGTAGAAATCAAGCCCGCTATAAGTGGCATTTTTGAGAATATTATTCTCAATGACGATGCCGCCCACGCCTTCACTGCTGGCGATCAATTCACACGCATCCACATCAGCCGAACCGATTGCAATGCCGCTGGTTAGCGCTGGGTTGTCGCCATCGAATTTGAAACCTTTGATGGTCACATCGCTCACAGCCACATACGCCATGACTGTACAGGAGACATTGGGATTTGGTAACGAAGTTGCCGGGAGCAAAATCGCTTCTCCAACGCGGGTGCCCGTATTGGGATTAACAGCACTGTTCGGGCCGAGCAATGTCAGTGACTTATCAATTAATAGATCTTCAACATAGGTTCCCGCCGGCACACTGATCGTATGACCGTCAATAGTGGCTGCATCATCAATCGCAGCCTGTATACTGCAAAAATATGCTCCAGTATTATCATTTGTAACAGCGGCAGTACCTACCACGCCCACATTACGGGAATTTACCCCATTGCCTGAATAAATATTGGTACTAGGCACATACGCACAGGCGGTCGGTGAATTTCCGCGGCCAAAATAGGTATCAACCAAATTTGCCTGATCACCATCCCCGGCAGTGTCAGCAATGTAAGGCAGATGACCGGCCTGTACCTGCACACCCACATCATTGTTTGTCAATGTGTTCCCCTCTACCTTCATTTTTGTGCCTTCGACCACTATACCGAAGCCTGTGCTGTTCGAACCCGGATTGGCCTGACGATAATCGCTAACGATATTATTGCGGACAATAACACCAGTGGGAATATCAACATATCCAAACCCAGATTGATATGCACGGCGAATAACAGAAATACCGGCAAAGTCACGCAAGTCAGCGCCGGGTGTTGAAAGAGAAATAGTATTATTCTCAATCACAATGCTACCGTCGCCGGTAGCTGCCCCGGTGCCATTCGGCATTTTGATCTCAATACCGAAACGTCCGTTATTTGTAATTGTGTTGTTTTTAATCACATTCGGACCTGAGCCTGAGGTCAACCCAAGAAAAGCCATTCCGCTATCCGAATTACTGATGACTGTATTCCCCGTAACTGTAACACCTGATGCAGTCCCGTCTTGCAGTTCAATTCCGCAGCAGTTATTACTCTTCACGTAATTGTTGGTAATCGTGATATTTTGTTTGAATCCATTCCAAATCACAATACCACGGGCTTTATTCAACTGTGAGTCTACATTATTGATTAACACAGTGGATACCGGCCCATTCATATAAATACCACCGCCGTTCACTGCATTGTTGGTGTTATTACTATATACATGAACGCTATCAATGGTGAGATTGTTATTCCCACCGACACCATAGATACCGCTGTTGCTTGAAAAATTTTGAACGCGCAGGTTTTTGATCGTAACGCCCGTTACTCCATTGTTTATGGTAATGCCTGCAGAAGTTATCACCGCTGGCGCGCCGCTATCAATAATAGTATGAATTGTGGAATTAGGCACATCATTCGCGTTCATCGCAAGCGCGCCGATAAGACTGATGTTATTCGTGTTAATAATAACGTTTTCGTTATAGGTTCCAGCAACTACATTAATCACATCCCCAGATACAGCAGCATCCACAGCTTCTTGAATGGTAGCAAAGCAAGTAGAGGTGTTGGTTGGGTCTACACACAATGGGCCTGCAGCCCTGGTAGACTGCGGTACGCCAAAGGCAGTTAAAAAAACAAAAATCACGCTAATAAAAATTGACACGGACTTATTTACAGTATGCATTCTATCTCCTTAGTAGTCTATTTGAAAAAAAGGTTGTGGGTAAAATTAGAATTTTTATTTTGCCTCCTTAAAAACAACAATCCATAGGACATCCTTAGCACCTTTCAGAAATGCAAGGCACTATAAAACAATAAGCTTTTCTTATGCAAAAGGCATCTGACTATTAGTACCAAAATAAGCGATAAATGTAATGTGCAACTCTCTGCATGTGAAGCAATTTATATTTTGCTTTTTAAGCTTTGCGATATAAAAGGCGAAAGTATGAAATTTTCAACAAATATCCTTCGCTACCTCTCCGATTTACATGCCGGCAATCACTTATGCTCACTCGGGCCTTTTTTGAAAACTATTTGTTTCAACCGCAAATCTATTTATTACGTTTTCTGTAAGTCCTTTGTCCAAACAACAACTTGCGCTAATCTGCACGAGTGTTCAAAAAAACGTGGTGATTAGCGTAAATTTACGGGAAAAATCATTGCAATTGCCTTGCTGCTTTTACAAGAAATGGATTCTAATGATCTCTGCTGAATATTTCGTTGCCATTCCATTACATTTTAATAAAGAGAGCTGCGAGGTTACTCTCGCAGCTCTCTTTATTAAGAAACCTGTTATCTATTATTTTCTACGGCAGATTAAAGGTTCTCACCAGGAAGACCGCCATCTGTGCGCGGGTGACTGAGTCATCGGGGCAGTAGTTGCCTGCACCGCAGCCGCTAGTGATGCCGTCGGTGACCAGTTGATTGATGAAAGGAGCTGCCCAATAATTGACTGCCACATCGTTGAAGCCGGTGCTGCCACCCACCGCGGGCGGAGCATAACTGGAACCGTTTTTGGCTTTCAGCAAAAACACTGCCATTTGCGCGCGGGTGACTGTGCTATCGGGACAGTAGATTCCAGCGCCGCATCCGCTGGTGATGCCTTCGGCGGCCAGTTGTTTGATCCATGCGGCAGCCCAGTAATCAGCGGCGACATCGTCGAAGCCGGTATTGCCATTCACGGCAGGCGGCGCATAGCTTGAACCGTGAATTCCCTTCAATAGGAAGATCGCCATTTGTGCTCGGGTGACGGTGCTATCAGGGCAGTATTGCAAGGAACTGAGCACACAGCCGCCGGTGATGCTCGCTGTATATAAACGCTCAATGTAACTATTTGCCCAATAACTATATGGAACGTCGGTGAAGATCGGTGTCTTGCGGATCGTATAGGTCTCACCTGTTATCAAGCCGGCAGAAAGTGGATTAAGACTTAAGTCTGTGATGCTATCGTTATCCAGTACGTCCAGACGGAGGGTGCCGCTGCCAACGCCGGTGTTGACACTGACAGTGTAGACACTGCCTGAGCCGCTGATTCCGCTAACGGCGGCGGAAGATACGCTGTTTGTCGTCAGGGAGAAATCACCCGGGTCTACTCCGATCACAGATTCTGAGAAGGTGACGGTGAAGTCTACGCTCAAAAGATTAGTCGGGTTTGGATTTACAAGCACGCTGGAAAGCACGTTGGGAGAAGGATCAAATTCAAATGCGCCAATATCACATTGACTCTCCTGCGGACGTGCCACCCCACGTTGGTCTTTGCCGCCCGGGCCAAAGGTTGGTGAGGCGGAAGACAAAGCACAAATTGAATTATCTCCCCCGTTATGGGCTGGAGAATCAAGACCAATTGCGAGGGTTTTGGTAGGACCGCCATTGTCAGCGGGCAAAGCCAGTTTTGGATCAGTTGTGAGACTTGGAGTTCCACATTGATTAGGGGATACAGCATTATTTTCCACCAGGTTATTCGTATTGATTCCAATTGTGCCGCTGTCGTTAAAACAATCTGTGCCGACTGGGGAATTGGCGATGATCGTATTGGCATATATCAGGTTACCCACATTGTATATGCCGCCACCGCTGGTTAATGAGGAGTTCTCTGAAATGGTGACATTCGTTAAAGCCAGGGATCCCAAATTGATAATGCCACCGCCATACTCTGTCGCAGAATTGCCAAAGAGAGTGCTGTTTGTTGCGGTCAGCGTGCCCCAATTGGAGATACCGCCGCCATTCCCAGTAGTAGAGTTCTCTGAAATGGTGCTGCTCAAAATATTAACTACGCCGGTAAGAGTTATATTAAAAATACCGCTACCATCCGGCGCAGAGTTGTTGGAGACGGTACTATCTACCATAGTCAATACGCCGTTATCTTCATTAAACACGCCGCCGCCGCCAATGTCTGCAACGTTTTCAGAAATAGCAGTGTTTGTAATTTTCAGGTTTCCAGAGTTAATAACACCACCCCCAAGTGCAGCAGAGTTGGTTGAGAGGACACTATTGGTCACGGTTAATATACCGAGATTGGCAATTCCCCCGCCATCAATTGAACTGGTATTCCCTGTAAAAGTGCCTTCTGTAATACTCATTTGATCTTCATTGTAAATAGCACCTCCACTACTCACTCCGCCAAAATCTGAATTTCCGGTAAAGATGCAATTCTCAATCGTCACTTGGCCTTCATAGTTATTGATCGCTCCCCCATTCCCAAAACCAAAGGCCGAGTTATTTGTAAATGAGCTGTTTGTTAAAATTGAATTACCATTGATGCTGTTGACGATAGCCCCGCCGCCCGCGGTGGCAGAATTATCAAGGAACATACTATCATCTACAGATAATGTGCCGATATTCGCAATTCCGCCTCCATTTCCTTGCAATTGGCTAATCGATTGCGCGACATTTTCAGAAAATGTACTTCCTGTAATGGTAAGTGTCTGACCATAGTCATTGAAGATTCCCCCGCCATCTTCTGCCATGTTGCCTGTTATGGTGCTATTGATGAGCGTTAGATTCCCTTTATTATAAATACCGCCGCCGCCCAACCCGCCGATATACGAATTGCCTGACAGGGTGGAATTTCTAATCGTTAAGGTTCCATAATTTGCAATGCCACCGCCGCCAGTTACTCCACTGGCTTTCCCCTTCACAATATCCAATCCATTTAGCTCAACTGGGAAGGGTCCACCAATTTGAAAAGCAGATACATCACCTGTGCCATCGCCCTCTGTATCGCCGCTGATCTGGATGTGTGAAGTAAGGCTTGACCCGTCAATCGTGAGGCCTTTGTCAATTAGCAGGGATGAATCCAGACGAATAATAGCGCCGGAAAGAGACAATTCAAATAAGATTGTGTCGCCCGAATTACCATCGATAATTGCCTGACGCAACGAACCGCTTCCGCTATCATTTGCATTTGTGACTGTCCAAATCGTATTCGCACGGACGACCTGATTTGGAATTCCGCCCAAAATGACAATGACCAGGACAAAAATCAACATAAAATAACTTGGCTTTTTCACGAGATACCCTCCAAAATTTTAAAAACTTTTCGAGAAAAACAAGCACCTATTCCAAACAAAAGGCGCAGAAAGACCTTATTATATATACAGATGCGGGCAAACTAAGCTACTTATCAGCATTACAATTAATAATCCACCTTACGCAGTTTTCTTCGAGAAGCCTGATTTTTTGTTTGGAGCGCGGACTGTAGTGTGCTTCTTACTGAAAACGCGGACTAAAGCCCACAATCCATTTTTTCGCGTAAGGTCAGTTAATAAGCAGGGTAATTAATATTTTCACCTGCCATCAATCCTCCTTTTTAAGCCGATGTAAATAAAACTGAAGATACAAAATAATATCACCTTTTCTACAAAACAAAAAAAGCCAGGATTTCTCTTATGGCTCTTTTTGTAAACTATATTTTTTTATTTCTCTACCGTACACACAAACCCTAAAGGTCTGCTTCGCTTTCGCAAAAGCCTGATTAACAAAAAAGGCTTTTAGTTTTTTATGTGAGAAACATACGGTAGTAAGTTTTTTATTTAAATTACTTCCGAAATCTTATCACCAGATTACGGCTTCTCAAGCCCATGCGCCGTCAAGAACTCTTCGTTCTCCAAAATTTCCATTGTCAATCCATCAGCCACAACCCGGCCTTCGTCCATCACGATCGTGCGCGGAAATAGTTCCTGCACCAATTTCATATCATGGGTAGAGACGAGCATCGTGATCGGTAGTTCACGCAATAAATTAATTAATGTTCTGCGCGCGCGCGGGTCGAGTCCAGCGGAAGGTTCATCGAGCACCAGAATACTCGGGTTCATTGAAAGCACAGTGGCGATGGCAATGCGTTTCTTCTCCCCCACACTGAGATGGTGCGAGAGTCTATCTTTATAGGAAGACATGCGCACCGCTTCAAGCGCGGCATCCACACGCGCACGCACTTCCACTTCGGGCAGTCCCATGTGCAGCGGACCAAACGCCACATCCTCGAACACGGTTGGCGAGAAAAGTTGGTCGTCTGGATTCTGGAACACGAGTCCGACCATTGCGCGGACAGCAGGCAAATTGTCACGGGTGAGGCGCTGACCACCAATCTCCACTTCGCCGTGCCCGCCTAAAATCCCATTCAGGTGCAGCATCAAAGTTGATTTGCCCGCGCCGTTCGGCCCGACCAGCGCCACTTTATCGCCCTCACATAATTTAAGTGAAACACCATGCAAAGCAGAATGTCCATCAGGATACGAAAAATGCAGGTCGCGCACTTGTAAAACATCGCCTTCGCATGCTTCACGTGACGCGACAAAAGATGATTTTGAATGTGAAATGGGCATTATAACCTTCCAATAACTTGAACAATAAATATGATCGCAACCACAAACGCAGTCACAAAATAATCACTCGGCTTCATCTCATGCGCATTCAACGTATAAAGATGACCGGTATACCCGCGCGACAACATCGCATTGTAGATGCGGTCACTGCGTTCATAACTCCGCAAAAAGAGTTGACCTGCCATATTACCGGCGACATTGGCACGCCAGAAAACGCCTCCCCCCGACCGTTTGCCTGTTACGCTCGCCGAACGAGATTCTCTCGCCCTAAGCAGACGGAAGACTTCATCCGTCAGCACAAACAGGTAGCGGTATAAAAATGCAATGATGGTCGTGAGGATGGCAGGCACGCGCAAATGCTCCAAGGCATGGATCAGGTCTGGGAAGCGTGTGGCGGCAACCAACAACAGCGCAATTTGCACCGACAACCACGAGCGGATAAGAATACTCACGAAGCGCAGCAAACCCGCATCGGTGATGACAAAGTCCCACATGGCAATGCTAAAGTTTGCAACAGGCTTCCCCGGAATTGAAAACAAGACCGTGACGGCGATCAGCGCAAAAGGTAATGCGATCAATGAACGCTTAAGTGTATAAGCAATGCCCAGTCCTGAGAGCGCATTCGCCGCAAGTAAAAACAGCCACGCCAATCCAAAGGCCAGCCACGCGCCATCCGGCAAAAGCGCATTAGAAACAATAAAAACGATCGTCACCACCACCTTAACCCGCGGGTCAAGGTGGTGGATGAAACTTTCTTTTTCGTGATAACGATCAAAGGCATCGAAGTGCATAATAGTTTACATCCTGAGCGAAGTGACGAGCGCACTCCGAGAAACGCAGTCGAAGGACAAAAGCATAAGTTAATGTGAAGATTACAATTCTTAACATCCACGTCCTTTGGCTCCGCTCAGGATATGGATATTTCTTTTGTTTATGCTTTGGCTTTCATACCACGGCCAACAAGCATCATGATCGCACCAACAACAAATACACCGATCACTCCGGCCGCAATGGTGGAAAATGCGGTTTCACCGAGGAAGGGCAACGTGTAATCAGGGATGATCGAATACGGAGCAGATAAGCCCGTGTCAATGAATCCCATATTGATCGCCACGCGCTCAAGCCCATCCGGGTCACCGGAGGCCAGCGGAGAGATCAACACAACCGCGAGCGAGATCAACGCGCCAACTACTACCCAGCCGCGGCTGCCCTTTGCAGATTCTGAATCTGCGCCGAGTAAATCAGGACGGGTGCGCAAAATAAAAGCCAAAGCGGAGACAGTGATCAACGCTTCGCCCAAACCGATCAAAGCATGGACGCCCAGCATGGCAGGAATCACCATCTGTAATTGAGAGGTGCCGCTTAACCAAAGTTCAAGCGAGGTTAACAAAGCGCCGGTCATCACTGAAAGCCAGGCAGCCACACCAGCCACGCCGGGTTTTACAGTTGTAGACTGGGTGGAAGCAGACCGGTAAAGTCCGTACCCAACTGCAGCGGTGACCAATCCCATATTCAAGATATTGGCGCCCATCACGACCAGGCCGCCATCCTGAAAAAGCAAACCCTGCACAGCGATGACCGATGTCATCACCAACATGCCGGCCCAGGGACCCAATACAATTGCTGCCATTGCGCCGCCCAACAAGTGACCAGATGTGCCGCCTGCTACAGGGAAGTTAATCATCTGTGCGGCAAAGATAAAAGCTGCCATTACACCCATTAATGGGATTTGTTTTTCGCCGAGCGCTTTATTCGTCTTTGAAATTGCAAGACCAATAATTGCGGCTGAAGCCGCCCAACAAACGATGGATACGATCAGGCTTAGAAAGCCGTCAGGGATGTGCATGGGAACTGGTGAGTAGTGCATGTTATTCTCCTTTTTGACAATCAGGACAAAGACCAAAAAATGTGACGTGGCTGTCGGTTAACCGATAGCCGCTCGCAGACTCTAATTGACGATAAAGTTTGGCAAGTAACGCGTGATCCACCTCCATCTCACTTCCACAATTACGGCATTTTATATGATGATGTTCATGCCGTGCGATCTCATAGACAAGATGACCATTCCCCATGTGCGCGGAGCGAACCAGTCCATTCTCGGCCAAAAACTCCAAAGTGCGATACACAGTGGTTTCTGTAATACCGTGTAATTCCTTCCGCGCCTGTTCATAGATATCAACCGGCGAGAGATGTTTGCCTGAATGATGAAGCACATGCAGGATTGTCATCCTTTGCGGGGTCATACGGTAGCCGCGAGCGCGGAGTTGGGGGGCATAGTCAGCAGCACAGGTCATAAGAATTCCTTATTGCAACTTTTTGCAATAGCATAGATTATAGAGTAACACATCAGGTGGTTTCTTACCTTAGAAATAAAAATTCCTCTTCCATAAATAGAAAGAGGAAAGATATTGAATTATTCACATCTTTGGCAAAAGATGAAGTTTTTTACGGCTCCCACTCGTAATGGATAAGCGCCGCGATATAAGGCCGGCCTGCCACATTGTCCATGCCGACTGCCCAGGTTTGCCAATCTAATCTGCCGTTTATTTCGGTGCCGGGGAAATGCACTGAGTAGTAATTCAAATCGGCGTAGGGCCAAAGAGCCTGATAGGTTACTGCGCCAAGTTTGATCTGGTTACATTCAATGGTTGAACTCGGTATAAACACCTTTTGCAAGGCTGGCAGGATGATCTCTTGAAATGAGCCAAGAGTAGATTCGCCGCTTCCAAAGGAAAGTCCCCAGTCAGCCTGGAAGGTGGTTTCAAAAACGAATTTTGCATGTTCCACATCATAATTAACCACATTGCCATCGCGATAATAGCGCACATCCATGCCGTAAGATGGGGAAACGAGTGAAGCAAGTAATGGCCCATCTTTGGAGACGATCACGGCGGAAAATGAGGTGAGTAACTCACGTCCGCGCGGATCATCGCAGAACGGGAGATCTGCCACCGGCGCGAAGGCTGTCGGTGTGGAGGTGGCAACTTGTGTCAACGCGGGGACGGGAGTAAATGTTGCAGGGGCGATCAATGTCGGTTGGGGCGTATCAGGCATCAGGGCGGTGGGGGGGCGGAGCCGCATCCACGGGGATCGAGCAGGCGGTAAAAGTCAAAATGCTCAGGGTCAACACAAATATTTTGAGTTTCATTTTTCCTCTCAATAAAAAACTGGCGGAGGATTCCGCCAGTTGATTGTACTTGTATTCTATTCTTCAGCCATTTTTTTTGCAATGCGTTTGATGACTTCTGCCACGCCGCTGATCGGATTCTTTAAGGTTTCAAAAGCCACTTCAACGATATCGGGCGCCATGCGTTTGATGTTGCGAAAACGCCGTGTAATAAACCCTTCATCGGGATTTGGCTCTTCGAGCGCGGTTTTGATCTCGGCGAGTTCGGCCTTTGCATCCTCTTTTTTTCCAGTTTGAAGTTTGGGATGTTCATCGATAAATTTGTAGATGGTTTCAAAAGACTGGGTGATGTTGATGCTTTGATTTGAAACGTTGTTATTGTTGCCCATGACGATATTACTGCCATGCACATTGCCGCCGATCACAATGCTGCCGTTGCCTGCGTTTTGACCGTTTTTTTTATTTTTCTCTGCCATGCTTCCTCCAAATTTATATTATGAATCCTTCGGCGCGATCACCACGCGGAAGCCAAGATCATCATTGAACATTAACGGGATCGACCAGTTGCAAAACGATGAACGCGCGAACCATTGATATCCGATCCATGAACCGCCGCGCACGATGCGATATTTTTTATCTTCATCATACCAGGAGCGGGTCCACTCCCAAATATTGCCGCTCATATCCCACGCGCCATCAGGGCTGACGCCCTGCGGAAATGTACAAACTGCGGTTGTGCCGCCCAGCCCCGAACCGGTCGAGTCACTATCCCATGTATTCGCGGCGGCTTTATCAAACCCTTCGCCCCAGGGATATTCACGCCCATCTGCGCCGCGCGAGGCACGCTCCCATTCATCGTCGCGAGGCAGGCGAATGGTGTATCCCTCAGGCACGGCCACGATCTTTTTGGAAAGCCAGTTGCAATAGGCTTCCACTTCAAACCAGTTCACGCCCACGATCGGCACGATCGGATTGCTCAACTCAATGCTATGCCAGTAATAGGGTGTATTGCGTTTCGCAAGCGGACGATGTTCCAGCCAATCATGCACCACAGCTTCAAGTGTGCGCGAATCATACTTGCCTGTGCGCCACTCCCAGCCATCATGACTCCAGTATTCCTGTGTTTGATATCCATCTTCTTTAACAAATCGCGCAAACTGGATGTTGGTAACAGGATACTTGCCGATGAAATACATATACGGGATTTCTTTCGTATCTTTCTTAACCCCGGCCTGATACTCGCCCGCAGGAATTTCCGCAAACCGATCAAGATCTCCCGGGCGCCACCCAAGCCTGCCCAGCAGCAAACTGGCATGACGCCGCAACTCAGGACGGATCTCGCCATCCTGCATGGTGGTCAACAATGCTTGAATAACATATTCCTTGCTTTGCAGAGAGACACCACCAGGCCAGGTATCGAGCACGGCATCACCAGCCAGTACCACCGCTTCGCCGGGAGGCCCGGGTTGATTATTGACCAACGCCTCAACTACTTCTCCTGCGACTTTCGGAAGTTGCTGGCGAATGCCAAGATAGCCAATGGTCAGCAAAGTCACTTCACGCCAGGCCTGCTCCCCCACATGTGCCGACAATGTTTCAATGATCGGCGCGGCGTTGCCCTGCCCCATCAATGCGAGCGCAACGGCTGCCAGATATTCTTCAAAGGTTAAGTGAATAAATCCGTATTCACCGGGGCCGCGCTCAAGCAGCAGCGCGGCATGTTCACGCACATCTGTTAGAAACTGGCGCGCCGCCTGATGTGGAGAGGCCTCATTGCGCTCCATAAAAAGTTCTTCAAGTTTGCGGCGCATATCTTCACGCCCCACCAACCCTACACCCGGGCTGACTTCATGCATCCACAATGCAAGCGGGGCGAGGATGCGCACAGTTTGCAATTCATCAATATCACGGCCGGGGGCACGTCCGCTTAAACTGCGGGCGCGATTCCAGGTGGAAAGCAAAGTGTTTACATATTGATCGTAAAGCTGCACCCGGCGTTCAGGAAGCGAAACGCCCTGCCGCTTCATCAAAGCCAGAATGGTCAACAGCAGCGGCGTGGATGCCAATTGCCGCACACCAGGATTCTGTTGAATCGAATCAAGCAGTTCGCGGCGGTCTGTTTCCGCATCTGCCTGCGCGATGGCAGTGTTACCCTGCGCCTGTTTTTCCAGCGCGGTGGTCCAGTGTTTAATAAATTCTTCGATCTCATCTTCTTCAAAATCCACGATGGTACATTCGACAAGGTCTTCCGCCGAAGGCCGCACCGCGCGATAGCCCACCACACGACTGGTCAATACAAATTTATTACCTTCACGGCGATGGAAGGCAAAAAAGTCAACCACACGCTCAACGACTGTGTTCCGCATATTAATATCGCGCACTTCGTCGAGACCATCAAGCAGAATCAGCGCCCGGCCAACTTTCAGAGCTTCACTTAACATCGCGCCAACAGGCAAGTCCGCGCCGATGCCCGCAAAATATTCGGCGATGAAATCATCAAGGCGAATATCTCTTGTTTGAAGTGCATTCGCAAATGCTGCCAACGGCAATAGAATGGGTAAATAATCGTTAAGACCAATCTTGACGCCTTCGCCGCGCGCAAGGCGTAATGCCAGATATTTTACAAAGGTGGTCTTGCCGGCGCCGGGGTCACCCAACACGATCACACCCGAATGCTGTTGTAAAACTTTCAAAAGCGGAACAGGCTCACCAAAATGTAAAAGCTCCTGTTCATCGTTGGTGATGTCACGACCTGCCAGACTGATATCACGTTTCCATGTATCACCTTCGGGTAATTCCATGCGCGCTTTAAGCGGCACATAAAGATCAAGAAGTTTTAGCTTTAACGGGACACGGTCTGAGATGCCCATGCCTTTTAAGCTAAGGTAATAATGGCGGTCGGTCAGGTAGCCGAGATAGGCTGCCGTAGCCTCGCGCAATTTCTCAGCAGGCATGGCAGGTTGCAGGTCACGCCAGAAGCGATCGGCGAGGACGATGGTCTGTCCATGAATGATGGCGCTGTCTGTTACAGATCCGCCAACAGCAATACTCTGGTCGCCCGTCTGAATTTCCTGATCGGGTTCGGCTTGTTTGGTTGTCTTCTTTGAAGGGGTTTTCTTTTCTGTCATACCCTGCCTCGTTGATTATTCAGGCAGTATACAGTAAATCCAAAAAACTGGTGTTAACCAAATTGCAAGGCAGCTTCTTTTCGACATGAAATCCCGCTAAAAAGCTGAAATAAGTTGTATATATGTAAAAAACGAAGCCCGCTCTATGAGACGGGCTTCGAGATTGGGTTGTGCCAGCCGGTTTGTAGATCAGGATGGGTTTGGCTCTCCAAATACAATGACAAGAATATGTTGATTTAAGAACTTGGGTATGGAGTCAGTTGTTGGTGCGATCTGCCCCAATGTATAACCACCTGCGATGGGAATTTTTGTTCCCAAAATATCCTGCACAGCGGCGATCTCGATGCCGGGCTGGGCTTTAAGCAGCATTTGCCATGCAATGTCCACCAGGACAAGTGCGAAAGCCGGCTTTGCATCACCAAGTTGTAATAAGGCTTGCTGTGTCGCCTGACGCGCAGCACGTTCACAGGCCACACGGCTCCCCACCAAAAGATAGGCGTCAATACCATCACGGATGTTGGCATTCATGCGAAAACTGCCATCGGCTTCAACACGGATCGGAGACCGCACGACCAGGTCTTCTCCCTGTTCCACGCCAAGCGGATATAAACGCGCAAGGTAATTCAAAGGCGGGAAGGCCCAATCACGTGCTGGGTAACCAAAAAGTCCGGCATAAGTTTCGGATGCAGGACGGCCGTCCAATGTACGCAGCCAGAAGCCGCGAGAACGCGTCACACGAAACTGGCTTCCCACCGGGTCCCAACCGTGATCGTACCCAATTCCTATTTTTATATTCCCACGCAGAAAAGCAGCAACCAAACCACCCGTGCCGGTTTGAGTGCCAGCCATTTGATACGTGTTGCCTGTATGCAGGTCACCACTTGAAAGCCCGCCAGTGATATGCAAACCCGGTGTGACCGCGCTGCAAAACTGCTCGGCATCTCCATTGAATCCATCGGCAAAGAAAAGCAGGGATTGTCGTTCCACCCGCGCTGCGGCATGTTGCGCAACCTTTGTAGCGGTTTCACGTCCAGACTGGGCGTACCCCGGGAACCACATTGTTTCCGCTTGAAAATCGCCGCTTATAAGTGCAACCACAACCGAGTGCGGAGTTTGACCTTCCTGGGTAAATCCGGCGGGAGAGCTAAAGCCAAGCATGGGAATTTCACCCAACAAACTGCTGACACCGCTCAACACTTCACGCGCCTGATATTGATGCGAAGAGATGACCAGAGCAAGCCCCGGCGCGTTTACACCCATGCGATTTAATGCTTGATGTGCAGCTTGTAAACCAGCCTCACGCCCATCCAGTGCCTGTGCAGAACCTACAGATGAAAACAATGTCATAACGCCTCGCTACTCTTCTGCAACCGGAACTGTGATGTGGAAAGTGGTGCCTTTACGAAACTCGCTTTCAAACCAAATTTTACCGCCTTGCATTTCAACCAAACTCTTCGTAATGTTCAAACCCAACCCAGTGCCGGGAGACTTAAGCGCTTCTGGATCGTCAGAGCGGAAAAATTTCTGGAACATCTTTTCCTGATCTTCGGGACTCATCCCCAACCCATCATCTTTGACCCAAAGGTGAATCACACGTGCTGCGCCTTCAGCATCCCATTGGTTCGCAGATTCCTCTGCGCCAATCTGCAGGGTGCCGCCTTCCGGCGTATATTTATAAGAGTTGCTGAGTAAATTAACGAGCACCTGAATAACACGCATTCGATCCGCCCACATCAGGGATAATTTTTCAGGCAATACGATTTTCAATATCTGTTTTTTATCTTCGATCTGGCGCTTGAGGGAACGAACTGTGTCATCAATCACCGGGGCTACTTCAGTTGCCTTATATTCAAGACGCAAACGTCCCGCTTCGATCTTGGAGTTATCATTAAGATCCGAAACCAGTGTAGACATACGCTCCACATTGGATTTGATCGTATGTAGAAAATTAGTCTGCATATCATTGATCGGGCCTACAGCCCCGCCAGCCATTAATTCAGTATAGCCTTTAATGGAGGTCATCGGGTTTTTCAACTCGTGCGCCACAAACGAAACAAAGTCACTCTTGG
Organism: Candidatus Villigracilis proximus; assembly: GCA_016715195.1. Lineage (GTDB taxonomy): Bacteria > Chloroflexota > Anaerolineae > Anaerolineales > Villigracilaceae > Villigracilis > Villigracilis proximus. Next base: position 174,003 of record JADKBB010000004.1, read on the forward strand.
CAAGATTCGCGCGCTGAACTTCTCCAAATAGCTGCGCATTGGAAATGGCAATGGCGGCATGATCGGTAAGACGGGTTAGAAATGCAATATCCACCTGCGAGTCACTTGTGCTTTCCAAATGAAGGAGACCGATGACTGCGGTTTCACGTCGGATGGGGATGATCATTTGTGTGTGCGCAGTGGGAGTCAATTTTTCCCGTGAAGCAGAAACTGACAATCGCTGAGGCTGACCGGTTTCCACAGCCAACAGCATGGCGGGCAATTCGATCTTCATGGTTTGATCAGGCAGATTTTCCATGCGTTCGTCAAATCCCTGATGTGCCATAACGCGCAGTTTATCTTCATCCAACATTCCGATCAGTCCCGCATCAGCATCAGATTGACGTAAGGCCCAATCCAGTGTGATGCGCATGGCGCGGTCCATTTCAAGGCTGGCGTTCAACTCACGGTCAATACGCTGCATAACCGAAAGTTCTTCGACGCGCGCCGCCAACTCTTGATCTGTCAATGTATAAAGACGCGCGTTCTCAATCGCCACCGCCGCCTGACCTGCAAAGGCGGTGAGCAGGGTTTGGTCGTCCTCTACAAAAGGCAGGCCGTCTCTACGGTTGATGACTTCAATAACTCCGGTGACTCGATCTTTTACCTGCAAGGGGACAGCCATCAATGCGCGGCTGATAAAACCTGTCTGCTGATCGATTCCGCCGAAACGGGAGTTGGAGCGCTGTTCTTCATTTTCAATCATCGGCCTGCGCATTTGTACTGCGCGTCCCACAATCCCTGTCCCTGGCGGCAGGCGCTGACCGATCAAGTTTGCTGCGACAGGTCCCACAGTAACCTTAAAGACCAATTCACCTGTCTGTTCATCCACGAGGAATAAGCTACCCGCTTCACAATTCAAAATACCAACGGCATTCTCAAGAATATTTTGAAGCAAAGGTCCCAGTTCAAGCGTGGATGTGAGCTGCCGTGTAATTTCATTTAATGTGGAGAGTTGATGGGCGCGTTGTTGAGTCTCTTCAAGCAGACGCGCTTTCACGATCGCGCCCGCAGTTTGATCTGCAATCGCCTGCAATAGCTCAAGCTGTCCACGGGTGTAGGCGGTGGCTCCGTCATGACTGCCAATACTAAGCGCGCCAATGGATTTGGCACCCGCGTTAAGCGGCACACCCATCCATGCAAATACATTATCGAGGATCGGCGTCAGACTGCGCGCCTGACATTCACGAATGTAATCCTGTGTAATGATCTGGCGGCTTTTATTAATGACTTCAGGGCTGAGGCCGGTGCTGATCGAAAATGGTAAATTCTCACGCTCGGGAATACGTTCGTTATTCTCAACACAAAAGCCGTAATAGTAGTAATCATTGCCTTCGTTATAAAGTGTAATGTGAAAATGAGTGGTGGGGATGATCTGTGCGGTTTGGGCATAGATCAACTCAAGTACATCGTCAAAGGTCAATGTAACGTTCACGCCTTGCGAGACACGAGTCAACGCATTCATTTCCTGAATGCGGCGTTCCAGATGGGCCACGGTCTGCACTCGTTCAATTGCAACAGAAGCCTGGTCACAAATATTTTCAAGGAAGCGCAGGTCACGCGGAGCATATGCCTGTCCCGACAAGCGCGCGCCCAAGGCCAGCCAGCCGTTTGCACGGTCTTTGCCGGGTAAAACAACGAACAAACGCGCACCGAGTAAAGCAAGCCGCGATTGTTCTGATTGCAGTGAATCGGGCAGAGAAGAAGCATTGTCTAAATACAGCGGCAGGCGTTCATTTTGAAAATATTGCGCAAATGTACTGGTGGCTGTGAACCGAATATCGCTTGTGGGGCGGTGATCCTCTGAGGGAAGGGCGGCGAAAAAGTCGTTGAGAGAATCATATGTGTAGACGTGGATCCTGCTCGGGCTTAAGGTGGATGCGATCTGTTCGCGCAGAATCAGGCCGATCGTGTTGAGGTCCAATGCTGTGGTAAGTTTGCGGGAAAAATCCTGAAGCTGTTCCGCGAAAGCGCGCTCGCCACGGAAGAACACAGTATCCACCAACGATTGCAAACGCGTGCGAAGCGGTTCAAGTACGATGACCAGTAGAAAAATAAAACCACCCACCAGATAAACATTATTCGAAGGCAGGTTGGTATTCAACATAAAGCTGATGCCTGTAACGAGCAGGGCGTATCCGCTTACGACCGATACGGTAAGGAGTGCATACATCACCCCGCGCCGTACCAGATCATCTGTACGCAGAAACTTAAAGCGCATGATGTTGTAACCGATCACAACCGGGAAGATGATCACTGGCAGAAACAAATAGGGCGAAAAATTAAGAGCCAGCACACCGCCCAGGGCAAGCCAGATACTTAGCGGAGTAAAAGAAACCACTGTGCCAATAAGAATTGCACGCGATTGGGTTTTCACGACCGGGGACTGCGCGTAAAAGGCATAATATAAATTTGCGCCAATAAGAAACAGGACACTTAACGCGACAAATATATAAATAGTTCTCCAACTTCCAATGTAAGCTGTTGGATCGTTAAAGTTAAACAGTGTTGGAGTTGCAAAAAGCGCCAGCATCACCCCGGTAAACAATCCGACCCATCGCAGGTATGGATAGCTAACCAACAAACGCGGACTCTGCGGAAATGAAAGTCCAAGCGCTACCATAGCCCCGCCCGCAATTGCGCAACCGAACGTCCAAACGGTTGTAAATTCGTGCGTTGTTGTAAGATTAAACAAAGCCCCTGTGGCAATGGCAACAGAGGATGCAAAAAGTGAAAACGCGCGTCCAGCAGGTTCGTTGCGTCGCAAGCCAAAAATCCACAGACTGACGATCAAAAAAATAAAACTAATAACAGTGGGAACAACCAGATACAGGGTGATGCTTTCTGATGGGAACAAATTTAACTTTATATTCAGATCACGCGTTTCTCCATTGACAAAATGCACTGTGATCGGAATGGTTTCCCCAGGGAAAAAGTTGCCTTTTATTACCTTGCTGACATCTGCATGACTCTGAACCGGCACATGATTCACCGCAACCAGTTGATCGCCACTGGATACCAACGCGTTCAATTCCCAGGCGCTCCCCTTTTGAACAGGGCCGGTATCATTAAATACCAATGTGTGTTCATAAAAAGAACCAATGAATGGCTCCTTCACCCATCCAACTGCCAGATAAATGCCTGCAAAAAAAACGAACAAGGCAACAACTTGATAAACAAGCACAATACCGGCGAGAATATTGGTGAGATGCCTATTAACGGGCATCGCTTTTTGAAGCATACTGGGTTGCAATTCCTGAGCGCTCATAGTGATGAGATTTTACACTACAACCACGACAACAGTGTATGGTACTTTCATAACAAAGAAGAAAGGCTGTGAACAAAAAAAGAGACCACAACTCGTGTGATCTCTTTCAAATTCATCTTCTTTGAAAAGCCGGCTTGCTAAATATCCAAATTCCTTACACTCTTGGCATGAGTTTGGATGAACTTCTTTCGTGGGTCGACTGCATCGCCCATGAGCATATCAAAGGTTCGGTCGGCTTCGGCAGCATCTTCCACCGTGACAAGAAGCAGGGTGCGATTGACCGGGTTCATAGTTGTTTCCCAAAGCTGCTCGGGGTTCATTTCACCGAGACCTTTATAGCGTTGGATGCCAACTTTATCACTGCCATACTCTTTAACTGACTTATCCTTCTCTTTGTCGCTATACGCATATTTAACTTGGTTCTTGTAAGCGATACGATACAAAGGCGGTTGAGCGATATACATGTGGCCGCCATCGATCAATTGCGGCATATAGCGGAAGAAGAATGTGAGCAGTAACGTGCGGATATGACTGCCGTCTACATCTGCGTCGGTCATGATAATTACACGTCCGTAGCGCAGCCCTTCGAGATCAAAGTTATCACCAACCCCTGTACCCAATGCTGAAATAAGCGATCTGACTTCGTTATTGCCAAGAATTTTATCGAGGCGGGCGCGTTCGGTATTGAGGATCTTACCGCGCAACGGAAGAATCGCCTGGAAGTGGCGGTCACGTCCCTGTTTGGCTGAACCACCCGCGGAATCACCTTCCACGATATAAAGCTCGGTCTTGGACGAATCTCGTTCGGAGCAATCGGCCAATTTGCCGGGGAGTGTCAACGACTCAAGCGCAGACTTGCGGATGACGAGGTCGCGCGCCTTGCGGGCCGCATCACGCGCCCGGGCTGATGTGAGACACTTCGCGATGATCGCCTTCGCCGCCTGCGGATTCTCTTCGAGGAATGTGCTGAACGCCTCCCCCACCACTTGCGTGACATAGGTCTGCGCTTCAGGATTCATTAACTTGACTTTGGTCTGTGATTCAAATTGCGGATCGGGATGCTTGACAGAGACGATGGCGGTCAACCCTTCGCGCGTATCGTCGCCGGAGAAGTTCGGGTCGGCATCCTTGAGCAGACCATTCTTGCGGGCGTAATCATTGACCACACGGGTCAGAGATGAACGCAACCCTGTGAGATGCGTACCACCGTCAATGGTGTTGATGGTGTTGGCAAATGAATACACTGATTCAGTATAAGAATCTGTATATTGGATCGCGGCTTCAATGCCGATATTTTCAACTTCTTTTTCAACATGCACAACCGGATGAAGCCCATCACGGTTGCGATTCAGATAGCGGACGAATGCAGTGATGCCGCCTTCAAAGTAGAAGGTCATCTCACGGTCGGCGCGCTCATCAACGAATTTGATCGTCACGCCGCGAGTCACAAAGGACATTTCGCGGAAGCGTTGAACCAGCGTGTCAAAGCGGAAATCAATATCTTCCGTAAAGATTTGCTTATCAAAGCGGAAGGTCTGCTTGGTGCCGGTTTCGTCCTTCACCTTGCCAATTTGTTTAATACTTCCTTGAGGCACACCGCGCTTATATTCCTGCCGCCAAATCTTGCCATCGCGTTTGATCTCTGTCGACATCCACTCTGAAAGAGCATTCACGGCACTAATACCCACGCCATGCAAACCACCGGAGACTTTATATCCGCCGCCGCCAAATTTACCGCCGGCGCCGATCACGGTCATAACCACATCCACCGTTTCCATGGGTTTTCCGTTTGCATCCTTTTTTGTGGGATGCGGCCCCACCGGAATACCGCGGCCGTTGTCTTCAACTGTTAAGCTGCTATCGGCATGGATAATGATATTAATGGTATTACAGAAACCAGCCAACGCTTCATCGATCGCATTGTCAACGACTTCATAAACAAGGTGATGCAAGGCCTTAATATCCGTACCGCCTACATACATACCGGGGCGTTTACGCACATGCTCAATACCTTCGAGCGCCTGAATGGAACTTACATCATAGTTTATTTTATTTTCTTTTTCTGCCACAACAACCTCCAAAAAATTCAACCTTTGAAATTAAGCTCGTTTTACCACAGGTGTTGTTCGCAATTTCTCGATCACACTCTGCAGCCAGATGTTCATATCACGATAATAAATAAAACTACCCGCCAGTAAAGCGGTGGTAACGAAAGAATGACCAAAGATACCCAGCAAAGTCACCCACGAATCTTCAGGAGGAATACTCCAGACGAAGTTCAAACCGAATGTGAGCAGGAACACAGTCAACACAAACATGCTGCTTGTGGGAAGGGTAAAACGTGCCATTTGCACACTGCTCAAAACAGATGTAACAAAATTCTGCTGCTTAAGGAAAATTCCGTGCGGCCAAAAGAACAATGGCACGATCACCCACATCGAAACCAGGCTGAGGAATAGCACAAACAGATTGGCAATAAAAGCATTGAATTGAAGCACCACAGCCAAAACAATAAAAAGCGGCACGCCAATCACCACTGCTAGAATACCCCATACAATGGAAGTTAGTATGGTCTGTATGATGGCGCGTGAGATGCGCAGAGGCTTTTCATTTTCAGTGACGATTGCGAGCTTTGCGATACTACGAAAGTACAACCCGCCGCCAACCCAACCGATGAGTGTCAGCAAAAACATCCAGCCGAGCAAACTGAGCGCATTGACTTGCATAATGGCCGGAGCGCCCAACGGGGTTTGAGAATCACCTTGTGACAGGAACAGGGTCGAGATGCCGATCGGAATCGTCCGAATGAGCCAGAACAAATTGACAGTTGGGATCGTGCCGTCGTACCAGGTCAACACACGCTGGATGTCCTCTGGAGATACACCGCCCGTTTGCCAGATGGAAACCACATCCGCCTTGATCGAATCAAACAATGCATCCATTCGCAGGCGCGGCCCCAGCCACAGAAATACATTCAATAACAACGGCAAGAGGATCGCCGTGATATGGGTGGCAATGGTATCAAAGCCCGCTTTAATTGAATTGATAATGCCGGGAGGTGGGGGTAGGTTTTCTGTTCGTAAAACTTCCATAACATTATGATTCTACCATACCCCTGCTTGCGTTCACGCGCTCCCACAGGTACAATCTTTCCATGCAAGAGAACCGTTCCTACCTGCCATCGGCAGACCGCCTGGGTGTATTGATCGCATCAGTTTTGTTAACCTTTGCGCTGACAAAACTCATTCAATCGCCGCGCTTCACGCTGACCATTACCCTGCCCGGTTTTTACTTTGCCTACCCCCTCACCCTCAGCACCGTTATGACCATCCTCGCTGCAGCACTGACCGCCACCGGTATGGACTGGCTGACACGCGGACACCCCAAGCTTGAGAAAAAATCAAACATCGAACATCTGATGCTGCCCACATTAACCACCTTTGTGGTCGGTGTGCCGCTGACCTTGCTGCCAGACGGCACAAGTTGGTGGGTCGGGTTTGCATTTGCGGCTGTAGTGCTGGTCATTGTTTTTCTGGCCGAATACATCACCATTGACCCTTCCGCGCCATCCTATGGATTTGCGCGAGCCGGATTAACCGCGCTCGCGTACGCGTTATTTCTAATCCTCGCCACTTCTCTACGTTTTTCTGGCGTGCGCATGTTCCTGCTGATCCCGATCCTCTTTATGGTTGCGGCGCTGATCAGTTTACGCATCCTTCATCTGGATGGCACAGACCACTGGGATTTCCCCTGGGCAATTGGCATCAGTATTGTCTGCGCACAGATCGGCGCAGGCTTGCATTACTGGCCGCTGACTCCAATACAATTTGGGCTGGCACTTACAGGGCCATTATATGCATTGACGATGTTATCTGTCAGTCTTGCAGAAAATCTTCCCCTGCGCCGCGCTTCGATTGGGCCGGCAATTATTATTGGTCTGGCCTGGATTTCCGCCGTCTTTTTACGTTAATGCAATCCCTCACCCTCACAAAAGAACAATTACAAAAAATGATCGCTCATGTTGACTCACTCTCACCGCTTGAGGCTTGCGGGCTTTTGGCAGGACAAGACTCAAAAGTAGAGGCTGTGCTTGCGGTGACGAATCAGGCGCAAAGTCCGACAAGATACGTGATGGATCCCATTGAGCAATTAAATGCCTTCGAGCAGATTGAGTCCAGTGGTCTGGATTTAATCGGAATCTTCCACTCGCATCCAACGGGACCGGAAACTGTTTCGCCAACCGACATCGCCCAGGCCGCTTATGCAGTGGTGTATGTCATACTTGCACGCGTGGGACGGCGCTTTTCGTGAAGTGGCTTTACAAGTGTTGTAAGCAACCTTATTTCATCTTCTGTGTTTTATGAATACACTCAAACTGGAGGAGTTTCAATGCAAATTGCTATCGATATTGGGATCATTTTTCTGGCGTACCTGTTCGGCTCGATCCCCTTTGGATTGCTGATCGTTAAACTTAAAACCGGGAAAGATATTCGTGAAGTGGAAAGCGGGCGCACCGGCGGCACCAATGCCATGCGCGCGGCTGGCTTTTGGGCCGGCTTTGCAACGGCCATGCTCGATATCTTAAAAGGCGCGGGCGCGGTTTGGGTAACAGCCTGGCTGACTCCCGATAGTCACTGGGCGCATGTGGTGGCTCCGCTGGCCGCGATCATTGGTCATAACTATTCGATCTTTTTACCGCAGCGCGATGAGAACGGGAAAATTATCGGTCTAACCGGCGGCGCTGGTGGAGCGCCCTCTGTTGGCGGTGCGATGGGACTATGGCCCGGCTCGATCTTAATTATTTTGCCGCTTGGCATGTTGACCTTCTTCACGCTCGGCATCGCATCTGTGACCACGATGGCGGTGGCATTGTTTGCGATCATTATCTTCGCTGTCCGCGCTTCGCAGGGACTTATGCCCTGGATGGATGTCTGGTATGGCGTGGGCGCGGAAATTTTACTGATGTGGGCTTTGCGGCCAAATCTTAAGAAGTTATTTGAAGGGAATGAACGCGTGGTGAAATACAGCTTGAATGGCTGGCTGCGTGCGAGAAAAGAAAAGAAGTCTGACGGGTAATTTGTTTCGTTACAAAAAAGAGGCTGCTTCATGAAGCAGCCTCTTTTTTGTTTAATAAATTTGTTTGATCTTTCATTGCATCGAATTTTCAAGTTAAAACAAAGGATATTTTTCCATTCGGATATCCTGCCACATTTTTCCCTGCCAATATGTAAAGTCGTTGATTCTGCCGATTTCCACATATCCGGCTTTCTGATATAGCCGAATGGCGTTCGTATTGAATTCGAACACGCCCAACTCGATGCGCTTTAATCCTTGAAGTTTGATCTGCTCTTCCAAATATTGTATGGCTTGATAGCCTATTCCCCTGCCGCGGCCGATCTCTTCACCAATGACGATCCCGATCCACGCTGTTCCCGTTTCTTTCTTAAAAAGATGGCCCGGGTCTACTTGATAATCCACTTCGCCGATCAGCTGCCCATCCAGATAGATCAGGTGGATCAGATCATGTTCGAGGCGTTGTGTCAGGTCATCCAACGTGACGAGGTGACGTTTTTCCAGATCTTCGCGGCTGAAATTGGGGCGTGATAATGGAACAAGGCTTGGGTCATTTTCCCAACGAGTGAAGGCCTCTGCAATTTCAGAAGTAGGTTGAATGAGTTTTTTAAACTTAATATTTGGCATTCGATTCAATTAGCGAGACTTTGAAGCATCTCCACCACCGGTAGGGATCACCCTTGGGCGGCGGGGAAGTCCGCACCGGGAGCAGGACATGGACTTAAGGGAGATGGTGTAATCTCGTGGGCAGTCGCAGAATTTTGTCTCGACGGCTGGTGCTTTGACCGGACGACTTTCAATCCACTTGCCGGCCTCATCCTGCTCCTGTTTTTTCTGACATTTTTTACACCAACGGCTTTTGCCTTCGTTGGTAAAAGCCCAGCTATGAAAACCAAATTTGCATGAATCCATAATACTTTTCCTTTGGTGGAGCATTTGCTCAATATTTTAAGTGCTGTAAAAATTCGATTTATTGAGAAAACCCTTTATCTTAAAAAAGTTACCGCATACAATATTGTATACGGCAACGCGCAGACTAACATTAAAACCTGGGAATTAAAACAGGCGTTCTCTTTTTATAAGCCTCGTAATCTTCCTGACCACCCCATTTTGTATCTGCTTTCTTTTCAAGCATGGGAACTCCACTGACACGGGTCAACAGCAAGGTGACAAATACAGGAGAGATCAACGCCACCCACTGCCAGCCTTGCAAAACGGGTAAAGCGATAATCGCTATGCCAAGCCAGAGCATGATCTCGCCAAAATAATTGGGATGGCGCGAGCGCGACCATAAACCTGTTTGAATAAACCTGCCTTTGTTTTGCGGGTCTGCGCTGAATTTTCTTTTTGAGAATCGGCGATCACTTCAAACGCAAATCCAAAAACCCATATCAGAAAACCAATCATGGCAAATAGATCCAGATCTTTGCGAGTGGTTGTTGTAATAGCCACCAGCGCAGCGGCAACCGTAAAAGTTACCCACAATCCTTGAATGGTCCAAACATTTAAAAAGCGGATAAAGGAAGGTTTGATCTCATCAAATCGATCATCCTTCCCGGCTTTTTGGATGCGGCTATATAGAAAAGTACCGAGGCGCACAGCCCAGATCACAACCAAAGCCGATAAAAGGATTGACCTAAAATCGATATTTTTGCTCAAAACCACACCCATCAAGATGACGGAAATATACGTGAGGCTGCCCGTTAGATCAAAGAATTTTTCAGTCTGCATCAGATAAGCCGGGATAAAAACCAGCCATTGCACAAAAAAAGCCAGCCCAACCGTCAAAGCAAACAAGGGAAGTCCGCCTGCCAATGCACCGCCCTGACTACCCGCCAAAGCTACGAGAAAGCCAATTAATATCAGGATGGGAAAAACAATTAATGAAATACGATCTGATCTTTTCATGTTCTTTTTTCCTTTATTTATAGTTAGCTCAAGTTACACAAGAAAAGTTCTAAAAAATTCACTTCCCATACCGCTTGCGGATCTCCGGTAAAAAATAATCATCAAAGAAACGATCTACATCATACTCTGGTTTCCAGCCCCATTCTGAGCGCGCCAGAGAATCATCCACATCTTCAGGCCACGAGTCGACAATTCCCTGCCGGCGCGGATTTGAGTCAAAGCTGATCTTCGCATCGGGGAAAGCTTTCAACGCCCGCTGACGAAAATCCTCGGCGGTGATGGCAAAAGCCGCGATGTTATATACATTGTTGGAAAGTTTCTCACGCGGCACATCCATCAACATTAACAAAGACTTGATCGCATCGGGCATCGCCATGAACGAGATCTTCGTATCCTCGCGCACAAAACAGGCATACGGCTTATCCTGAGCTGCAGCGTGCAGCATCTCGGGGCCGTAGTCACTCGTCCCGCCGCTCGGCAATGTAAAAGCGCTGATCAAGCCTGGAAACCGGATCGCTCGAAAGTCCAGCATGACCGGCGGGTTTGAATCCAAATGTTTTTGACCAAAATATTTTCCGTAATACATCCCCAATTTTTCGCAATACAATTTATTACAGCCGTACATGGTATGCGGCGTATTCCAATCATCTTCCTTCACCACACCCGCTTTTATTTTTTCCTCCAAATTCGACATGCCATAAACCGCGATCGAACTCGGGAATAAAAACTTGACTGCCTTTTTATATTTTTCAGAACGATACGCAGCCAGCATCAGCAACTGCATCGTCCCTTCCACATTAATCCGATGTGCCTCCTCCGTTGCCACCTCAGCCTTTGAAGAAAGCGAAGCCGCCAAATGGAAGATGGTATCGAAATCATAATCATAAAAAGTTTTGATCTTGTAAACCAGATCTCCCTGCACATGTTCCGACGAAAGACTCTTGATCGAATCAGGCAGCGGCATAAAATCTGCAGTTACAATTTTATACCCGCCGCGCTTCGCCAGTTCCTGCACCAACGCCTGACCAATTTCACCACACGCTCCAGTCACAAGCACTTGCTTCTCGCTCATGTTCGCTCCTTATATGCTAGAATGAAGTTCACATTATTTTACGACACAATCCATGAAATCCTGTCATCAAACACGTATGATATTTCTACGCTTCTTAATTTTGATTCTCATCACGGGCATCGGAAGTTCGTGCGCCTTTTTGGATAATTTAAACGCCATCCCCACACCCGTTATTTGGACGGAAACCCCGCTTCCCACTGCGACCATTGCCTGGTTCCCCCGCTTCTGTCACTCCCAGCCCTCAAGCATTCTCCACCTACGCCCCCACCCCAGAGATGCGTCCCGGGTTAAGCGCCATGCTCGTCACAGATGATTTTTCAAAAAAATCATTATGGGATATCGCAGCCTCCGACCAAGCCAGCGCCGCCATAGACAACAACCGGCTCAACCTCTCGGCACAAAGCGGAATCTACATCATCAGCCTGCGCCACGACCTGAGCGTGGACGATTACTACGCCGAGATCACTGCCCGCCCCAGCCTATGCCGCGCCGATGATAGTTATGGAATTCTTGTGCGTGCCAACGCAGTGGCGTACTATCGATTTGGTTTATCCTGCAATGGCATGGTCAGCGCCGAACGCATCAGTGTTGGCACACGTGAATTATTACAAAAGCCTCTCCCCAGCGGTGACGTTCCCCCTGGTGCGCCTGGTGAAGTTCGCATTGGCGTTTGGGCGGTCGGCACAGAGATGCGACTCTTCCTCAACGGGCGTTATCAATTCAGCATCAACAATCCAAACTATTTGAGCGGCACACTCGGTGTCTTTATCAATTCTGCGGGAGATAATCCCGTCATCGTCTCTTTTTCAGATCTAACCATACAGGAAATTGATTATGTTCCACCGTCTACCAGCACTCCGTAAATGGTGGTAATAAAGTAATAAGTGAGGAACAGATAACAAGTAATCAGGTAAACAGGTATTCAAGTACACATCCCTAATTCCTAATTCCTAATCCCTAATTCATCCTTCCCCATGCTCACCTCTGCTGACATTCTCCACATCCCCTACACACCCGACCTGACCGAAGCCGGTATTGCATACGCTTTACGCGCACTGCCAAATCTATTTGAGTATGCCGGCAGCAAACCCTATGACCGAATCAGACGCATGGTGGCGAATGTAGCCGTGGAGTTGGCGTTTCGGCGTTATCTTTCACAGCAAAACATCCCATTTGACGTGAATGCCCCAATGCCTTTTACCGAGCCTGATAAATACAATGTCTCACTCGGCGGGCGGAGTTGTGATATTAAATCCTTTCTGATTTCGCATCGCGACCAGATCTTGCAAATGCGCAGTAACCCAACTGTAATGCTGGGAGCACCCGCGCTTGTACCTTCTGACCATCAATCGATCAGCGATCATTCGGATCATGATCTATATTTATTTGCATTCCTCTCAGGCTTGATCGCGGCTTCGCAGTCTGATCTCAAAAGATTATTTGAAACCACTCAACCATATTATCTGATGCACGTCCTGCCTGATGAATGGCGCAAACCCACAAAGTGGCGTCCACTGGGCGCGCTGGTTTTGAAATCTGAATCAGATGCAGAAATGCAGGTCGAAGTCAGCGGGCAGGACGAGGCGCGGGGATTTTTGACACGGGTGGTGCATCTGCCAGCGCAGAAACGTGTCACGATCCACGATGCTTTTTATTCGGTCAGCGCGCTCCACGTCAAAAATATTCCTGAAGGGCGTTTGGGAATTCATAGTCTCCTTCATAAAGAAGCGCATATCATTCCGCCGTTGGAGTGGAGCAATATCTGGGTCTATGGCATGGATATTTATCTGACGGGTTTTATTTCACGCGCTGAGTTTCGTCAACGCGCAAAGTGGATCGCGCAGAATTCCAATGTGTTTCAGTACGCCCGTACAAAAACAAAAAATCTGGCTGTGCCGGTTGCCGAATTGAAATCCATGCAGGAATTATTTACCCGTGTAAAAGAATGGGCTGCTCAATAAAAAAAACTAGCGCGGACAAAAGTCCACGCTCCGCAAACCTCACACCCCTCATATACCTCACAAACCTTATACACCTCATAAACCTCATAGATACATCAAAAACATTTTTAAGGTAATATATATGAAATAGAACATGGAATCTACAAACCAAAACCCCACCCCCCAGCCTCCGCAACCCAGATCTGCACGCAGACCAACGGCAAGATCACGCGCGATGAATCCGTTTTTTGCAACCATGGGTGTGGCAATTTTGCTCGCCACCCTTTTCACCGCATGGACTCCCAACAGTTTATTTTCGAATAATTTGCAGGAGCAATTGCGCTTGATCCTCACGCCGCAAGCCGCGCCGAATACGGTCAGCACGCCCCAACCGCAATTGCGCATCGGCATCGTCGCCGGACATAACGGCAATGACTCAGGCGCAGTCTGCGTGGACGAGAACGGTGAAGTTGATCTCAAAGAAGCAGATGTAAATCTTGAGATCGCCAACCTTGTGCAAAAAAGCCTGGAGGCGCAAGGCTTTCAAGTGGACTTGCTCAATGAGTTCGATACACGTTTGAACGGCTACCGCGCGGTGGCGCTGGTTTCCATTCACAATGATTCCTGCGAATATGTAAACGATCAAGCCACAGGGTTCAAGGTGGCATCTTCGCTCGAAACACGGGATGTGAACCGCGCGCAACGTCTTACAGCCTGTCTTGTAGACCGGTACAAACAGACAACCGGACTCACCTTCCACTCAGGCAGTATCACGGGCGATATGCGTGAGTATCACGCCTTCTCTGAAATCGACCCCAATACAATTACGGCTATCATCGAAACCGGATTCTTAAACCTTGACCGCGAAATTTTGACGAAAGAAACAGAGCGTGTTGCAGAAGGTGTGACATTGGGTATTTTATGTTTCATCAACAATGAAAATGTAATACCAACTGCGATCCCAACTTTTGTGCCATGAACAAACCTCTGCAAAGAAAAAAGTTGTATCTGGTATTAAGTGCCGCCTTAATTCTGGCGCTTGCCGGCCTCGCGGCGCGGACAGTTAATTCAGCCCCCGCTGTATCAGCCACGCCAACACAACCAGTCCGTTCTTTTTCCTACGCAGAGATCGTAAAACCAACCTACACCGCACTTCCCACGCAAATCCCAACCAGTCTGCCAACAGAGACTCCCATTGTTTCATCAACGGCTGAGTCTATCGTGTATGCCGAGATCGTGGCCGAAACCGCCGCCCCGTTGGGATATTCAACTACCACAGCGCAGGATGCCATCATCGCGCCAAGTTACAGCGGGAACAAATACATCCTGGTAGACATCTCAGAACAGCATATGTATGTATATGAAGGCGATGTACTGGTCTATAGCTTTGTTTCCTCCACGGGCATGAACAATGCCACACGTGTGGGAAGCTTCAGTGTGCTGGAGAAAATTCCCAATGCCTACGGCGCCACCTGGGATATTTGGATGCCCAACTGGCTGGGCATTTATTGGGCAGGCAGTATGCAAAACGGCATCCATGCCCTGCCTATTTTGCCTAACGGTGCGACTTTGTGGGCCGGTTATTTAGGCGTGCCCATTTCCTATGGCTGTGTGGTGCTGGGGTCCTATGAAGCGCAGGTGTTGTATGACTGGGCCGAGGTAGGCACACCCGTGGAAATCCAATGGTAACAGTTTATAATTGATTTATTCATGCTACATATTTATTTGTATATCAGCACATCTTAACGAATGGAGTAACCCATGCAAAGACCCGGTGAAACACAAAATGGTAGAAAAAGCCCGCAGAACGCGAGACAGGCTCAAAGTCCCGTGCGAAGCGAAGGCGCGAAAAAATCCCAAAAGCGGAGTCCGATTCTTCCCATCCTATTGATCGTCATGGGATGTGGGGTTTTCCTGTTTGCTGCGTGGTCTGCCTTCACTTCGCCTGCGCTGGCTTCCATCTTAAATTTTTCATCTGCGCCACAAGAGCAGGCCGCTCCAAGACAATCTTTTGCACAGGTTAATATTGCAAAACCAGCCGCGGCGCCAGTGGCGGTGAAACCTGTGCCGCAGGAAGTGACTTTGGTTGAAACAGCGCCAACAGTTACCGCAACCCAGGAATCACAACCCGCGATTATTGACGTGCCTGCCACGGCGCAACCAACACTGGAAGCAGTTGTGCTGCCAAGTTCCACTGAGATTCCGCCTGTTGAACAACCCGCCACGCAGCCAGAAGTAACAAGTCAGCCTGGCACAATCTACGCCGAGATCATTTCAGATACACCCACACCTGAATACATCGCCCCCACTGCGGTTGTTAATATTCCTGTGCAGGTGATAAGTAACGGCGGCGAACATTGGATCGATGTGAATCTTTCAGAGCAGCGTGTATATGCCTATGAAGGCGATACCCTTGTGAATTCATTTGTCGTTTCCACCGGCACATGGCAAACCCCAACTGTGACCGGCAAATTTAAAATCTGGATCAAGGTGCGTTCGCAAGCCATGACCGGTCCCGGGTATTACCTGCCAGATGTGCCCTATGTTATGTATTTTTATAAAGACTATGGTTTACACGGCACATACTGGCACAACAATTTTGGCACGCCCATGAGTCACGGTTGTGTCAATCTGACCATTCCAGATTCAGAGTGGCTGTACAACTTCGCTTCAGTCGGAACCGTGGTAAACGTACATTATTAGGAAGAACAGTAAACAAGGAAACAAGTGAAAAGTACAACGCATCACATTCATTTTTCCGCTTTCATCCTTGTATTAAATTAATGAGATCAGAAAAAATATCACGGCGTGACTTTTTGAAATTGAGCGGGTTAGGGCTGGCTGGTTTATTTGCGCCTCCGCTCGATTTTCATTTTAACGATCCCTTTGCCAATGTACAGGGACGTGTGACCACACGCACGATATGGATGTATGACCGTCCATCCAGCGAAGCCAAACCGGTTAAACTCTGTCAACGGGATATGTTATTAAACATCACCAACGCCACCATCAGCGATGATGTCACATCTCACAACCGCGTCTGGTATGAGATCGGGCGGGAAGGTTTCGTTTATTCGGGATATGTGCAGCCCGTGCAGACATTATTGAACACGCCGCAATTGAATATTCCCGCAGACGGCCTGCTCGCAGAAATCAGCGTACCCTACTCAGAAGCCTACGAAGCCGCAGAGAAAACTTCCAAAGTAGCCTATCGCATGTATTATGAAACCATCCACTGGATCAAATCAGTAAAAACCGACGCAAATGGACAGGTCTGGTATCAGATCCGCGATGACAAATTTGACAAACTCTATTACGCGCGCGCTGAACACCTGCGCATTATGACCATCGAAGAGCTTGCTCCGCTTTCACCGGAGATTCCCAATAGCAGTAAAAAAATTCAAGTGCAATTGGATGAACAGATCGTCATCGCTTATGAAAATAATGTACCCGTATTTGTAACCCCCGCTTCCACCGGCGGCATCTTCCGCGTGGGCACATACACCACGCCCAAGGGTTCCTTCCTCACCTATTACAAACGGCCATCGCGTCACATGGCCGCCGGTGACATCGCCGCCAGCGGATTTGACCTGCCCGGCGTACCCTGGGTGCAATACATAACCGAAAGTGGGATATCCTTCCACGGCACCTTCTGGCATAATGATTTTGGACGTCCGCATTCACATGGCTGCATTAATCTTTCCATGCAGTCTGCAAAATGGTTATACCGCTGGACCTCTCCGCAAGTTTCCATGAACAAGGAATTTTCCTTCGGCGGCGTCGGCACAAATGTTGAAATTGTTTTGTAACTTCATCCACTCCCTTTTTGCATGAGAAAAAAATAAGAAGGGAAAGATAAACATAGCCAAGGTTATCTATCTTCCATAATGATTAACAATATTAAATTTTCCCGTCGTGACTTTTTAAAACTTTCCGCTTCAGGCGCGCTCGGGCTTGTTCTCTCCGAATTAGGCATTGGTTCCGCTTTGGCCGCTCCCCCCGCCTCGCAGGGACGCATCACCTGGAGCGGCATTCCACTGTATGATGCACCCGCCTTCAGCGCCAAAAAAATATCCCTCTTCGGCATGGATCAGGTCATCAGTCTTAAGGGTGAAGTGGAAGGGGAAGAAGGCAATCCATTTAACAAAGCCTGGTTTCAAGTGGAAGGCGGCTACACCTACGCCGGCTGGCTCCAACCCGTGGAAACCAAACTGCAAAAACCCATTTACGAAATCCCGGCCGCCGGTCAACTGGGCGAGATCACCGTCCCGATCAGTGAAACCAGACTCGCCCCATACACGTATTCAAACAACGGATACCGTCTCTATTATGGAACCACACACTGGGTAAAGAAAGTCGTTGTGACGCGTGACGAAAAAAGCATCTGGTATGAGATCTTCGACAATCACCTGAAGAAATCATTCTACGTCCCCTACTACAACATGCGCATCATCCCTAACGAAGAGCTGACTCTGCTTTCTCCAGACATTCCTGAATCTGAGAAATTGATCCACGTGGATCTGCCCACTCAAATGGTCACCGCATTTGAAGGAGACACAATGGTCTTCTCATCGCGCTGCTCAAGCGGCACAAAAGGAACACGCACACCAACCGGTGAATTCCTCACCTATCACAAAGGCCCATCCGTCCACATGACCAATCAGGGCGATGCAGTAAATAATATCTACGACCTGCCCGGCGTACCGTGGTGTACATTCTTCACCGGCTTTGGCAACGCCTTCCACGGCACATACTGGCACAATGACTACGGACGTCCACGCAGCCACGGCTGTATCAATCTTCCGTCAGAAGATGCAAAATGGATCTATCGCTGGAGCAGGCCGAACCTCCCGCCTGATGAGGATTATCTGCATCTGCCCGGCGAAGGAACCCGCATCCAAATCGTGTAATTTCAAACCAACATTTAAAACGAGGAGAGAAACATGAATTCAGCTTTTCAACACAATCAGTATTTACTCAAACGCCAGGTCTTCGCATTGGCCGGCAAATTTCGCGTCTTCGACCCAAGCGGACAACTCGTACTCTTCAGTGAGCAGAAAATGTTCAAACTACGCGAAGATATCCGCGTGTATTCAGATGAAAGCAAAACCCAGGAAGTGTTGACGATCAAAGCCCGCCAGATCATGGATTTCTCAGCCGCCTATGATGTGGTGGATAGCTCCACCGGTCAAAAAGTGGGCGCACTGCGCCGCAAAGGACTCGCATCCATTTTGCGCGATGAATGGGAAATTCTTGATGTCAGCGACAAGGTCGTCGGTAAGTTGTTTGAAGACAGCATGGGACTGGCATTGGTTCGCCGTTTCTTAAGCGGTCTCGTCCCGCAAAATTACGACATCACCCTCGGCACCAATCGCGTGGCCGATCTCAAACAGGCTTTCAATCCGTTCTCATATCAACTGGCTGTTGATTTCAGCATGGATGTCAACAAACTGCTTGATCGCCGCCTCGGCCTTGCCGCTGGCATTCTTCTGGCCGCCGTTGAAGGACGCCAGAGTTAATTTCATAATATCTCTTTCCTCTTTCTTTAGAGAGCAAAAGAAGAAAGAGGAAAGAAGGTTATCACCCACCCCATGCCTAATCAACCTCTCTTTGCCGGACTTGTGATCGACGAATCAGGACACGCCGCCGAGTCTGCATTTATTGGCAGTGAACCATGCTACGTCATTGATGACGCGGGCTTCCGCCGTCATATCCCAGCCGAGCAGATAGACCGCGCTGTACTCGCGCAAATGGCTGAAATGATGAAAGGCAGTGAAGATATTTTGTCTGAGCAAACAGCCAAGATGCTTGGTCAGGATGATCCCTTCTCCAAAGCCATTATTGAGCAGCAACTGAAAAACATAGATAAACAATTTGATGCGCTCATGCAAACAGGAATTCCGGAAGACATGCGCGCCTACCTCGGCATGATGGGCTTCAAAGTAATCATCAACTATCATGGAGAGATCGTCCGCGTGGAACAGCCTGGAAGCGCAGGCGGCGGTGAAGGCGGCGACGAATAAACAACATAAACTCGAAGGTTGAAACTACCTTCGAGTTTTTATTTAACCTAGAAGAAAGCCCGCTGTCCGCGGCACAAGCGCCTAACTAAATCCTGATATAATTTTGAGCATGAATATAAAGCGCTTCTTTATCTTATTCACATTGGTGAGCCTGCTCCTGCTTGGATTATGGCTTCCTGCAAATGCGGCCCCTGATCGACAACAAATTTCCACGCCCACCGCCGGGCCGGATGGCCGCATTGTTTATGTCGTTCAGGCAGGGGATAGTTGTATTCGCGTGGCGGCGTTGAACAACATCTCAGAGCAGCAGCTTCGCACATTAAATTCAACATTGGATGAGAATTGCAGTCTGGTCGAGGGTCAGGAATTGCTGATCGGCATTATCTCTCTGGCTGGCACGCCCACTGCGGGTCCCTCCCCCACACCTGTCCCGCCAACTGCTTCACCCACTCCATTCACTGGCACAACAGAAGTTTGTATATTACTTTTTGATGATGCCAACGGCAACGCGCTGCGTGAAACCACCGAACCTGCCATTGCGGGCGGCGCAGTCAGTCTGACAGAAAATAATGGCGAATATTCCGCCGCGCAGAATACGGTCATCCCCGCTGACCCTGCTGCCTATCAAGGCGTATGTTTTTTGGATGTGCCTGAAGGAAATTACAATATTACCGTGGGCATCCCGGATAACTATAACCCCACCATGAATTTGAACTACTCCCTGGATGTAAATGCCGGTGACCGTGCATCTGTGGATTTTGGCGCTCAATCCAAAGATGTGGTTGTAGACCCGGGTGCAAATGACTCAACTGAAAACAGCGGCACTTCTCCCCTGTTTGGAATTATCGGCGCAGTTCTTTTGCTTGGCGGCGCTGTTCTCGGTTATTTTGCCTGGCGCTCAGGCAAGCCCGAAAGTAAATTATCGGGTGGAAATAATATTCTAAAAAAGTAAAAAGCCATCATCTTCTCTGCAATACAAACTTTTACTGCAAGTTTCTTTAAAAAAATTCGCAGAAATCCACAACCACAAAAAAACATCCTGCATTTCTTCTTAAGAATTTGCAGGATGTTTTTTTATGCAAGCCACGTTTTTTTTAATGTGAACGTTTTTCGATGAACCGGGGAATAGCCCAAATCTGCGATTGCTCTACGGTGAACCAAAGTACCATATCCTTTATGACGCATAAACTCATAATCTGGATATTGGTTATGCAGATCACGCATAAATTCATCCCGGGCAGTCTTTGCCAGAATCGAAGCCGCTGCAATACTGAGCGAACGTTGATCGCCCTTGACCAATGCCGCTTGTGAAATATCGAGCTCGGGAAGTTCGAGCCGAAAATCAGTTAATAAAAATTGAGGGAAAAAGGAAAGCATCTCCACTGCGCGGCTCGCGGCGAGACGTGTGGCCGGGACAATGCCCATAGAGTCGATCTCTTCTGCGGCAGCGAAGCCAATTCCCCATGAACGCGCAATTTCCTTGATGCGCGGCGCAAGTTGGTCGCGCTTACGGGGAGTCAACTGTTTGGAATCACGTGCCCCGCTCAAGGTTTGGGAAAGATGCGGTTCGTCATCAGGCAAAATCACTGCGCCCACACAGACCGGGCCGGCCAGCGCGCCGCGTCCGGCTTCGTCTAATCCGGCAATATATTTATGGAAGGGCCACAGGTCGCGTTCGTAGGAAAGATCAGGGGTTGAGATCATATCGGCCGCGCCAGGCGTTAATGTGAATACGAAAGATGTCGCCGATCATGCGTAGTGCGTCGCGCACTGCGTTCACTTTGCTGTCTGCGTCAAAATACCATTGCACGGGAATCTCTTTGATGCGCAAATGTTTGCGGCGCGCAAGATAGAGAAGTTCAATATCAAATGACCATCCAAGGAGTGTTTGTTGACTGAAAAGAGCTTGGGCTGTTTCGGCACGAAAACATTTAAAACCGCATTGTGTGTCATTCAATCCTGGCAGGATCAACAACCGAATCGCAAGGTTGATGGCGCGTCCGCCCAGATGGCGATAAGAGGGTTCGTTATAGCGGACTGCGCCCGGCGCTTCGCGTGATGCGATGGCAAGATCAAAATCATTAAGCAGGGGGGGTAAAAATTTTTGCACTTCTTCAATTGGCATCGAGAGGTCGGCATCACAAATAAACCGATATTCGCCAAGCGCTTCCAATACGCCGCGCCGTACCGCATTGCCCTTACCGGGTCTTTCTTCATGTAAAACTCTTAAGGATGGATAACGCGAAATAAACTCACGCGCCAGTTCCAGTGTGCGGTCGGAGCTTCCATTTTCAACGATAATGACTTCAAATGGATAGGATTGTTTTTCAAGGAATGTAAAAATCTGCCCCAACGTGCGAGGCAGACGGCTCTCTTCATTATGAGCTGGAATAACAATGGACAGAAAGGGCATGGTCAATGCAAATTATTGAGTGAAAAAGAGAAAAGCGCCAAAACCGGCAAGGACACAACACCAAAAAAGAAACATGCCCGCCAGGATCATAAGCTGCGCATTGCTCAAGCCGAACATTTTTTTTCTGCCTGCAACAGGTTTGGAGCGCGGTGCCTGGCGCGCCGGGCTGGATTCTCGCAGATTTTGCGGAACAGACTCATTACCATCATCAAATGCAAACCCAAGCTCATCTGAATCAAATGCCTGTCCCTGATCAGCAGTTTTAGGACGTGATGGTTCACTAAATGCGGGAGCCGTGATGACAGGCTTTGGCTCTTCAGGCGGAGCAGGGTCAAGGATGCGTTCAGCAAGAGTATAGACAAACTCTGCGCTCCAAATGGGACGCGCTTTTATGAGCGATCCCAAAAACTGCTTGATCGCGTCGCTTTTTACCACGCGTGCGACAGGCCGTTGAGAGTCGATATGCGCGCCCGGGTCCACCGCAACCAGCACGGCTTCAACCGGCATTTGCATTTCAACTTTTTGTATCTTCAAATATTTTTGAAACACATTCGCCAGTTTTGAAACACGGTCAATCAAATTAATGCTGGCGGGCTGTCGTTCACCCTTGTCATTAATCGTATTCCATTGATCGCCCTTTGCTTCAAAACGCCCCCTTAAATGCGTCACATAGATCACAAAGATGCCGCCGGTACTGATCAAGACCAGTGGAATTACGATCTCGCTATTCGGCAAGGTGAAATTACGAATCAGTACAACACCCTTCTCAAGATAACGATCCATTTGCGCGATCGCGATCTTTTGAGCTTCCAATTCGGCGAACCAGTTCAAGCCGTATTTCAGGGTTCCCTGAATACGCGCAGTAAAACTAATTTCACCCTTCTCGTCCTGCAGGGGGGTCTTATCAATAATTTTCATGGGAGTTCACAATTAAAAGAACGGTGTTTCCTCAAGTTCATCACGCGTCGCGTTTTCGCGGGTGGCAAGCAACTCGTGGTCATCCTGTTTCACGATCATGACAGACTTTCCAATCTTGAACGTACTGGCATGTAGTTCTTCACGTGAACCGATCACAAATTTCTGGCCGTCTTTTAGACGCTCCAAAAGCGTTTTACGATCCAGCAAAACGCGGTCTGAATAGGTAGCACCGCGGCGTTCATAGGCACGTACCACCATGATCTGTCCATTTTTATAACGGGCAGCTTCGATCACACCATCAATTTTTTTTGCCATTGGATATCCTCTTTGGTAATTTTAGCACACACAGATTTAAATCACAGAGACACGGGTCACAGAGAAATTAACTCCGTGTCTCCGTGTCTCTGTGACCTGTTTTGTCAGGGCGAGAAGATTCGCATCGTCCCCCCTGTGGGGAAACCTACGACTTCACCGTTCCAAACATTTTGTCGGGGCGAGAGGATTCGAACCTCCGACCTCTTGCTCCCAAAGCAAGCGCGCTAGCCGGACTGCGCCACGCCCCGATCAAATGAACTGGCCGAGTATAATGCGAAGGATGAGTACCCGTCAAGCTATTCTCCTTACAACTTATTTCACGCTTCTCGCTGGACTTTCAGCCTGCTCCCCCACAAATGACATTCCCGCCACTCAAACAGTTGTACCACCCACCGCAACGAGTACAGCCACCTTCACCCCAAGCCCCGTTCCAGCCACATTCACAGCCACCCCGTTGACCTGTCTCACCCAGCCTGGGCTTGTAAAACAGGATGTTGTTCCCACCACCAACCCTCCGCAGGAATTCATCATCTACCTGCCAGCCTGCTATGAAAATTCAACAGACACTCACTTCCCTGTTTTATATCTACTTCATGGGCAAACTTATAACCAAGACCAATGGGTGCGCCTTGGAGCGCCCTTTGTCGCAGATCAACTGATCCTTACTCATCAAGCCCTGCCTTTCATCATGGTTTTCCCAGACGACCGCTATTGGAATTCAGCCGCCGGACCGGGTTTTGGTGACCGCTTCATTAATGACCTCATCCCCTATGTAGATGCAAACTACCGCACTCAGCAAGATCGCCAATACCGCGCCCTCGGCGGACTATCACGCGGCGGCGGCTGGACAGTGAAACTGGGATTGGATCACCCGGAACTATTCGGCTCACTTGGATTACATTCCCCAGCCGTCTTCACAGATAATGCGCCGTATGTGGAAAGAATCATAAAAGAAATGCCCGGGGAACAACGTCCACAGTTATGGATTGATATTGGCGACGCAGATACACAGCTTGGGAATGCTCTTCTCATGGAGGAGATCCTGACCCGCAATGATTATTTCCACGAATTTCATCGCTACGCCGGCGATCACACTGAAAACTACTGGAGCACGCACGTTGAAGAATACCTGCGCTGGTATACCCAGATCTGGCAAAAAACATCGGAAGAACAGTAAGATATAATTTCTTTAATCACCCATCTTACGCAGTTTTCTTCGAGAAGCCTGATTTTTTTGGATCGCAGACTTTAGTCTGCTTCTTACTGAAAACACGGACTAAAATTCGCAGTCCAATTTTTTTTGCGTAAAGTGAGTTAATTACTTTCAGGAGACCCTCATGAACATATTCATTACAGGCGGCGCGGGCTATATTGGATCAGCTACCGCCGAAGCACTGCTCAAAGCCGGACATTCCGTTACAGTTTTTGATTCACTGGTCACAGGTCATCGCGCTGCCGTGCCGGAGGGCGCAAAATTTATCCATGCCAGTTTGGATGACAGCCATGCATTGGCCGAAGCGCTCACCACGAATAAATTTGATGCCATTATGCACTTTGCCGCGTTTATTGAAGCGGGCGAAAGCATGCGCGACCCCGGCAAATTCTTCCGCAACAATTTCACCAACTCATTACAATTAATGGAAACCGCTGTACAGGCAGGCGTGAAGAAACTGGTCTTCTCCTCCACGGCGGCGGTGTATCAATCCAGCGAAACCCCGTTGACCGAAGACTCACCCCTCGGCCCGACGAATGTCTACGGCCATACAAAACTGATGACCGAACAGGCGCTTGAGTGGTATCGCAGTATTTACGGTTTACATTTTGCGGCGCTGCGTTACTTCAATGCCAGCGGAGCGTTGCCCGGCCGCGGCGAAGCGCATCAGCCTGAGTCACATCTGATTCCGCGTGTTTTACAAATTGCATTAGGTCAGGCCGAATCCGCGACCATCTTTGGCACCGACTATCCCACGCCTGACGGCACTTGCATCCGCGATTACATCCACATTGCAGATCTGGCGGCCGCGCATATTCTGGCTTTGGGCGCGCTGGATTCAAAAGACAAGATGATCTACAACGTCGGCAGCGGAAGCGGCTTCTCGGTGCGGGAAGTGATCGAGACGGCGAGACAGGTTACAGGTCACGCCATACCCGTGGTGGAAGCACCGCGCCGCCCCGGCGACTCGGCCCGTCTGGTTGCGTCTCCCAATAAGATCATGAGCGAGTTGGGATGGAAACCCACCCACACCAATATGCAGGAAATTCTTTCGAGCGCGTGGGAGTGGCATACCACTCATCCACATGGATATGAAAAATAATGTCTTTTCGATTTGACCGCATCCCTGTTGGTATTTGTAATTGTTACCTTCTGCGCGGCGAGCGGACCATTCTGGTGGATGCCGGCGCGTGGAGTGGCTTGCCGGCTTTTGTCAGCCGGATGAAGGAACTTAATGTTGACCCAAAACAAATTGACTTGATCCTGCTCACGCACGGTCACTGGGATCACATCACAAATCTCAGCGAGATCCGCGAGATGACC
>JADKBB010000005.1 GCA_016715195.1 Candidatus Villigracilis proximus
CCGCTGAATCGCATGACATCACTGTTGCTGTAATGCCATGCTGGATCTTTTCCGCTCGCATGAACTCTCCAGGCAGCCTGGTGAGAAAACCGATATACAACCAGATCGCTTTTGGGCCGATCTCCATTCCCAGCCGCCGCAGATAGCCCTTCACCACCACTTGTTTATGCGGCTGGACGATCTGGTCATAGTCCAGCCATTGCACGGGTTCAATGGCAACTTCCTGTTCGTCATCTTCTTTTTCATCTTCATTGTCGGATTCCATTTCTTCATTCGGGAATCTCGGACAACAAATTGAACGGATGCGGGATTGATGCAAAATACCGATCAGCAATCGTTGCACGGTACTGGCAAAAGGCGCGACTCCAGCCAGTCACGCGCATATGCATTGCGTGTCGCAACGATCATCACGCCCATTTCAAGTGACAACACTTCTGTATCCCGTACCCCATGTATCGAAGGAGGCGCGCGGCATTTCCATCTGGAGCAGACCCAGCACAGATTGCCAGGCTTCGGTTGGATTCATAGCCTCAACTCCGAAAACAAATCAGGCTTTCAGCCATAGGTCTCACAGTCCCCACATCGTCCGATTATTCGTCCCAGCCTTCCTGTGCGTTCAACTAGGCGGGAACGTGGGCGGAAGCGCAGGCGGGAGAACAGACAGGCCGCAGGCGGCACGTAGACAATGCCGCCCGCGTTCTTCATTTCTTTGGTTGACATTTATTTTTGTGTGAAATTCATTTCGTGCCATCCAAAGCCAATGTGAAGGTCAGGTTTTTGGACTGGCTCAAGATTTAACAGACCGTTGTCGTATGCCTTCAAACCAAAACGCAGCAAGGCGGTGATCACTTCCCCGATCGGCACATTCAATCCATCTTCGGATGCCAGAGCCGCAAGCTCCTTTTTGAGTTCGGGAGGAAAGCCGCGCCAGGTGGTGATGACCCGCCATAAGGTTTCAGGGTGTTTTTGTTTCGATAATTTTGGGGTCGGTCGTTTGAACGCGCTGAATCAGAAGATGGAAATAAGGTCATTCGCATTCGTAGAGGGTTGGGTCTTGGATGAAGATCGAGATCACCCTGCTCATAACCGCGCAGGGCATATTCGATCACCGCACGTGCGACTTCTCCCGATGGCACAAGCAGATCACCGGCAATCGACTTAACCTTCAGGGATAATTTTGGATCCACACCGCGATAGACTACCTTGTGACTTTGGTGTTCCTTTTCCCACTGACGATTGCGTTTGCGAGGTGCTGCCACGCGCAGAGAATCATAGATGCTGGGTGGATGGACTGCGACTGGAGTTGATTCAGAGGTTTCAAAGGGATTGCGTCTCTTGCTCATGGTGGTCTCCTAGAACTTCATCACCAACTGGGTCAACGCCTGATATTCTTTTGCAGCCCGACACAATGGATCAACCTCAAAATCGTCTGCCCTTCTGCGGCGCATTCCCGCAGCAAGGTGGCGCGATGGATCGGAGGCAGTACACTGGCATCAAATCTTCCTGCAGGGTGTCCATCGTGGCTTTGCTTCTCACGGGTTTGTTCATCGTAAAAGGTCGGCAGGATTCCCCAATAGATTTCCCCGCCAGTTTTTCTTTTCCTGCAGGATGCTCATCATGAGCAAAACTTTTGAGACTCCATCAGCAGACAGAAATTCAGTCGCAGTAGGAACGATCACAAAATCAGAAGCCCAAACTGCGCGTTCCTGGATGCCGCCTACACTGGGCGCGGTATCGAAGATGATGTAATGCAGTCCATCCTTGAAGAAGCGTTGGATGGATTGGCGGATGGCAGAGATGGGTTTGTCCTGCGCGTTGAGCACGGTCTGGGCGGCCATTGTCTGTTGGTTGCCGGGTAGGAGGTAGAGTCCTTCCCGCCCGGAGAAACGCACCCATGACTGCACAAAGGTGGTCTCCTGTGGTGTGCTTCCCATTGTGAGTAGATAAAACGCACCGGGTTCAGGGTTACATCCCAGTGCCGTGGCGGATTGACCCTGCGGGTCAAGATCGATCAGTAATACGCGCCGGCCTTTTTGGGACAGACTGTGGGCGAGGGATACGGCAGTCGTGGTCTTGCCGACCCCGCCTTTTTGATTGGCAATACAGATGACTTTGGTGGACATGATAGGTTCCTATTTTTGAATACGATGAAGATGCTTCAAGCTCTGAGGGGATCAGAACAAAAGAAAGAAAACGATCACCCCGATAAGGAGGCTTCCGCTAAATATGGCGAGCCCGACGACAATTCCTGTGAACATCTCAGGACTCGCTTTCTGCCTGTCCATCGGAATCCGATTTAGCCTGTGGAGATGGGTGTTCTCCGGACATTGATTCTGGATGCAGGTGGGGATGCCGTTTTATTTTTACGATCCCTTCGCCAGCCAAGGATCATGCGATATACATGGCCCAGATTGCGGCGTTGTTCGTCGGTCAGTTCGATTTCCTGGGTGGGCTGTTCTAGCATGCTGCACCCCTGTCATCGGTTTCGGCAGACAACTCAGGCTGTTTGTCTCCGGCCTGCCAGTTGTCCCTCGATCAGTCCAAGGCGCTTGAGTTCATTTCTGATGATCAATGCTGCCTGCGACTTCAAGGGTCGATATTCCTGTTGGGCTAATTGATTGAGTGCGTTCATTTCTGGTTCGAGAAGGTATATGACAACTCTTGCCATGTTCAACCTCGCTTGGGTTAAGATAAAAGAGCCACGTACAGCGGCTCTTTTACACGGCGGGAGTCAATTAATTCCCCATTATGAGTCACAGGAATTCTACGGAAATTCCGGCGGCATTATTTGATGGGTATTCTCGATACTCATGTAGCCCCCTGAGAGTATTTTTGGAAAATGTAGTGGAGTAAATTAAAGATGAGTCCTATTTGGGTGGGTTGGATGTGAATGAATATCATCGTCTCTTTTCCTGAATATCCATCTGATGCGCACAATCAGGATAAAGAACAACGCTATTCCAATCACAATGGGGAAAAGGAAGAATACAATGCCCACAAGGAGACCGATAAATAATGAATTCATTTTTTACCCGTTAGGTATAATACTGGGTCAAAAAAACACTACGTCAAGCACCATTTCATGCAGTTAGAATTGAAATCGGGATGGTAAACGCCTCTATCGTAAGTGTCATAGACCCCATTTGCGTGAAAAATATTTTTATTTCAAAATGATTAATGACAAGCAGAAACCACTTTAGACGCAAATCACAAAAATCCTATGCTAAACGTCATGTTTTTTAAAGCGTTGTTGTCAACTTGAGTTTACTGGATCTTTCGTAAATAAAAGCCGCATGAGCAGCGGCTTTTATTTTGAGATCTATGCATCTTGACTTTAACTTCCAGTTTCTTGTTGAAGTGCAGCGTTTTTGCGGAGTTCCTCAAATACCTTTTTTCGATTCTCGTAGAAACTGTTTTCAGACATGCAGGGTGTTCCGTCAGCATACGTACCAAATTCCTGGGAAAGGAACTCGGTCAAGGTCATGGGGTTTCGGTATGGATCGCGATTTTCCCAGGCCAACACCACCCGTGTCCAGCGATCAAGCGAGTGGGTGGGTGGTCTGCCGCGCCGTTTCGGTCTATCCATGCCAGCCAGCATTTGTGCTGTTTTTAAAGCCCCTGATTCAACAGGCTCAACTGAGGTTGAACTTCCTCGTATCCCAACAATGAAAGGAAATATCCGGTTGGTCTGATGGATTGGTGAATTCGCCAGAGGTCGATTCTGCGATGTCGAATGAAACGGTCCAGGCTCCAGCCGGCGCGCATTCCAACCGTGATCAACGCGAGGATGAGAATGGACATGAGTGCTGCCGCAACTTCGGCGAGTTCATCTCCAAATCTTGTTTGAATTCGATGGAAGACCCAGACGATCGAACCAAACAACAATCCACCGCATGTGAATAGAATCAGATACAACACGATTCGGAATTTGGGAAGAATATGACTACGTTTGGTGTATTTAGCCATAAGGCTAAAATTCTAATGGAGAAGCCCGAAAAAATGAATGTGAAAAAACTTACAATCACCTAACTACGATTTCATGAAATTACCAAAACCAATGGCTGTCGTATTGAATACATACTACATGCAACAAGTAAACTTACTACCAACCAAGTTATAATTATTTTTGGGAGAATTGTTTTATGGACGATTGGTTGACTACCTATGATGCTGCGCGTGTAAGCGGCTATAACCCGGATTACATCCGTCAATTGATTCGATCTAACAAAGTGGTTGGGCGAAAGTGGGGACCGTCCTGGCAGGTCAGCCGGCATTCCTTGGAAACTTATATAAAGCATGCAGAGAAACTGGGGGAACGTCGCGGAGCAAAGCCGAAGCCTGGTTCAAAAAGACGATAAATCGATGGGGTGGGGGATTATTGACTTTTGATTCTTGTGTAGTATAATTATCGTATCAGTACGATAATTATATCTGTTGAAACGGGCCGTGAATGTGGTGGAACACACGCACGACCCTGACCCAACCCACCGACTGTAGCGGAGGGACGGGCTGACTTCATTATATCAGCCCAGTTTTCACGCCCTGGTGGGATTCACCGGGGCGATTTCTTTTCTGACCGGGCAGAATGAGATCGCTCCAATAATCAAAAGGAGCCATCTGATGCTAAACATGAATCCAAGTCCACGAACAAAAGCAATTTCGATCCTTTCCAAATTCCGCGAGGAGTGGCAGGAGGGGGCAAGTGGAAAGAGCCTGTTGGAGGTTGAAGGAAATATCGGCATGGTATTAGCCGATCTTGTGAATTCCTTTGAACTTGCCTCCCATGAACAATCCCTTGTGTTGGGACCACAGCTCTTTGAGGAAATGCGGGAAATCCTTTACCAGCCATCCCGCAACTAAGCGACAGCCAGCCCGGTCTGGCCCTGCTAATCTTATACCATTCCCCAAAAAATAATATTACCCCTGAAGGAAGATCATGAATACAATTAAACGTGCTGTACTCTATGCAAGAGTTTCCAGCGATGACCGTGGCAAGGAAGGACGTAATCTGGCTGGACAATTGGAAATGTGCAGGGATTTTGCACTCGACAATGGATGGCAAGTCATTGCAGAATTAGCCGAGGATGATCGTGGTGCATCCGGCGCTTCATTTGAATTACCCGAACTTAATCACGCACGTGATATGGCACAAAAAGGAGAGTTTGATGTATTGGTGGTCCGTGAGATCGACCGCCTCAGCCGTAAGCTTGCGAAGCAACTTATCGTTGAAGAACAATTGAATCGAGCTGGCGTCGAAGTTGTTTATGTGCTGGCCAGCTATGAGAACTCGCCAGAAGGACGTTTGAACAAGCATATTCGTGCGACTATAGCTGAATACGAACGTGAAAAAATTGCCGAACGCATGGTGCGCGGAAGGCGGCAGGTGGTCAAAAACGGGAAAATCATGCTTCATGGAAATAAACCCCCGTTTGGTTATCGCTTGTCAGAAGATGGTAGAAATTTGGTGATTCATGAAGAGGAGGCAGCAGTCGTACGGTTGGTTTACAGGTTTTATGTTGAGGGCGACGAGCGTGGAAAGCGGCTGTCTGCACGTGATATTGCCAAAAGATTGACCACAATGAAAGCTCCTACCTGGGCAGATATTCGCGGAATATTCAAAAAGCGCGGGAAAGGGGAGTGGTCTTGGAGATTGGTCATGCGGATTCTGGATTCAGAAACATATGCAGGCCATTGGCATTACGGAAAGCGAAACACTTTCGGAGGCTACCACCCGAACAACGCCCGTGAATGGTGGCTGTCCTTTGATGTGCCGGCGATTGTCTCCGAGGAAACATGGAAACGTGCACAAATTCAACGAAAGTTGAACACCAGTGAATCACTTCGCCATATAAAGAGAGAGTATTTACTTCGGAGTCGGGTTAGGTGTGGTTTGTGCAAAAGCAGTGTCAATTGCTATGCTACTCGACCAACTGGTAAGGAGCTTCGATATTATCTTTACTACCGCTGTAATGGTTATATGGGGAACATCGCCAATGTCGAGTGTAACCTTCCGAGTTTTCGAGTCGATATTGTTGACCCATTGGTTTGGAACTGGGTAAAAGATCTCCTCACGAAACCTGGGGTGTTGGAGCATGGACTTGCTGAGTATCAGGAAGGGCGAGAACAGTTCTGCGCTCCGATTCGTGACCGCTTGATTGTTTTGGAGGATCTCTGGCAGGGTTCAAAAACACAATTAGATCGCGTTCTCGATCTATATATATCTGGACAGGTTCAAAGGGAGTTGCTGATTGATAAAAAACAACAATTGGAATCGACCCTTGCAGCCTTGGAGAAGGAACGTGATGAATTGAATTTGAACCTGGAATCTGAAGCTTTAACAGATAATGAGATTCGGCAAATTGTGGAATTCGCTGCTCAGATTGCAGAGGGTTTGGAACCGGGCGACGAATCGTTTGAAGATCGCAGGAGAATTATTGAACTGTTGGATGTGAGGGCGTCTTTTATAGTGGAAGACAATCAAAAATATGTAGATGTATGGTGTTTCCGGCAGAAACAAGTTATCGATTGGGGACCCTACTTTCAAAATGCGGCACGCGCCAGAAATTGTCGGTGCTGTAACGCGAGAAGCCGCCGCCGACCACATCGTACATGCCGCCGCGTGCCATGGCCTGCAAGCAATGTTGAATGAGTTTGAGATGTTCGTTTTGTTTGGTTGCTGAATCGTGCTGAAGCATGAATTCGACCGCCATGGCCTGCGGAAATTTTGGCGCGTCACCCCAGCCGCCAAATCCCCAATCGTAGGAGCCGGCGATTGATTTTGCAATGGCGGCAAAATGTTCGCTTGTGAGCAGGTCGTTCTTTTCGTTTTTGTTTTGACGCAGCAGGTGACCGATGATCTGCTCGCCGACTTTTTCAACTTCGCTTCTGTCGTTCTTCCACGCATTGGCAAGACCTGATAATACATCTTTGAAGG
Organism: Candidatus Villigracilis proximus; assembly: GCA_016715195.1. Taxonomy (GTDB): domain Bacteria; phylum Chloroflexota; class Anaerolineae; order Anaerolineales; family Villigracilaceae; genus Villigracilis; species Villigracilis proximus. The sequence goes on from JADKBB010000005.1 coordinate 6,935, forward strand.
CGGGCATGTTGTAACGGCGCACCGGCGGAAAATATGTGCCTGTGTAAAAAGGTTTAAGATCAGGCGAAAGAAATACAGACATCGGCCAGCCGCCGGAGCCTGTCATGGCGATCACGGCTTGCATGTAGATGCCGTCAATGTCGGGGCGTTCTTCACGATCCACTTTGACGTTGATGAAGAACTCGTTCATGAATTCTGCGGTTTCTTCATCTTCAAAAGACTCGTGAGCCATTACATGGCACCAATGACATGCGGCGTACCCTATGCTCAGAAAGATGGGTTTATTTTCTGCTCTGGCTTTGGACAGGGCTTCTTCGCCCCAGGGATACCAGTCCACGGGGTTGTTTGCGTGTTGAAGCAAATATGGGGAGTTTTCGTTGATCAAATGATTGGACATGAGGCACCTTTAAGTATGGTTCTTGAAGTTGTTTCTAAAATTATAGTCCATGCTGTTGTAGAGTTGAGGACCGTTTGTTTTTGAAGTTGGTTATGAGGTTGGGCGATTACCGTGCATTTCTTGACGTATCTTCTCTTGCTGTGTAATATAACCGAATAAAGTTCGGGTATCTTGTGATAAGAAATAACCCCGATGTTTTTCATTAAAAATGTTGAATGCCTTATATCTCAAGATATAAAAGGATTTGGATGAAAAAAATTACTTCGATCGTTGTTATGCTCGTTTTTCTTTCCATCGCAGGGTACTTTATTTACGCCACCCGGCTGCCCAGTCAGAATGCGCTTACGGACGAAACGGCCTGGGTGATGGCTGTTACAAAACAAAAGAATTGGTGGTACGAAGCCAGTTTCCAAACCCAAAGCGGTGTGACCTTAACCTGCCGCGCAAAGAAAAATCCGAATGCCTGGGCAAGCCGTTGCCCGGTAATAGAACTGGAAGGGTTGGTGGGACAGACGGTTAAGGTTTGGTATGACTCTGAAAGGCTGTATGTTATTGAGCATGAGGGTGTGGAAATACTTGGCATGGATCAGCACCGGGGTGCGCAATATACTGCCTGGGGAATTGGTGTGTTGATGTTCGTCATGGCGCTTGGAGTTATGCTTATGCTCTGATCGAGAAAAGAAACGTTCTCGCCGCAGATATAAATGCGGAAATTTTCCCTTTGAGACTCTGTGTTTTCCCTGGTCTGCCCGTGGATAAGTGTCCGTTAAAAACTTATGCTATGTGCCTGTTGGAAGACTCGAAAATACAAAATACATTTATTGCCGGCTCTATATTGTGGATGTAAAGGGAAATTGGTGTTTTGTTTGTGAAAATTATACTGTATGGGGGATTAACTTCTGTTGTGGAATCACTATAATTTGAGCATCTTATACCAAAGGAGAATAAAAATGAAGAAATATAGTATTTTGTTTGCGTTGATCGCTCTTGTTGTGGCTTCCCTTGCCTGTCAAACGGTGATGGGCGGCGGGGAAAATGATTTTGAAGTGCCGGATGTGCCAAATGCGACTGTGGTTCCTGATGATAGTGGAGAACTCCCCACGGTTCCACCTGTGACAACCGATGGTGATGGGAATATTACTGTTGGCGGCGATTCCAAATTTCCTGTGGTTAGCGATGCTTTCAACGTCATCACCGCGCCTGATGTGCTTACTTATCAAACCAAACTGAGCACAGATGATGTATTGAAATTTTATCGGGATGAATTTTCCAGGCAGGGTTATGAGGAAGATACTTCACTGGCGATCACCTTCGGCAAAACCTTCACGCTGGCTTTTACAGGAGACGCGAGCGGAAAGGTTGTTTATGTTGTAGGCGCTGACGCGGGTGACGGCTCGACGTATATTACCGTTACGCTGGCTCAGTAATTTTATAAAGGAAGGCGGCTTTTTACGAGTCGCCTTCCTTTATAATTATTTTCACCCATTTCCTGATCGAATTTATTAGAAAGATTTTTGAGCATTTTTTCAGTTCATCTTTATGAATTACGCGCTCCTTGATTTTTCCTGTTTCCAGCAGATGCGCTCGAAATGTGCCGGCGAGTAATCCGCATGAAATGGGCGGCGTGACCAACTCGCCGTTTAACTCAACGACCAGATTGCCGATGGTGAATTCTGTCAGCTCGCTGCGCTCGTTATAAAGCAGCACATCGTCAGCCAGCGGATGCGGTGCACGCATAATTCCATAAATTTCGCGGCGCGTGGTTTTGTGAAAGAGAAACCGGTCTCTTGAGTCTACGGGCGCATCTGCCAGACGGACTGTGAAATTTGGCTTGTTCTCCTGGTGTGGTTTATCTTCCGCGCTTAAGGTTCCGTCACGATCAAGCAAGATACGCACCCGGCGCGCGGACTGAAATCCTTGGGCGAGTTCGTTCAGATAATTTTCAAAAATATCCTGCGAAAAAACAAACCCGAAATAATCAGCCGAATCGCAGATGCGTTCGAGATGTTTCTCGCGTAGAAAATAACCGTCGGCGGGAGTCCACAACAGAGTTTCGATTAACGAAAATTCCAGCGGAGGTTCTATCAGCACACGGGCCTTGAGCAGGGCCTCGCTGTATTCGTCTGCGCTGGTTGAGTCCCAGACAATGCCGCCGCCGACTCCATATTCCGCGCTTTGCGTTTCCCTGTCAATTAATGCCGTGCGGATGGCGACATTAAATTGCGCCTTGCGGTTTGGTGAAATATAGCCAATGCTGCCCGTATAAATTTTACGCGGCGTGGTTTCCAACTCCGCGATGATATTCATCGTGCTGACCTTCGGCGCGCCTGTAATGGATGCACAAGGAAATAACGCTGAAAAGATTTCATCAAGCGATGCGTGAGTCTTGGCCTGTACGGTGGAAGTCATCTGAAACAGGGTGGGGTATTTCTCAATCGTGAATAACCCCGGCACTTGCACACTTCCAACTTCTGCGATGCGTCCCAGATCGTTGCGGATCATGTCTACGATCATGACATTTTCGGCGCGGTTCTTGATGGAATTGTGCAGCCATTCAGCCTGCGTTTTATCTTCACTGGTGATTCTTCCGCGCTGGGCTGTGCCTTTCATCGGGTGACTATAAATTCTGTCGCCATCCAGTTTGAAGAATAATTCAGGTGATGCAGAGCAGATCACATGGCGGCCAGTGTCAATATACGCCGCATATTTATTTTGAGTCTGCGCGAGCCTCGAGAATAAACCCCATTCGCTTCCGGTAAACTCTGAACCCAGACGCATGGTGTAATTGACTTGATAAGTTTTACCCAGCGCAATATAATCTTTTACTTTTTTGATCGCGGCATTGTAACTTTCACGCGCATCGAAACTTCGGAAGTCTGGTTGAAATCCTCCCAATTTTAATTCGTCAGAAAAGACTTCCGAAGTTTTTATACTGTGAGGTTCAGAATACAATCCAAACCACAAAAGTGGAAAGCCCTCAGACTTCAAAACATGCAGGGCGTTGTCAAAAGCTGGCGCGGCTTCATAGCTGATAAATCCCGCCGCGTGCCAGTTATTTGTCTCGATCAGTCTTTCGATCTCACGCAATGCTTTGCGCACGTCATTAATATTTTCCGCGCTTATAATCTGGTGCGGATTTGTAAAATGCAGCCACTCGTTATTGTGTTTCAATAAAACTTCGTCTTTTTGGATCAAGGCAGCCTCAAAATGAATAAATTCCTCTCAATTGTACCGCGCTGGGTTCCGGCATTTTTTCTTATGGTCGTGATTTTTTTGTTTTCATCACAGTCTGGTGATGAGTTACCCAACTTCCTCGGCTGGGATTATTTTATAAAGAAATCGAGTCATGCGATTGGTTATGGTCTGCTGGCGCTGTCGTATTTGCATTTTTTCCAATATGATAAAAAACGTTATTGGCTCGCATGGTTGATGGCGGTCGCATATTCTACAACGGATGAGTTTCACCAATCATTTGTCGTTGGGCGCAGTGCGTCGGTTTATGATGTAGTCGTATTCGATAACCTGGGCGCGCTTATTCTGCTGTGGTTACATTTTAATTTTTGGAGAAAAGATGAAAAAGAAAATAACCAGACGTGACTTTTTAAAAGCTGCATCCATTGGGACTGCTTCCGCGATTGCATTATCCTGTGGATTAATTGAAACCCCGCATCTTCCACCGACCGAGGAGCCTGATACCATGCCAACAAACATTCCCCAATCTGATACAGGTCCGCGCGAAGCGGATGTCATTATCCTTGGCGCGGGAATCTCCGGCCTTGCCGCCGCCCGCACACTGGTTGACAGCGGACTGAGTGTGATCGTCCTCGAAGCGCGTGATCGCATCGGCGGCCGCATGTGGACAAATTCCTCGCTTGGTTTGCCGCTTGACCTGGGCGCATCGTGGATCCACGGTGTGAAGGGCAATCCGATCACTGATCTGGCGAAAGAGTTCGGCGCTGAAACCGTTGTCACTGATTATGAAAATGGTGTGCTATATGATTTTGACGGACGTGAAATGTCTGATGAGGAATATGCAGATATTGAGCAGATGTTTAAGTCTATTTATGCTGAAGTTGAAGTGATGCAAGAGGATACAGATAATGACATGTCTTTGCAGCAGGCCTTTGACAAGGTTGTATCCCGCTGGAGTCTTTCTAATGAAGAATTGCATCAATTGAGTTTTTACATTCAACAGGAAACCGCTCTCGAATACGGCGCGGATCCTGATGATCTGTCACTATGGGAGTGGGATCAGGATGAAGTCTTTGGCGGCAAGGATGTTGTCTTTCCGCAGGGATATAACCAGATCACAGATGGACTCGCGAAAGGATTGGATATCCGCTTGAATGTGAAAGTGACCGCTGTCTCCTATGGCGCAGACGGTGTGGATGTGGAAACTTCGTCAGGGTTGTTTAGCGGGGATCAGGCTGTCGTGACGTTTCCGCTTGGGGTGTTGAAGCAGGCCGCAGTTAAGTTTGATCCGCCGTTGCCAGCGTCGAAACAGTCTGCCATTGATCGTCTGAATATGGGCGTGCTTAATAAAGTCTATTTGAAATTCCCCGCAGTGTTTTGGGATGAAGAGATCGAGATGATCGGGTATCTTGGTGAGGAAGTTGGTGAGTGGTGCGACTGGCTGAATTTTGCGCCGTATGTTGACCAGCCCGTCTTGATGGCTTTTCATGGCGGCTCAAAGGGATTTGCGCTCGAAGAACTTTCTGATGATGAGATCATTGCCGGTGCGATGAAGACTTTGCGCGTGATCTATGGCGATGGGATTCCCGAGCCTGAAAGTTTCATCATTACACGCTGGGGCAAAGATCCATTTGCCTTTGGCGCATACTCGCACATTCCGCCCTTCTCCAGCGGAAAAGATTACGACCTGCTCGCAGAACCCGTGGACGATGTTTTATATTTTGCCGGTGAAGCCACTTCACGGAAATATCCCGCCACGGTACATGGTGCCTATTTATCAGGCATCGCCGCCGCCGAAGAAATGATGTGATAAAAAACGCGGATGTAACGATTCGTTACATCCGCGTTGCCTTTTACTTCTCACTTCTCACTTATTACTTATTACTCACTTTACTCAAACTCAATTTCAATCTCTTCGTCATCTTTCCAATCGCCCATTTTCTCAAACTCAATTTCTCCGAACAATTCATTTTGAACAGCCGAGATATGATAGCGTTTGATCAACTCAAGCATGGCTAAAAATGTGACTACAATTTCAATGCGCGTGGATTTATCGGTGATGAGTCCGCTGAATGACATGCGCTGAATGTGCTTCATCGTTTTTGTGATGAAATCGATCTTCTCGCGGATGGTGATGCGCGGCGCGGAAATGATCGTGCCGAGCGCTTCTTTTTTCTTGCCTTTTGAGAAAGCAGATTCGGCGGCGGCGAGTAAACCTTCCAGTGTTAGATTCGAAAGGTCAAGTTTGGCTTCCACTTTGGGCGGCGGAGCAACGCGCAGATAGGTGCGTAAATTATTTTCCTGTCGTTCCACCAGCCAGCCGGCAATTTCCTTGTAGCGTTTATACAGGATCAACAATTCAACCAGCTCAACGCCGGGGTCTTCTTCGCCCGGTTCACGCTCGATCGGGCGCGGTAATAATGCTTCTGATTTGATCTGCACCAGTTTGGCCGCGATCACAAGAAACGACGAAATTTCATCGGGCTTCATTTGTTCGAGACCGTGCAAATACGATAAATATTGATCCGTAACTGTCGCAAGCGAAATGGCGGTAATGTTTAATTCAGAGCGTTCGATCAGGCTTAGCAAAAGGTCAAGCGGACCTTCGTAAACTGAGGTCTGCACCTTGTAGCCGGTGATTTGATGTCCTAACATGTTTTCCATAGCGCGCGAATTATACCAGTGTATAATCCTGCCCATGTCAAAACTTACTCATCTTGATGAACAGGGCCGCGCGCGCATGGTGGATGTCGGCGCGAAGCCGGATACCGAGAGAATTGCTGTGGCACGCGGTGAAATCCACATGAAGCAGGAAACTTTTGAACTGATCCGCGATGGCCAGATCAAAAAAGGGGATGTCTTAACTGTGGCACAGATCGCCGGAATCAGCGCATCAAAACGGACCTCGGAGCTGATTCCGTTATGTCATCCGCTCTTCCTTTCAAAAGTGGACGTAGACCTCGTGCTTGATGAATCTCTTCCGGGTGTGGTCATTACCGCCACTGCAAAAGTGACCGGCAAAACCGGCGTCGAAATGGAAGCGCTGACCGCAGTCTCTGTCGCCGCGCTGACTGTGTACGATATGGCGAAAGCCGCCGAGAAGACCATGCGCATTCAGAACATTCGTCTGCTTGAAAAGCATGGCGGGCAATCGGGTGATGTGGTGAATGAGTAGTGATGGTCGTCGAAAGTCAAAGGTCGAATCGACGACTTTTGACCTTTGACAAAAGGACTTTAAATGAACCGTGTAAAACTTTTATTTTTCGCAACAATCCGTGATCGGGCAGGAGTGAAAACTCTTGAGCTTGATATCCCCGTGGATTTAACCATTCAAGGCCTTAAAGATAAATTGGCGTTAGATTATCCGAACTTGAAAGAATCCATGAAATCTGTGTTGATCACCATCAATCGTGAATATGCATTTGATGAAGCCGTTGTGCCGCAAAATGCGGAGATCGGCATGTTCCCGCCTGTGTCTGGCGGATAAAATATTTACGGACTCGAAGATATGTCATCTTTCCCAACAGTTTATTCCATTACAGAATCTGAAATTGATCTAAATGATTTGCTGGCGCAGATCACATTAACGTCCACGGGCGCGGCGGCCATCTTTACAGGTATGGTGCGCGGTGAGACCAAACGCGGCGATGCGCACGATACAGAATACCTTGAATACGAGGCATACGTCCCGATGGCTGAGGCGAAAATGAAGCAGGTCGCAGATGAGATCCGCGAACGCTGGCCGGTCATCGAAGGGATTGCGATTGTTCAGCGCATTGGAAAGTTGTATCCCAAAACACCAACGGTGTTGATCGCCTGCACGGCAGCACATCGTGATACAGGCGTATTTGATGCCGCGCGTTATGGCATTGACCGTTTGAAAGAGATCGTGCCCGTCTGGAAAAAAGAGATCGGTCCGGGCGGAACGGAGTGGGTGGAGGGAGAGTACATTCCCAAGCCCGGTGAGTAGGATGTATATACAGACAGAGCGCCTGATCCTGCGTAATTTTATGAATAGTGACCTTGAGATATTTTTGGCATATCGGAATGATCCCGTCGTTGCCAAATTTCAAGGGTGGGGACTTCCATATCCGCGCGAGAAGGCAGAAGCCTTTGTTGCCTCGATGACTGATAGAGTTGCCCTTAAACAGGATGGCTGGATTCAGTATGCGGTTGCCGTAAAAGATACAAATGAGTTAGTCGGCGATCTGGGGTGCTATGTAAAAAAGACGATATTCGACAGGCCAAAATCGGGTTTACGCTGGCAGCCAAACATTGGCGCAAAGGATACATAACAGAGATAATTCCGTGTTTGTTGGAATATCTTTTTGAAGACATGGATATGCATCGTGTCGCGGCAGATTGTGACGTGGAGAATGTTGCTTCCTATCGTGCTCTGGAAAAACTTGGATTTCGAAGAGAAGCCCATTTTCTGGAAAGCTATTTGATCAGTGGCGTTTATGGAAGTGAGTATCATTACGGCTTATTGCAGCGTGAGTGGCGGGAAAATTTGAAGCGGAGATAATGTCTATTTTGGGTGAGCAGGTTTGAGGGCGTTTGAAGCGGGTGTTAGTCAGGCGTCACGTTTTTTGTATTGTGGGGTTTTACAGTTTGCCATATACCATCAAGTCAAAAAATTTTAATGAACTTATAAATTTAAAAATCATCATCGGAGGCGAAATGCAGGAGCGTATCGTAATTACAGGAATGGGAACAGTCAATCCTCTTGGGTTGAACGTGAAGGAGACGTGGGCGAATTTGGTATCTGGGGTATCCGGCGTTGGGCCGATCACGCTCTTTGATTCATCTCCTTTGCAGGTGCATATTGCCGCCGAAGTAAAAGGGTTTAAACCCGAAAACTTTATGGATGCAAAGGAGGCTCGCCGGCGTGATCGCTTTGAGCAGTTCACAGTGGCCGCGGCGCGTGAGGCTTTGCTTGGTTCAGGCCTTGAGATCACAGATTCAAATGCAGGCCGTATCGGCGTTATTATTTCTTCCGCGATCGGTGGGCTACATTCCTTGCAGGAAGCTATTTTGATGAATCATACGGAAGGTCCGCGCAAGGTCAGTCCGTTTTTGATCCCGATGTTGATGGCAAATGGCGGTGCAGGGATGACCGCGATTGAGTTTGGAATCAAAGGCCCTTGTTTTTCTGTCGCCTCTGCTTGTGCCTCCGGTTCTGATGGCATCGGCACGGCATTGATGATGTTACGCACAGGTATGATTGATGCTGCGTTGGCGGGCGCTTCAGAAGCCACCATCACATCCACGGGTGTGGCTGCGTTTGATCGTGTGGGGGCGATGTCTCGCAATAACGATGACTATTCAATGACTCCGCAGCCCTTCGATAAAAATCGTGATGGGTTGGTGATGGGGGAAGGAGCCGGCGTGCTTGTACTTGAGCGCGAATCAGATGCAAGGGCGCGCGGTGCAAATATCCTTGCTGAATTGGCTGGCTACGGTGCAACTGCAGATGCTTATCATGTGACTGCTCCGCATGAACATGGTGCGGGCGGAGCTTCTGCCATTCGTATGGCACTGGCTTCAGCGAAAGCCAATTTTGAAGATGTTGGCTATATTAATGCGCACGGCACAGGGACTCTTCTAAACGATCAAGCCGAAACGCGCGCCGTAAAATCTGCCTTTGGTGATCTGGCCTACAAAACCCCGATCTCATCCACCAAATCCATGACCGGGCACATGATGGGCGCAACCGGCGCGCTGGAGGCGATCTTCTGCGTGCAGGCTATTCGGGAAGGCATTTTGCCGCCCACGATCCACTATGAAACGCCTGACCCAGAATGTGACCTTGATTACATTCCCAATAAGTCGCGTGAGGCTAAAATTTCACTCGCGATCAGTAATGCGTTTGGTTTTGGCGGTCACAATGCTGTTTTGGCGGTCAGAAAATACGCGTAAAATTGGCGATTCAAAAACCAAAATAGTCTTGTGATATCAGAAAATGCGTGCTATACTTCGCAGTCGCATTTCAGAAATCTAAATACACATAAAACGTAAGGAAGAGCGAAAATGACAGACTTTATTAAGGCCGTTGAGGCCAAAATTAATGAGAAAATCCCACAATTGAACCCCGGTGATACGGTCAGCGTGCACGTCAAGATCAAAGAAGGTGACCGCGAGCGTATTCAGGAATTCAAGGGAATTGTGATCCGCCTTCGCAAGAGCGGCAACGACGCGTCTGTAACAGTGCGTCGCATGGCCAGCAATGGTGTGGGTGTGGAACGCACATTCCTGCTCCGCTCTCCGCGCATCGACAAGATTGTGGTGGAACGCCACGGCAAAGTCCGCCGTGCGCAGTTGTACTTCATGCGAGACCGCACAGGAAAGAGCGCGCGCCTCAAGCAGAAGTTCGACTAATCAATATCCAAAAGAAGGGCGCCAATCAGCGCCCTTTTTGTTTTCAAGGAGCAGACACATGCCAAAACCATTAATTGGAATTACGACACGCAACGGCAAAGATTCTGACGGGCATCCCACGATGGTGGTTCAGCATTCCTATATAAATGCTGTCGTCAACGCCGGCGGAGTCGCGATCCCGATCCCTTCCATTTTGCCTGAAGAGGATTTGCGACAGTTGTATTCCCAGCTTAATGGGATTCTCTTCACTGGCGGCGGGGATGTCTCTTTGGATTATTTCCCCGGATCACCCCACCCGAGAATTGATGGCGTGGACGATGCGCGGGATTTTACCGAGATCAGTTTGATGCGCGCATCGGTCGACGATGGCAAACCTTTATTGGGAATCTGCCGTGGGGCGCAGGTGATGAATATTGCTTTGGGCGGAACCCTTTACACGCATATCATCGACCAACTCAAAGGCGCGATCGATCATGATTACCCCGGAAATTTGCGCAAGACAATTGTCCACCCGGTGAATGTGGACGAGTCTTCCCGCTCCGCTGAAATATTTGGTGAAACTCTTTTGAATGTGAACAGTCTGCATCATCAAGGCTTAAAGGATATTGCCCCCGGATTGCACGTTGTTGGTCATGCTCCCGATGGATTGGCAGAAGTGGTTGAACTGCCTGATCATCCCTATGCAGTAGCAGTGCAATGGCACCCCGAATGGTTGACTGACCAGCTTGCCATGCAGCGTCTCTTCAAATCTTTTGTGGATGCCTCTGCAAAATAGAATGTTAATTTAACAGGGTTTCTTTGAGAAGAAGTGAATTCCTTCCTGTTTCGTCTCCGTGAAAGACTTGTAAATTTTTATCCGCCGCTTTTGGGAGCCGGAATACGTTCCCGTAATGTTGATCAGTACACGATCCATGTTGAAATGAAATTAACTGCGTTCAACCGGAATATTGTTGGTGTGCATTTTGGCGGTTCCCTGTATGCAATGTGTGACCCATGGTTTATGTTGATCATGATGCGCGGACTGGGCTCTGATTACATTGTGTGGGATAAGGCCGCAAGCATTAAATTTATCAACCCGGGGCGCGGAACCGTGAAAGCGGTGTTTCAAATTTCACAGGAGAAGATCGAAGAGATCCGCGCTGCTGCGGATGGCGGCGGGAAGATTGAACCGGTATTTTCCGTGGATGTGACAGATGAACTGGGGCAGGTTGTGGCTCAGGTTGAAAAACTGCTTTATGTGCGCAGAAAATTGCCGCAATAATCAAGCATTTTCCCGTAGTATGATTGTCAAATGAAATCAACAAGAAATCCAATTGGTGTATTTGATTCAGGTGTCGGCGGACTCTCTGTCCTGCGGGCGATCCGGGCTTTGATGCCAGTAGAAAATATGGTGTATGTTGGCGATCAGGGGCATGTGCCATATGGTCCACGTCCGATGGGGAGATACAAAAATTTTCAGAGGGCATTACTCGCTTTTTACTTGAGCAAAATTCAAAGTTGGTCGTTGTGGCTTGTAACACTGCATCTGCTGCTGCATTAACGTATCTGCGCGGCCAGTTTCCTGATGTCTCGTTTGTTGGTATGGAACCGGCCGTCAAACCGGCGGCTGAAATAACAAAAACGGGCAAGGTTGGTGTGCTGGCAACGCCTGCTACTTTTCAAGGTGCGTTATATGCTTCAGTGGTTGAAAGATTTGGCGCGGGTGTTGAATTGTTTCAACACACCTGCCCGGGGTTGGTTGGTCAAATTGAAAAAGGGGAGTTGAATACAAATGATACGCGTATCATCTTGGAAGATGCGCTTCTCCCCATGCTTGAAAAAAATATAGACACTGTTGTCTTGGGCTGCACACATTACCCGTTTGTGATTCCGCTGATTGAGCAGATCGTGGGCGGAGATGTTCGGGTGATCGACCCGGCCCCATCGGTGGCGAGACAGGCTAAACGTTTGCTTGAAGCGGGGGAATCTGAATCAGAGTAGTGAAATGTCTGAAATCCGATTTTTTACTTCCGGCGATTCTGATTCAATGAAGTCCCTGCTGCCTTTATTACTAGGGATGAGTGCTGATGTTGAGTCGATCACGTGGGAAGAAGGTCGAGTGACTCGATAATTTGTACGCCCATTTTTTGCATATCATCAAATAATTTTACAGGTTCAACAATATGCCCCATCATGTAGACGCCATCCTTGCGTGCCGTGCCGTCGAGATATTGTTTTAAATAAGCGACAACGGGAATTGCGGTGAGTTCGTATCCATCGGGATGCGCGATTCGTGCGTGGACTTCGGCCGGGCTGCCGTTTAATTGGCCTTTGGCTTCCACTTTGAGAGCCACCAGATACGGCGGCTTTGTTTTCCCCATGGCCCACCACATTAATTTCCCCAGCGGACGGATGCCGCGTTTGGGCGCGAGTTTGAGTCCCACTAGAACCAGTGGGGTGACGATGAGGTCTGATATCCAGTTTGAACCTGAGATATAAAAACCGGTTTCTTTAAGGGACGGGATCATATTTGGGATGTCACGCAGCTCTTCAAAGAACATGGAATAGGCCGTGCGTTCTCCAATGTCATCGCCGAAATTGAATTTACACGAATCCCATGCTGTGGGTTTTGTCCATGCGCCGTTTTTATAGACCTGTGCCTGATACTCGATGAAGCCTTCCATGAGTTCGTCCACGGCTTCGGTGTAGGGCAGGTTTTGCATATTGAGATAGCCGGCCGTGATGGCAGATTCAAGAGTATCCAATTTTTGCGCGGCGTAGCGGATCAATGCAGCGGGCAGGCCGGGATGATAGCCTGCTTCGGTGATGAAGCACAGACCGGCTTTTTTAATTTCCTCTTCTGCGGCATATAATGTTTTAATTTGCCGGATGAATATTGCACGTCCAGATAATCCACGCGGGCGTCGATGCACGCGCGGACGACTGTCTCAGCGTGGTGAGTGGTTGGGGCTGCGACCAGGCATAAGGTCACGTTTTGAAGCGCTTGTGTCAGGCTGGTGAGATCAGCTGCGTCGGCTTGTCTTGCACTTACGCGTGAGTCGTGCAATTCATCCGCAAAGGATTTTGCTTTTTCCAGATTGCGGCCAGCAATGATGATTTCCACATCAGTTTGAGCGAGCAGATGTTTGGTAAGAAACTTTCCAGTGTATCCGTACCCGCCCAGGATCAGGATCTTTGACATTTTTTATCTCCCAGTGAAAAGAAATTTATAAAATTTCCCTGTGTTCTGTAAGCGCGGCCAAAAAGCCGGGACTTGTTTTCTGTAATCAAGATACGGTTTGCCAAAGCGTTCGATCAGTTCCTTTTCTTCCACGAGGCGGATCCAGCCTGTGAGCCCGAGCGGCACGAAGATCGTGAAGATGATCGAGTTTGCGTTACCGTTCAGAAGTGCGAGCCCAACCCAAACACGCAGCGCACTGGCGTAGATCGGGTGGCGTAGAATGCTGTAAATACTTGAGGTAACAATGCGGCCCTCTTCGGGATGGTAGACGTATAAAAGCATGAGATTATCCACGCCAAATGTGAATACACTGCGGATCCATAATAATGCACCGATGCAGACCATGAACCAGCCCAACGTAAGAAAGACAACAGTCCACCAGCCTACAGGCACAAATGGACCATTCATGTAGCCAGCGTGAGCAACAGCGCTAAAGATCAGTGCAAGGCCGGGGATCGCAAAATGAGCAAAGGCATTGCGATAGGCGAGTTCTTTATATTTTTCTTTATAGGTTTGCTTGCGGGAGAAGAAGAAACTGAGGATGAGAAATCCCAGAGCGCTGATGATGACCTCGCTGTCTATGCTCCAGGTGGGGATGTTGTCGGAGACGAGGAAGTAAGCTGTCACCAATGCGCACAACCCCAGTGCGTAGAGGATGATCTTTAATTTTCCACCCGTTGAGTTTAATTCAGGGACGTGTCTGGCAAGTGCATCGAAACCATTTGATTCCATTTTTGCCTCCAGCCGGAGTATAGTATTTTGTTGGGCGCTGTCAAGCGGAAAACAACTTTGGGTCTCCAGACGACACATTCTGAAGGCTTTTGTTAATCTGCAATACGTAAATCCAATTCTTCGGGAGTGGGTTTCTTTTCACCAAGCGCCTCAAAGGTCAGATCACTGGGGGGAAGCCCATACTTGAGATTGTAATTATCGAATATTCTCGAATACCCGGCACCGGCCGCTGCTTCAAAATTTAATTCGAGCTGGGATGAGACCTTGCGAATTGTTGATGTGTCTGTACCTTCAACTTCAACGAAGTCGCCATATGGAAGTTCGTCCAGCATAATGTGACAGCCATTTAGATCATACGTGGCGCGATATTTTTCATAGATCATGATCTGAACATATCCCAATGCTTTCAAAAGACGCTGGGTGGTTTCAAAATCACCAACTGTAGTTTCCAGCTCTGCGCGTGAGAATACTCCATCCACAATTTCGCTTGGACCTTTGTAGGTCAGAATGGCATTTGTATCCTGTCTTAATCGCAGTACCCGGCCATTGGTTCTCATGCTTCCATCGGGCAGATCGTAGCGAAAGTTGATTTCATGCACGCGGGGTTGAATCAATTGCGCCTTCAAATCAAGAAGGCGCAATTCGATCTTTTTTAAATCACGGACGTAAAACTTAACTTCAATTTCCTGGCTGTTCATTAATGCACGCTCAACAGGGTTTGTCTTTGCTCCACGCTCTCGCCGGCTTTGACGCGCACACGTCCCATGATGCCGTCACGCGGGGCTTTGAGTTCGTTCTGCATCTTCATGGATTCGAGGATCAGCATGACCTGTCCCTTTTTCACTTCTTCGCCTTCGTTGATGAGAACGGAGACGACAAGACCCGGCATCGGCGCTTTAAGATGGAACTCGCCTCCCTCCACGGACCCTCCGCCTGCTGCGGCTTTCAGACGCTTTTCCCGTTCATCCTCGATCTTGACCTGATACTGCCGGCCCTGAATCTGAACTTCCCAATCTTCCTCGCCCTGATAGACAAAAGACTCGTATGATTTGCCATCGAGGATCAGAGAAAAGACAGGTTGTCCGCTTACGGATTCAAAGTCAACTTCAAGCAAGCGGTCACCAATGCGGATGTGACTCTCATCCACGATCTCAATTTCAAATTCCTTGTTGTCAATCGTTGTAATATATTTCATTATTTAACCTCAATCGTGGTTTTTGCACGACCTCTAAAATCGTTCAGGTTACTTAACCACTAATCGCAAATCCAAAATCGCTAATCATTAGCGGTGCATACGTTCCCAGCGGCCAACCCATTTCCAGTTGCTTGTATCGCGTTCGTTCCTGCGGACAATATTTGCGTTGCGTTCGCTTTGTTGATGGGCAACCAGTGTGGCGAGAATGGCGGCAATTTCAAGGTTCTCCGTGCGTGACTCCATCGCATCATCCATTGAGAATCGTTCTTCCACGAAGCGCGTGTCAAACTGTCCGCCCATGAAGCGATGTGAATCCATCAATGTTTGGTGGAATGGAATGTTGGTGCGCACGCCGACGATGCGATATTCTTCCAGTGCGCGGCGCATACGCAGAATGGCCTGTGCGCGTGTTTCACCCCAAACGATCAATTTGGCGATCATCGGGTCGTAGAAAGGCGTGATCTCGAAGCCGGGATAAACACCTGTATCCACGCGTACACCGGGGCCGGTGGGCAGCAGACTGTGCGTAATACGCCCTGTGGACGGCATGAAGCCGTTGAAGGGGTCTTCCGCGTTGACACGACACTCGATGGCGTGTCCGTTAAATTTGATCTGTTCCTGGGTGTAGCTTAGTTGTCGTCCGCGCGCGATGCGGATCTGCTCGGCGACAATATCCACGCCGGTGACCATCTCTGTGATGGGATGTTCCACTTGCAAACGTGTGTTCATTTCAAGGAAGTAGAAATTGCGATCCTTGTCCACCAGGAATTCGATCGTGCCGGCGTTGACATAATCCACGGCTTGCGCAGATTTTACGGCAATGCTTCCCATCTTCTCGCGCAGTTCATCATCAAGAAAAGATGAAGGCGATTCTTCCAACAGTTTTTGATGACGGCGTTGAATGGAACATTCACGCTCGCCCAAATGAATCACGTTGCCAAACGAATCTGCCATGATCTGGAATTCGATATGACGCGCGCCTTCAATTAATTTTTCAAGATAAACATTCCCGTCACCAAAAGCGGATTCCGCTTCGCGTCTTGCGGACGCAAGCAGGGTCGGCATTTCCTCCAGGCTTCGTACTTCTCTCATGCCTTTTCCGCCGCCGCCCGCAGTGGCTTTGATCAGCAAAGGAAATCCGATGGTCGGAGCGATGCGCAGAAGATCATCGTTGGTCATGTTGCCAACATCTTCCGTACCGGGCACAACCGGCACGCCGGCTTTAATCACCGTGGCGCGTGCCTTGCCTTTATCTCCCATCGCCGCAATGGACGAAGGTTTGGGCCCGATAAAGGTAATGCCCAGTTCGGCGCATCTTGCAGCGAAATCTTCACGCTCAGCAAGGAAGCCATACCCGGGGTGGATCGCATCCGCGCCGGATTTTTTTGCAACTTCAAATATCTTGTCGGCCCGCAAATATGATTCGCGTGAGGGGGCAGGTCCGATCAAATAGGCTTCATCTGCATAGCGGACGTGCAGCGCGTTACGGTCTGCTTCTGAAAACACAGCGACCGTCCCAATGCCAAGTTCACGGCAGGCGCGAATAATACGCACCGCGATCTCGCCGCGATTTGCAACCAGAACTTTTGTAAACATGAGTGATTTTTTTGTTTTCATATTTATAACGGTATGTTTCCGTGTTTCTTGGCTGGATTTCCATCACGCTTGTTGCTTAGCATTTCCAGCGCATTGATCAGGCGCGGACGGGTTTCCTTCGGCTCGATCACATCGTCAATATATCCGCGCTGTGCGGCGACATAAGGATTTGCAAATTTTTCCTTATATTCCGCCACCAGTTCAGCCTTCCTTTGAATGGGGTCTTCAGCGGCATCAAGTTCCTTGCGGAAGATGATATTTACTGCACCATCAGGTCCCATGACTGCGATCTCGGCTGTCGGCCATGCAAAATTCGCGTCACTGCGAATATGCTTGGATGACATAACACAATACGCGCCGCCGTATGCCTTGCGTGTGATGACTGTCAACTTGGGCACTGTGGCTTCACAATAAGCATAGAGCAGTTTAGCGCCGGAGCGGATAATGCCGTGATGTTCCTGGAAAGTGCCGGGCAGGAAGCCGGGTACATCTTCAAAGGTGATGATCGGAATATTGAATGCATCACAGAAGCGCACAAAACGTGCCGCTTTTTCACTTGCATCAATATCGAGTACGCCAGCCAATACTGCGGGCTGATTGGCAATGATGCCAATTGAGTGTCCGCCCAAACGGGCGAAACCTACAACGACATTCTGCGCGTAATTCTCATGGATCTCATAAAACTGTCCGTTATCCATGATCATATTAATAACTTCTTTAATATCATAAGGCTTGTTCGCATCATCAGGGACGATGGTATTTAATGCCTCTTCCATTCGCAAAGGATCGTCACCTAAAACGAAGGGTGCATCTTCCATATTGTTTTGGGGCAGGAAGCCGAGCAGTTTGCGGATGAGATACAAGGTATCTGCTTCACTGTCAGCGGCGACATGGCATACGCCTGATTTTTCAGAATGCACACTCGCGCCGCCAAGTTCTTCCTGTGTTACTTCTTCGTGCGTTACTGCCTTTACAACATCAGGACCGGTGACGAACATATAGGAGGTATCACGCGCCATGAAGATAAAATCGGTCAGCGCCGGAGAGTAAACCGCGCCGCCGGCACATGGCCCCATAATGGCCGAAATTTGCGGAATGACACCCGAAGCCATTGTGTTGCGCAGGAAGATATCAGAGTAGCCTGCGAGAGCCACCACGCCTTCCTGAATGCGCGCGCCGCCTGAGTCGTTCAGTCCGATCATCGGTGCGCCGTTCTTCATCGCCATATCCATGATCTTGCAGATCTTGGCGGCGTGTACTTCGCCCAGGCTTCCGCCAAAGACTGTGAAATCCTGTGAGTACACATACACAAGACGTCCTTCGATCGTGCCCCAGCCGGTAACGACAGAGTCACCGATAAATTTTTGTTCATCCAACCCAAAGTCATGTGTGCGATGAACGATGAAAGCATCCACTTCGCGGAAGGAGCCCTTGTCTAACAATAAATCAAGGCGTTCACGGGCGGTCAGGCGTCCCTTCTTGTGCTGCGCATCAATGCGGGCTTGTCCGCCGCCAAGGCGTGACTGTGCTTTCAGGTCAGTTAACTGTTGGATTTTCGATTTTTTGCTCATAAGCCTCTCTCGACAATGTTTTTATATTGAACAGGATGAAAATAATTACTGCCAGATTTACTATAACAGCGAATAACCAGTTTGGATGCGGATTTTGCCAGACGAACCGCTCGGCCCAATACCAGACGGTGTAGCTTGCTGCGGCCCCGATCAGCAGTTTCGTGGCCCATGCTTTTTTCTGCAAAATGCTCCAGACGAGAATGATACCTGTAATTACCCAAAAATGCGCCGCTGCCGGCTGTGACCGTGGGCGATGGCTGTACTGAGAACTCGTTTAAAACATTCTGCCACGCAAGGGAAGTCCACAGGCGCAGGGCATTCCATGTTGTTAGGGATAACACCATCAATAGCAGGAGGGTTACTCGTAAAGGTAATTTGTTCATTGGTTTTCTTTCGTCAATAAATTAATTTGCATGGCGGGTAAAAAATTTGCAGGTCTTTTTCTGTTGATCATCAAAATAGTTAATTGAAATCCTGAAGGGCAAATATTGAAGCTGGGATATTTTTTCGAAACAGGAGCAGGTTATCGGTCTGGATGATGCGTTGTTTGAGGACGGAGCATACTGGAGGCGAAATTAAATCTGCTTTGGAGGGGAATCTGGCGGCGAAGCCATCCCTCACTATTTTTGTTGTGGATATTTCGGCTCCGGCCAGAGATATAGCAATCCTTTTCCGCCGTAAACGGTGTAGCTTTCAAGGTATGGATCGAATTGACCAAAGTAGGGCGGTTGTTTGAGCAGGCGTGTGTTTGCAAAGACGATGGTCATGCCGCGTTCGCTGAGAAATTGAGAGGCTTCTCCGTTTTGCAGTGCCTGGAAATATTCATGGCTGTTGATCAGTCCGTCCATGTTGACGATGGTGCGGTCTCGAATAAAGTACCCTACATTTCCACCGCCTGTCATGCCGATAATTGCGCCGGGCGGTGTATTCTCTTCAATGTAAGTGGCGACTTCCATATAAGATTGACTTTCGGGGTAATAGTTGTGGCGCATGATGGCAGCAATGTAAGTTGTGTGGGTGTAGGCTAGAGAAACGCAAAGCGCAAGTGATGCAAATTCAAATATACGGCGGGTGTTTTTTATTTTCTTTGTTATCGGTCGTAGAACAAGGTGAAACAGAAGACTGCCGATCAGTACGATCAATATCATTTCGCTTGCCCAGTACCATTCTTTTGCGCCGCCATACGCGGTGGTGGTGTATGAGAAAATTTGCAATCCACAGCCTGCTATTAATGGAATGAGCGCCATGTTTGAAAATGCGCGCAGGGTTTGACGGGCATTGGCAAATAAAAGGATGAGGATCACGATTGAAAAAAACAGCATGGCGATGTAGTAGCGTTCGTCAAGTGTGTCAGCGCCAGGGTAGATCGGACGCAGTAGCTTTGCAACCGGTATTAATAGATTTGATGCAGGTTTCCAGGCGTCGTATACCCACTGATAGTTGATGCCAAAGAAGGAAGGCCAGTTTGATGCGGGGTAGTCGTAGACTGTGTTCTTGAGCAAGCCCCACCAGCGTTTGATCTGCCCGCTGACCGGGCTGCTTGTGCCGAAAGTGAGTTTGTTGTACAGCATGTATAAGGCAAGCGCGCCGCCGACGATTCCGTAATAGATCAGCGCTTCTGAGAACCAGTTTTTCCAATTGGATCGAAATTCTGTCATGGGTGTTGGTTGTTGCAATTCAATTTTTATTTTTTCATTGCCAAACCAATGGGCGGCGAGTCGAACGGCAAGGATCAATATGGCGCTGATGCCCCAGTCAAGGAGAAAGGCGCTGCGCGGAAAATTCTTTCCAATCCCAAGATTGGAAAGAATGAGATATACACTGGCAATCAGCACGGTAGCTATCGTAAGCGCGGATAAAGTTTGCCGGATGGTTTTCCATACCGGGTTTGTGCGCGGATGTTGGTAGGCTCCAAAAAAATAAAGAGCGCTGAGTTTGATACCCATTGCGATCAGGGTAACTTCCACGGCCGATGCGGCATACGTGCTGTTATAGGTGTCGAGCCCTGTGCGGATCGCGACAGAGAAGGTCATTGAGATGAAAATAATGACCATGTCGAGCGGTGCAAGAAAACGGACCGGGCTGCCGCGCAGGATGATCCAAAGCCCGCCTAGAATTGCGATAAAAACAAGGTCCAGGCGGCTAAACATAACCATGACCGCAATCAGCGCCAGCAGACTGATTTGATGTGCAGTGACTGGTTTTGCTCCTTTGGGCTGCCATTCTTTTTCAAATTGTGAAAGTTTGTAAATGAAAAGTACGATCGTAAAAGCGGCGAGTGGAGTTTCAAGGCCGGTTTCATAAACTGTGGCGTGAATATTTAAATTAAATGCCCAGAATGAAGCGGCGAGATAAGCCGCAGAAAGTGACAGGTTTTCCTTGACCAACCTGTAAATCAATACCGCAGTTGCGGCATTGAAGAGCGCCATGACTACCAGCAGAACACGCAGCGGCAGGATCAGGTCAAAACGGGCAAGGGCAAAGATCGGAATGCAAACGATCATCCATAACGGATGATACCCATTGGATAAGTTGATACCGTCGAAGGTGCTGCCAAGTCCCTGCGTAATGTTTTGAGCGACTTTAAAATAATAATACGCATCGTCGCGCGTAAACCAATTGTTTGGAAAGTTATATGCGTCTGAAAAAGAGGCATAAAGATGAGTGCCAAGAATTACCGCGATCAATAGGCTTTCAAAAAGAGAGAATCGTTTTAAGAAATTCATTTTTATTTTTTATGCACAGGCATTTGAGAAAGCCCGTTACCGGTTCCTATTAAATATGGAGTGTGATTTTACCGAAGTTTTCGCCGTTCCATAATCTTTCCTGAGCAGCGGCGGCTTCTTCAAGCGGAAATGTGCTGTCCACGACAGGCTTGAGTTTACCTGAGATCACCAAACTCATCACTTCACTAAAATCTGCAAGTGTGCTCATGGTGGAGCCGATGATCGAAAGATGTTTGGCGAATATAAAACGATTGTCAATTTCAAAACGCGGTGCGCCGCTATTTCCAACGGTCAGCAGGCGTCCGCCTTTTTTGAGCGCTCGCAAACTGAGCGGAAAAGTAGTGCCCACATTATCCACAATTACATCCACGCCGCGTTTTTTATTTGCGATAAATAAAGCCTTTGCCCAATCTTCGTTTTGCGAGCGGTCGATTAAGATGTCTGCGCCGAGCGCTTCTGCATTTTTTAATTTTTTAACGCTTGACCCGATCACAGCGACGCGCGCGCCAAGATATTTGGCGATTTGGATACTGGCGGAATTTACGCCTCCTCCCGCGCCGACAATTGCCACTGTTTCTCCGGCTTTTATCTCCCCGCGCTTGACCATTGAATGCCATGCGGTTTGATAGACCAGCGCGCTGGCCGCCGCGGCATGGAAATCAAAACTTTCCGGCAATTTGAAGAGTTGACGCTCAGGCACACAAATATATTCAGCATACGTTCCGCGGATCGTTTCGCCCAGCAAATGCCAATTGGAGCACAGATTATCCCGCTGACTTAAACAGAACTCACATTCTCCACAGCCAATATTGGCATTGATGACGACTCTGTCGCCGATTTCAAAATCGTTTGTATCTGTCCCCAGGCCTGCTACTTCTCCTGCACCGTCTGCGCCATTGATGTGGGGTAATTCCAGCTTTAGTCCCGGCCAACCGTTGCGGACGAAGATATCCATGCGGTTAAGTGCCGCGGCGTGCAAACGTACGAGGATTTCACCTGCTTTGGGTGCAGGCATAGAAAACTCAGTGTACTCAAGAACTTCCGGGCCGCCGTGCTTATAAAAGAGGACAGTTTTCATATCACTACGGTTTGATTTCGATCACAACAAAATTCGACATTACAGGAGCGTGCCCGAGATTGTCCACGAGATTCTGTTCTCCGTCCACGCTGACCCGGCATTGATAAATGCCAGGTTCCAGATCAAGCGTTATCTGCCCTGCACTTTGTCCGCCGGGGAATTGGAATTGTTGTGCTGGTATCGGTTCATAATAATTTTGTTCCGGCAGGAGATTCGCGTCTGGGGTAAAGATAAGTGTATCAAGGAAGATCGCCATAAATCCAGATGGATCATCCATGTAGGGCCGTGTGATTATCAGTGTGTTCTTGTTTTCAGAGATATCAAATGGGCCGACCCGTTCCCAGACCCATTTGTTGAGATTATCTTCAACCGTCTGGCTGACAGTCCCTGCCTGCCCGTTGACTTGTAATTGCAGAGGCGAGTGATCCGCTTCTCTTTTCAAGGTGCGTGCCCAAATATAAATTTGTCCGGCGGTGGAGGTTTCAAATTCATAAAGCACTGGTTCACTTAAATAATTATCAGCCAGATACCCGCTGGCATTCCAGCCTTGTACAAATGCAGTATCTGCCTGCCAACCTGACGGTGGAGGAAGTGTCTCTGCTTCAAGCCAGACATGTTCTGTGGTTTGCACTCCGCACTGAAGTGAAAGGCTTGTCACTGTGCTTTTTGACAACTCCCAACTTAATTGTTGGCTTGAGCTGGTTTGATGAAGTGTTAAGTTCGCGCTCAAGCAGGCTGGTTCTGCCAATGCTGAAGCGGGCAGGCTAAAACGGTCAAAGAAAATCCCTTCGATCAAGATGCCTTTCGGGTAGCAATGCTTTAATGTTTGGGCAATTTCATCCCGTTTTATGCGATCGCTGTCAGTGACCTTGTCGAGAATGATCTCAAGGTTGGGGCGGTCTGTCAGATCATCGGGCAGGGCTGGCATCAGCTCGTCCAGTGCCACGTATTGATAGGAATTTTGAATTTCCTCCGTGGGTATTTTGGCGAGCATGAAAAGCTCGATCATTTGATATTCATTATTTAATGGTTCGTTACCGTGTGGAATGTTCGGTAGAACAATGAGTGTATCCATGTCTGCTGCACTGCCTGCGATCTCGCCGATCTCGCGCCGTACTTGACGATTCTGCTCATCGCCAGTTTCATTGAAATAAATATAAAGGTTCATCAGCGGCAGCCAGATCAATACAACGAGCGCAATGGTGACCGATAAAGGCTGGAGTATTTTCCCGATAAAGCTCAGACTGTCATACGCGAACAGGAATAATCCCAGCGCCGCCAGCGCATAGACAGCGGGAAGTCCGGGGTAGTAAACACGACCAAGTGGAGAGTGTGCCGCGATGGGCACAGGAAAAATAAATAGTGCGAGCCAGATCAATATCCAGTAGGAGAATCGCTGGCGGAGGGTTGCCAGAGAAACGAAAAATCCCATCGTGATCCAGGGAAGCAGGAATGCGTTAACGAGCGGTCCCATGCGGTTGTATAGAAAATCTACATTGGCGTAGATATACCAGCTTTTAAGTACTTTGGAAAAGTATAACCAAAGTGTTGAGAATCCTTCTTCCCAGCCTTTCGCGTTGAAATCGTAATAACCCAGGCGGCTTGCAAGGTATGGAAGCAGAATGGGCAGTGCAAAGATGGAAGGCGCAAGCAGGGCTGTGACGAAGCGGGCCTTTTCTGTTCGAGTAACATCCTGACGATTGATCTCAATCATACAAATGATAACTGCTGCCAGCAGCAAAGGCCAGACTGTGTCATACGTGAGCAGTCCGAGTGCCAGTGCGATACCACTGACCGCATAGAGATGCCAGCGGCGCGCACGAATTGCCCAGGCCAAAAGCAATAGTGTAAGGATCGGCCACAGCTTAACGTGACTTTCCACATTTGCGAGGCGGCTGGCGCTGATATCAAAAATGGAAGCACTTAATAGCCAGGCTGAAAGCAGGGCCAGCGGAATATTCGTGAGGCGGCGCAGCAGCAGATAGAAAAGAAAAGTTGCCAGAATACTAAAGAAGGCCACTTCAAAACGTGCTGAAAAAATTGACGGCCCCAATAATTGATGGAACGGAGTTTGCATAAAAAAACTGACAGGCAGCGCGTCGCGATGATACAGCCCTGAATAATCAGGTAGACCGCGAATTCCCAACCAGACTACTTCGCCTGTCCATTTGGCTTCGTCCCCTTCAATGCCGTATGGAATGGAATCCAACTCAAAAAGACGTCCAAAGGATGCGAGTGCAATAACGGCTACGACCAGGGTGATCTCAAGACCGCGCTTCACATAAATAGGCTGATTCAAGCTGAATACGATTTGTTGCTTTGCCAATTGTGCCCAAATGAAAAACCCAAGAGCCGCCGCCAGATATAACTCAATCCCCATTCTGTGTTCAGGTTCTCTGCCAAGACACCACTGCGCACACATGGCCAGACTCAGCGAAGTCCAGAGCAGGGCGGTTTTTATGCGACTTGGTGAACGGCGAACCAGCGCCAGAATTACAATGGACAATGCCAGCAATCCTGTTAGCACTGTGCTTGCAATTGCAGCTTCATAGTAGAGAAAATTCAGCGAGCCACGCTGCCAATGCAGGAAATAAAACGGGCGGCCAGGTTCCATTGGATTGATCGGAATTCCACCCGCCATTTGCGCAGGTGCAAATATCAAAAAATAAGCTGCCAGCATTGTTACCACACCTGCCAGCAGAATTTCCCAACGGAATTGTGAAACATAAAAAGTGAGACGTTGTTTTAGGGTCTGCCTATTAACATGAGTCTCCGCTTCTTTTTCGACGTGTGGAGTTGTTTCTGTCACCGGTACATCAACCCATCTTTGACGATGTGCCGCAACAAAAAGCAACAGTGTTCCGGCCAGCGCCAAAAGAGTTGGGATCAGACTCCAAAAAGGTATGTGCTTGTAAAAGATAAAATATAAATGTCCAGCCCAAACCGTCCACAATGTAATTATGAAGAGTTCAAATTTGTAATTCTTTATCCAGGTGAAAAAATTTGCAAGTCGAGCCCATGTGAGGATATGAGCATGGGGTTTTCTCCGCCTGATTAAAAGCCAATCCAAATATACAGCCGTGAGAAGCGCGAGGATCAATACCAGGTAACCGGAAGACATTAAAACACCTTTAGCGAAGACCGGTTTCCATGCGTGAAATGACAAGGCGTTGAATCTCGCTTGTGCCCTCATAAATTTCTGTGATCTTTGCATCACGGAAATATCTTTCGATTGGCAACTCCTTGCTATATCCCATGCCGCCGTGGATCTGTACTGCTTGATGTGTAACGAACATGGCGGTTTCAGATGCAAACAACTTCGCCATGGATGCTTCAAGGGAATATCTTCCATCCGTTTGCTTGGAATTTTCTTTTGCAATCGCCGCATTGTAGATCAGCAGACGCGATGCCTCAATGCGTGTTTTCATATCTGCGATCTTGAATCCGGTTCCCTGAAACGCGCCGATTGGCTGACCAAACGCTTCACGCTGACCCACATACTGGCGGGAAGCTTCGTATGCCGCTTCTGCAATTCCGAGCGCCTGAGTTGCAATGCCGATACGGCCTGCGTCCAGCACGGTCATGGCGATCTTGAAACCTTCGCCTTCTGCGCCGAGTCTGTTGTCAGCGGGGATTCTGCAGTTGTCGAAGATCAACTCACTGGTAGCTGAGGCGCGGATTCCAAGTTTCGGTTCCTTCTTGCCGCGTTTTAATCCGCTTGTTTTTCCATCCACCAAAAAAGCGCTGACTCCTTTTTGTTTTTTCTCAGGGTCGGTCATCATAAAGACCACGAAATAATCGGCTACGGGGCCGCTGGTAACCCAGGATTTTGAGCCATTCAAAATATAAGAATCACCGTCGCGGGTGGCGCGGCTTTTCATTGTGCCCGCATCTGAACCGCTTTGAGCTTCGGTTAGGGAATATGCGCCAATAGCCTTGCCTGATGCAATGGGTGTGATAAATTTTTTCTTCTGTTCTTCTGTACCAAATTTTAATATGCCGTGACAGTATAAGGAATTGTTTACCGACATGATAACGCCATGCGCTGCATCCACTTTGCAGATTTCTTCAAGAGCCAGAACATAGGCGAGTGCATCCATACCCGCGCCGCCATATTGCTCGGGAACTTCGATTCCCATAAATCCCATTTCTCCCATTTTTTTCATCGTCGCGTGCGGAAATTCTCCGCTTTCATCATGTTCGGCTGCGATCGGGGAGATTTCCTTTTGGGCAAAATCGCGCGCCGCATCGCGGATCATTTTGTGTTCGGCTGTAAGTGGGTGGATGGGAAGATCGGTCATTTGTTATCTCTCCGGAAGAAAATAGTTTTCAAGATTATACCGCTTTGGGCGTGTAAGCTGGCGCGTTGTAATAATCGGAAAATGGCAATTGACTTCTCTCCATCGTCCAATATAATTACATGATTAAGATGGCTTATGCAAAGGCGGTTTAAAACTATTTTATAATCCCTTATATGAACTCTCGCATCTGGCAATTTGAAACTACATTAACAAACCGCCTTCTCGTCTGGAGCATTCTCAGCGTTCTCTTCGGACTTGCAGCCTGCTTCGCCTCCGATAACTTTTTGCGCGGCTTCGGCATTCAGGGCGTCGCCTGGGGACTCATTGATTTTGCCATTGCTTTCCTCGGCGCAAAATCTGCCGCTCGACGCAAATCCACAGCCGACCCGATGCGTGAAGCGCAAAGCATCCGCAAAATCCTGTGGGTCAACTTTGGTCTGGACGTGTTGTATATCCTCGCTGGATTTTTTATTATCCAAAATTATGCTGAAGCGTTTTGGATTGGCACGGGCTGGGGTATTATTCTACAAGGCGCGTTTTTATTTTTCTTTGATCTTATTCACGCGTTAAGCGTGCCCAATATAGAGGCTATATGATCTTTTCCTATCTTAACTCCAAGTGCGAAGCTCGTGACCATGCCGAAGGCGGATGTGGAGTGTTCGCGGTTGCAAATATTACCAAAGGTGAGCTCGTCTCTCTCTGGGGCGGGCGGATTGTCCGCAAAGATGAGCTTGATCCATCCATGCCGCGCTTCACGCAGCGCGTCCTTCAAATGGACGAAGATCTGTATTTATTGACCGCGGAAGAGAAGGAGCCCAATGATTGTTTCAATCATTCCTGTAACCCCAATTTGGGATTCTTCGGACAGATCGGTTTGGTGGCTTTACGCGATATTAAGACAGGCGAAGAATTGATGTTTGATTACGCCATGTCTGATGGCGGACCATACGACGAATTTGAATGTTATTGCGGCTCGGTGAATTGTCGAAAAAGAGTCACAGGGAACGACTGGAAACTTCCTGAATTGTGGAAGAAATATAAAGGCTATTTCTCCCCTTATCTCGCGCGGCGGATCGAGTCGTTGCGTGCCGGCAACTCCGTGGAGCGCGGACTTTAGTCTGCATTCCAAGATATTGAAATGAAATATTTACTCGGTGAAAAACTAAATATTGACTGGAAAGTTGCGATTGTCACCATCGTCAGCACTTCGTTGTTGATCATTGACCATTACTATACGTTCACGGCCTACAAATACTGGGATCGTATCATTCTCTATTTTTTTATTCCGCTTTTGTTGACAGTGATTTTATTTCGTGAAAACCCGAAAGAATATGGCTTCTCCTTTGGCAACTGGAAACTGGGATTAACCTACACCGTGCTTGGGATTCTCGTCATGGCTCCCGTCATTTATTATCTGGGAAGCGGCAACGCGGCCATGAAGACATATTACGAAAGATTTTTGCCCGGCCTGCCGTGGACAACTTTCATTGATCTGCTCGGTTGGGAATTCTTCTTTCGCGGTTGGATTCTTTTTGCCTATGTGCGTAAATTCGGGCATGACGGATTGTGGCTGCACGCTGTGCCATTTGCGCTGGCGCATATCAGCAAGCCGGATATTGAAACACTCTCCACTATCTTTGGAGGTTTTGCTTTTGGCTGGGTGGCATACCGCACAAGGTCATTTTTCTGGCCGTTTCTGATTCATTGGTTTATTGCCACGTTTGTTATCCTGGTTGCCGCTGGCGTGATATAAAGAGTAGATATGAATACCTATCCTGTTCGTCCGGCTTTGGAATCAGAATCCACTCAAATTAAAGGCTTGATCAATTTGGTCGGGATCAATCCCACAGGGCTGGATTGGAAGCGTTTTATCGTTGTGGTCAATGAAAAGGGGCAGGTCATTGCCTGCGGGCAGATCAAGCCTCATGGAGAAGACATCCGCGAACTGGCTTCGATTGCAGTTAACCCTGAATATCGCGGGCAGGGATTGGCGCGTGTTGTGATTGAGATGCTTTTGCATGAAAACCCGAGACCGTTATATCTAATGTGTGTTTCTCATAATGGGCCGATGTATGAAAAGTTTGGCTTTCAAGTGATCGCAGATAAGGCCATGCCGCGCTATTTTGCGCGAATTAAAAAGTTGTTTAAACTTTCCGATGTATTTAGAAGATCAGGTCAAGAATTGCTTGTCATGAAGTTGGAGTAAAATCATTCGTATGAAGAATGCTTTATATGTTTTACTTGGGGTGCTGGCGGGCTTTGTGCTGGCGGGTGTGCTTATTTTTGTGGCGCGCGCGCCGGCTGGAGAACCGGTCGTTTTACTTCCTGCGCCCACCAAGGCACCGGTGGCTGTGCATGTGATTGGCGCAGTGCCGCGCCCGGGTTTGTATGAATTTGCAGAAGGCGCACGTGTGCAGGATGCAATCGATGCCGCCGGTGGAATTCTGGCCGAAGCCAATGTGGATGCGGTCAATTTGGCCGCGCTGCTTGAAGATGGTCAGCAGTTGGTGATTCCATATCAGGATGGCAGCGTGCCCTCTGAAGAACCATTGGTTGATCTTCCATCCTCCACCGAAGAGCCGACTAATAATTCCGGAACGGAACTCATTAATATCAACACTGCCGGTGTTGACGAATTGGATACGCTTCCCGGAATTGGACCGACCACCGCGCAAAAAATAATCGACTATCGCACCGAAAATGGACCATTCGCAAGCATAGAAGATATTATGAAAGTTTCTGGAATTGGTGTATCTACATTTGATAATATTAAAGGACTGATAAAAATCTAATGCCTGCCTTTGATCATTTTTCAGCCATCGCTTCGATCTATGCCCGTGTAACATATTCAAAAGCAAATCTTATGCGTGAAGTTGCCGCGCTGCCTGTTGCGGGAAAACTGCTGGATGTGGGCGGCGGCACGGGACGTGTCGCATCTGCGATCTGTGATCTTGTGGACGAAGTGATCATTACTGATGTATCTTTCGGAATGCTGGACAAAGCGGATCGCTCCGCGTTCAAGCCTGTTTGCGGCGGTTCTGAATCATTACCCTTCGCTGATAATTCCTTCGAGCGTGTCATCATGGTGGACGCACTGCATCACGTGATCGATCAAGTTGATAGTGCGCGTGAAATGCTGCGCGTGCTCAAACCCGGCGGACTGCTCGTGATCGAAGAACCTGATATCCGCACCTTTGGTGTGAAGTTGATCGCCATCGCTGAAAAACTTCTCCTGATGCGCAGTCACTTTCTTGCACCAGATCAGATCGTAAAATTATTCCCAG
Organism: Candidatus Villigracilis proximus; assembly: GCA_016715195.1. Taxonomy (GTDB): domain Bacteria; phylum Chloroflexota; class Anaerolineae; order Anaerolineales; family Villigracilaceae; genus Villigracilis; species Villigracilis proximus. Next base: position 36,605 of record JADKBB010000005.1, read on the forward strand.
ATCAAGAGACAAATATCCGCGTAGAAGATGGGACAGCCTGGATCATCATCAAAAAATAAAATCACGCTTTTTATAAAATATAAAAAACATCCCAAAAATTGTCATCAGACAACCTTCGGGATGTTTTTCTTAATTATGGAGTATCAGCAGCTTCTGATGAGTCCATCACTCATGCCCAGGGGCGAGCACGGACAGCCACACGGACAGCAAGCTGTCCGACTCCAAAGCTCTTTTTTACTCACTCGCCAACACATGCCTTGCAATGACCAAACGCTGAATTTCGCTGGTGCCTTCGCCGATGGTCATCAGGCGCGCATCGCGGTACATTCTTTCCACATTGTATTCGCGGCTGTATCCATTCCCACCGTGGATCTGGATCGACTCATAACAGACGCGTTCTGCCATTTCGGTGGCGTACAACTTCGCCATCGCGGCTTCTTTATTGTAGGGGCGTCCCTGATCTTTGAGCCACGCGGCTTTATGCAGAATGGTTCGCGCGAGTTCGATCTCTGTTGCCATGTTAGCTAATTTAAACTGAATAGCCTGAAACTCCGAAATAGACTGGCCGAATGCCTTGCGTTCCCGTGCGTAGTCTACGGCGGCTTCGAGTGCGGCCTGCGCCAGCCCGATGGAGATTCCGCCAATGCTGATGCGGCCGGCATCCAATGTGGCGAGGGTCTGCTGCAATCCGCGTCCTTCCACGCCCACCAAATTCCCCAACGGCACGCGGACATTGTCATAGGTGATGCCGTGAGCGGGGGAGCCGCGCAGTCCCATCTTTTTTTCAGCGGGACCAACTTTCATTCCCTTCGTATCAGTTGGGACAAGGACCATGCTCAAAGACTTTGATCCACCCTTCGGGTCTGTGCGGACCAAGGTAATCACATATTCGGCAATACCGGCGTTGGTACACCACATCTTTGCGCCATTGATGACCCATTCATCGCCTTGTTTTTCGGCTTTGGTAATGACTCCGCCTTGAATATCAGAGCCGGCCCCGGGTTCGGTCAATGCGAGTGCGCCGAGTTTGTTCTTGCCTTCTGAAACCAATGGCAGCCATTTTGCTTTCAACTCTTCCGAGCCATACAAAGCGATGGGCGCGGTGCCCAGCCCGTTGTGCGCGGTGAAAGCCAAAGCCGTGGAGCCGCAGCCCCAGCCCAATTCTTCCATGGCAATGGCCGATGAGATCATGTCTACGTTTGAGCCGCCGTAGGCTTCGGGAATGCTCATGCCGAGCAGACCGAGCGGCCCGCCCTTGCGGACAGCATCCCAGTTGAAAGTTTCGTTTTCATCCATTTCGCGTGCTTTTGGTTTTACAACCTTTGCCACAAACTCGTGGACAGATTTCTTCCATGCTTTTTGTTCGTCGTTTAGATCAAAATCCATGCTGGTTCTCCTGCGTTGATTTATTCAGTTTGATGGAGTCGTGTTTTTTATCCCTACGCAAGCCGTCCGCATGGTGTTTTCTATATTGTAATCACTTTGGCGGCTTTTGTTTGCGCCTCGATAATATCCGGCATACCGCCCACGATCCCAACCTGATTCTGCCCGCTGAGATTGTAAAAATCAAGACAGGTGGAGCAAATGATCAACCGCACGCCTTTGGCTTCCAGCGCCTTAAGCTGCTCCAATACTGGAGAATCTGCTACGGTCAACATTACACCTTCGGTGTAGAAACAAATTGCGGCCGGCGGATTTGTATTTTGTAAAAGCAATTCAAAATATTTAGCGGCCAGTTTTTGTTGTAACGCAAGGTCTGCCTTGCCCATGCCGTTATTGGTGACGAGTATGACTGTGTCTTTCATATAACTCCTTTGATTTATTCCGAATCTATTTTTTTGTCGTATTCTGCAAGAAGACTACGCGCCTTTTTTGCGTCCTTCTTTTCAACGTAAATTTCCACTCTGCCAAAAGTGACCGGCATGACGTTCAACGAGGTTGCTTCCTGAAACAATTCCACTTCGATCTCGTTGGACTGGAAATAGAGTTTCAACAATTCAGCTTCCATTTGTCCCAGCACTTCGGTTAGAAGTTCGTACTTTAATTCGTCCGTGATGTCCTCCAGCAAATGATGAACAGGATCGTCCACAAGGTGCTGACCACAAACTGACGCATTCCAATGCGGACGGGTTTCCAGCCAATGGATGGATGGGTGATGCCCCAAAGTGTTTCAAGCCATTGAATTAAAAACGGGATGAAGATCAACTGCGGATTTAAATTTGCCCAACCCAATAAAAGCGACGCGCATAAATTGAATGAAGTGTAGACGAGCGCGCGTCTGCCCATTTTCCACAAACCGCTTCCAACCGGACCTGTAGCCTGATCCTGTTTCAATTCGCGTTGTTCCAGCCTGAGATATGCATAGACGATGCTCGCCGAGGATTGCAGCCATGTCCACGCGAGAAGCCACCAACCAAGCGGATTGTACTCTCCGAGCCCGATCCAATAGGCGGCGGGCGCGGCAAGTGACAAAACACCGGTGGCGACGATCTCAATGCCTGCCTGCTTTCGTTCAGAGCGCTGACTCACCAGCCAGAGATGCCAGGCAAAGACCGGCGCGGCAGGAATCGCCAGATACAAAATATAACCAAATCCTGCGAGGATTAAGGCAGATAATGCCAGGGCTGAGATGATGCCATAGACCAGTAACCAGAAACGGGCGGGGGGCAGATCCGTGTTTGGGCGTCTGCCAGAGATCACTTTGATGATCACTGTGATCGGTTGACGAATCATGAACGCAGACATGGCCGCGATGATCAAATTAAATGTTGCGTAGTTGAAGGTGCCGCCTGCGAAGACCCCGACCAAGAGGGAGTGAAGATGAATACCCACGAGCCGTGGTCTTGGGGGAGAGCGATCTGTTTTTTGAAATTTGCAAGCATTGTTTAACAAGCATACAAGAAAACTCCGATGTGTGCAAGGTTGTTATAATATCTGTAAATCATTTAAGGAGAGATACGCATGGCAAAAAAGAAAAAGGTAAATCAGGCACAGACTCAGAAGGCGAATAAGACGATTCAATACGCGGCTCTGGCTTTAATGCTGGTTGTTGTGGCTGTGGTTGTGTGGGTAAACTCCTCTGGCACTTCGGGGCCGAAGCAATATACGGCTGCGCCGCCCATGACCATTGATGTGAACAAGACTTATATGGCTACTGTAGAAATGGAAAAAGGCGGGCAGTTTGTGCTTGAGTTGTACGCCGATAAGGCGCCGATCACTGTGAATAGTTTTGTGTTTCTTGCGCGTGAAGGATTTTATGATGGTGTGACTTTCCATCGTGTGCTTGATGGCTTTATGGCGCAAGGCGGCGACCCGACGGGTACGGGTCAGGGCGGCCCCGGTTATGAATTCGTAAATGAAAGCAGTGATCTGACCTTCGACAAACCTGGTGTATTGGCAATGGCCAATGCCGGCCCTGATACAAATGGCAGTCAGTTCTTTATCACTTTTGATGCTGCTGATTTTCTGAATGGCGGTTACACCATCTTTGGCCAGGTGACCGAAGGCATGGATGTGGTCAATGCAATCACACGCCGTGACCCGGATCAAAATCCGCCCACACCTGGCGATGCGATCAAGACCATCACGATCACTGAAGAATAAGCAGTTTGTACGGATTCAGGCAGCTCATGCGACTTGTGGGTGCTGTTTGTGAGACAGCCATCAGCGAGCTGATGGACTCCATAAAATAAAAAGAGAGGGTGAAGTTTTATCGCTTCATCCTCTCTCTTTTTTTCTTCTCTTTTGCGGACTGAAGTCCGCGCTCCAGTTTTACTGGTTAATCGTCTTCTTCCAGATCGCGCATGGAGCAAAGGGATTGCAGTTCTTTTTCGCGTGCGTATTGTTTTTTGAGCAATGGATCAGCAAGGACTTTATTTGGAATCACATCTAAATTTTCGATCCAGTTTACAAATGATTCCAGATAAGGTTGATTTTCGTCTGATTTGTGTCCTTGTGCTGAATGCATGATTGGGCGGAGCTCATCCGGAAGTTTTTCAGGCTCATTGCCGAAATAATAGAATTGCTTGGAGGCAAGCGCGTACAGCCCGCTCAGGTCTTTTTCCTTATTTTCTTCCTTGTGGACGCCGGTGCGCATTTTGGGATCTGAGCCGCCTGTATAGTTATAGATGCAATCGCCCATGCGCATACGATAATCGATATTGCGCCAGTCTGGTTTTTTCTTTGGCACAAAGGTCTTGCAGAACTGGTCATACTCTTCCATTGTCATTTTGCTGGTGACTTTCATGGCATACACTAAATGGTCTGAAATATCACCGATGGGAGATGTCGCTGACCCGAGGCCGACGACCCAATCATCCACTTCAGCGGCGCGGCGGATGGCGGGTTTACAGATCACAAGTGTGCAAATGCCCCAGAATGGGTTGGGGGCGGCTCCGCCGTCATAGCGTACTGTGTACGAAAATAATTTCATAAGTTTCCTTTTTTTGAAACGTGATTATCAATCCGAGATCAATATAAATCTTCATCGTCTACAATGGCGGGCGGCTCGGTGACCAGCGCATGAGGCCAGGCTCCGCTTTCATTTAACATGGCAGCCAGTTCGTAGGGTGTGAGTAGATATTCCAACTCCTGCGCTTCAAGAAAGTCCACGATCAGTTTGTGAGGCGGTTTTTCCGTTTTGAAGCTTTTTTGAACGCGGCCAAGAAAGAATTTTGCGCTTTCCTGTGAAATTTGAAATCGCGAAGCGATTTTCTCGAAGGGTTTGTGGGTATCCATATTTTTATTTTACCGCTTGTTGCGTAAATTGTTTTATTCCCCTTTGTGCGATACTCCATATCTGAAAAAGTGTTGTAAAGTGTTGTATAGTATGTATAAAATAACGGAGGTGCCCCAATGACTGAGAAATACACCAAAGGCGAAATGCATGGCTGCGTTGTCTGCGGAAAGTTGTACCAACTTTATGTGATCACAGATGCAAACGGAAAATATGTGGATGCAAAAGTAATGAGCGCGGGTGGAAAACTTGTGCCTCATTCGCAGCGTCCACTGGTTGCGTGTGATACTCATTCAGATGAGCAGATCGAGCTTGCCGTGGCGCGTGCGTATGGTCTGCAAAAAGAGGACGATGAAGATTGACAGGCATTTAAGAGACGGATTATATTAAAATGGCTATATATATTATTACGACTGGAGGTTTAGAATGAAAAATAGAATCTTTGGAGCTGCGTTGGTTTTTCTGTCTCTGGCGCTTGGTGCATGTAATTTACCCAGTGGTGCGCCGGTTACAGAAGCCCCGTCTGTTCTGGCAGATACGTCCACGCCGACCGCCGCGCTCTTCGTTGAAACATCTACATCAACACCTGAGGCTTTGGTAGTGTCTACAGATACCGCTTCGCCGGTGCCGCCGCCGCAGGATCCGCTGGTGCTGCGTGCTACTCTGTGCTGGCAGGGTCCAGGTCCGATATATGATGTGGTCAGCGCATTGAAGCAAAATGAACGGGTAAAACTACTCGGTCGCGGCAGTATTTCTGGCTGGTTTGTAATAGAGAATCCCATCTATAAAGATCCGTGCTGGGTTGCAGAAGGTGAGTTGCAGATTGATGCCGGAACTGACCTGACGAACTTAAAGATATTTAATCCGCCGCCCACTGCCACTCCCACCAAGCCGCCAACATATACACCAACACCTGTGCCAACCCTTACTCCAGTTCCTTAATTTCCCGCAGTTTTTAATCCCCAAATAACACCTTCCAGTTCGGGAGGTGTTATTCGATTCGGGCTGATCACCTTTAATTTGTAAGAAAATCACATACCTGACAGTCTCAATATTTATCTTGCACAAAAGGAAACCCCTGATTTGAACGAAAACATCGAACGCCCATCCTTGTTACAAACCTATACACGTAGTTTTAGTCCGCTCAAGAATCGCAACTTACGTATTTACCTTGGCGGACAAGCGATTTCCCTATTAGGCACATGGATGCAAACTGCCGCGCAGAGCTGGGTCATCTGGGAACTTACCAAATCTGAAAAAGCGCTTGGCATTGTGGTCATGTTAAACAGCCTGCCGTTGTTACTGCTTGCTCCCTGGGCCGGCGGAATTGCTGACCGCTTCAACCGCCGCTTTATTCTGATCGCCACACAGATCATTGCCATGCTTTCGGCTTTCACCCTCGCAATTCTGATCCAGACCGGCCTGATCGAGATCTGGCATATTTATGTTTCAGCTCTTGTCCTCGGCATTATCTCCGCGCTGGATTTCCCCGCGCAGCAGGCATTCATCGGTGATATGTCTGGCATGGGGCAGGTGCGTCAGGCGGTGACTCTCAACATTATGGCGCTGCAACTCGCCCGTATGCTGGGCCCGGCTCTCGGCGGTTTCCTGCTCAAAGCTGTGGGCAATTCCATTTCGTTTTGGATCAATGGCTTTAGCTTTCTGGTGGTCATTATTAGTTTGATGTTTGTCCGCTCGCATCAAGCCGAGCACAAAGGCGGAAGTTCACGCGGACAATTTCGCGAGACCGTGGATTTTCTCCGCTCGCAGCCGCGCATGATCGACTTAATGATCTTCGCTTCGCTCGTGACCTTTTTCGGGCTCTCCATCTTCAACATTCTCCCCGCTGTGGCAGACCACGTGCTGCACGGAGATTCGCAAACTTACGGGCTTTTATTCGGCGCCTCAGGTGCCGGGGCATTGATGTCCACGCTGTTCCTGCTTCCGCTTTCGCAAGCCGCGAAACGCATCGGCCTCATCATCACTGCCGCCGCCGCATGGATGGGAACTTTCTTCCTGTTATTGTCACAGTCCTCGTTTATTTCGCTTTCGATGGTTTCCATATTCTTTGTCAGCCTTGGCGCACCGTTGGTATTAACCACAGGATTGGGTGTCATGCAGCTTATGGCCCCCGGTGACATGCGCGCGCGCATCATCAGTCTCTTCACCATGTTAACCTTTGGCTTGCAGCCCATTTCCTCCATTATTATTGGTTACTCTGCAGAAACTCTGGGCACACAAAATGCGATTCTGCTCAATGCTTTATGCCTGATTACCGGCGCTTCCCTGATGTTCTTCTTTCGTAACGGATTACGTCAATGGGAATTGAAACCCATTGTCCCGCCGATCATCTCTTCAAAGGGAAATTAAAAAAACACACCGATCAAAAAAGTTCTTGAGGCAATCTCAAGAACTTTTTTGATCGGTGATTATATTTGGCTTTTAATTCATGTTGGAGTATCATCGCCGTATTTAAAAAATCCCCGCTTGAGGTGTGCAAAATGTCATCCGCAGATAAATTCATTCTTGCAATTGATCTTGGTACATCCGGTCCCAAAGTTGCCCTGCTTTCTGTACAAGGTGAATTGATTGGGAGTGAGTTTGAGGAAACGCCGGTTTTACTTCCGCCCGGCGGAGGAGCCGAACAGTCGCCGCAGGTTTGGTGGGATGCGATTGAAACCGCGGGCAAACGTCTGCTTGCGAAAGGGCTTATCTCCAATGATGATATTGTAGCCATTGCATCTACGTCGCAGTGGTCGGGCACGGTAGCTGTCGATCGGGAGGGTGACGCAATCGGTAACGCCATCATCTGGATGGACTCACGCGGCGCACCTTACATCCACAAACTGATGGATGGTCCGCTCAAAGTGGAAGGATACGCGCTCACCAAACTTATCAAGTGGATTCGTCTAAAGGGCGGCGCACCGGGGAATTCCGGCAAGGATCCGCTCGCACACATTTTATATCTTCAAGATGTTCAGCCTGAAATCTATCAACGTGCATATAAATTCCTTGAACCTATTGACTATATCGGCCTGCGGCTTACCGGTCAATTTGCTGCATCATTTAATTCAATTACTTTAAATTGGATGACAGACAACCGCGACATTGAAAATGTGACCTATCACGACGGCCTGATCAAACTCTCAGGCATCGACCGCGCGAAACTCCCCGACCTGAAACCTGCCAATGCGATTCTCGGGCATATCCACCCCGACGTAGCCCGAGCCTGGGGGCTGCGTGAAACTGTCCAAGTGCTGATGGGCTCACCGGATGTTCACTCAGCTGCCGTTGGGTCGGGTGCGGTGCGTGACTTCGAGCCGCATCTCTATATCGGAACATCCGGCTGGATGACTTGCCACGTCCCGTTTAAAAAGACAGACCTGTTCCACAATTTAGCCGCACTGCCTTCCGCCATTCCCGGCCGCTATCTTCTCACAAATGAACAGGAATGTGCCGGCGGATGTTTGCAATATTTGCGGAACAATGTTATTTTTCCACAGGATGAATTATCACAAGGAGAGCGGCCCGCGAATGCATATCAATTGCTCGATCAAATTGCTGAACGCACGTCCGCGGGCAGTGACAATTAATTTTCACACCCTGGCTTTATGGAGAACGAACACCCGTTGACGATCATCTCATGCGCGGCGGATTTCATAACCAATCCTTAAATACAACCCGTGCGCATATGGTGCGCGCTGTTTTTGAAGGGGTTGCTTATAATATGCGCTGGTTGTTGAAGTATGTGGAACAATTCAATAAACGGCCGGTGACTTCTCTTAATATGGTTGGCGGCGGCGCGAAATCAAATATCTGGTGTCAGATCCATGCGGATGTATTGAACCGTCCCATTCAGCAGATGAAAGACCCGATGGAAACCAATGTGCGCGGCGCGGCACTACTTGCGTCGGCCGGACTCGGATATTTGAAGTACGATGAGATCGGCACACACGTCAAGATTGCAAATACATATACGCCTAATCCCGATCACCGCAAAATTTACGATGAATTATTTGCTGAGTTTGTCGCGATCTATGAAAGTAACAAGAAAATTCACGCGCGATTGAATCGGCAGCATTAATTATTTACAACGCGGGCTTCGCTCCGCGTTGTATTGGAGGATCATTCATGAGTTGGAAAGACAGCATCTTTAAACAACTGGGGAAACTTAATCCACGCTTTTTGGCTTCGATTGAAAAAAGCATGAAGGCTATTCCCGGCATCAGCCAAAAAATAGACGGCGAATATGCGGGCATTATGGTTGATCTGGAAAATTCAGCCAAACCATACAGAAATAAATTTACAACCTTTGCGCAAATCCCGCAAAAGGGACGTGACCACTCTGATATTTTGCGTGAAATGGAATCGATGCGTGAAATGGAAGAATCGCACTGGAAAGATGGGTTTATTTCAGGCGCGGTCTATCATGGCGATCAGGAACATATTGATTTTCTGAATAAAGTCTATGCCATTAACTCACAGAGCAACCCGCTCCACGCAGATGTATGGCCGAGTGCGACCAAATTTGAAGCTGAGATCGTAGCGATGACCGGTGATATGCTCGGCGGCGCGGGACAGGATGTCTGTGGTACGCTTTCATCGGGTGGCACGGAAAGTATTATGCTGGCGATGAAAACTTATCGTGATTGGGCGTTGGAAACAAAGGGCATCACCAGACCCGAGATGATCGTTCCGATCACTGCACACGCGGCATTTGATAAGGCCAGTCAATACTTTAATATCAAGACCATTCACGTGCCCGTGGATGAAAACTTCCGTGCGGATGTGAATGCGGTGCGAAAGGCGATCACATCGAATACGATTGTGATTGTTGGTTCCGCACCGTCCTTTCCGCATGGAGCGATTGACCCGATCGAAGAGTTATCTGCGCTTGCGCTCCAGAATAAGATCGGCTTTCATGTGGATGCCTGCCTCGGCGGATTTGTCCTGCCGTGGGCTGAGAAATTAGGTTATCCCGTGCCTTTGTTTGATTTCCGTTTTCCGGGTGTGACTTCCATGTCTGCGGATACACACAAATATGGATATGCTGCGAAAGGTACTTCGGTCATTTTATATCGTGGACAGGAATTAAGGCATTTTCAGTATTACACCACCACAGAGTGGCCCGGTGGTTTGTACTTTTCGCCAACCTTTGCGGGCAGCCGCCCCGGTGCGTTGAGCGCTGCGTGTTGGGCCGCACTGACCACCATCGGCGCCGATGGATATTTATCTGCGACCAAAAAGATTATGGAAACAGCAGCCATGATCAAGCAGGGAATTCGTGAGATTCCCGAACTGCACATATTGGGTGATCCGCTCTTCGTTGTGGCCTTTGCATCAGAATCGATCAATGTTTATAAAGTGCTCGATTACATGTCACATAAAAAATGGAGCCTGAACGGTTTGCACAAGCCGACTTGTGTGCATATTTGCATCACTTTAAGGCACACACAGCCCGGCGTTGCAGAACGCTTCCTTTCTGACCTGCGTGAAGCAGTTGAACACGTGAAACAACACCCTGCAGAAAAAGGAACCATGGCGCCTGTTTATGGAATGGCTGCAACATTGCCTTTGCGCGGCATGGTGAGTGATTTGCTTAAGAAGTATTTGGATGTGATCTATAAAGTTTGATGTGTATCTATTGATAAACCCCATTAACTTGTGAATAAATATAAATGTCCATCGGGTGTTTGTTCGACCCGCAATGATTGAAGTTTTTTACTGGCTGGACCCTGTTTCACCTTCCCGTCCGCGTCAAACTTTGACCCGTGGCATGGACAGGTAAAGCCATCTGTTTGCGACTCGACGGCACAGCCGAGATGTGTGCAAACCAGACTCAAGGCTGAGAATCCGCTTTCGGTGTGCAGCAGAATGGCAGGGATTTCTTCAAGCACCGTGCGTGAATTCAATGGATACTTTTCTACAGGGCCGAGGTTAAATTCTGTTTGACGGGCAGGTTCAGTTTGGAAACTCAGAAAACGAAGCAAGCCGCCCAGCGTGAGTGCGCCGCTTAAGTAGAGAAATCCATCGCGGGTTAGTTTTAGAAAATCACGGCGGGAAATTTCAGGCATTTGATTCCTCTCCACCGCATGGCATTCGTGACAATATTGCGAGCTCTGTTCATCGGGGTTTTGCTCACAGGCTGTGCCCATTACAGGGCGGAAATTAAATTTCTGATTCGTAACTTTGCCGATCATTTCATACGTTCCGTCTGATAAGACACGGGTATTCCAAAGCGGTTCGCCTTGTTCAGTGACAAGGATCGTATCGCCAATTTTTAGATCAACCACGGGGTTGAGGAATGACATACGGAAAGCAACATCGTTTGGGTCGTTCAATGTTTTGGTCAGCGGTAATTCTGTCAGCGTACAGTGGCATGTTTTGCATTGCACGTATTGAATATCTTTTGATTGTTGTGCAAGTCACCATCGCCCATCGCTTCAGAGCGGGTGTGGCAGTCTACGCAGTCCAACGTGTATTCGCACTGCGTAAATTGCGCGATAGGTTGGTAGTAATCATCAATACGTTTTGTCGGGGTATCGGTTCGCTCAATAAATGTCATTGTCCGCAAGTCGTAGTTGCCGCGGTTGTGGCAGGCGTTGCATTGGGTGTATGGAATGGCAGTTGTGAGTTTATGCTGCTCAGTGGAATGACATGCGGCGCAGCCCGTTGCACGTGCATACGCGTCACCTTCGCGCGGCTCGGCATGGAGATGACAGGTGAGACATTCTTCACCAAATTTTTGTATGAACGGATTGGCGTCGCTGGATGGGATGAATGGCTCAAGGATTGTTATTCCCGTTTTCGTTTGCTCGTCAACCACAGCCTGAATGCCGAGATGGGCATTCAGATCAGTCTGCGCGCCAAATGTATAGCGGATATTTGCAATCGCGCCCGCATACGTGGATTGGACGCTGGTCATCACGCGCTGGATGTGATGACGATCATCCGCTTCGCTGCCGCTGTGACAGTTGCTTCCGCCGCATGAGATTTCCGCTACTGAAAGATCCGATGGGTTCGCTCCGCCGCGCATGGTGCTGTGCGCGAGGTCGGCGTTAAGCGCGAGTCGTTCGCCGCCGTGACAACTGACGCAGCCAAATGTTTCGACAGGATGTGAGGCGCTGATCTCTGGCAAGTCTGCATGGCAGGTAGTGCAATATTCGGTTTCGCCTGAGAGGGTTGGGGTAAGGGCGATGGGGTTGGGTTGGCGGGAGTCGTTCCACCATACAAATAAGATGGCGAGAAGTAAGAAGAAAGAGGAAAGAAGTAGGAGGCGGCGCATTTGGGGAAGGATGAATTATGAATGATAAAGGTATGAATACTTGTTTACGTGTTCTACATGTTTATAACTGTGAGAATAAAAATGAACAAGGCAATAAATCCAATGGTTACTTGTGCCACTCGATTTGATTTTGGGAACCAGGTGCCGATGTCAGAGTCAGCGGGTTTGGGGAAAATGTATGGGATAAGAGCGACGAGGGTGAGAATGCCAAGAGGGATAAGAATACCAAAGATAAACGGGTCACCCCATTTGAGCATTTGTTGAATCCAGAGAAAGAACCAGGGAGCGTGGGCTTCGCCTGTGACGGTGGTGCCTTGTGTCATTGCTGCGGCAATGGGCGCGGGGATAAAAATGGATAGCAGAATAAGCGCAATGCCAACGATGAACATTGCCAGCACTTCGCGGCGGACGAGTTCGTTGCGCGAGATGCGGGTATTATCGGTGCGGACTTGCGGCGGCGGGACGGCAATGCCGCCATCTCTACGGACGCGGAAGGCGTGCCAGATGCCGAGGATGATGACAGGCAGGGTCAAGCCGAAGATGTGCCAGACGTACATGCGCAGCAGGCCCGTGGAGCAGGCTTCGCCTCCGCCGATGGCGATGCGGTGAAGAGAGTCGCCGATGAGCGGAATGGTTTTGAGCAGGTTTGTGCCTGTTAACAATGGATAGCAAATGTCCACATCCCAGCGCAGGATGTAGCCAGTGAAATCAAGCAGAATGGAGATGACAAAGAGAGCGAGTCCGAGCAAATAGTTGAAGCGGCGCGGATGGCTGTATGCGGCAGTGAAGACGACGCGCAAAAGATGGATGGCTGAAACGATCAATAAAAGTTGCGCTGACCAATAATGCAGGTTGCGGATGAAGCCGCCAAAGGGAACGTGATATGTGAGAGTTTGAACGGAAAGCGCGGCTTCGGCTGGATTGGGAACGTAGTAGAACATTTCCAAAATGCCAGTGACGCCGAGAATGAGCATGAGGAAGACGGCTGTCCCGCCTGCGCCAAAGTGTATCGCCAGCGCGATTGTGCGGCTGGGATTGTTGGGGGGTGAAGGTGATGGAAGAAGGAGGGGCGCATGGGGGAAAGGATGAATGATGAATTATGAAGGATAAAAGAGTAATTAGTAATTGGTAAATCGTGAGTGGGGATTGTAACCCCGAAGGGGTGTAACGATTATAGCAATGGAATTGTGTTTTCCGAACCCCGTAGGGGTGGCATTGTTTTTTTACAAACACCTCCCGCGGATGTTCGAGCGGGAGGTGTTTTCAGTGTAGATCAATGCCTGTCGAAACAGAATCAGGTTTCAGATTAAGAAAGAGGCGCTGATCTTAATCGCCTGCGTGGGCTGCTGGGAGATGTTCATCCTTATTGCCTATGGAGGAGGTTGGTATGTAAATTAAGAAAGCAAGCTGCGAGTTTATAAGTTAGTTCTCTATATCATTAATCTGCCGCAGAAGATGGAAACAAGTTTAAGTGCAACGAGTTCAGATTGCGGGAGGTCTTTGACGGGCAGGGTTTCTGAAAATACCGGGAAGAAATGCGCCGCCAGGGAGAAAACCACGATCAGGCCAGAGGTTACGCCCACAAGCAGAGCAATTTCTATAAATGAGGGGAAATAGGTTGCGCCATCGATTGACTTCATGGCAAACCAGGTGACGTCAAAACGATTGAGCACAATACCTGCTGCAATAATTAATGCACCATTCAATGCATTTTTGCGAGTGGCTCGCAATTTTTTGACGGAGAACCAGATGATCGCAGCCAAAGTCAAAAGCAGTTCTGCAATATACAGGACACTGAGCATTCCACTTGTGAAAAGCAGTCCCAGTTTATTACCGAGAATCAGGTCGCCAATTTTCATCAATAGATAGAGACCAAATATCCACGGGACAAAACTTCCCAGTTTCTCAATAATTTTTTCACTGAGAGTCTGCTTGAACATCCAAATGCTGACATACGAGCCGATAATAATGGTAGAGATACCCGCAGCCATGGAAGATACGAGGAAGAACTCTGGCTGTGCGAGAGAATACCATAGTGGATGCAGGCGGTGAATTTGAATTACGAACAGGGAACCGAGCGACGATTGATGCATGGAGGAAAGCGTGATGCCCGCAATGACCATCCCAATGGTCATTTTTTGGACAATTTTTGAAATCTTCTCGTTCTTGAATTTATCCAAAATCACCGGACTGAATTCAAAGGTCAGAATTGCGCTGTAGATGGCGATACACCAACTGACTTCAAAGAGAGCTGAAGAAAGATTGGGGTAGACTAAAAAGTGCCAGAAGCGATCCCAACGTCCAAGATCAAAGAATAGAATAACCAAAACCGAACTGTATCCCAGCAGGCCAAAGAGTACCGTGGGACGAACTGCAGCGTGCAAGTCATGCATGTGGAAGATATAAACCAGCATGGATAAAGTAAACGCCGCGCCGGAAAATGCAACATTTGTCAAGTCAAAGCTGATCCATAATCCCCAGGGGAAGACAGTGCTTAGATTTGTAGTATCGGCAAGCCCTGCGTATAAACGGTATAAACCTGCGCTCATCCCCAATGCGGCAATCACGGCCAGAACATAAACAAAGCGCGGCAGACCTTCCAATGCATTAAAACTTTTAATTTTGATATTGATACCCATGGCTTACTCCTTGCCTGCGCTGTCATGTTTTGTCTCAACATGTTCAATTTTATCTGTGCCGTTTTTCTTTTGGTTATGTTCAATAGCCAGATAAATACCCGTCATGCCAATTGCCGCACCTACAGCAATAATAGGAGTACCTTCTTCAGTAGCGATGCGATTGAAGTGAGCCGGGGATTCCATAGTTTCAGTGGAGGGGAAGCCAAGTTGCTCGAATGGAACGGGGGATATGTAGAAGGTGGATGTGCCGCCGTTCTCATGTTCACCAAAGACATGGTCAACGTAACGTGAAGACTCGTCCTTGATGCGATTATGTGCCATTGCCAACATATCTTCCCGTTTTCCGAACTGAATAGCATCTGTTGGACAGGTTGCAGCACAGGCAGGTTCCGCCTCGCCATCTCCAAGACGGGAGACACACAAGTCGCATTTGGTAATCAAAGCAAATTGCTGGTCCCATTCAAAATGAGGAACTTCAAAGGGGCAGGCATACATACAATAACGGCAGCCAATACAAGCTTCATTGTCGTATGTAATAATGCCGTCTTCATTTTTTTGTAAGGCGCCAACTGTACAGGCAGATACACAAGATGGATCTATGCAATGCATACAATGGAAGGGCGCTGTATGGCGCTCCAAATTTGGAAACTCACCGGTAACACCGCTATCCTTGATCCAGATACGCGTGCTCTTCATTGGGACATTGTTTTCTACACTGCAAGCCACAAGACAGGCGCGGCAATCAATACAGCGTGATGCGTCAATTAAAAAACCGTATTTAGCCATTTTCTACTCTCCTGAATAAAGTGGTTTGAGTGTCTCTGCGCTTGACTCGTCTTCAACCTTTTTTACCGTTACAAATGTCTGGCTGAGCGCTTGTCCACCGCTGATCGGGTCGGTGTAGGTGACATGTAAAACCGAGTCACTTGCGCCAACACCGTAGGCTGTTGTCAGCCCTTTGGAGAGATGTCCGTAGCCGGGTGTCATAAATACACAATCTGAACGAATGGCTTGTGTCACCAGCACCGGAATATGGATTTGGCCGACCTCACTTGTTACTTCAACCCAATCATCGGTAGCAAGGTCAAGTTTGGCTGCGACTTGAGCGTTTATCCACATACGCGGCTCGTCTGAATATTTATTAAGCAATTGATTATTCTGCGTACCAAACTGGGTTGATTGTGCTACTTTACCAGTCAATAAATAGAATTGACCTTCGGCGGGTTGGGGTGGTTCATCCCATGTAGGCACGCCAGAGAAACCTACTTTGGCAAGTGTGTCGGAGAAGAGTTCAATTTTTCCACTGGGAGTGTTCCAGCGTTTCTCAGCGGATTCTCCAGCGTGCGGAGTTTCGGGCGCTTCGGCATAGCCTTTGGCTTTGACTTCTTCCAGGGTAACGCCGAGCGGTTTGAGCTGCTGGCGGATGTAATCTTCTTCATCTTCGTATTGGAAGTAATCACTGAGTCCGAGGCGTTCACCCAACTGCTTGTAAATCCACAATGCAGATTTGGCTTGGCCTTGTGGTTCGATCACAGGTTGGCGTAAAAATACTTTGTCGCCGAATGGAAGGAGTGGATCGTAGCGTTCAAGGTAGGATGCTTCGGGTAGAACTACATCGGAGAACCAGGCAGTATCGTTTAGGACAATATCCACGGTGACGATGAAATCCAATTTACCAAAGGCTTCGAGTGTCTTGCTGCGATCAGGTATTGACATGACCGGATTCTGGCGTGAGATAAACCAGCCATGCGCCTGATACGGGTCGCCGCTGACGATGTTGTCGCGCAGTTCCTGAAATACACCGATCTTGAACGGCACAACGGGATATTTCCACGGCACGCCGTCGAGACGTAAAGCAGAGACACGCGGATAAGCAGGCTGCGGAGGAGCGCCTAATGCGCCGCTTTCTTCGCCGCCGCTTTCAGTTAATACGATGTCCCAGTTTCCAATCAATGCGTTCAAGATCGAAATGGCGCGTTGGGTGTGGAATGAATTGACAAAGTTGGATGTACGCCAGCCGTTGTGCGCCAAAGCGTGAGGCGCGGCGTCTGCAAATTCATGCGCGATGCGTGCGATGGTTTCGGCAGTAATACCAGTCAATGCAGCAGCCCATTCAGGGGTATAGCGGCTGACTTCTTTTTTCAGTTCGTCAAAGCCAACCGTGTTCTTTTCAACGAAAGAGCGGTTGTATAACTTTTCACCGATGATGATGTGCAGCAAAGCCAAATGAAAGGCGAGATCATTTCCGGGTTTGATGGGCAGCCACTCGGTCGCTTTTGAGGCGGTCTTGGTGTAGCGCGGATCGAGATAAACCACTTTCGCACCACGGTCAATTGCGTGACTTAAGTCAGATGTCTCAGAGGTGGAAATCGCTTCGAGCAGGTTGCGTCCTGTCAACAAAATGTACTTAAGTTTGTCATCATAGATACGGGCAGGTTCTTCCATGCCGTAGGTCATTGTGTTGGCGACAATCATGGCATTGAAACAAAGCGAGCGCTGTGTGCCGTAATTTGGCGAACCGAAGGCATACAGAAGGTTCTCGAACAGCGGCTGACTCAAATTGTGCGTGGATGAAAAGACCATCGCTTCTGCGCCATACTTGTTCTTGATCTCGGTCATCTTGCTGGCGACCAGATCGAGTGCCTCTTCCCACGATGCCTCGCGGAATTTTCCTTCGCCGCGTTTGCCCACCCGAATGAGCGGAGTCAACACACGGTCGGGATCGTACGTGTTCATTAATCCAGATTGCCCGCGCGGACAAAGATTTCCGTTTGAATGTGGATGCTCAGGGTTGCCATCCAATTTGACGACACGGCCATCTTTGATTTTTGCCAATACACCGCAGCGCCAAACGCACATCTCGCACATGGTGGAAATAACGCCATCACCAGCAGCATTTAATACTCCGCTTTCTTTGGCGGCTTTCGCCACCATTGGCGGAAGCATTTGGCCGACAGCCAACGCTCCAACTGATGCCGCGCTTATTTTTAGAAAATCTCGTCTTGAGATTGTTTTTGTCATAGGTAAACTCCAGTGTTCAGTTGCCAGTTCAGTAAGCAGTAATCAGTTTTGTTCTTCACTGATAACTGGCAACTGATTACTGCTTACTCGCCTTTTTCAGCGCGTTTCCATCCTGCACGGTCGATCAAGTAGAAAAGCAGAAGTGACATTAGTGCAAAGACCAAAACTGTCAGGAAAGGATTCAAATTCCACAGATCAGGCATGGTCACGTTGCCATAATTTGCAATCGCAGAGATCGCGGGAAAAACTTGTTGATAGGTCAAGCCGTAAAGTACGGCGCCAACGAGAAAACCGAATAAACCAGGGACAATGTAATCTAATTTGCCTTCGCCGCCACCGGCAGCGCAAGTACCCGGTCAGAATCCGGTGAGAGCCATGCCTATACCGAATATCAACCCCCCGATGATGTTTCCTACCACGTATGTCGCAGGGACAGCGGGGAAGGTGACCAAGCCCAAACCGCGCAAGGCGAAGAGTCCGCTCATGGCAACCACAAGCGCGGTCATCATGAATTGAAGCACAGCCATATCGGTAAAGCGGAATACATTTACGATCTTGTTGTATTTGGTAAGTCCGGCTTTATTGAGTGAAAAGCCGAAGAACACACCAAGAACAAGAGCAGTGATAAAGTTTGTCATATCAGCCTCCTAATAGTTCTTGCGATAAATAATCAGAGCGGTCACAATGCCAGATGCAAACATTCCGGCGATGAACAGGAATGCGGCCGGGGCCAGTAACATGCCGCCTGAGATCGCCAATCCGCTGGTGCAGCCGCCGGCGATGCCCGCAGCGTATTCCAAAATGATCGCGCCAACGAAAGCCAGTACCCAGCGCTTCCAGGTTTGTGCGCCAAAGATGCGCTTCCATTGCGGGTCAGAATTCACAGCGTCTTTCTTGCCCCATTTGAGCGTGCCGCTGGTCGCAGCGCCGATCATCCCGCCGAAAAATACACCCACCAGCAAAATAACGCCAACGGTAATGCCGGGCGGCATAATGAAGTTGAAGTACATATTGTCAAATACTTTTGGTGCAACAGCCTGACCGATCAATCCGGCCAGATTTTCAAATGCACCGGAAGCCCCGAGCAGGCTATTGCTGATCCAGACTGCGGCAATCCCCACCAGTCCGAGCAAAACACCAGCCACGTATGGCGACCAGGTTTCCTTGCGGATGTAATTCAAAATAAAATTCATGATTTACTCCTCATCTTTT
Organism: Candidatus Villigracilis proximus; assembly: GCA_016715195.1. Taxonomy (GTDB): domain Bacteria; phylum Chloroflexota; class Anaerolineae; order Anaerolineales; family Villigracilaceae; genus Villigracilis; species Villigracilis proximus. The sequence continues at coordinate 55,497 of JADKBB010000005.1, forward strand.
TTGATAACAGCGTCCATCAGGTCGAGCACCTTGTCCGCTTTTTTATTTTCCAAAACATTCTTCAAAGACTTGCGCGCCCCCGCTTTAAGTCCTGCGATCTGCGGCAACAGGTCTACCACATCGGCAGGATATTCAGCGTCCACAGCCTTGGTATCGCCAAACTTCACATTGACCAATTTCTCACGGGTCACAACAAATCCGCCGCCGCCCACCAACAACATGCCGATCATGCCCATCAAAATCATATTGCCCCAATTGGTCGGTTTCTTGCCTAATACGATCTCTTCATAATTTTGAGCATAATTAATCGTATTGGGATCATCGACCACGACTTCATTACAACTTTGATCGGATGCCGCAACAGGAGCAGATTCTGCGCTGACAACAACCGCTTCGGTTTCCCCGCCGGAAACTGGTGGCAAAGAACCCGAACCTATTTCCACGCCCAAAGTGGTGGCGTAGACCTGCGCGCGCGCATCCAAATCTGCCACGTGGCACTGCTGGCAGGAGGCTGCTACGTCTGAAAGAGGAGCAACCATCCCTTCGTGTGCGGCGGCTTTATCAGTCGCCTGATTATTGCCCGCGTGACAGATATAACAAAAATCGCCGAACGCATGAGATTGATGCCAGCCCGTCCCATCTGCATTCACTGGCATTTCAGCTTGCGCCTCATGACAATTCTTGCAGGAGGAAGCCTGCGATCCACATTGCGCGCTGACCGGTGTGGCTGTTGTCAAATAAAAACCTACAGCGATGACAATTGCCAGTCCGGTAAAAAGAAAAGAGAGTGCGGTGTTCTTGTATTGCATGGTTTCTCCTCAATAGAAGTTTTTAGGAATTTATTGTTTCTTCCATTAAACCTGCTTGATATGTAAGCCGTTCACGCATGACCGTCCGTAACAAGTCCAGCGCCTGAATGAGTCTTTGATCTGAAAGGTGATAGGTGACGGTAGTGCCCGTGCGGACAGTTTGTACCAAACCCCGTTCGCGCAAGACTTTGAGATGCCGCGAAGTTGTGGGTTGATTTAATCCAAGCTCGTTGGCTAACTCGGTAACATTACGTGCCCCCTCATTGAGAGCATATAAAATAAGAAGGCGGTTGGGGTCGGAGAGTGCCGCGCAAAAATTAGCTTCGAGCTGCGTGATTTCTTGTTGTAGAGTGGGTGTGACCATAAGAACCTGCTTATATGTGAATAAACGAATATTACCTCCCACATCATACTCTTGTGACGATTTGCACAATAGTGGATTGTGTCATATTAAGTTTCGTTTAATGTCATATATTGTTAGTGTATAATGCGGCAATATTCAGGCAAATTTATTACAGCAGACCTCTTGCAAAAGTCCATTTTTTCCCACAGCCCGCAGGGTAATACGGCACAAAGTCTCAACATTTACACCGCGCTGCGGTCCAGTGAGGTGAGACTCAAGGGAAAAAAGCTTAGTGACTTTGTGGTTTATAGCGCTTTACTTATTGCAAGCGGTTAAGTAAAAAAATGATGATAGGAAGGAGTAACGGATGGAATCATTTGTGCGCGAAGCAGCTTCAGTGGATGTCGCTTCAAGTTTGCGTGAGCTGCGTGAGGCACGTGGTATATCGATGCGTACGCTGGCTACAAAAAGCGGACTTTCTGCAATGCGTTAAGCATGATCGAACGCGGCAAGACTTCGCCTTCGGTCAGCACGCTCTATAAATTGGCAGATGCGTTGGGAGTTTCGATCACGGCATTTTTCGGCCCGGAGACTGAGAAGAAGCAGGTTGTTTTTTTGAAAGCGGATATACGTACGCGCGTGCCTTTTACACGCGGGGTATTTGAAGCTTTGGGTGGAGAACAGTTTGCCGGCCGAGTGGAACCGTTTATGCTTACGCTGGAGAGCGGCGCGTCCAGCGGACCCAATACGATTGCGCATACAGGGCACGAGTTTGTCTTTTGTTTACGAGGTCAACTCGAATACTATGTAGAGAAGCAGGTATTTTTGCTTTCAGCAGGAGATAGTTTATTATTCGCTTCAAAACTGGAGCATCGTTGGAAAAACCCTTCAAAGAATGTAGTCAATGCGTTGATCATAATTTCAGGGTTTGCAGAAGGCGAGCAATTGCATTCTATGCACTGGAGAAAAGGGGAGTGAAAATACAAGGATAAATTGTGAAGTGCGAAAGACTCTTGCCTTGCACCGCCAGCGTGCAGTTAAAAAATACGCCTATCCATTTGGATAGGCGTATTTTGATATTTGACTTTCGGCTTTTAACTTATTTTGACTTGCAACTTTTTCTTACGCGTACATTCCCCAGTCCAGCGCAGAGGGGTCTTCCATCATTGAAAAGTCCCACATGTCCATGCCCATTTCAATGTTGACAGGCATATTAAGACCTTCAACGGCCTTGGCTTTGGTCATTTCGATCATCGCCGGGCCGTAAGGACAGAAAGGCGTGGTCAGGATCATCTTGACATGCCCGATACCGTCTGTTGTGATTTCAACATCACGGATCAAACCAAGCTGAATGATGTTCATGCCGATTTCCGGATCAATGACCTCGGAAAGGCGGGCGCGGACTTCCTGCACGCGTTCCGGGTGTGTCTGGTGGAGTGTCCACTGGATTTCTTTTACTTCAGAGTCTGCCATTTTGGCTCCTTATTGTTTAGTTTTTTACTTCAGCGGGTTGAATAACGTACGTACAATGAGCGGCTCCGCTCAAAATACACTGAACTTTATTGGCGGGCAAAGCCAGCATCTTTGAAATTAGGGTTTGGTCAACAGTGCATACTTCAGGATGGGCTATGCCAATTTGATAATAGGGGCAGGAAATTTCATGAATTTCATACTGCGTGCCTTTCTTTTCCCATTCCACGGTAAAACCTTCACGTGCCAGCATCGCTTTGACGAAATCGAGCCGTTCCTCCATACTCAGGCCTTGCATATCTTTGGAATATTGACCAGCAAGGTCTTCAGCGATCTGGTTAAACAATTTGGTTATAACCGGCCCAGGCATGGTGTCTTTTATCTGAGAAAGCAAGCGTGTGGTGAGCTGCATGTAGCGCGTGGGGAAGCGTTCCATACCTTCGTCTGTCAGTATGTAAACCAAGCGCGGACGTCCCACACCGTGGCGTTCTTCCTGTCCCTCAACCAGTCCTTCCATTTGAAGATTGGTGAGATGATGACGTACAGAAATGGGATTAATGCCAACAGCTTCGGCCAGAGTGTTAATGGTAGAACGTGGTTTCTGTAATAACGTTTGTAAAATCTTGTCACGCGTTGATTTCATAATGTGAGTATAACCAAGTCAACAGGGATTGTCAATATATTAGATAAATATCATAAATATCCCGCCCGTTTCTTGTTTTTTGCGCCTTACAAATGTTCTTTGCCAAATATTTTCCCTAAAATTTGCCTAGCCCTCCGACACTTTTCTTTTTGGACGCTGAGCGTTTCATGCACGTCCCGTTTTTTAAACTCTCAGATGGGTAGAAATTTGCTGCGTTTTATAGATTAGACTTTATCAATAATAGGAAAAATATCCCAAAGGTTGCCATCAGGCGACAAAATTACTCAATATAAACCTTCCGAATGGTGTTTGTGTTTTATTCGCTTAAGGCCTATTTCATGCGGCATCGTAAGGTAAGTTATTAAACGGTCTTTAAGGAATTGTGATGGTATTGGGTGTCGACCAACTGCTCCAATTATTTGCCATGTCTTTTGCTCGAACGTGCCAAAAATAAATCCCTGCACGAACAGTAAAGATTTGATAGGTGGTGTCTTGTCTCAGCGAGCTCCATTCTGGGCTTGAAAAATCAGCATTATTATCAATTTCAATTTGATACCTGGTGGCGGTGCTAATTTTTTCCCAAATGAATTTTAATCTGGCATTTGCCTTGGTATTATTCGTTGGGCTGAGCAGGGCAGGCGGTGCAGGCGGAATTGTATCCACGATAAATGAATTACTTAAAGAGAACTTCCCGGGTTGGAGATTTGAGTTGTACGCACACACACGCCAATAATAAATTCCATCAGTCAATAGAACATTGCTGGTGTAGGATAATCCGCTCACAATCTGTCTGTTATTGATTTGCGAAAAATTATCATCTGCTGCGATCACGATCTCGTAGGCAACTGCGTCACGGACCTTTGCCCATGAAAAAACAAGTCCTGAATTGTTGGTTAAAAAATTACGTTGTGGTTCGCGCAAGGTGGGGGGCGAAAAATTAACTGGAGTTTTTGAAATCATAATCGTATCGCCATTCATGAAACTTCCATTTCCAAGGCCGCTGCCGCCCAATGTATTTATCGAAGAATTTACGATGCTGTCGTTGTCTAATAGATCAAGGCGGATCGTTCCAGTGCCGGCCCCGCTGTTTACTGTGACGATATAGAACGGGTCAAAATTATTAACAGATTTAATCGAAGCATTGATGATATTGACTGTGCTTAAACTAAAATCTGAAGCGTCAACACCTGTTACTGATTCTGAGAATGTAACGATAAAGTCCACGCTGGATGCGCTTGACGGGCTGGAACTTGCGCGAGTGATGGACGTTACGCTTGGAGTGGATTTCTCAATGGCGTAACTTTCTCCGTTTGTAAAATTCCCGTTTCCAGCGCCCGCCCCTCCCAGCTTGTTTCCTGCGGGGTCTGCAATACTGTCATCATCCAACAGATCCAGGCGGATGATGCCTATTCCGTTTCCTGTGTTGACATTAACAATATAGAATGGGTCGGATGTGTTTATGGAATTGACGGATGCATCATTGATATTTACAGCGCTCAGACTAAAGTCGGTTCCTTCCACGCCGGTAACTGATTCTGAAAAAGTGACAATGTAATCTACGCTGGAAAATGTGGATGGAGTTGTGCCAGCGCGAATTACGGATGTAACGATCGGCGCAGTTTTGTCAATTGCATAAGTTTCTCCGTTTGTAAAATTCCCGTTACTTATACCGGCATCGCCCAGTGGACAGTCAATTTTATTAATGATGCTGTCGTTGTCGATCAGGTCAAGACGAATATCTCCGTCTCCAAAACCTGTTTGGACGGAGACTGTGTAAGTATCGCCCGACCCGCTTACAGCTTGGAGTGAAACGGCATTAACGTCAATGGCAGATATTGAAAAATCGGAAATATCCACTCCGGTTACTGATTCAGAAAATTTAACGATAAAGTCCACACTGGCAGCATTGGATGGGTTGGAGTTGGCACGAACAATGGAAATGACACGCGGGATGGATTCTTCAATAGTGTAAATTTCATTATTAGGCATGCTGGATGCATCCAGCATGTTTCCTGCAAAGTCAGTAATGCTATTGTTGAGTGTCGGGTCAAGGCGGATCGTACCCGCGCCGTTTCCGGTATTAACGGTTACAACGTATGAAGAATTTATACCGTTTATGCTGTTGATGCTCGCATTGTTGATATTGGTTGTGCTTAGTGTGAAGTCGGAAATATCCAACCCGAGAACGGGTTCTGAAAAATTGACAATGAAATTCACGCTTGCCGCACCGGAAGGGGAGGCGTCAGCGCGGATGATGCTTGTTATGCGCGGCGTAATTTTATCTATGGTGTAGGTTTCGCCATTCATAAAATTTCCATTGCCGATACCGGTGCCGCCGAGCTTGTTCTGATAATTATTGACGATGCTGTCGTTGTCTATCAGATCAAGGTCGAGCGTTCCATCGCCTGTGCCGGTGTTGACTGTGACGATGTAGTCTGCGCCGGATCCGTTTACATTCATTGTGGATGCGCCGCTGATGCCGATCGGGGTTAAGAGAAAGTCTGAAATATCCACGCCGGTTACAGATTCAGAAAAGCGAACCATGTAATCCACGCTTACTGCGTTTGCAGGGTTCGAGCCAGCGCGGACAATGGATGTGCCACTTGGAATGATTTTGCTGATCGTATATTCATCTATTAGAAGATTGGCTCGGGTGAAAAATTGAAATTTTACAGATGTGTTATTCGCTTCGACACGCATTGCACCATAATCTTGATTGAAAAGAACCCGGCTTTCCGGAAGAGGTGACCCGAGGCTGTAAAGAGAATCTCCTCCCAGTCCATTTACAAAATAGGGGATATCGTTGATTAAGAGTCTTTCATACAAATGATCATGTCCGCTTAAGACTGCATTCGCCCCCCAATCTTTGAAAGGCCATTGCATGTAACTTGTGGAACCATGTGTGCCGGATGAGTAGGGAGCATGGTGCAGGATAACAATATTGAATGGAGAGGTGGATGCGGCAAGTCCATTCTTTAACCATCGGGCTTGTTTACCTGTGGCTGAGGTTTCATCTGGTTCGTTGCGGTCACTGTCTAAAATAAAAAAATGAATTGAGCCGCCAACAAAATCATAATATCTTTCATTGCCAGGCAGTGTGAAGTAGTCAAGATAGGGTTTGATCCCATTGTTTCCCCAATCGTGGTTTCCCAGTGCCGGGAAAAATCGATTGGTGCTGGAGCCGTTTCCGTACTTACCGGTGTAGCGGAATATATAGTCGTGGTAGTACTGGCCGATATTTTGATCTATGGTTTCAGCCAGTCCCTTTTCGTAATTATTATCTCCGACGGTCACAATAAAGTTTGGATTCCAACTTTTGACAAGATTCGCTACATCCTCTTCGTTTTGACTGGCGAGACCGTAATCTCCAATAACAGCAAAAACAATATTTTCTGTCTGTTGCTGATGGATCGTATTGTTAGCGTCTATAAATAAATTGTCATTATTAGAGGCGGAGACATTATGCACGGAAGTGGGCGCGAATGCGCTCACAGTCAATATCAAAATCATCAGGATCAAGTATGGTAATCTGTGCTGTGTAAGAGAATTTTTCATACGCCTGCTTTTGTCCTTAAGAATGGCTTCAGTGTATTACAGGTATGTTTTCATGGCATTGCGATACCGGATTAATTTCTTTTTTGTCATTCTGATGTGATTTGCGATAAATGTATGTATTTCGGCTGCGTGTAGACAGAATATACTAGAAAAATATCATAAATATTGACGTATTTGCCCAACCCTGCTATAATGCTGGAATATTGATAAAAACGCCAGTAATGGCTTACAAAGTACCGCGTGAGCGGTGAATTCTCAGGAGCCCAAGGTATGTCGCAACTTGAAATTAAGAACTTGCATGTAAGTATTGAAGGTAAGGAAATTCTCAAAGGTCTTTCGTTGACCATTAATCAAGGCGAAATTCACGCCATTATGGGGCCAAACGGCACAGGAAAATCTACCCTGGCTTATACATTGATGGGGCACCCCAACTACACAGTTACTGAAGGTGAGATCATTTTGAAGGGCCAGAATGTTTTGGAACTTGAGCCCGATGAACGCTCCCGCGCTGGAATTTTCCTCGCGTTTCAGTACCCGGTCGCAATTCCGGGTGTGACCGTGGCTAACTTCCTGCGCACTGCGTTGAATGCCCGCCGTCGCGCTGTAAATCCTGAAGATAAGGGTATTTCCATTCTTGACTTCCGCAAAATGCTCAAGGAAAGAATGGATACACTTAAGATGGATCATGCCTTTGCCGGCCGTTATCTCAATGACGGTTTCTCTGGCGGTGAAAAGAAGCGCGCCGAAATTTTGCAGATGGCAACCCTCAAGCCCGAATTCGCTATTTTGGATGAGACCGACTCAGGCTTGGATATTGATGCGCTGCGTATCGTTTCAGAAGGCGTCAACGCTCTTGCTGGACCTGAATTGGGCGTGCTCGTCATCACACATTATCAGCGCCTGTTGAATTACATCAAACCCAATTTCGTTCACATCATGTTGGATGGCCGCATTGTTGAATCTGGCGGCGCCGACCTTGCGTTACATCTCGAAGAGCAGGGTTATGACTGGGTGCGCGAGAAGTACGAAGAAACGGCTGAGGCCTAGACTCTCTTATTAAACGGTAGCAGTTTGAAGGTCCGCTTGAAGCGGGTCTTCATCAGATATAAAAAATGGTGAACCCAATGGCTGAAGATACCAAGTTGAATGAAGACACCAAGATCCTCGATGAAATTGGTGATTATAAATATGGTTTTCATGACCGCGACGATAACTATGTGTTCAAATCTGAAAGAGGTTTGAGCCGTGAAGTTGTAGAAAATATTTCACGCATGAAAAAAGAGCCGCAGTGGATGCTCGATTTTCGTTTGAAGGCGCTGGAGCATTATCTTTCACGCCCCATGCCCAACTGGGGACCTGACGTTTCAAACCTTGATCTTGACAATATTTTTTACTACGTCAAGCCGACCGAGAAAAGCGAAAAGAATTGGGACGATGTTCCCGATGATATCAAGAATACTTTCAACAAATTAGGCATTCCCGAAGCCGAGCAGAAATTTTTGGCGGGCGTGGGCGCTCAATATGAATCAGAAATGGTTTATCACTCCATTTTGGAACATCTTGAAAAACAAGGTGTGATCTTCCTTTCGATCGAAGACGGCCTCAAACAATATCCTGATCTATTCAAGGAATATTTCGGCACGGTGGTTCCGATCGAAGATAATAAATTTGCGGCGTTGAATAGCGCGGTTTGGTCGGGCGGTTCATTCGTTTATATTCCGAAAGGCGTGAAGGTTGACCTTCCGCTTCAGGCGTATTTCCGTTTGAACACTGCCAATGTTGGTCAGTTTGAGCGCACACTTATAATTGTGGATGAAGGCGCTTCAGTGCATTATGTTGAAGGCTGTACTGCTCCGCAATATACAACCAACTCTTTCCACTCAGGTGTGATTGAGATCGTGGTGAAGAAGGGCGCTCGTTCACGTTATTCGACCATTCAAAACTGGTCAACCAATGTTTTCAACCTTGTGACGCAACGCGCCATGGTTTTTGCAGATGCCTCTCATGAATGGGTCGATGCGAATCTCGGCTCGAAACTCACCATGAAATACCCCTCCTGCTATTTGATGGAACCCGGCGCACGCGGCGAAATGCTTTCGATGGCATTCGCAGGCCCCGGTCAGGTTCAGGATGCAGGTTCGAAGATGGTGCATTTCGCGCCAAATACAACCAGCAAGATCACATCCAAGTCGATCAGCAAAGGCGGCGGACGTGCTTCTTATCGTGGTTTGGTGAAAGTTTATAAGGGCTCCAAAGGTGTCAAATCGAATGTGGTGTGTGATGCGCTTTTGCTTGATCCCAAATCCCGCTCCGATACATATCCATCGATTGAAATTGACGAAGATGATGTCACCATCGGTCACGAGGCTTCGGTCTCCAAGGTTGGCGAAGAGCAGCTTTTCTATCTTATGTCTCGCGGCTTGAGTGAAGAAGAAGCCACCGGTATGGTTGTCTCTGGTTTCATTGAACCACTGGTCAAAGAATTGCCGATGGAATATGCGGTTGAAATGAATAGATTAATTCAATTACAAATGGAGGGGTCAATCGGATAGAGATGTCAAAAGTCAAAGGTCACAAGTCCGTGATCTTTGACCTTCGACTTTCGACCTTTGACGCTTGTCTTTTAATGCAAGAAAAACCAAAAGTATCTGTTACTCGAACACGACGTGATTCTGCCGCGAAGGATTTTTCTTTCACGGCTGATTCCATTCCAGCCGGCGGACTGAAAGATGTCCGCGCGAAGGCTTGGGATGCGTTTACAAAATTTTCCATGCCCATCACTACCGATGAAGCCTGGCGCCGTACCGACTTAAGATTATTGCCCGCATCTGATTTCAAGATTCCGAAAGAAGGCGCTTTTGAAGATTTGCCGGTCGTGCCTGAGAGTCTGCTTAAACCATTGACTGGTGAACAACACGGCGGACAGATCACCCTTCTGCCCGGCGGTTCACGTGTGGACCTTGATCCTGATCTGGTCTCGAAGGGCGTGATCTTCACTGACATCCGCACCGCAGAGCGCGAACATACTGAGTTACTCAATAAATTGATCGGCACCATTGTCAAACCTGAAGATGGAAAATTTGCCGCGCTGGCTTCTGCTCTTGCTGGGAATGGCGTGTTGTTGTATGTTCCAAAGAACGTGCAAGTGGAAACTCCGCTTCACTCTGTGCTTTGGGGACCCGGCACTGATCTGGCGCATTTCTCACATTTGATCGTCTATGTGGAAGATGGCGCTTCGGTAACGTATGTTCACGAAGCAGCTTCACCCAATGAGATGGGTCATGCCATGCACGCAGGAATCGTTGAAATTCATGTCGGCAAAGATGCCAATCTGCGCTTTGTGGAATTGCAATCATGGGGACGTCACGTGTGGAATTTCTCTCACGAGCGTGCCCGTGTTGAACGCGGCGGCAATCTGGATTGGATCTTCGGTGCAGTGGGTTCACGTTTAACCAAGAACTTCTCAGACCTGGATCTGGCTGGCGAAGGCTCAGTTGGACGTATGTCTGGTTTCTATTTCACTGATGGCACCCAGCACCTTGACCATGATACACAACAGAATCATCTTGCTCCTCACACCACCAGTGACTTATTGTTCAAAGGTGCGTTGAAGGGCAAGAGTCGCTCTGTGTGGCAGGGCATGATCTATGTGGCTCCCGGCGCACAAAAGACTGATGGATATCAGGCGAATCGCAATTTGATTCTCGATGAGCAGGCTCGCGCAGATTCGATTCCCGGCCTTGAGATTCTCGCGGACGATGTCCGCTGTACACATGGCGCAACAGTAGGTAAATTGGAAAAAGAGCCGCTGTTTTATCTCAAGAGTCGCGGTATTCCGCAGGCAGAAGCAGAGCGTTTGGTCGTTGAAGGCTTTTTTGATCCGATTATGCAGCGTATCCCGTTTGAAGGCGTGCGTGAAAGATTTCAACAGGCAATTCAGGATAAATTGTCTGTAGATAAATAGCAGGATAGAAATGCAAGACCATCCTGTAAATCATCAATTTGCAGGATGGTCATTAACCGCCAGCGAGGATTAAGCTGAAGGGTTGCAGCAACTACCAGTTAAGAAAGAGGCGGAGGGCGTCTCTATAATCCAAGATAGGATGTGTGTCATGGCTGTGAAACCGAAAGTCAAATTGAAGGCGAAGATCAAGGCGAGACCAAAGTCAACTGGCAAATCCAAAGTGGCGGTAAAAGTTAAAGTTGCAAAAAAAATAATCTTAAAACCTGCTAAAAAAGAAAAACCAATAAGGAAATTAATGACAAAACCCAGTACTGTAAAAGAAAGACCTTCCTCTGCATTAATTGTAAAGCCGGAAGCTATTGTTGAAGCGCCTGTTGCTGTGAAAACAAAATTGGTTGCGCCTGCCAAGGCTGTGGTTCCGCTCGTGAAGCGCCCGCTTAATCCATTGGTTGAGCGACGTCGTCCGGCAAAACGTTCGACGCGTGGCAATCAATTTAACTTTATGAAAGCGCCGGAGCTTGAAAGTGCATTTGAAGTAGGCGATACTGTTGAGGTGTTTTGCGATCACGATAAGAACAAGGAACGCATTCGCGGTTGGATCAAGGGAATTGTGGTGCAGGTGGATCATAAAATGGTTGCTGTACAATTCCGCTCCAATGTTTATTTGACCGACGGCTGGATGGTTCCGGATCGCATTCTTTGGTATCCGGTAAATTCAGAACATATTCGCGCCGTGGCCGGTAAGAAAGTTGTCAAGGATAAAAGAGATTTCATTCCAGATTATTAGTTGACAAGTACACAGGCAGCCATGTGGCTGCCTGTGTACTTGTTTTCTTGTGTGTAGACCCCATGAAACTAGATGTAACGAAAACCCGAAAAGATTTTCCCATTCTTGAGCGTGAAGTGCGCCCGGGAGTACGATTGACATATTTGGATTCCACGGCCACTTCACAGAAGCCTTTGTCTGTGATTCAGACGATGGATGATTTTTATCGCATGTCTAATGCAAATATTCATCGCGGTGTGCATTCGCTTGCAGAAGAATCGACTACATTGTATGAAGGTGCGCGCGAAAGAATTGCAAAATTTATCAACTCAGCTTCGGCGCGGCAGGTGATCTACACGCGCAATACAACCGAGTCCATTAATTTGGTCGCGTATAGTTGGGCGCGTGCAAATCTAAAACAAGGCGACCTTGTCATTTTGACCGAGATGGAACACCACAGCAATCTTGTTCCGTGGCACATGCTTCAGGCCGAGCGTGGGATTGAATTGGATTTTGTCCCTGTGACAGAAGACGGTTTGCTGGATATGGAGACGTATAAAACGCTTCTTTCCCGAAGCCCGAAGCTGGTCTCGTTTACACACATGTCCAACGTCCTCGGCACGATCAACCCTGCTGCTGAGATCATTCGACTCGCCCATGCAGCAGGTGCCATTACACTGGTGGATGGCGCACAGTCTGCTCCGCACTTGCAGGTGGATGTGCAGGATCTTGACGCAGACTTTTTTGCTTTTTCAGCACACAAGATGTGCGGTCCAACTGGCATTGGTGTGTTGTATGGCAAGGCTGCACTGCTTGAATCCATGCCCCCGTTTTTGGGTGGCGGCGATATGATCAGAGAAGTGAAATTACGCTCGTTTCGCGCAAATTCACTTCCTCATAAATTTGAAGCAGGGACGCCCGCCATTGCTGAGGCGATCGGCTTTGGTGCAGCAGTGGATTATCTGGCAACTCTCGGTATGGAAAATATTGCTGCGCACGAGCATGAGGTTACTGAATACGCCCTGGAACGCCTGGAAGAAATCCCCGGCGTAAAATTATTTGGCCCATCTGCGGATAAAAAAGGCGGGGTGGCTGCTTTTACTCTCGATGGGATACATCCGCATGATGTGGCGCAGATATTGGATCAGGATGGGATCGCCGTGCGGGCGGGTCATCATTGTGCGCAACCTTTACATGAAAAGTTTGGAATTCCCGCCACCAGTCGTGCTTCTTTCTATTTGTATAACACAAAAGAGGAAGTGGATATGCTCGTGAACGGAATTTATAAAGTTAAAAAGATGTTTGGGTAAATTATGGACGATCTCTATCGTGAAGTAATTATTGAGCATTACAAAAATCCTTCTCATCGCGGAAAACTTGATCCGCACGATATTTCGTTTGCTGATAATAATCCACTCTGCGGCGATCACATCCAGATTGATTTGCGCGTAGGCGCTGACGGGGTTGTGACTGACGCCCGCTTTGATGGTCACGGATGTGCCATTTCACAGGCTTCAGCAGATCTATTAATGGAATTTATTATCGGCAAACCGCTTGAAGAAGTGAAGAAACTTAATAAAGAATCGGTTCTCGAATTGCTTGGTATTGACCTTGGCCCTGTCCGTTTGAAGTGTGCGCTGCTTTCGTTGAAAGTTTTGAAGGCTGGTGTGTACGGATTGGGAGAAGCCAGCGATGATCTGGTGGAGTGAGGAATATGTTTAACTATAAAGTTGTTGATGAATCAAAGATCGATTTCGTGGAAATTGCCCCGGCTTCAGAGCTCCCTAATGGAGAACGCTTATTTGTTGAGCTTGGCGATAAACCGGTTGTCATCTTCAATATTGCAGGACAGTATTTTGCAATTGGTGATATTTGCACGCATGATGACGGTCCGTTGGGTGACGGGGTACTCGAAGGTGACAATATCGTTTGTCCACGCCACGGGGCTGAGTTTGATATAAAGACAGGGAAGGCCATGGCCATGCCCGCTGTGATAGATATCCCTGCATATCCCGTGCAGATACGGGACGGGACTATTTTTGTTGGCATATTAAAGGAATAGATCACAAAAAATGCTCCCAAACGGGAGCGTTTTATATTTATAGATCATCGCGGGTTTCTGTCCCATAGTTTAACAACTGCCCAAACAGCGTAATCATATGGAGACGGGTCTAGTGATTCCACTTCGAGCCTGAATTGGTATACACCTTTTTGGATGCTAACTTGTTTAATGGTGTTTATCGGCTTGTCTCCAAACTTGTAAAACTCCTCAAGCATCAACCTGTCGTTGATGTATATCCTGAATACAGCGCCTTCTGTCGATTCAATAAAAATATCCTTGTATCCAGCTTGTAGTTCCAAATATCCGTTGGGCGCGGACTGGTCAATGCTGACCTTTTCGTAGTTGCCGAATACTTTGAAGTAATCAAAATATGGATAGGTCAATAGCACCCGTTTTTGAATGTTTCCGTTCATTAAGGTTACATTTGGTTCCCAGCCTACATAATTATTCTCGCTTTTGGCCATATAGGTTTCCGGGTCAGGAGAGACTGGCTCGAAAAAAAATGTCAGATCGTTTTCGAATTCGCCATCGCTGTTCTTTGTGTAATTGAACCAATACGCTTCGTCCGCGTGGTCAATAAAATCATAAAGCAATACCGGTACAGGTGTGTTGGTGGGGCTTGGTGTGGAAGTTGGTGTTATGGTCGGAGATGGGGTTCTTGATGGAGTGGGGATTTTTGTGGGTGTAATATTTTGCGGAATAATAAAAGTAAAGACCAGCCAGGCCAGTGTGAGCGCGGCCGTCATCACAACTGCTGTGCCGCATCCCCAGGATACATATTTTTTACAGCCGGAAGCATCACCTTTCAAAGGCGCGATAATTCCGTTCAGCGTGTTGATGTTATGCTGCGTGAGTGCCTGCCCGGCTTTATCTCCAATGACTTGCCGAATATTCAGAGCTTGTGACAAAAGAGTTTTTGCTTCACTGGTGTATCCTAGATATAAGGCACGGCTTCCCAGTTGGTGAAGTGCCCATGCTTGCACTTGGCTGTCGTTCAATGCTTTTGCAGCAGTGAGGATCAAATTTAAAATATCAGACCATGTTTGCCAGCGTTTGTAAAGAATCATGAACTTCTCAAGCGCACGGCCAAGTTGGATCACTTCGCGCCATTTCTTTCTTTCACCGGCATTCTTGATCGTGTGGATTAAGAGCCCGCTCGATTCTTCCACTAAAGCTGAAGCTGGCTGCTGACCTAGCCAATTAATCGCGTAGTTTAGCAGGACATCCTGCCAGGAGGTAATTTCCCACGCACTGGTAATTGAGGACACAAGCGCATCGTTTATGCTGTAGCGTGGACTGTGTGACTGGACAAGCCCGAGCTTGATCAGCTTTTGTAGATTCTCCTGTTCTTTTCCACTCTTGAGAATCCCCGTTACATGTTGCAACGGAACGATATTTCCGCCGGCCGCTGCCAGCAGCGCGAGGATTTGTTTCTCCGAGTCGCTCAGGTTTGCCATGCCCATGTAGACCATGGACCTGTTTTCTTCCCTTTCGTTCTTTACTTCATTGAGGAGGTGTTCGATTGGCTTTCCGCTGTCTCTGGCGAGTGAGGCGGCTTGTAAAATCTGAAGCGGATTTCCCTGTAGTACAGAGCAAATTGCAGCAGCAGCCGCCTTTTCCTGCTCATTCAATGCACGGGATAACTCCTTCTCAAAAAGTTTGAAAGCCTCACTTTCTGGCAGCCCGCGCAATGGAACAATCTCACCTTCGCCCCACAGGCTGCGCTCGATGGAGGAAAAGATAAAAAGGGAATTGGGTGCTGCGTTCAAAATGGAGGCGGCTTCGTCCCGCCCGATTTGCAGATCGTCCAGAAATATAAGAGCCTTTATGCTTTGCAGTTCGCGAAGGATTTCTGTTGTTGAAGGTTTGTAGGATGCGCCGCTATCAAAAAAGGAATCGAACAAGGCCTGGAGTAGATCTTCATATCCAAGCCCGGATGCGTTGAGATAAATCGTACCGCTTGTAAAATTACTTGTGTCGAGTGTGTGGGTCAGGTGACGAATAAAAGACGTCTTCCCGATACCGTCCTGTCCCCAAATGGAAACGGGACTGGAAAACTGTGTCGCCTTTTTGATGGCTTCAAATTCGTATTCACGGTCAATCAGGGATGGGAAGTCGCGCGGCTTTATTGTCACTGGTGCGGTGCGCGCTGAATATTTTGGCTTATCAGAGGGCTTGATGATGTTAACGATACCGCCATTAACATCCCCGATCTTGACGACATAATTATCGTTTCCGAACACCATTACGCTGTCTGTTACATTACCGCCGATGGATACATTTGCCACATTGACCTCTTGCTCTGAGTATTCTTGTTTATAAAAATAAGCCTGCTACTGTAAGTTGACCAATTTCCCCGTTCAACAATCATTGTGATGAATTATTATATGGTTTCCTAGCGTGGTTTGTCAATAAAAAATTCCCAGCGTGTTTTTTTACGCTGGGAATTTTCAAATAGGAATATTTACTTTTCGAATGTGCCCACGATCCTCAAAATATCGAACCCCTCTGCAAATGGACATTGCGCCAGTGCGCCGTGACGCACCATAATGGAACGTGTCAACTCGTTGTTGAAGTAATATCGGTCGCGGTAGGTTTCGTACTCTGCCAATGCTTCGATCTTCTTGTTCACATCCTCTTCGGTTACTTGTGCGAGAAAATTCGGAAAGAATCCATACGAAGAGCGGACTACGTCAAATCCCAGCACGGTGATGCCGCGAAACGCGCGCAGAGCTTCATCGGTCATGGTGTTGTGATCCTGATGCACATCCTGCTTGCTGTGAGTGAAGATCAGGTCAGGTTGAAATTCTTTGCGGAGCTTTAGAAAATACTCCAAAATTTCCTGCCGTGAGTCTGGAAAGACGCGGGTTTGAAAGGTTCCAAACACCACCTTTTCTTCCGGCACGCCCAGTATTTTCATCGAGCGTATATGCTCATTCCTGACTTGTTTTAGATCCGGATTTTTTTGATTGTCCGAAAGCGTGACGCATAACACATCCGTTTCTTTCACGATGTGATGTAACAACGCACCGCATCCCAGCTCAATATCATCAGGAACCACTTCTTTGCCACGGCTTCGATCTTGCCGATCAGGGCTTCGTATTCATCCGGCCCGTTGAACATGGAAGTCCACAGTTTGCGGTCTTCACCTAATGAAGCGCGGACATAGTCAATGAACGGCGCAACTTCAGGGAAGGTGAGGTGATTCTCGAATTTATGCAATTCGGTTTTGGCGAAGATCTTGCTGATGGTGTTGAAGATGTCACCTTTGAAGCGTGAGGAACCGGGCATGGGCGGAATGGCCGCGCCGGTGGCTTCCTTGATGATGTCGTAGAACATTTGCTTGTTTTCAGGCAATGGCCCGGAGACAAAAAGCCGTCCGCCAGAGTTCATACCCGATGAGCCTCACCAAATGTAAAGTCCAGGTCTGAGGCGTAATAGATGGCGAAGGCGCTTGTGCAAAGGTCAAATGTATTGTCTTCAAATTTGAAGGGCTGATTAAAATCCAAGAATTGAAAATCGATATTCGCGCCGACTTTCTTGTTTTTCTCGCGTGCCTTGTCGAGCAGTTCTTCAGAAAAATCTCCGCCGGTGATCTTTGCTTCGCCTTTGGTGTATTCGTTAAAAAGAAAGGATAGTTTTCCTGCACCGCAGCCCACATCGAGAATTTTCATTCCGGCTTGAGGCTTGAGCAGTTCATTTGTCCACACGTCAATATTGGCGGAGCCATATTTTTCGTGAATATCGATGCGCATGAGCAGGTCTTTGCTGGGTTCCTGATAATCAATTTTCATTTGTCTCTCCTTGAAAGTAATAAAAGGATTATACCAAAAGCGCTTCAAAATTCAATTGCTGAATTTTGAAGCCGCTAACGCCTGTTTTCCTGACGCCAATAGCGAATCCCTTTCCTGCGAACGGCTCATCTTTATAGCGCGGAATGATGTGCAGATGTGCGTGGAAGATATGCTGTCCGCCGACTGCGCCGCAGTTCCAGCCCAGGTTGTATCCATCGGGTTGGTGGGTTTCATCCAGTAATTTTTTTGCTTGATGAATCATGCTGTGGGTGGCACTCCACTCTTCAGGGGTGAGGTCGAAAGCCGTTTCACGATGTGCGCGCGGAATGATCAACCCCGAGCCGATTAATATGGTGTTTTCACGGCGCAAAAATATACAAAGGTCATTCTCAAGGATCACTTCGTTACGGTCGATCTGGTTTTCGCAAAAAGGGCAGTCATTCATTTTTATTTCTCCTTGAAATCTCATGATAGAATTCGCGCACTGGAGTCACTATGGCGAGCAAAATACAATCTGTAAAAGGCACAAGAGAATTTTATCCCGAAGAAATGGCTTTGCGTAATTTCATTTACGAAAAAGTTGGCGCAGCCGCGCGTTCTTTCGGCTATCAAGAATGGGACGCGCCCTTCATTGAATCAATCGATCTTTATGCGGCGAAATCCGGCGAAGAACTTGTCAAGCAATCGTTCACTTTCACCGATCGCGGCGGAGATTTTGTCACATTGCGCCCTGAGCTCACGCCGAGTCTGGCGCGTATGATCGCGGCCAAACAGGGCGAGTTGACCTTTCCTGTGCGCTGGTGGTCGTTTGGTCCGTTCTGGCGTTATGAGCAGCCCCAAAAGGGACGCACCCGCGAATTCTTCCAGTGGAATATTGACATGCTCGGAGTCAGCTCGCCGGAAGCGGATGCGGAATTAATAGCGGTCGGTGCCACATTCCTGCGCTCGGTCGGACTTAATCCCGAGCAGGCTACCATTTATGTGAATAATCGGCGGCTGATGGATTCTGAATTCGATGCATTAGGTATCGCTGTCGAAAAGCGCATGGATGTTTCCAATTTGGTAGATCGCCGCTCCAAGATGGAACCCGCCAAATGGGACACATATGCGCTTGAACTTGGCTTGAATCAAACTCAACTCGATGGTTTGAAAAATATCCTCGGTAATTTTGACCTGTGGAAAAACAGTGACGAACTTGTGCGTTTATTTGCCGCACTCGAAGCCCTGGGTGTCAAAGACTATGTCAAGTTTGATCCCAACATCATGCGCGGACTTTTGTATTACACCGGCACGGTCTTTGAAGCCTTTGATACCAGCGGTTCTGTCAAACGCGCCATCCTCGGCGGCGGACGGTACGATAATCTGCTTGCAGATGTCGGTGGACAGCCTCCCTCTGGCGTTGGTTTTGCCATGGGCGATGTGGTGATGGGAATTGTCCTGAGAGAAAGAGGACTATTACCTGAATTTATTCCCAGCCCCGCGCCTGTACTTGTTACGATCTTTGACGAGAGTCTTTTGCGCGAATCTTATGCTTTGGCAGCTGAGTTGCGTGCTGCCGGTTTGAAAGGTTTTGTGCTATCCCGAACCTGCCAAACTGCAAAAGCAATTCAAATTTGCAGATAAGATGAAAGTCAGCGTGGTGGTCACTGTCGGGCCGGATGAGGCGGCGAATGCTCAGGTGGCGGTGAAAAATTTGATTAATGGCGAGCAGGTTACAGTTAAGCGCGAAGCGGCGGCTGAAGTCATCCGCAAAATTATTGGGTGAGTCTATGTCTGTTGAATTGCGTCCTGTTACTGCTGAAAATTGGGAGGCGTTGATTAAACTGCAAGTTCGCGAAGATCAGCGTGGATTTGTAGCCTCCAACGTCTACTCAATTGCTGAAGCACAATTTGGTTTTGAAGATGAAGGCCATTGGGATTTTTATCCTTTTGGTGTTTATGCAGATGGAGAGCCGGTTGGCTTCCTCATGTATTGTTTGAATTTTGCACATTCCCGTTTTCAGGGATTTGTTATACGTTTAATGGTGGATGAACGTTTTCAAGGCAAAGGTTACGGGCGGGCGGCGATGGAGCAGGCGCTTGAAATATTGCGCGCCGATGAGCGAATTCTTCAGGTGGGGATTAGCTACGAGCCGCATAATAAGGCCGCCCAGGCTTTGTATGCCAGTTTGGGGTTTGTTGAACCGGGTGAATTGATGGACGGCGAGACTTTGGCAATTTTGAAATTGCGCTAAGGTTTCTTGAACAAAAAAATCATTCTATGATAAAATACTGCTCGCTATGGAGCCTGTAGCTCAACGGCAGAGCGCTACACTGTGGCTGTAGATGTTGAGGGTTCGAAACCCTTCAGGCTCCCCAATCCCCAGACCCTAAAGGCTTCAAAACCTTTAGGGTCTTATGGTAGTAAAATAAAAATATGCCTAAAACCATCAATGTTCTTTTCCTTGCAGCGGAAGCTGAGCCTTTTATCAAAGTGGGGGGATTAGGCGATGTGGCTGGTTCTCTCCCTCGCGCATTGCGCGCCCTTTCCAATGAAGATATAAAACTCGATGTGCGGCTTGTTTTGCCGTATCACCCCGCTGTAAAAGCGGATAACCTCAAGCCGTTAGGGATGTTTTCGCTTGTGCGCGGCGCGGCCGAGATTCAAGTGGAAGCATTTGAAACCGTGCTGCATGGTATGCCGGTTTACTTTATCGGCGGAGAGCCGATCCGCGCGAATGGCTCGGTCTATTCGCTTGATGCGAACCTCGACGCAGAAAAATACGCTTTCTTCTCCTTTGCTGCGCTGGAGTTGACAAGACAGATCAACTGGGCACCTGATGTCATTCACGGCAATGATTGGCACACTGCTTTGAGTATGTACGCCTCGCTGACAAAACGCTGGGAGGAAGGTTCCCGTCACGTGGCATCTGTGCTTACGCTGCACAACCTTCCTTTTATGGGACCGAATGTTAGCGAGATCGTAGAGAGTTATGGGCTGAAACTCGCGCAGACAGATTTGCCTGATTGGGCACGCGTCATGCCTCTGCCTTTGGGGCTTTGGGCATCTGATGCGATCGTGGCTGTCTCGCCGACCTATGGCAAGGAAATCCTCACACAAGAATACGGCTGCGGACTGGATGAATTCCTGCGTTCTCGTGGCGAGTCTGTCAGCGGCATTTTAAATGGACTGGACACAGCTTCTTTTAATCCCGCAGATGATACAGCTCTAGGTGTTAATTTTGATATCAACACTTTGGAAAAACGTGCCGCGAACAAAGGTCTGTTACAGGAAAGACTCGGTTTGCCGCGTGAGCCTGAAACACCTTTGCTGGCAATGGTTTCCCGCATGGATGTGCAAAAAGGTGTTGACCTTGTTTTCGCCGCGCTGAAGAACATGAAGAAATCCAATTGGCAGGCGATCATCCTGGGAACGGGCGATCCCAAATTGGAAGAAGCCGCCATGAAATTACAGGAACTGTTTCCTGAGCGGGTCAAAGTGGAAACTCGTTATGATGCCGGCCTCGCTCGTCAAATTTACGCAGGCTCAGATATGTTCTTGATGCCCTCACGCTACGAGCCCTGCGGACTTTCACAAATGATCTCCATGCGTTACGGCTGCGTTCCGATTGTCCGCGCAGCAGGCGGGTTGAACGATACAGTTATTCATAACAAGACCGGTTTCGTTTTTGAAAAAATTCATCATATGTCTTTAGTGGCAGCCATTAATTCCGCGTTCAAAGTATATGCAGAACGTGAACAATGGCAGGCCATTCAACGCGCAGGCATGGCTCAGGATCTTTCCTGGGAAAGCTCCGCGAAAAAATATCTCGAACTCTATCAATCCATTATCAAATCATGACCTTCAAACGCTCCTCTGGAATTCTCCTTCATCCCTCCAGCCTGCCAAGCCCCTATGGTATCGGTGACCTCGGCCCGCAGGCATTTCGTTTTGTAGACTGGCTCTCATCCACTGGCTGCAAACTCTGGCAGGTGCTTCCGCTTGGCCCCACCGGCTATGGCGATTCGCCTTATCAATGTTTTTCCGCCTTCGCTGGGAATCCATATCTAATCAGCCTCGATGATCTTTTTGCTGATGGCTTATTGACTCAGGAAGATTTAAACGGGATGAAAGACCTGCCCGCATCTCACGTGGACTTTGGCCTGCTCATTCCCCGCAAGCTTGATCTTTTACAAAAGGCATTTTCCACCTACCAATCCCAGCCCGAACAGTTACGCCCGGCCTTTGATTATTTCTGCGCTGAAAACGCTTCCTGGCTTGATGATTACACTCTCTTCATGGCTCTCAAAGAATCCAACGGCGGCGGCTCGTGGAGCGGATGGCCTGAACCATTGCGTTCCCGCAAGAAGACCGCTCTTCGCAAAGCACAAAGTGAACTTGCTGAAACGATCATGCGTTATGCGTTCTATCAATTTATCTTTTTCCGCCAGTGGAATAAATTGCGCGCCTATGCAAATGAACGCAGCATTCAGATCATTGGTGACCTTCCCATTTTTGTCGCCAACGACTCTGCAGATGTTTGGGCTCACCCTGAATTATTTTATGGATAAAGCCGGCAACCTGACCGTTGTGGCGGGCGTCCCGCCTGATGGTTTTTCCGCTACCGGACAGTTATGGGGTAATCCGCTCTACAATTGGGAAGTCCATAAAAAAGATGGCTACGCCTGGTGGTTGACCCGTGTGCGTTCCTCTTTGCAGATATTTGATATTTTGCGCTTTGACCATTTCCGTGGTTTCGCTGGTTATTATGAAATCCCAGCCGACCATAAGACTGCCGAATTTGGACGCTGGGTTACCGGTCCCGGCAAGGATTTATTCCGCGCCATTGATAAACACCTCGGCGACGGCTTGGTCACTCCCGGCACCGGACTGCCCTTTATCGCTGAAGACCTGGGTTTGGTCACGCCGGATGTGATCGAACTGCTTGAGGCTTTCAACCTGCCCGGAATGAAAGTACTGCAATTCGGATTCTCCGGGCCGGATAATCCCTTCCTGCCTCATAATTACGTTCCTAATTGCGTGGCCTATACCGGCACACATGACAATGACACCGCACGCGGTTGGTTTGCCGCGGCCGAACCACATGAGCGCGAATTCGCTCAACGTTATCTGCGCGTTGATGGAAGTGACTTTGCATGGGACCTGATCCGCGCGGTGTGGGGTCGTCGCTGATATTGCGATCACTCCCATGCAGGATCTACTAAACTGCGGCGGAGAAGCCCGCATGAACTTCCCGAGTAAATTGGGTGGCAACTGGGAATGGAGAATGCGGGAGGAAGATATGAATGATGGTCTTGCCGGCGGATTACGTGAGTTGAACTGGTTGTACTTTGAGATAATAAAAAGACGCCCTCAAATGAGGCGTCTTTTTTATTTAAAAATAACCACAGATGAATAAGATCAACACAGAAGGTAAAAGGATTCTTATCAAAATCAATGTAATTTTATCCAGCCCCAAAAGCTGGCAAAGGTTTTATAGCGTTCCGTCCTAATTTTAAAACTGCAGGTTACTAGTCAAGAAAATCCCCATCTTTTTACCTGTGTTTACCGCACTTAAATTAAACTGCTGATTTTTAATATCCTAACCTCAGGCGTAAGTGTTTGTTCAATCGCGGGCTGACTTTGTATCTTCCGCACAACATCCATGCCGCTGATTACTCTTCCAAAAGCGGCAAATCCCTGACCGTCGGGATTGCGCATGCCGCCAAAATCCAGCGCGGGTTGATCGCCGATGCAAATAAAGAATTCAGAAGATGCAGTGCCCGGTTCATTCCGCGCCATGGAGATGGTCCCGTCTGTGTGCAGGATTCCGGTTTGAGCAGTGGTCTCGTGCGGAATTAACGCCAACACCTGCGGATGATCGTCCGCTTTTAGGCCGCCTTGAATCACTTCGATTTTTATTTTGTTATTCGGCTGATTATCCGCGCGGACTGTGCGATAAAAGACCGCATCTGTAAAACGATCTTCGTCCACGTAGCGCAGAAAATTATCAACCGTGACGGGTGCCTGCTCCTGGGAAAAGCTCAAGGGTGATCTCACCGAATTCCGTATTGATCGTAATGCGTGGATTAGTCATCTTAAATCTGGACTGGTTTGTCTCGTTCAGTTAAGTTCACCACAATCGCATTGCTGGCCTTAATTAAATTTTCAGGCGTGATCATGATCTCTTCGCCCCATTGCCCTCCGCCCGTGCCGAGGATGGGTTCGTTGAGTAGACTCGCCTCAAGGAAGGATCTGAAATTAACGGGCTGCCAGCCAAAGGCGGGGATGGATCCGATAATATATCCTGTTGTTTCTTAACCACTTCCGGCGCAGCCATCTGAATATTGCGTGAACCGATGGCTTTCTTTAAATTTCCAGAGACCGCATTCTGATCGCCGCCGAGCATGACGAGCACACGCTCGCCGGTGTCCACTTGAAAGATGAGAGTTTTCATGGCTTGTCGTTCAGAGAAGCCCAAAGCATGAGCAACATTGGCTGCGCCTTTTTCTGTTTCGGGTGAAAAACTGCGTGCTTCGTAGGGAATATTTAAATTGTCGAGATGAATGTGTGAGGGGAGTTTCATAAGTTTAATCCTTTGCGTATGATGGTGAGAATATCTTGCGGGCTGTTTGTAATATCAACGATCAGTGCGTTTTCCGGTTCTTCAAGAATTTCAAATTGACTGTCCAACATGCCCGCGGACATGAAGTGACCGGGGCGGTTTTGCAGGCGTGTTTTGATCTGTTCGTAGCTTCCCTGTAGATAAACAAATTTTACATGTTCGTTTACTTGCAGTTTGCTGCGATATGTATTCTTCAACGCCGAGCATGCCAGAACAGCTGATTTATTTTCCTGTAAATTTTCTTCGATCAATTCTCTTAAAGAAGCCAGCCAGCCTGCGCGGTCTTCATCGGTCAATGCGATGCCTTGTGACATTTTTGTGCGGTTCGATTCAGAATGAAAATCATCTGCGTCATAAAAACTCCAATCGAGTTCTTTGGCAAGCAGTGAACCGATCGTTGTCTTTCCTGAACCCGCCACGCCCATGATAACGATCATCATGGCTTGGGCTGCCGTGATGCAAGATAAATCCCCGAGAGGATCAATGCGCCGCCAACAATGGTCACGAGTGTGGGAATCTCGTTCAAAATAAAGAACGCCAAAATAGCCGAGCCAACTGGTTCACCAAGAATGGTGATTGCCACAAAAGCTGCGGGCATATATTTAAGACTCCAATTAAAAGTAGAGTGACCGAGTAATTGCGGCAGCACAGCCAGTAAAAAAATCCAGCCGTATGTTTTGGGGGCAAAGCCGAGCGGCGAATTTCCGCTTGCAAACATAATGACGATCAATGCAATCGCGGCAATGCCATACACCATAAAAATATACGGGATGAGCGAAATGCCGCTGCGCAATTTTCTGCCGATGATGAGATAACCTGTCAACGCGAACGCACCAAGCAGCGAGAGGAAGTTGCCCCACATGGCACGGCCTTGCAGGACATCTTGTAATGCCGGACAGGATAGCCCGGACTCCCAGACACACGCATCAGACAAGCCGATAATTGTTCCGCCTGCGAGTGACAGGATCAACCCGAAGATGGCTGTTCGCGCGAGATGTTCCTTCAGTAAAAACGGAGAGAGCAACGCCACCCAAAGCGGCCCCGTGCTGACAAAGACCACAGAGCTCGCCACACTGGTGTACTCAAGGGATGATATCCATGTGGCGAAATGTAAGGCGAGGAAAATGCCCGAGAAAACACCGAGCAGTATTTCGTTAAGAGTGAGGCGCTTTATTTCGTCAATGTGTTTCGTGAGCGCAAACGGCATCAGAATCACAGTCGCAATTGACATTCTGAGCGCAGCGATCACCAGTGACGGCGCGCCGTCAGCCTGCGCAAAGCGGATAAAAATACTGGATGTGGAAACGGCAAGGATGGCGATGGTGATGGCAAAGGGGAGCAGCAGGCGGGCGCGGGTGTCGGTCATTTTTATTCCTAAAGTCAGGTTTCGCGGACTTGATTTATATGATATTTGTATAAAAATTGTCCAAATTCTTGTCGGGAACGTTATATCAAGGTAAAATCGAATTATACGTGGAAAGAATGTAATTTCATAAATTATCAGGATCAACTCTAAGGAGAAATACCATGGCTTTTGAATTACCCAAACTTGCTTATGCCTATGATGCTCTGGAGCCGCACATTGATGCGCGCACCATGGAAATTCATCACACCAAGCACCACAACACCTATGTCACCAATTTGAACGCCGCGATCGAAAAGACCCCCGAACTCGCCGGCAAGTCACTTGAAGAATTGCTCGGTGACTTGAATGCTGTTCCCGAAGGCGTGCGCATGGTTGTCCGCAATCATGGCGGCGGCACATACAATCACAACTTATTCTGGGAAGTGATGGGACCCAACGCCGGCGGCGCGCCAAAGGGCGAGCTTGCCAAGGCCATTGATGCTTCTTTCACTTCATTCGATGCTTTCAAGGCTGAGTTTGAAAAAGCCGCCACCACTCGCTTCGGCTCAGGCTGGGCCTGGCTTGTCAAAAAAGGCAGCGGATTGGCTGTCGTATCCACCGCCAATCAGGATTGCCCTCTCTCCGACGGCCTGACCCCGATCCTGGGACTCGATGTTTGGGAGCACGCTTACTATCTCAACTACCAGAATCGCCGCCCTGATTACATCAGCGCATTCTGGAATGTAGTCAACTGGGATGCTGTCGCTGCCCGCTATTCTGCAAAATAATTAACATATAATTTTTACAAAAAGAGTCTCCGCTATTTTTGCGGAGACTCCTTTTGTTTGTGGCTATGAAAATCGGCGGTTGAATTAAGAGTCTGTTTGAAAAGTAAACACCAAGTCACAAAGACACGAAGTCACGAAAGTTTTTTCTTGGCAGACCGGTGATTTTTGGCAGGTTCTAAATATCCTTCGCCTGTTTCATTTGGACAACCGCCACGCCCAGTACAACTGTCGCAAGGAACATGGAGAGTCCGCCGACCAGTACTGTATAGAACGGCAGCCCAAGATACATTTCACTCAAGATTCCCAAGGGCATGAGCAGACCAGTCAATGCCAGCCCGGAGACCCATTTTGCTTGGTTCTCTTTTACTTGCAGTTTGATAAGTAGAAAGCCAAAGACGATGTTCAGCAGGGAAAATAGATTCCCGTGGACATGAGCCAGCCGTGCTTCAAAATGCGGGCTGACGTTGTACTCCGCGATCCATGCTTCTTTGCCGGGGGCAAAATCCCGTAGATAGATCAGTACAAAACCGTAGATCATGAAGGACGCCATTACCCAAAGCCCGACGCCAATGTTCCATTTGCCAATTGTGGTTTTCATTTTTTCTCCTTGCTGTTTTTCTAACTTACCAAACTCGTCAATGAAATTCACGAGTGAAACCCTGATTTGGGTTTAATTATTTTCCGTACCACATCCGCGCCAAAAGATTATCTTTGAGCATAAACTGGTGATACAGCGCCGCCCCGGCGTGCAGGAGGATTAACAACACCAGTGCGGGTGCGATAAAGCCGTGCAGGATACGTGAGGTAAAGGCAAGAAAATCCGCGGGCAGGGCTGCTCCTGAATTTCCAAAGACAATGGGCATTAACCCCGATTGAAGCGAAAGCGCCATGCCGCTGATCGTCATTAGAAAAACGAACACGTAAAGCGCATAGTGGACCAGTTTGCCGATCTGATCGAGAAAGGCATTGCCTGTCGTAGCTGAATCAGGTTTGGGCAGGCGCAGACGCGTAATAAATCGGGCGATGATTACTACCAGCGTGATTCCGCCCAGGAGCATGTGTATACCGAGTGGCGCGATTTTCCCCGCTTCGTTGTTGGGGAGGCTGCTTATATACTTGCCAAGAATAAAAGCAATGAACACCAGAACAACAACCAGCCAGTGAAAGCTGACTTGTAACGGGTGATAACGAACAGGTGCGATTTTTGACATGATTAACCTCTTGTGTCTATGATTGAGAGCTTTTCTTTCGTGCCCCGAAAAATATCAGCGCCAGAATGGTGAGCCAGACCGTCAATCGAAACAACATGGCGTAGATACTTTGTGCTGCGGGTGTGCCGCGAAATGCAGAGAGCAGCAGCAAAGTCACAACCGCGTGGATTCCAAATGTCGTCAGCGCTGCGGGCATTGCGTATTGACTATTTTCCAAATTAAAATGGCCGGGATAAAAACTGTCAGTACGCCCATAATGAAGTTGTAAACAGGCAGCCAGTGGAGAACAAAGTATCCCGGGCTCCAACCCCGCATTGCCATTCCGCCGGCCAGTATTGATAAAGTGCCAACGATGAAGGCAAGAACGGCCGCGATCTTATTTAATCTTGTATTCACTGTGAACTCCTTGCAATGCATCAGGTCTTTGATGGGAAATATGACAATGCAGTTTTATTGCTCGCCCTTTGAGCCAAGAAATACAATCCGCGTCTTTGCGTTCATCCCGCGCTTTACACCGCTCGGCACAACCACTGTCACACCGGGTTTGATTTCAAAGGCATCTTCACCGACTGTCATCAAGCCAGTGCCTTCAAGAAAATGATACATTGCCGCCTCACCAGGGTGAGCGGGGATTTGTCCGCCGGCTTCAAGCCCAACGACCAGCGCCTTAAATTTTGGCGTATCAATTAAAAATTGCGGCTTGGGTCCGCCTTCTGAAAATACAGCTTTTGCCTTTGTGTCTACGAAATAGAATTGTGAATTTGTGTCAGACATTGAAAACTCCTTTTGGATATATCTGACTTTATCTCTTTCCCCCGCATCCCGCCCCGACTTTTGTCGGGTTTTTGCCCCCGGTTATTATTTGCCCTGAATCATTGCCCGCTTCGTTAATCCCTCGCGATCCAGAATGCGGATTTGATTTTTGTCCATTTCGATCAACCCTGCTTTGGTTAACTCGCGGATCACGCGGCCTAACACATCCGGCACCGTGCCAAGATGCGAAGCCATTTCCGTTTGCGTTGTCCAGCGGCGACGTTCGATAACGCCTTCTTCGGCTTGCTCCAGTAAAAGATTTGCAAATCTGGCTTCCACGCTTTTCAAAGTAAGGTCAGCGGCAAGCGACACAAGCCCGATGATCTTATCCGCCATGTTTTCGATGATCCGCATCGCCGCCTGCGGATGGGCAAGGATTACCTCCTCAAGCAGCTTGCGCGGAATCAACCATATTCCCGACTCTTCAAGCGCAACTGCCGTCGCCGGGTTTGGACGGTTCGCCAGCACACCCACCTCATTAAATATTTCACCGGCGCCAATAAACCGCAGCACCTGTTCGCGCCCATCGCCCGAAGATTTTAAAACTTTCAACGAACCATATTGCAGGTAATACAAATTGGACTCGGTATCGCCCTCCCAAAATATGACTGTGCCCGCCGCAAACACCTTCCAGGTGGAATGCTTTGCCATTTTTTCGAGAGTCTCTTCATCCAGCCCGCGCAGGAATTCAAAGGCCTGTAATCGTTTAAGTAGAACTTCGGTTTGCGCCATACGGCAAGTGTAGCATGGAAACATTCACGGGATTTGAAAAAATTCGCATGTTGACTAGACAAGTTTCAAAGGGTAAAATGGCCTCGGTTTTCAAAAAGGATCACCCATGCCAACCTATAAATTCATCGTTCACTTTGTCAATCAAGACCCAAGATCAGCCTCTTTTATGAAGGAGGCTCAAGCGCTGGGCTTTCGCACCCTGCAACAGATCACAGTTCAAGACCTCTACTTCATCGAGGGTCAATTGTCTCAGGAGGATTGCAGACAGTTGACCCTCAAACTTTTAACCGACCCCGTGACTCAAACCGCTTCCTGGATGGAGATCCCGCATCTTTCTGCGCCCGAGCCTGATACGGTTATTCTGGAAGTAGCTCTCCGCCCGGGCGTCACCGACCCGGTAGCCGAGCAAATTGTCCGCGCCGCGCACGAGCTGGGATTCAACGACGTCCACCACGCAGCCACCGGCCAGCGCTTTCTTCGTTACATCGTTGACCTTATCCGTTCATCCGATTCGCGCAAGCAATCCGTTACATGCGTATTGCGTCTCTGTTCGCCAACCCCGTCATCCATCACTGGACAATTGGCGATATCACTCCATCCTTTCCGCAGGAAACAGAATCCAGTGGGGCAGTGGAAGTTATCCCCGTTCGCAGCTTGACCGATAGCGAGCTGCTCGCTCTCTCCAAAGACCGCCGCGCCGCGCTTGATCTGGCAGAGATGAAAGCGATTCAAAATTATTTCACCAAAGAACAACGCGACCCCACCGATGTCGAATTTGAAACCATCGCCCAAACCTGGAGCGAACACTGCGGACATAAAACGTTTAAAGCCAAAGTGACGATAGACGATAGACGACAGACCGCGTCTTCTGATGGTCAATTGTCCGTGGTCGATAGTCTGATAAAAACCTATCTCAAATCTGCCACCGACAAAATAAACGCGCCGTGGGTTATCTCTGCTTTTGTAGATAACGCCGGCATCATTGACTTTGACGATGAATACGAAATTTCATTCAAGGCCGAGACGCACAACCATCCGTCAGCCATTGAACCGTTTGGGGGGGCCAACACAGGCGTCGGCGGAGTCATACGCGATGTGATTGGAGTCAGTGCAAAACCCATCGCCAATACAGATGTCCTTTGCTTCGGTCCGCAGGATCTAAATCCAGATACTTTGCCGGAAGGTGTTTTACATCCGCGCCGCATTCAATCGGGCGTGGTCGCAGGCGTGCAGGATTATGGCAACAAGATCGGCATCCCAACCGTCAATGGCGCGATTTTGTATGATGAAGGCTACACAGCCAATCCGCTCGTTTTTTGCGGATGTGTGGGACTCGCGCCAAAAGGCAAACACGTCCGCACGCCGCGCACAGGTGACCGGGTGATCGTGCTCGGTGGCCGCACAGGTCGTGATGGATTGCGCGGCGCGACGTTTTTCTTCCATGACCATGGATGCACAGACCGGTGAAGTGGCCGGCGCTTCAGTGCAGATCGGCGACCCCATCACTGAAAAAGGTTTGATTGATGTGATTGTCCGCGCGCGTGACTTGGGCTTATACACAGCCATCACCGATTGCGGTGCCGGCGGACTTTCATCCGCGGCTGGTGAAATGGCTTCCACCATCGGCGCGGATATTGAACTCTCGCATGTGAAACTCAAATACCCCGGCCTCGCTCCGTGGGAGATCTGGCTTTCAGAAGCACAGGAACGCATGGTGCTTTCGGTTCCTGTTGAGAAAATTTCTGACCTGCAAAAATTATGCGACACCTTCGATACTGAATTAACCGACATCGGCGAATTCACAGGCGATGGCCGTCTTGTTGTTCGCCATAACGGAAATATTGTTGTCAACATGAACAACGAATTTTTGCACGATGGTATTCCACAGAGGAGCTGAAAGCAGTGATCGAAATCGATATTGCAGTGATCGGCATTCGTCAATTCCATCGTAATCGAATATCAAAACCTTGCTCAATCTTTTATCATCTCCAAACATCGCCAGTAAATCTTCTGTGATTCGCATCTACGATCACGAAGTGCAAGGCGGTACAGTCGTCAAACCGTTGACAGGCGTCGAAGCCGATGCGCCTTCTGATGCGGCGGTCATTAAACCGATTGGCACACGTGGCGTAAAAGGCATTGTGCTCTCAAACGGCATCAATCCCGAATATGGCAAACGCGACGCGTACAAAATGGCCTGGTCGGTGATTGACGAGGCCATTCGCAACGCAGTCGCTGTCGGCGCCGACCCGCAGCGCATTGCCATTCTCGATAATTTCTGCTGGGGCGATCCGCTCCGCCCTGAGACCATGGGTTCGCTGGTTGAAGCCTGCCGTGGATGTCACGATGCGGCGCTGTTTTATGGCACGCCTTTTATCAGCGGTAAAGACTCGCTCAATAATGAATATCTCGGCGCCGATGGTCAACGTCACGCCATTCCGCCTACGTTGTTGATCTCAGCTATTGGCATTATCCATGATATCAACACAGCTGTAACAATGGATCTGAAAGCGGCCGGAAATGAGATTTATTTGATCGGCAGTGATTTGGTAAATAGTGATCAGTTGGTTCCTGACATTCACAAAGACACAGCACAGGTTTATCGCGCATTACATCAAGCGATACAAAATGGCTTGGTCAAATCTGCGCACGATCCCTTGGTTTGGAAATAAACACAACATCAAATCTCTTTACCGAAGTCAATGGCTGTCTGCTTGTCGAAGTCACTCCTTCAAATACATCAGCATTTGAAACTCAATTCTCAAACCTGCCCATCACCAAAATTGGCACAGTCACCACCAACCCCATTCTCAAATTTGCCGATATAGAAATTCCCGTAGAGGAACTTGTCCATGCCTTTAACATTCATCCTTCGTAATTCACGCGAAGCGTTCAGCCTTCATCCTTTCCCCCTTATGAAACCAAAAGCCCTCGTCCTCCAAGCCCACGGCTCCAACCGCGATTTCGACGTAATGGATGCGCTGACCCTTGCCGGCGCTGACCCGATCGGAGTTCCGCTCAACGAATTGCGGACCGCTGCGCGCAACGCGCTCTTTCTTAACTTTGAACTGCTCATTGTTCCCGGCGGTTTTTCCTACGCTGATGCATTAGGCGCAGGCAAACTTCTTGCGCTTGATCTCGCATCGTATTTTGCTGATGAAATATCCGCTTTTGTGGAGTCAGGCAAACCCGTGATCGGTATTTGCAATGGATTTCAAGCGCTGGTGAAATCAGGAATATTGCCGTTTGGAAAGAAAGATGAAAGAGGAAAGAACGATGCAGAGGTGACATTGACTTTTAATGCTCAAGGTCATTTTGAATGCCGCTGGGTAGACCTCAAACCGGTTTCTCAAAAATGTATCTGGACAAAAGATTTAAGTGAAAACATTACTTGTCCCATTGCGCATGGCGAAGGCAACTTCCAAACTACAGATCTCTTTCCCCTTTCCTCTTTCATCGCTAACGATCAAATCGCTCTTACTTATATCCACGCGAATGGATCGCCTGCTAATGGCGAATATCCTGTCAACCCCAATGGCTCGATTATGGATATCGCAGGGATTTGCAACCCGCAGGGCAATGTGCTGGGACTCATGCCGCATCCTGAGAATCACATCCACCTTTGGCAGCATCCGCGTCACACACGTGGTGAACATGGCGGCAGCGGCTTGAAACTGTTTGAAAACGGCGTGAAGTACGCAAGTCAAAAATATAAATTTAATAGTATAAGGAAAAGATATGATCTCAAAAAATGAATTATTGCAACGAATTCCGCAGGCGCTTGATGAAACAAATCTGCCGTTGGCGGGGAAACAATCAGGCAAGGTGCGTGATTGGTACGATCTTCCAGATGGGCAGCGACTTATTGTCACCACAGATCGCCTTTCTGCGTTTGATATTATTCTGGCGCAAGTGCCATATAAAGGACAGGTACTCAATCAATTATCCGCCTGGTGGTTTGAGCAGACGAAAGATATTATCCCCAATCACCTGATTTCCATGCCTGACCCGAATGTTTCGATTGTGCGTGTGGCTGAGCCGATTCTTGTCGAAGTCATCGTGCGTGGATATATCACGGGCGTTACATCCACGGCCTTGTGGTATCGCTATTCATTAGGCGAGCGCGAAATTTATGGTTACACATTTCCTGACGGCTTACAGAAAAATTCCGCTTTGCCGGAGCCGATCATTACTCCCACCACCAAAGGCGGCGAGACAGGTCACGACGAGCGCCTGACCTGTGCTGAAGTGGTTGAAAAAGGCCTGCTTGACGAGAAGACATGGAATCAAGTACAAGCTGCCGCATTAGCCATCTTCAAACGAGGACAAGAGTTGGCGCGCAAGGCAGGCTTGATCCTTGTGGATACAAAATATGAATTTGGCATTGCTTCTGATGGAAGCGTGGTGCTGATTGACGAAGTCCACACACCAGATTCGTCCCGCTTCTGGAAAGCGGATACATACGAAGCAAGATTTGCAGCTGGCGAAGACCCTGAAAATTTTGACAAGGAATTTGTCCGCATTGCGTATGCAGACAAAGGCTATCGCGGCGACGGTGAAATCCCGGCAATGCCCGCTGAGTTATGGGCGGCGGCAAGTGAGCGTTATATTACTATTTATGAGATGCTGACAGGCGAAATATTTGTGCCCGGAGAGTACCCTGTTCAGGGACGATTGGTTGAAAATTTAAAAAAAGCTGGAGTGATTTAATTATGTCGAATGCACTTGTTGTAATTTTGATGGGATCCAAGGCAGATATGGAGCATAGCAAGAAGATAGCCGATGCATGTAACCAGTTTGGAATTGAATCGGTCATGCGCATTGCGTCAGCTCACAAGACTGCGGAACACGCGCTGAAGATACTGCGTGATTACGAAGCAGATGCACGTTCAATAGTTTATATCACCGTTGCGGGAAGAAGCAACGCCCTGAGCGGATTTACAGACGGCACCGTGAGCGCGCCGGTCATTGCCTGCCCGCCGCCGTCTGAGGCGTTTGGCGGGGCGGATGTTTATTCGTCACTGCGAATGCCTTCGGGGATTGCACCTGCGGTTGTTCTGGAACCTATCAACGCGGCATTGTTCGCCGCAAAAATTATCGGGTTGGTGGATGAATCAGTGCGGGAGCAGGTAAAGGTGAGTCAGAAGCGGGCGGCAGATAAAATCATAG
This sequence comes from Candidatus Villigracilis proximus, assembly GCA_016715195.1. GTDB lineage: Bacteria > Chloroflexota > Anaerolineae > Anaerolineales > Villigracilaceae > Villigracilis > Villigracilis proximus. The sequence continues at coordinate 89,566 of JADKBB010000005.1, forward strand.
AAGACGATGCGAGCGTCCAGTATTCGGTTGGTAGTGATCGGTAGTCAGGTTTTAATCCAGAGGTTTGAATGAAGTTTGAAATGGAAGATGATTCGCCAAAAGAAGAATGTGGTGTGATCGGGGTGTTTGCTCCTGATGAAGATGTGGCACGCATGACTTTTTTTGGGTTGTACGCGCTGCAACATCGCGGACAGGAAGCCGCAGGGATGGCCGTTGCAGATGGACGCGCGATGTCCATACACAAAGGTGTCGGGCTGGTATCGCAGGTATTTACATCGTCGGTGATGGATAAGTTGAGCGGGCATTATGCAATTGGGCATACGCGTTATTCAACAACGGGCTCGTCATCGGAACGCAATGCGCAGCCGTTTATGATCGAGACCATGCATGGTCCGCTGGCGTTGGCGCATAATGGCAATTTGGTGAACTCGGCTGAGTTGCGCGAAGAGTTGATGCAGCAGGGCGTTGGGCTTTCGTCGTCATCTGATACCGAAGTGATGACGATGATGTTGGCGCGTAATGGCGGCAGAACCTGGGAGGAGCGGATTAAGTATGCGATGAAAAAATGGGTCGGTGCGTATTCGCTGGTGATTTTGACTCGTGATAGTGTTTATGCGGTGCGCGACCCGTGGGGATTTCGTCCGCTGTGTATTGGGTTGCTCCCGAGCGGCGGACATGCGGTGGCTTCTGAAACAGGCGCTTTGCAAACACTAGGCTGTGAAGCTATTCGTGATGTGAAACCCGGTGAGATCGTGGAGCTTTCAGATAATGCGCTAAAAGTAATGCAGGCTTTGCCGTCAGTGAAGCCTTCGGCGATGTGTGTCTTTGAGCATATTTATTTTGCGCGTCCTGATCAGGTGTGGGATGGGATCGGTGTGCATACTGTGCGGCAACGATTGGGGGAGGAGTTGGCGCGGGAGGTGCTCAACGGATCGCTGCACGAATCGGATGAATTAATGGCGGATGTGGTGATTCCTGTGCCTGATTCTTCGGTGCCTGCGGCGATTGGATTTTCGCATGTGAGTGGGATTCCGTATAACGATGGCTTTATTAAGAATCGTTATGTCGGGCGGACTTTTATTGAGCCGACTGATTCATTGCGCAAACGCGGTGTGGCGTTGAAGTTCAATGTGATTAATGAAAATGTGCGCGATAAACGTGTGATCATGGTCGACGATAGTATTGTGCGCGGGAATACAACTGGACCGTTGATCAAGCTGCTGCGTAGTGCCGGCGCGAAGGAAGTACATGTTGCGATTACTTGTCCGCCGATTGCACATCCGTGTTTTATGGGTGTAGATATGGGCAAGCATGATAATTTGATCGCTCATAAAAGAACGGTCGAGGATATCCGCCAATTTGTTGATGCAGATAGTTTGTATTATTTGTCGTTGGATGGCATGATGCGCGCGGTGGGACGCAAGGATGGATTTTGTCAGGCTTGCTTTACGGGGCAGTATCCGATACAGGTGGATGTTGATACAGTGAAGACCGGGTTTGAGAGAAGTTTGAAATAGGGCAGTGAACGGATTACTCAACGGATATTAATCGGATGAACGGATAAGAGCAATGGATATGGGAAAGCATATGAATGTATTGATCATTGGTTCGGGCGGGCGGGAACATGCGATGGCGTGGAAGGTGGCGCAGTCGCCGCGATTGACGAAGTTGTATATTGCGCCCGGTAATGCCGGGACAGGCGATTGCGGTGAAAATGTTTTGCTGGATGTGACGAGTCATGTGGAGGTTGTCCGCTTTTGCAGGGAGAAGCAGATCGATCTGGTGCTGATCGGGCCTGAGATTCCACTGGCAGACGGGTTGGCAGATTCACTGTCAGCGGAACGAATCCGCTGTTTTGGGCCGAGTCAGGCTGCGGCGCAGATAGAAGCGTCGAAGTCATTTGCAAAGGATTTCATGGCGCGGCATCATATCCCAACGGCGCGTTATGCCACGTTCGATAAAGTCCGCGATGTGATTGATTATCTTGAGAGCGTGGATTATCCGGTTGTGATTAAGGCTTCCGGTTTGGCAGCCGGAAAGGGTGTGATTTTGCCTGAGACACTGGATGAGGCCAAGGCTGTTGTTGAATCAATTTTGGTTGACAAAACATTTGGCGAGGCGGGAAGCGAAGTGATCATTGAAGAACGCCTGAGTGGACAGGAAGTATCGTTGATGGCGTTCACGGACGGCGAGACGATTATCCCGATGCTGCCTGCCCAGGATCATAAACGTTTGCTGGATGGTGATAATGGACCTAATACTGGCGGCATGGGCGCGTATGCTCCCGCTCCCATATTCACTGCAGATTTGATGCACGAAGCTGTTGAATCCATTTTGAAGCCTGCGGTTGACGGATTGCGAAATGAAAACATTCCTTTTGTCGGTGTGTTATATGCAGGGTTGATGCTCACCCAAAACGGCATTTATGCGCTGGAGTTTAACTGCCGCTTTGGCGACCCCGAGACTCAAGCTGTGCTCCCATTGCTTGAAACAGATTTGCTTGATATCGCCGACGCCTGTGTGGACGGAAAACTAAAGGATGCAAATATCCGCTGGAAGGATGGGGCCGCGGTGTGTTTGGTGCTGGCGAGCAAGGGCTATCCTGACAAAGTGGAGAGCGGCAAGATCGTAAAGTTTGAAGCATTATCGGCAAATTCAGTTTGTTTTCATGCAGGTACGAAATTTAATAGTGATGAAGTTATTACTTCAGGTGGAAGGGTCTTTGGGCTAACCTTTTGGGCTCGTGATATTAATTCTGCTGTGAAGCAGGTCTATGCAAATGTGGGTAAGGTTTCTTTTGATGGGATGCAGTTTCGTAAAGATATTGCGTATCGTGCTTTGAAAAAATCATCTTATGCAGATTCAGGTGTCTCCATCGACGCGGGCAATCATGCAGTTGACTTAATGAAAGACGCGGTCAAATCCACATACACACCATCCGTTCTTTCCGGTCTCGGCTCCTTTGGCGGACTTTATGATGTCTCTGCATTAAAAGAATTTGATAAACCCGTGCTTGTTGCATCCACTGATGGCGTTGGTACAAAAGTAAAATTGGCCGCTTACGCTGGGCGTTATCGCGGCATTGGTCACGACATCGTCAACCACTGTATCAATGATATTCTTGTGCAGGGCGCACGTCCGCTTTTCTTTATGGATTACTTCGCCACCTCAAAGCTTGACCCAGAAATTACCGCAGAAGTGGTGACTGGCATGGCTGAGGCTTGTAAAGAATCTGGCGTGGCGTTGCTCGGCGGCGAGACTGCCGAGATGCCGGGCGTTTATCAGCCAAACGAATTTGACGTCGCCGGAACAATTGTCGGCGTGGTAGAGCGCGATGCGATTCTGCCGCGTAATAATTTACAGGTCAGTGATGTGCTGATTGGCCTCGTGTCTTCAGGTCCGCATACGAATGGCTATTCACTCATCCGCAAAGTTTTTGCCGATACACAACTTGACCCCGCCCTCGCTGATGCATTGCTTGCTCCGCATCGTTCTTATTATTCCGCGCTCCAGCCTGTACTCGCGCATGTAAAAGCTCTTGCGCATATTACCGGAGGAGGATTCATCGAGAACATTCCGCGCGTCTTGACAGAGAATCTTGACGCACAGATTTACCTCACCTCATGGACGCCTCCAACTATCTGGAAACTGATTCAGTCCGAAGGGCATATCGCCACCGACGAAATGTACCGCGTCTTCAACATGGGCATTGGCATGATTATCATTGCCGATAAATCTGAAGTCGTCAAAATCCAAAACCTCATCCCCGAACAAACCTTTATCATTGGCGAACTTGTTAATGGTGAAAAGAAAGTCCGCCTGATTCCCTAATCAATCCGTTATCCGCTTTGCTAAAGGCGATCCGTTACATAATCTGATCAAAGGAAATTATCCATGCCATCTTCTCTTCCTCTCCGTTATGGGGCCAATCCCCAGCAAGCGCCTGCCCGTGTCTTCATGAAATCTGATGTTGACTTGCCCATCACAGTCCTTAGCGGCTCGCCCGGTTATATTAATCTGCTGGATGCGTTGAATTCATGGCAGCTTGTCCGCGAGTTGAAATCGGCAATTGATCTGCCAGCGGCGGCTTCTTTCAAGCATGTCAGTCCGTCAGGGGCGGCTGTGGCGATGCCGCTTTCAGATGTGCTTAAGAAAATCTACTTTGTAGATGACATTGAACTTTCACCGCTTGCCACCGCTTATGCCCGCGCCCGTGGCGTGGACCGTATGTCCTCCTTCGGCGATTGGATCGCACTCTCAGAGCCCGTGGACGTTCCCACCGCCAAACTCATCAGCCGTGAAGTTTCAGACGGTGTCATTGCGCCCGCTTATGAACCCGAAGCGCTTGAAATTCTCAAAAAGAAGAAGCAGGGAAAATATGCAGTTGTCCAAATTGACCCGGTTTACGAACCATCCGATTTGGAAACGCGCGATGTCTTTGGCATTACTTTTGAACAACATCGCCATGATCGCCTCGTCACACCCGCAGACTTTGCCAACATCGTCACAAAAAACAAAGACCTCCCTGAAAGTGCTGTCCGCGATATGTTGATCGCGTGGATAACTCTTAAGTACACCCAGTCGAACTCTGTTTGTTACACCGTAGATGGACAGGTGATCGGCGTGGGTGCAGGCCAGCAATCGCGTGTGCATTGCGCCCGTCTTGCCGGCTCCAAAGCGGATTTGTGGCGACTGCGCCAACATCCATCTGTTTTGAATCTTCCATTCAAACCTGGTATCAAACGTCCCGACCGTGATAACGCCATTGATCAATTCCTTCAGCCCGATGTGACCGAAGCCGAAAAATCCAACTGGGCAAACGTCTTCACAGAATTACCGAATCAACTCTCAGTTACAGAAAGACGCGCGTGGCTGGATGGCATGTCTGATGTTGTGCTCGGCTCCGATGCATTCTTCCCATTCCGCGATTCAATTGATCGTGCAGCCAAAAGCGGTGTGAAATATGTCCTGCAGCCCGGCGGCTCCAATCGTGACGAAGATGTCATCGCTGCCTGTGACGAATACGGCATGACCATGATCTTCAGCGGCGTTCGCCTTTTTCATCATTAGAATGACAGCGCGACTCGTTGTACTCATTTCTGGAAATGGCTCCAACTTGCAAGCCATCCTTGATGCCTGCGCTTCAGGTGAACTTGATGCAACCGTTGTGTCGGTCATCAGTAATAAAGCCGATGCGTATGGATTAATCCGCGCAAAGAATGCAGGTGTTGAATCTATTCATTTTCCGAAACTCGAAAATGAATCGCGTCAGCAATATGATTCCCGACTCGCTAACTACGTAACCACCAAACAGTCCGATTACATAATCCTCGCCGGCTGGATGAAGATTCTTTCCTCTTTCTTTCTTTCCTCATTTCCGAACCGCGTCATCAATTTGCATCCCGCTTTACCCGATACCTTCCCCGGCACGCACGCCATCGAACGCGCCTACGAAGCCTGGCAGTGCGGACAAATAAAACACACCGGCGTCATGGTGCATCTCGTCCCCGATGAAGGCGTGGATAACGGCCCCGTGCTCGCCACAGAACTCGTTCCCATCTTTGCAGACGATACATTAGAATCTCTTGAAACCCGTGTTCATCAAACCGAACATTCGTTGTTGACCAATACTCTAAAAACTATTCTCTCTGCGAAGAATACAGAATTGCACTAAGGTTTTCCTTTGTGTCACTTCGTGTCCTTCGTGGTAAAAAAGGAAACCAAATGCCCACAGCCATTCTCTCTGTTCACAATAAAACCGGCCTTCTTGAATTCGCCCAGGGACTCGCCGCCCTTGGCTGGAATCTGCTCGCCTCCGGCGGCACCGCCAAACTTCTGCGTGACAACAACATCAACGTCACCGAAGTTGCTGATTACACAAAATCACCAGAGCTTCTTGGCGGACGTGTAAAAACTTTGCACCCTGCCATTCACGGCGGCTTGCTCGCACGCCCGACTGAATCTGATCATAATGAACTGCTCAACCTTGGCTGGGACTATATTGATCTTGTCGCTGTTAATCTTTATCCATTTGAAGAGACGATTGCCAAGCCCAATGTCACCTATGCCGATGCGATCGAGAATATTGATATCGGCGGTGTCACACTGATTCGCGCCGCGGCCAAAAATCACGAACGTGTGACTCTCGTTTGCGATCCCGCTGATTATGCCGAAGTGCTATCCGCGCTGCAACAGGGTGGATTCCTTTTGAGACCAGAAAAAAACTTGCAGTCAAGGGCTTCAAGTCCACGGCAAATTATGACACCCTTATTTCAAAATATTTGGATAACTAAATGACCCATCCGCTTAATCTTCTTTCTTCTTTGGATGGTCGCTACGCAGACTCAACCGCCCCTTTGAGCGGACACTTCTCCGAGTTCGCTTTTCTACGCGATCGGGTGCGCGTCGAACTCGACTTTTTAGCTGCTCTTTCCAAAATCGGCCTGATCCGCCCTTTGACATCTTCCGAGTCTGCGCAAATTGAATCCATCAAATCCAATTTCACCATCGCGGATGCAGAGTCGATTCAAGCCCATGAGCGCAAGACTCGTCATGATGTGAAAGCCATCGAGTATTTCTTGCAGGATAAATTACAAGATTCGTCTCTCAAAGATCTGCTCCCGTGGATTCACTTTGGTCTGACCTCTGAAGACGTGAATAACATTGCGCAGGTCATTGCTTTGCGTGACTCACGTGATAATGTTCTTCTCCCGACTTTGAATGGGCTAATCACTTCGCTGGTTGAATTTGCAAAGCAAAACCGCGCGTTGCCCATGCTCGCCCGCACCCACGGACAATTTGCCGTGCCAACCACATTGGGAAAAGAATTCGCCATTTATATTGCCCGCCTGAAAACCGCTCGTGACGAAATATCCGCGCACCGTTTTGAAGCCAAGTTGACCGGCGCGGTGGGCAACCTCAATGCATTACAGGCTTCCATGCCGCAAGTGGACTGGCTGACTTTTGGCAAAGAATTCATTGCCAGTTATGATCTTGTATCGAACCCGATCACGACTCAAATTTTGCCTTACGATAACTGGATCCGTTATTTTGACGCGCTGCGATTGACCAATTCCATTTTGATCGATTTTTCTCAGGATGTTTGGCGTTATATCAGCGATGGGATTCTCAAACAGGCGGTGGTTCAAGGTGAAGTCGGTTCTTCGACCATGCCGCAGAAAGTGAACCCGATTGACTTTGAAAATGCAGAAGGTAATCTTGGTGTTGCCAATGCGCTATTTACACATTACGCCCAAAAATTGACCGTTTCAAGATTACAGCGTGACCTATCTGATTCAACTGTCCGCCGTACGTTTGGGACGGCGCTTGGGCATACGCTGGTGGCGTGGCTCAACTTGCAGCGCGGCATGAAGCGCATCGCCGCGGACGAGGTGAAGATCAAAGCCGAGTTGAATGCTCATTGGGAAGTCATCGCTGAATACAGCCCATCCAATTTTGGACGGGCTGTTTTGTTTTATTTGATGCCGACCAGTTCAACATCAAATATCAGAGTCGCGTTTGGGGGAATGACTCCGCCTGCGCCGCTTTCACCGTAGGCCAGTTGCGGCGGGATGGTGAGGGTGGCTTTGCCGCCGACTTTCATCAGGGCGATGCCTTCGTCCCAGCCGCGGATGACACGGCCTTTGCCAAGCGGAAATTCGAGCGGTTCGCCGCGGCTGACGGAGCTGTCAAAGACTTTGCCATCGGGGAATTTGCCTGTGTAATGCACGCGCACGGTGTCGCCGGCTTTGGCTTGTGCGCCAGTGCCAGCCAGAACTTCTACGTATTCCAATCCACTTGCTGTTTTCATTTTATCTCCTTGAGTTGACTATTAATATCATCCACGTTTTTATGGAAGGCGTCTATTTTATCAGGTGAGCAGGGGAAAGCCAAAAGGGAGAATTTGTTCTTTGGGTAGAATCAACTGTCAGGGCGGAAGAACCGGTTGTAACTTCCGTCACAAATAAAAATGACATCCGTCCATGTTCAATAGATTGGGTTTCGGGAATAATAAGGTCAACCATATATAAATTAATAGGTGAGCCTTATGATTGCGCAGCACTTAAGTGAAAGTACGGAAATGTATCTCAAAGCGATGGCTGAATTAAGCGATCACGATAATGTGGTGGCTATTGCGCGTCTTGCAGAGCGTTTAAGCGTGACAGCCGTTTCTGCCAATGAAATGATGCGGCGTTTGGGTGAGCAGGGACTGGTGACACATACGCCATACAAAGGCGTGGCGTTGACTGTGAAGGGGCGCGAGGTGGCGTGCAATGTAGTGCGCCGTCAGCGATTGTGGGAATGTTTTTTATACGATCATTTGAAGATCGAGTGGTCGCAGTTGTATGAATTGGCTTGTTCGCTTGAACATGCCACCGCGCCAGAAGTGACCGAGGCTTTGGATTTGTTTTTGGGGCATCCGAAGACTTGTCCGCGTGGAAATCCGATTCCGGATGCGGATGGTTTGTTCGTGCCTTTGAGTGGAATTCCATTGAGCGAGGTTGAAGTGGGGAAGACGGTGCGTGTATTGGCAGTGAATGCCACTGCCAAGGATGTATTGAAATATTTATTTGAACGAAATCTTTTACCGGGGCACGAAGTGAAGGTTATCGAAGCCGCACCGCTTCAAGGTCCGCTGACATTGCGCCTGGATGGAAAAAACAAAGATGTGGCGCTTGGGCTGTCACTGGCTGAGTTTGTGGTTGTGGAAGAAAATTCAAATCAATGAGGAAACATCGAAATGCCTGAATCAATTCAATTACATTTATTACGACCCGGTCAACGCGGAACGATCACACGCATCAATGGCGAGAGTGCCTTGCGTCGTCGATTTGCAGAGATGGGAATTGTCAAAGGCGAAACGATTTTGATCGAACGTAACGCGCCGATGGGTGACCCCGTGGAATATTTCATCAAGGGCTATCATCTTGCACTGCGTAAGGAAGAATCTGCAAACATTGAAGTGACTTTGATCGGGAGTGAAAATGGCTGATCTGACGATCGCGTTGGCGGGTAACCCAAATGCCGGCAAGACAACCATCTTCAATGTGTTGACGGGTTTGCATCAGCACACAGGCAACTGGCCCGGCAAGACTGTTGAAAAAAAAGAAGGCGAAGTTTTGCACGGTGAGATGAAGATCAACATCGTGGATCTTCCCGGCACATACAGCCTGACGGCTTATTCACCCGAGGAAATTATTGCACGTGATTACATCATTGAAGAACGCCCCGATGTGGTCATCAATGTAATTGACGCCACCAATCTTGAACGCAATTTATATTTAACCGTTCAAATTTTGGAGTTGGATGTTCCCGTGGTGCTGGCGCTAAACATGACCGATGATCTAAAGAAGAACGGGGCGAAGATCAACCTCGATCAACTCTCGCAATTGCTTGGCAATATTCCCATCGTATCCACCACGGCAAATCAGGGAAAAGGGATCTCTGAATTGATCGAAAAAGCTGTTCGCGCAGCACAAAAATAACAGGAAGTCACATGACCACATCATCCATGCAATCTTTATTTCGCCTTGATTACGGCGGCAAAATGGAACGCGCCATTGAGCGTATGCTCGCCGCGTTTGAAGAAAATAAATTTGATACGGGCCGTTATCCACGGCGCTGGCTGGCGATCAAATTACTTGAAGGCGATGCCGATATTTTGAGTCGGGTACAGTCCATGCAGGGCGGCGCGCAGATCATTGCGCTTGCACAGCAAAATGCCGAACACTTAAAGTCAATGCTGGGCGATGAAGTGGATCTGCTGACCGCCGACCGCCGCTACGGTTACATCAACGGTATCGTGCGTCAGTCGCTTCAACGTCCGCTTATGGATCGCATCACACTTACAGATCGCATCGACGATATTGTCACGCATAAATGGCTTGGTTTGCCTTTCTTCTTCATGATCATGTATGTGATCTTTAGACTCGTAATTGACGTTTCTGCCCCGTTTTTAGATTGGACCGACGCTGTGATCAACGGTCCCATCGCGCATCTTTTCTCGTTCATTCTTAATCTGATAACTGCTCCCGCGTGGATACATTCTCTCGTCATTGACGGAATCGTCGCGGGCGTGGGCGGTGTGCTGGTCTTTGTCCCCGGGCTGTTGATCTTATATTTTTTCCTCGCCCTGCTCGAAGACTCGGGTTACATGTCTCGTGCTGCTTTCGTCATGGATCGTTTTATGCGTGTGGTTGGTTTGCATGGCAAATCATTTATCCCGATGATTCTCGGTTTCGGCTGCGCTGTCCCTGCCATTTATGCCACGCGGACAATCGCCAGCCGCCGCGATCGTGTGTTGACTGCGCTGCTCGTTCCGCTGATGTCATGTTCGGCGCGGCTGCCAGTGTATGTTGTCTTTGGGCTGGCATTTTTCGGCGCGCGCGCAGGGACTGTCATCTGGGCCATGTATGCGCTTGGAATTATTGTCGCCATGCTGGCCGGGATGGTCTTCACTCGCACAATTCTCAAACCCGATGCCTCATCCGCATTTGTGTTGGAACTGCCGCCGTATCGTCAGCCTGCGTTGAAGAGTGTGTTGATCCACATGTGGGAGAACACCCGTGAATTTGTCCGCAAGGCTGGGACGACGATCCTGTTTGCTTCGCTTGTGATGTGGCTGCTGCTCAACATGCCGTGGGGTGTGACCAATCAACGTGACTCGTATTTTGGAAAAGTTAGCGGGATGATCGCGCCGGTCTTCGCTCCGCTGGGATTTGGCAACTGGCAGACCAGTGGCGCACTGGTGACAGGTTTTATGGCAAAAGAGATCGTTGTCAGCACCATGAGTCAGGTTTATCTAAGCGGAGAAGATGCGGTAACTTCTGAGCCGCTTACTTTTGGTGAGGAAATGACCGGAACGGGAAAAGGATTTATTACCGCATCAATTGATTCAGGGAAAATTCTGCTAAGCATCCTGCCAGGTGTGGATTTAATCCCCGCTGATGAAGCGGCAGATGATACCGCTTTGAGCCATGCCTTGCAGGGACAATTTACGCCATTGAGCGCCATGTCTATGCTGGTATTTGTTTTGTTGTACGTGCCGTGTGCGGCCACGTTGGGCGCGATCAAACACGAATTTGGGACTTCATGGGCTGTTATCTCCGCTGTTTATCAAACATCAGTAGCCTGGATTGTTGCCCTTATTGTTTATCAAGGTGGAATGTTGTTGGGGTTTGGGTAGGAAGATCATGCTGAAACAATTAGTGGATCTGCTTGAAAATAAAGAAAATGGATTAAGCCTGTCTGAGATCAGCCGTGCCATGAAGGCTCAGCCCTCGGCAGTCTTATCCATGATCGATTTATTGGTTCAAAAAGGGAAGCTGATAGAGATCGGCCCCGACGGAAAATGCTGCACAACCTGCGGCGCACAGTCAGATTGTAATTTGCTTGCTGCGCGCGGAAAACGCTATATGGTTAAGCCACAGAATTAATGGGTACGGGTTGTTCCTGAAAATGAAAATTACAGCCATTTTTCAAAAACAGCATGGATTGTTTCAATCATGGCGGGCTTGGTAATGAAATCGTCCATGCCGGCTTCCAGGCAGGTTTCACGATGTCCCGCCATGGCGCTGGCGGTATTGGCAATAATGATCGAGTGCTTCCCAGTTTTTGTTTCATGCTGACGGATAATGCGCGTGGTACTCAAGCCATCAAGGTCTGGCATTCCAATATCCATCAGGGTTAAACAAAAATCGTGTGGACGAATGGTCAGCAATTCTATGGCATCCTTGCCGGAAGAAACTGCAAAAGAGGCCAACCCGAGTTTTCGCAGTTGGAAAATTAAGAGTGTACGATTGATCTCATCATCTTCAACGATCAATACTGGCTTTGAAACATTGAAAGTAGGGGACGGATTGGACGAGGCGGAAACCGCTTTTTTTATTTGAGGAGCGCCGAGTGGTTTATGCCCGAGCGGCAGTGAAAACCAAAAGGTGGAACCCCGTCCTTCCACTGATTCAAATCCGATCTCACCATTCATCAACTCCACAAGCCGGCGTGAAATGGCCAACCCCAGCCCGGTCCCGCCGTGTTTGCGCGTCATGCTTTCGTTTGCCTGAGTGAACGATTCAAATAATTGTGGTTGCAGCCATTCAGGAATTCCAATCCCTGTGTCTTGCACAGAGAATGTGACTACGTGTGCGATCCCCTGAATCATGGTGCCGTTAATCTGTAGTGAGATAAGACCTCTTTCAGTGAATTTCAATGCATTCCCCACGAGATTGATGAGCACCTGACGGATACGGCCCGCATCTCCAAACAAAGTTTGAGGAAGATGTTCGTCCATTTGCACCTCAAGCAGCAGACCTTTTTCTGCGGCCAGAGGTGTGAACATGTCCACGATCTCTTGTGTGAGTTTCTGCACTTCAAATGCTTCGGGATGCAGCACCAGTTTGCCAGCTTCGATCTTTGAGAAATCCAAAATATCATTGATGATTGCCAGTAATGCCTGAGCGGAACTTCCCACAATGCCGGCGAATTCCCGTTGTTCCTCGGTCAGTTCGCTTTCCATTAATATTTCATTCATGCCAATGATCGCATTCATCGGTGTGCGTATTTCATGGCTCATGGTTGCAAGGAAGCCGCTCTTAACGCGCGATGCTTCCAGTGCGCGGTCACGGGCAATGGCGAGTTCCCGGTTGTTTTGCGCAATTTCACTGGCGTATTCCTCCAGTTGATGCGTGGATTCAAGGCGCTCCAGTTCTGTCCCAACCCATTGCGACATTAGTTTGAGAAACTCTTTATCCGCTGGGGTAAATTTTCTGATTCGCGGTTTTGCGCTTGAAAAATTTAATGTGCCGTAAATCCGTCTGTTGACCGTGACGGGGACCCCAATATACGCTTCAAGATGTGTCCGTTGAAAACATGGGTGAGTTTCCCATGCACTCATTGTGGCCTGTTCAAAACCGGTTGGCTCATCAAATTGCATGGTCTTTGAGCAATAGGTCTCCCCCAGATCATATACAGTTCCAGGAAAAACTTGCTCGCTGGGAGTTTCAACCGCGATGATCGTGTAAATCTCATCCACAATATTGGAAAGAATACCGGTTTCGAGTCCGAAACGTTCTGCTCCCATCTTTAATAGCTTGCTGATCTTTTTGTAAAAATGTTCCTGTGATGACGAAATAATATAAAGCGCCCGCATGGATTCTTCGCTCTGACGGATGGCGGCTTCCATGGCAAGGCGTTCGGTCAAATCGGTGATGACAGTTATCGTTCCACCGAATTTTCCTTCCATCATGCGTGGAACACCGGTGATCAGTGCAAATAATTCCCTGCCGCTTGCATGGCGCAATCTGATTTCGTACGATGTCCGCTCTCCCTTTTCCCGTTTGCTCCTGGCATCACGTATGGTTTCGTGGTCTTCTAAAAAGGTAATATCAAACGGAGTCTTGCCAATGAGTTCCTCGGGCTGGTAGCCGAGCATGCGCCCGTAAGCCGGATTTATATATTCAAATTCATTGCTGGCATTGGTAACGGCGATTCCCTGTCCCATGGTCTGGGTGAGTGTATAAGCAAAATCGCGCTGAGTTTTTAATTCGATGTCAATGGATTTTAGGTCTGTGATGTCTGTGCCGATCCCGATCAATAGATCGCGCGGCCCTTTTGCATCGGCAAGCATCAACCAGCGCCATGAACCATCCTTGTGCATAATTCGATGTTCATAAGGCCTGTTGTCTACAACTATTTCGCCGCGCGCCGCTTTACTGACGTAATTCTGCTCGGCTTTGATATCTCCGCCCGATATTCGTTCGATCTCCCACCAGCCGCCACCTAAAACTTCATCGGTTTCATATCCAAGAATATCCTTCACAGACTGACTGATGTAAATTACCTCGCCGTTTCCGTTGGCAACCAACACCAGATTTCCAATCGATTTTAATATCTGATCTGATAGTTCGAGTTCGTTGGTGGCCTTTTCGCGCTCTGTAATATCCAAAGCATAAATATTGATATATGACATATCCATGACCGGTATAAATACAAATGAATATGATCGACTTTCGTACCGGTAAATGATATCTATTTGGCGGGCGGATTTAAACGCCTGGCTTGCTGCTTCCATCCATTCAGGCGGAGCAGACTCCGCGTTTGCCTGTCCGGCGGTCTCAAGCAGTTTTTTTCCTTCGGCATTGGTAAACAAAACCCTGCCATCAAGGTGAATGCGAATTATCGGGTTTGGATTCTCCTGCGGGAATAATGCCATGGAGCGCAGCAGGGCTTCTGCATTATTTTTTACGGCGCGGTCACGCACAATTGCGATAAGCAGGGTTCTGTCTTCCAGGTCTCCGCGGCCAATGGCGATTTCCGCTGAAAACTCGCTGCCGTCCTTTTTCATTGCACGCAGATCATGAAATTCACCCATCTTTCGTGCGCTTTCGCCTGAGTCGAGAAATTCCTTAAACAAATTAAAGTGGACGGCGCGGAAACGTTCAGGTAACAAGTCAGATACTTGCTTTTTATTTACTTCCTCTTTTGAATACCCAAACAATCGGCAGGCTTCGTCATTGGCATCAACGATCATACCGTCTGGTTGAATAAGAAGGATGCCATCAGGACTTTGAGAGAGAAAGAATTCGTGTAATTTCATTTTGCAAAAGGATATTTCCAATTGGTTTTATGCATCAGGTCTCTGATGAGCAAGGTTACAAATAGTGCCGCCATGATGCTGACCTGCACCCAAACCACCTCGGCAAGTGTGCGATGGAAGAAGATGATTCCAAATACCTGTGCAACGCCAGCGGTGATTGCCAGCCCTGTTTCACGCCCCATGCCGAGTGACAGACGATAGTTGACGATGACATTGGCGAGCGCGTACAGGGTTGTGGCTAGCGCGTACACCCACAAAAGATTTGCGATGCCAAGATATTGTGTGCCGAATAAAAATCCAACAATGGCTTTCGGGAAGAAGAATGTAAGGATCACAACCGGCACGGAAATCCCTGAGACTATGCCAATGGAGACCCAGAGCAGGTGACGATGCGGTTCGCCAAGTTTGTGTTTTCTGGCAACGATCGGGAACATGGTGGTCACAACAGACCAGGTTGCAAAGAATACGATGCGGCCGATCAAGGCCAGGGCAGCGTATTGTCCGGCGGATTCTGAATCGTAGAATCTGCGTACGAGCAGGATGTCGCTATTGTTGATCAGGATCTGTCCGATCTGCGAAACCATGACCGGCAGGGCGAACAATGCCACAGCGCCACGAATGTCCTTTTTGGGGAACCCGGTTTGAGGAAGTCCGATGCGGGCTGGCAGGGTGGAGATCCAGGTTGCGATGAAGGATAAGCTGATTCCGAGGACAGCGCCGTTGACCGAAAATCCCATCCATACAAAAAATAAGCCGAACAATAGCCGCGACCACATTTCTGTCTGATAGGTGAGCGCGAGTGTGGTGAAACGGGTTTGGCCTTGCAATATACCGCGATTGACACCTTGCAGTAAACTGAATGGCAATGCCACGCCAAAGATCATGAATGGAGTAAAAGAGGATGTGTGAAAAATATTTTGAAGCAGGGGCGCGCCAAGTATAAAAAATAAAGCGAATACGATGCCAATGCCAATGCCCAGCCATGCAAGAAATTTTTGAATCTCAGCCAGATGTTTATTGTCATCTGCTGATGTATGGATTGCGGCGTAACGCGCGGCGGTCATTTGCAAAGGGACGGTAATAAATGTAACTACCAGTAGTAATGTGACGATCAATGAAATATCTGCGAACAGTGATGGTCCCAGCCAGCGCCCCATGATTAAGTTGTAAACATAATTGCCCGCGTTGACAATGGTCTGGCTGATCATGAGCAGCGCGCTTGCCGATGCGAGCGCACCAAATTTGCTGCGCAATGTTTTTATATACTTCATTTGACTCCGGCTTGTACGATCTCCTGCACCAGATCAAGGATCGCGCGTGAACTGGATGGTTTTGTGAGGAAGCCGCTGACGCCCATTTCTTCCGTGATCAATCGTTCCTGATCATCGCCGCTCGCGGTGAGAATAATGACAGGCGTGCCATGAAAGACGGAATGTGCGCGTAATTTTCTGAGCATGGTCAGTCCGTCCATGACGGGCATGGCAACATCCAGCATGATGAGGTCGGGTTTGTTTTTTTCAATTTCGAGCAATCCCAGTTCTCCATTGGCGGCAATGCGAACCTCGTGCCCTGCTTTCCGCAAGGTATAACTTAACATGCGTTGATTGTTTGAGTCGTCTTCCACGACTAAAATGTTTGCCATTTGCTAAAACCCCTTTGGTACGATTTGTGAAGACTCGATGGATTGAAAAACCTGATCGAATTTTGTCAGCTTTAAGATACGTGATGCCGCTTCATGCTTCGGCCAGACCAGCCGTACTTCGCCTTCGTTTTGACGCGTACGTTTTAGCACACTGACCAAAACAGCCAGTCCTGCCGAGTCTAGCATGGTGACCTCGCTTAGGTCGAAGACAAAATGTGTTACGCCTGATTCGAAATATGCTTCGCACATTTTTCGGAGCGTGGGCGCTTCAAAGGCATCCACGCGGCCTTGCGGTGCGATAACAACAATTTTCAAGGTGTATTCAGTTGTTTTTATTTCAATAGGCATGTTGATTTATCTCCTTTTATATACAGTGGATAGAGCTTATATTTTTTTCGTCAATGTCCATAGATTTTTTTCGTTTTTATACTGGTGCTGAACTTCATCCATGAGTGCCTGGATGATCGCCATGCCGTATCCGCCAACTTGTAATTCAAGCGGATCGGGCATGGCCACAGATTCAAGTTTGATGTTTGCCGGAATCCCAGAATCTCTGGTTTCAATAATGAGGCGTTTCCCATCCACTTGAAGCCTGACCTCGATCATTTTGTCTTTGTTGCCGCTGTAGGAGTGCTCGACAATATTGGACAGCAGTTCCTGCATTGCAAGCTCGCAATTATTAATGACGCTCTCTTGAACTTTATGGAGCATAAGCAATTCTCGCAGTGCTTTTGCTGCAATACGTAGATCTTCATAGCCTGCCGGGATTTGAAACGATACTGATTCCATTCTTTCACTAACCTTTAGAACAATGATGGTACGGTCATCATCCTGCGGATGATCTTCCGAAAAGTTATTAACTGCCTTGAACAGGCCATCTGCAATTCCTCTGGCGCTGAGGCCGCGAAGATGTTTTAGTGCGAGCAACATGCGTTCCATGCCGAACATTTCGCCCGCGTTATTCCGCGATTCGTTGAAGCCATCTGTTGCCGCCACAAGCACATCCCCCGGAACGAGGGATAATGTCTGCGAGATATATTCGTAATCTTCAAAAATACCGATCGGAATATCCTGCGCTTCCAATAATTGTGGTTCACCTTGAACAGGCATGAAAAGAATTGGACTTTGTCCGGCATTGGAAAAAAGCAGGCTTCGGTTAACAGGGTCGAACGTTCCGATAAATGCAGTTGAGAACATTGAAACGGTTGAGAAATCATCCAGCAGGTCGGTGTTGAGGCGTTTCACGATCTGGTCTGGCCGGCTGAATGGCATATTGCGTGCGGCTGAGCGGGCTGTGGTGCGGGTCATTGTCATCAAGAGTGCGGCGGGCATGCCTTTTCCCGTTATATCCCCCAGCATGAAGACCAGCGGTTGACCTTTGCGCGCGATAATATCAAAAAAATCTCCACCCACTTGCGAGGCAGGCGCAGATGCCCCGTAAATATCCAGTCCATCCAGCGTCGGTATGGACTGAGGCAAAAGCGCGATCTGCACCTGGCGAGCAAGGTCCATTTCTGTTTCAAAGCGGGTACGCGCCAGGGCCTCTTGATATAAAAGGGCATTATCAATTTGCGCGCCAGATTGCTCTGCAATGGCACGCAGGAGTTTGATATCGTGCGAGGTGAAGTCGCCTGTTTTATTGAAAACGCCAATGCAGGCAAAAACATTTTCACGTACCGGCAGCGTGGACATGATGACATTGCTCAGTCCGCGCGGAAGTGTCATGCTATCTTTGAAATTATGGCGGCGCGTGTCCTTGCGATAAATCGTTGAGGCCGCATGTAAATGAGCTTCCGGCAGCGGCTCGATTGCAGATTGCCGGATTTGCGGACGATGATTGTTGAAATAAATGGCAGTAAATGCGCCATCTGCATCAAGCAGGCGGCGTGACTCCTGGATCAATAGATCAAGCAGGTCGTCTATTTTTAATGCGCGGCGGGCAGATTGGGTCAACTCGTATAACGCCACCAGTTTGTCCTGAGTTTCAACCAGGCTGGCGGTGAGTTCTTCCATTTCTGTTTCGGTGGTCAACACATGTGAAAATAATTCAGTCATCGCGTCGGCGATGGATTGCCATGCGCCGTCGTTCATGCCGTGAATATGTAGTTCCAGACTGCCGGAGGCGTTGCGTCCGATGATCTCTTTTTTTGAAAATGAAATATCCTTTGGCATGGAGGCGATCATCTCGCCATGTTCCACCAGACGAATTGCCTGTGCGCCAACACGGATCCATGCTTCGGCGATGGTTTGAAAATCATTTTGATGAAGATGGATCAGGTCGGCAAACATAATCAAGCCTGAAAGGCGGTTGCTTCTTCTTCAGATGTATAAATACTAAAGGCTTTATCAAGTCTGGTCAGTTCGAAAATAACCCGTACGGGCTGCTGCATACAACAAAGATGTAACTCCCCGTTTTTTTCACGGCAATGTTTCAAGCCCTGCACAAGAGTCGAAAGCGCAGTTGAGTCGATGAAATTTACACCGGCCAAATTGACAACCAGGTTAACTTTTCCGGCCTCTGCCTGTCCTTTAAGCCACGCCACAACCGGTGCGACTTCATGGGCGTCAAAACGACCGCCAAGCTGAATGATGTTGATCGAATTGGAAACTTTGTGTGTGATGTCCATAAAATATTCCTTTAGTTTTTTCTGTTTAGTAATTCTTGAAAATGGATCAGATACCAATCCACTACTTCACTGATGGGCAATCCATTTGCCGCCAGGTAATTGCGTGAGCCGATCTCCAACATGCGCTGCGGATGATCGATCACACGGCAGATCGCATCAGCGAGACTTTGCGCACTTTCGGGCTCAAAGAACTCGCCATCGTAGCCTTCTTCGATCACCAACTCTTCAAGGTCTCCAAGTTTTGGAAGAACCACCGCCCTGCCAAATCCGCCGGCTTGATGAAGTACACCTGAACTGCCTGTTGTGCTGGTATAGGGAAACACCACCACCCACGAGTCGTTAAAAATCTTTGGCACATCCTCCTCTGAAACATATCCAGTGAAATGAATATTTGGCACATGTGAGAATTTATTTTTCACCCCATCCAAATAACCTTTTACGTTGGGGTTATCCGTCCCTGCAATAACAAGTTTGGCAGTTGGGTGTGAAGGTTGAAGCTTTTCAAAGGCTTCCATTAATATCCACTTTTTATAAGTGCCAAATTTTCCAAAAGTCATAATGTTTGGCGCGCCAGTAGGAGCAGATGCCGGCACATCTTCACTTGCTTCTTCGAATGAACCGTGCGGCGCGAGCAATACATTTTTTGCCTTATATTTCTCAACCAGAATATCCACATATTTTGGAATGGTCACCGCAACAATATCGGCTTTCAAAATAAAACGTGTAACGATATTTCCAAATAGCCGGATCACTGACTCAATAATTTTGCTTCCACCAAAACCAGCCTGCTTCAGATCCACGGTTTCCATGATGTTGTGCAGCAGCACCGCCGTTTTGACTCCAGTCAAACGTACAGCCCACGGAGTAAGCAAACCAAGTGTGGCTGGAACTTTTCCCGCAGCAAAGGAGGCAAATTGAATATTAAACAATACAATGTCTGGATTAATTTTCTTAACCTCCCTGCGGATGCGGAGGACGTTATCCCAGGCACCGAATTTCCAGCAGGGAACGGCTCTGACCGGTATCTGGCCTGCTGACTGCTCAAATGAATATTCTTCACCCTCAGGCAGTTCATCCACGAAAAGCACGATCTCCGATACCATGTCGGTTTTGGTTTGTAAAAATTTAACAAAGTGAAATCCGTATTCGTTGAGCGAACCTTTGCCAGGCGGAAATGTGGTAACGATGGCAATGCGCATCTTACATTCTCCTATAAACACCCTTGAAATTATTCACTTGAATATTGACCAGATCACGCAGGAACCGTTGTATCTCTTTTTTTGTGTCCACTTTTGAACCGGGTGCATCCACCCATGAGACAGGAACTTCCGCGATCCTAAGTCCATACTTGGATGCAAGAAATAGGATCTCAAGATCAAAGGAAAACCCCATGATGGTTTGCATGGCGTGTAATTCCTTTGCTGCTTTTTGTGTGTACATTTTGAATCCGCACTGGGTATCACGGACGTTAATTCGTAAAACATTTTTTACGATCCAGCGCAGACCGCCGCTCAGCAAATGTCGTAAAAATGATTTGTTTGATTCTTCGGCCCCTTCCACAGCACGGGATCCAACGGCGACATCGTAATTTTCCTTTTCGAGCTTGGCGAGTAGTTTGGATATTTCTTCAATCGGCGTGGAATTATCGGCATCTGCAAATAAGACATATCTGCCTTTTGAGGCGATCATACCGCGTTGAACAGCATTGCCTTTTCCGCCGTTCTTCGGTGTTTTCAATAGACGCAGATTGACAAGCCCCAGTTCTTCCACGAGCTTGACGGTGTCATCTTTTGAGCCGTCATCGGCGATCAATAACTCCCATTCAAATCCAAGGTCTGAAACATGAGACGCAATTGCTCCAATGGTGGCGACAATACGTTCCTGCTCGTTATACGCCGGGATTACGATGGATAGATGTGGAATTCCGCTGATCGCTTTTGTTTTCCAGTTCTTATAATTTTCGTAGGACATGATCATTTACCTCGCTATAAACTTTATTCTATGCAATATGTAGTTGACAATGGATAACAGGATGGTTGCAGACTTTCAAACAATTATGCAAAGTGTGAAGGTCAGGCCACAAAAACCCAATTGACAAATATCGTGACAAATACGCCTAGCAGCACAGTGAATGCCAGTGTTAATGTGCGGTCAAGCCAGTGATGCTTTCCCCAATCTGCCAGTAAAAGAAATGCGGGGAACATTGTGAGCACATAGCGGATGATGCTCCCTGTTGCGCTTGATGAGGGGACAATTAACTGGATTAATACATAGATCGCGTATCCTTCGCCAAATCTGATCCAGATAAATGGAACAAATGCCAGAAAAGCCAACAGGGAAAATGTATTCCAAAATCCTGTGAACCAACCTCTGTTTAATTCGCCATCTATTAATTGAGAGAGGCTTCTCTTGACAATGGCAATCGTGCCAACGTTTTCGCGCCCCCAGGCGGCTTGAGTTTCGATGAAGGCGAGTGGTCTGCCAAAGTTTTGCTGAAGGAATAAAATAAAAATGAGCATCCCAAACGGCACAACACAAATAATCACGGCTTCCATCCAGTTGACGCGCGCATTTTTCCATAAATTGAGCCACATCTCTTTTTTGAAGATATTTCCGATCTGCCAGCCTTGCACACGCAGCCATTCCCAAAAGATTAATGGCCAGATCAGAATTCCAATATTACGGGTGGATGCGGCCAGCAATCCCAGGCCGGCAGCCACGACCCAATTATGCTTGCGCGCATAGTACATGGCTGAAATTGTTAGAAACAGAAACAGGCTTTCGGTGTAAACACTATTGAAGAAAAATGCCGTAGGAAACAGAGCCAGATAAAAGACGGCGCGTTGCGCGGCTGGTTTATCCAGCTCTACTTCGGCGAGCAGATAGAAATAGGCGAGTGTGCCAAATAAAGCAAGGTTGCTGATAATAAAGCCGGCAAGAATTAAATTACCGTCAGTAAAATTCGACACAATGCGCATAAGCATTGGGTAGAGCGGAAAGAATGCAACATTGCTTTGCTGCTCAGGTTTGAACCAGTAGCCATTTTTGGCAATATCCACATAATATTGGCTGTCCCATTTAGCCCACATGCTAAGGAAGGGACTCTCGGGGTCGGCGACCCAGTGGCCTTCTTCGGTGGGGAGCATGGTATCGCCGAGAAAACCCACGCTGAAAATTAATCCACGCGAAAGGATGAATGCAAGAATGGGGACGGCGAGCCAGCGATACGGTGTAAGGAAGGTTCGAATGCGCGCGATCATTATTCGGGTTCTCCTGAAATGCCAGTGACTGTCACTTGCAGGTTTTCAAATTTCACTTCACCGCCGTAGGCGATCACGCCCAGCCAGCCCGAGGTACGATTTAATTTCGCGTCATTGACCACAGGCAGCCCGTTGACGGTGACATCCATCAAGTTGCCGCTGACCGCCATGGTGATGACGTACGAATCAGCCTGGACCAGGGTAGTGGATCCCAATCCTTGAAATTTGTTTGCGTCGTCGTAGTAGCCCCAGAATAAGCCTTCGCCGCCATTGATCAAGCGCATGATGTATGCGCCTTTGCGTGATCCGCGATCTGGCATGTGGAAGATGAATCCGCCGCCGATGTCACTATTCTTTGGGACGGTGATCTTCGCTTCGATGGTGAATTCGTCAGTGAAGATGCCCGAGTTGATGATGTAATCTCCAACATCGGTGGCTTGCTGAAGAAGGATATTATTTTCAGTGTTCCATTTACCGCTTAAAATTTTGAGGTTGCTAAATCCATCTGTGGTTGTGGCACTGGAGGATGCAGCTTGTGTTCCGCTAATATCCACTTGATCGTATTCGACTGAGCTGTTTGAGGTGAGTAGACCAATGTTTCCAAAATTTTGCTGCAGGGGCAGGTCTTTGACGATCAGAGTCTCGTCCAGATAAATATCATAGGTGGCGCTTTTGCTAACGATTTGCAGTATGTGACGATCTGTGCTTGCAGAAGTAACATCGGCGTATCCCTGGCCAATGAATTTGCCTGTCTCATCATAGTAGCCCCAGAAGATGGCGTCGGGGCGGTTATCTGAATAGCGGACGAGATGCGCACCGTTGAGTCTGTCTGTGTATGGCATGTTGAATAAAACGCCGCCACCGAAGCCTTCTGTGTGAGTCAGTCCAACAGTTAGGGTGAAATTTTTATAAGTATTTGGTGTGTAAACAATAGCCCAGTCTGAGCCTTGTGGATTTGGCTGTACAAGATTGCCGGCTGTGAATGACCAGTTGCCGCGGATCGATTTCCAGCCTGACTGGGTGATGTCTCCATTGAAGATGCCATGATAGGCTGCGTCTGTGCCGTTTTGCGCGCTGCCATTATCCGGCAGGGAAGTTGCGGCGGGGAGAATGTTTGTCGAAACAGGAGCAGGTGTGGGCGTGGCCGGAAGCGGGGTTTTAGTCGCAGTGGATGCAGCGATGGGAGTCAGTGGTTGTGCGGTTTCTGACTCTGTACTTGCTCCAAATAATGGGAAGGCTTCAACGGTTGAAAATCCGGCAGAGGAAAGTGAAGTGATCAATCCGATGTGGCCGCGAGTCTCGTTGAGCAACGGCACATCGCGCGCGATGATCTGATCGTCGAGATAAATATCGTAACTGGTTTCGCCGGAAAAAATTTGCAGGTTGTGCAGTTCATTGTCTGGCGGCGTGATCTCAACAAATCCCTGACGATTGAATACGCCTTCGTTGTCGAAGTAGCCCCAGAGCAGCGCGTCGGTTTCATCGGAGTAACGCACCATGTATGCGCCGTTGACTTGATATGGTGACGGCATGTTGAAGAGCAGCCCTGCGCCGGCGCCTTCCTTGTGATCGAAGGTGGCCTGTAAAACATAATTTTGGAATGTGCTGGTTTCGTACCCAATGCCCGCATCGTTGACGAGTGGATCATGCTGAGTCATTTGTTTGTCTGTGATGCGCCAATCACCGCTGAATGGAACCCAGCCTGCGCCGCCCGGCTCCTGTTCAAAATCGCTGGCGTAGACCATGTCGCCGGGGTCTTCGTTTTCTGCTGCGGTTAATTTGAAGGTGTCAAATGAAACCGCGCCAATGGAATAAAATCCGATCATTCCATTTTTATAAAAGAGCGGGCGTTTTTCAATAATGCGTTGTCCGTTCACTTGCACAAGATAAGTATTTTCGTACACAAAAAGGTCGAGTCGAAACTCCTCGGTATTCATTGAGATTGGAATTTGCGCCTGTGGTACAAAACTTCCGGTTTCATCAAGATACCCGGCAACAAGTTCGAGCGTGTCTTTGTCTGGCCGGTGCAAATAAACGCGGTGTTGTTTTTGTGAGAGTTCGGGGTATTGCGAGTTAAAAACAAAACCTGCGGCTTTTGTGTCTTTCTTCAGAATTAGATACGTGCTGGCGTGATAAGCAACGTCTTCTGGTAATTTCAGCGGGATATGCAATTGAGCTGGTTCTTCACCACCGATGGTCTGGGCAAGGGTTTGCGTGCGGAGAGTCCACACGCCGCCGTTGGTGTACCAGCGGCGCAAATTGATATCGTCAAAATTTTGCGTGTATGGCAGGGTGTAGGTGGTGACGGGTTCATCCGGCCCGAGCACAACTTGAATTGTCAAAAATAAAACCCCGGCCAGGATCACCAATCCGCCGGCGAGTAATAACTTTTTGTAGCGTATCAGAATCGGTTTGATGCGATCTAGAAGTGGTTGGAAGCGTTCAAAAGGTTTTTTTATGGTTGTCATTTTATACCTGTGAAAATGAGATGATTACAAATTGTGATGGATTAAGGAAGTGTTTCTGTTTCCTGAATTAATGAGCCGCAGCATAGATCGTCTATTTGCAGAAGTTGTACATCTTCCGGCAGGATTAAATTCTGATATAACGCTTCTGGCACAACCACCACACCTTCCACGAGCAGCGGGGAATTATCCAGTTTGTCAAAGTACAGGGTGTACTTGCCTTTTGTGCCAGTCACCTGTGCCAGATCAAAAAATTGATACTGATAATTGACAACCACCACATCGGCAGGGATCAATTTGTCGAGCTCAGACTGTGTATAAATACTGATGTCCATTGGCTCGCGCTTGGTTGAAAAAACCTGTGACTTGTCAAAAAAGACAAGATTTTCCTGATCTGATGCGAGATGCAGCATGAGCGGTTCAGGCAGGAATTTTGCGTCCATCTCCAGATTGTTGGAGGAGGCCGCGCCGCGCATCAGCAGATAATAGGTGCCATCCTCGGGCAGAGTCACGTCAATGCGAAACTGGGTGGCGCGCGGCACACCGATAAACCCGCCGTTGATCGATCCCCATAAACCGGGCGTGATCATGTTCAAACGATTCCACTTGCTGTCTGAAAAGAATTGAAAGAGCCGGAACATGGGTGAAAGATAATAAGAGCTTGAGATCAGATCAGGATTGAAGGCCATGATCGTGCTGCTTGGGCGAAAATATGAAGTTGGATTTTGTTTGATATACAAATCCAGCGTGGTGCTGCGTTCGTCATCTGTGACCACTGAGAGCCGGTCGTAACTTTTCAGATCGCTTGAGATCATGGAGTAGCGCAGATCGTAGTAACGGGTTAATTCAAGATTGCGTGAAAGGATCTGAATGAAAGTGTTCCAGCTTGTGTCAATATAAAGCGGCACACGCTCCGCTTTTGGCAGGTCGGTAAATTCATACAATGCGTAACTTTCATTCTCCATGATCTTTTTTACATATTCACTGCGTCTGTCCAACTCGGGCAGAATGAAGCGCTCCACCTCACGTAAATATTCCTGACCGCCGATCGTGTTCGCCACCAGCTCCTTGTTTACAACAATATATTTCAAATCAATATCGCGCGCGATGTTGACCCACCACGGCTGTTCATAATACATGGCGCGCAGCAGTAAAAAGAATTCATGCTTATTATCCGAGTCACCTGTCAGCCCGTAATAAAAACTTGGCAGGTCAAGATAGTAAATATGAAACTTGTCTATAAATTTATGTGTCACGCCGTTAATGTCCACGATCTCTTTTGCGGTTTCAGTTGGCGGCAGCACCACCACTTTTCCGGGTGATAATTTAAGCAACGCCTCTTTTACTTCTTTCAAAGGCCCCACGGGATAGGGTGTAAGGAAATTATTGAAATCGCCAGAGAAGAAGACTTTGGTATAGGCCGTGTTTGAAAACATTGGGATAAGCGCCATAAGAGTCACAACAAGCGGAAGATGACCAGCGCGGGTCAGACGTGCTGTTAGCTGTTTCCAGTTAATTAACTTGTTTCTCCCGTTGACATTTTCCCGGCGGCGCTGAATATGTGGCGTTGCCCATTTGGCGATTTCGCCCTCGATCCACACCAACGAGATCGGCACCAGCAAACAACCCGTGACGAACATAATGAATTCAAAGCGATGCGGAAACCGCAAGACCTGCACCACCGTCCCAAACAAGCGGACAACGAGATCGCCCGCCGTGGTCCGCGTGCTGTAGGCGATATTGCTGATGAATAACATAGTACGATGGAAAGTTGGAAGCCAGCTCGGTTCGGTATATCCAAGCGTAGCCCACATGGAGAAGAATGTGCTTGCATACGCCACGATCATGAAAGCACGCAGCGGCTCAGTGTTGAAGATTTCATCGCGTGCGCGTTTGTAAAATAAAGGCATGAACATCAGCGCGGTATAGATCGCATTGGCCCAGCGCGGCACCTTGGATAAATAATCGCCTGTGGTCATTTTGTCCATAATGCCGGCCATGTCAAAGGCGAGCAGATGTCCGAGCGAGATCGAGGCGTCTACGATGAAGTAATAGTCCGCTGGAACGGTCTCAGAGAGATTTGCCACGCCGCGCAAAGCATAAAATTTAACAAATGCTCCGTATGGTGCGAGGGTAAATAAAGCGAGCATCACAAATGCGCCAATGCTGCGCCAGAAGCGGACTTCCACAAAAAGACGCTTCCAATCCTGCCTGAAGATTTTTATCCCATCCCACCACACACGCGGACGATAGATATTGCGCCAGCTGCCTGAACGAATAACACTTATCGCATCCATGATCATGAGGACGGCCACGGTCAACGACATGAATAAGGCAAATAAGACCAGGTAATGAACAGCAGGATTGAATAATGTAATTAAGCAAGCGGCGGTGATCGGCTTATATGGATTTTTTTGCGGGAAGATCAACCCATAGGTCATCAGTGCGATTGCGACTGCGTAGAGTGAGAAACCTAAAATTAACGTGTAAAAGTGCGTGATCTTTGCGTAGGTCATAATTAAAAATATGACCAGAACAGGCGCGGCCGTGATGGTGTAGATCGTTGCCGCTTTGAATTGCGGCAGAGTTTTGCTTAAGAACCATGCTACAGCCAGGTAACTCCAATATGCTACCATCGGGATAACGATCACAATGGCAAAAGGTAAAACCTTGTAATAACGCACCCAGGTTGTATGGAAGGCGTAACGCACACGAAATTCATAGCCGTTCGTTAATTGGTTAAACTTCCCGGCGGCTTGATCCAGTAATTGACTGTATGGATTAAAGAACGGAACAAGTTCATCCCCGTTAATGACAGCTTCCCCGCTGAGTATGATCGGAATGTTCAGAATGACATTTCTAAACATAACCACAGAAAGCAGGAAATATAAAAGTCCCACCGTTAACGCAATTCTGCGTGCAGGATTTGCGGTGCTGATTCGCGGAATGCGAAGATGAGAGAAGGTCGTGACCGCTGATTTAGCGGGCAAAGACCTTTTTACGGAGGTCATTGAAATAAGCCATCAATTCTTTTCTTAATGAGGCGCTGCGCTCAAGCAGGTGGGTGCGTACCGAGTCGGAGTTGTTTATTACCTGCGTGATTCCTTCAAATAAGGTTTGTGCAGTGAAGGGCTGATTAATGTCGAGTGAATGCTCCAACATGCCTAGATAATCAAGTAATTCGCGTACTTTTACATCGAGGACAAGGTCACAGCCTGAGATGATTGCGGCAACATCCTGCGCAGATTGCGGCTCATGGAAGATAAATTCAATTTCAGGAATTCTTTCACGGAAAGCTTTCAACACACTGAGATCGTCGTTGGCTTTGAATTTGCTTTGCATCGGCAGGGCATGGATCTCAAGTTTCCGACGCTTGTCCATCAGTTGCAGACATTCAGCAAGGCTGGTGACGAATCCTTCCCAGGCATCGCGATTTTCAATGTCATAGTTAAGATTCAACGCCACACGCAATTTGTTTGATGGCAGTAAAGGTTGCGGGTTGGGTAAAAAAACTTCGGGCGCGTTGGCAAAAACAGCATCCGGGACACGAATCACTTTACTCGGGGCCAGACCAAGTTTCAGTACAGTTTGAAGCGATTTGTCATCCCGCACAGAGAGAATATCCACTTGATTTAATATCCAGCGGGCGAGTCTTTCTCCATTGGGTGTCATGATTGGCCCAACACCGATATTGCTCATCACCACCGGTTTGCGCGCAATTTGTTTTGCAAAAGTAACTGTTGCGAGGATCATAAAAAGTGTGGAGTATGGATTGCGCCCCACGCTGGCGTAGAGTTCTTTAATGATGCTTCCGCCGCCAAAGAAAGGCAGGTTGGACGTGATCAGATATTTCAGGAAACGTGGCAGCTCACGTGTGGTATGAAAAGACTCCATACTGAATTGCGGAGTCAGCATGTTTTGCGTGAAAACCGGATCATACGAGTTGACCGCGTAACGATGCTCACGGCCAAGCTGCGCAAGAAACGTTTCAAGCAAAAGCTCATCGCCGAGGTTGAATTGTCCATGGGTGCCTAGAAAGAGTATGTTCATATGTTCATTCTAATGAGTATGTCTGAAAAGAAAACTATCAGAATGATTACAACAGAAAAAAAATTGCAATTATGCAAGGATGGTTTTTTGGGGAAATATCGGGCGTTATCATCATTTTTAGATGAAATATCGCATGTGACCCTTGTCACGAATATAAACAAAGATATAATACATGTATTAAGTTTATTCACAATTCCATAAGGAGTAAATAAAATGACCCACATTATTACCAGTTTGTGCATTCGTGATCGTGGTTGCGTCGAAGTCTGCCCAGTTGAGTGTATCGTTCCTGGACAAGCCGGAACAGAATGGCCCTGGTTGTACATTGACCCGGATACCTGCATTGATTGCGGCGCTTGCGTCCCTGAATGCCCGTACGCTGCGATCTTCCCGGAAGATGAAGTACCTGCTGCCTACACTGCCAAAGGCGGTGAGTACATCAGCAAGGTTGGTCTCACTGGTCACTACGAAGGAACCAATCATCATGGCAAGGCAGTTGTGCTTGAGACCACTCGTCAACTCACAGCCGGTGAAACCATCGACCTTACCCCCGACATCAAACCTAATTACGACTTCTTCAAGGGCGGCCCCGGTTACGCCGCGAAAGACAGCGACACCGGTTCATAAATTACAAGTCAATAAAAAAGGTCAGGCACATGTGCCTGACCTTTTTTATTGACTTAATGCTGCTTCCAGCAGACTATCTCCAATATATTCTGCAAGATAGGTATTATTTTCTTCCAATATCACAACCAATGTCAATGGCGTGCCGCCCCAGTCAGGCAGTGATCCAGCAAGCAGCCAGGTGATGATCGTGTCTTCATCTGCGCTGGCTTGACCGACATTTTGCCAGTAAGGTTTTCCTTCGACGATAAATGAAAGAGCCGCTTCATTCGCCGCCGATGCCTGAATCACCTCTCTGGGTTGATTCTCAGCTGAAAGCACCACCCATCCCTGCTCGGGCGTGTTGACTGCTGTTGCAATTCGTGGAGCAGGTGCAATACCCTGATTACTTAACGATGCTGCAGCAATACTCATTTGCAGCGGACTGACTTGCAGGTCTTGTGTGGAGTTGTTTTCTGCGCTGGATGCAACAGGCATGTTTATGATGGGGGCTTGATAAAAACCCAATCTTTCGTAATAGGCTTTTAATTCCGCTTCACTGGGTGTGATATCTCCATATTGCGCGCGTATCAGCGGCAGCATGGTTGTGCCGATTGGATATAGCCCTTGTGCGGCGCGGTTAACCAATGGTGCAGATTCGTTTTGAGAAAGCGCTTCACCTTCATCATCCAGTTTGTTTGGGTCATAAGTTGGATGCGAAGCCATTGCAAGAATCTCACCTGTTTCTGCATTCATGAGAATGATTGCGCCGGTGTGTCCACCCAATAACTGATCTGCTTTGGATTGCAGCGGCAGGCTTAAACTTAAGCGTACGTCCAATCCAGGGGGAGGTGTGCCATAAATCAAATGCTCCCACCACATCAAAGAGGCGGGGTTTCCCTGTAAGCCGCGCAGATAATCATCCAGTGTGGCTTCCAACCCTGCCTGACCGTATATGGGATGTGTATATCCGGTGATAGGGCCAAGGTTTGGGTAAAGGTATACGCGTGTAAACGTTCCGCTTTCACCTTCGGTAATGTTAATGGGCTGATTATTTCTGTCGAGCAATTCACCGCGCGGCACATAGCGGTCTGCGATGGCGCGGCGCGGATTGTCGGTGCGATTCAGTAGATCTGGTCCGCGGATGATGGCCCACCAGCCGACTGAAACGGCACAGGCGGCAAGTCCGAGGGCGAGCATGCCTGCCAGTATTGAATATGATTTTGAGTCTTCCAGCGCGGCGGGTTCGCTATCTTCTACATTGCTAATGACAAGCAGAATAAATAAGGCGATGTATGAGGTTAGTAGTGAGGAGCCGCCGTAGGAAACGAATGGCAAGGTAACGCCGGTAAGCGGGAACAGACGCAGGTTTCCGCCAATAATAAGCAGACTTTGAATGCCAAGGTAGGTGACAACGCCCGCCGCAAGATAACGGCGGAATCTATCAGCAGCACGCAGGGAGACGATTAAGCCCCGGGCGAGAACCAGCCAAATGGTGGCGAGCAGGCCCAGGGTTCCGACCAGACCCGTTTCTTCTGCAATGGCGGAAAAAATAAAATCTGAGATGGCAACCGGCACAAGAAGCGGGCTTCCCATCCCAAGTCCACGACCGAAAGTGCCGCCATTGGCGATGGCAAGTATGGATTGAACGATCTGATAGGAATTCCCCGATGGGTCTTCCCACGGATTGAGCCATCCTTGAACACGAATGTGGATGATGTCGATAAAGAAATATCCAACCACCATGGCTGTCATTAAAAATACAAAAGCACCCAATAAGACACGCCGCTTTCCTGTTGCGAGAAAAATGATGACTGTGAAAATGGAGATAAAAATGGAAGCGGTGCCGAGATCGCGTTGAACGAGCAGCAGCAAAAGTGCCAGCCCGGTGATGACAAGGGTGGGTACAAGCAGAGGCAGCGAGGAAAGCCGGATGCTAATTCTATCTGCGAGATAGGCGGAGAGATAAATGACGAGTAAAAGTTTGAGCGGTTCGGATGGTTGAAAATAAACGCCGCAGCATCCAAGCCATAGGCGCGGCCCAAGCCCAAGCGGGTTCGTGCCGAATAATAAGGTAAGCGCAGTGATAAGCAATCCACTGCTTAATAAAATATATTTGTATCGTCTAAGAAAAGCGAGGTTTTGTGGAACGTAAAGCGCAAGAATAAAAACGATCATGCTGATGCCGAGCCAGATGGTCTGACGCAGGCCAAAGGCTTCGTCAAGCCGCCAGATGGTCAGCAATCCCCAGCCGCTTAGAAGCGCTGTCAGCGGCAATAGGTAGGGGTCGCGTTCGGGTAAATATTTAATGGTTGCGCGATCTGCAAGTGTTGTGAGTACAACCCATGCAAGGAAGCCGATCCAATGTGACAATCGATAATCCACATCCCAGGAACGTTCGCGCACAGCGGGTGAGAGTGTGAGGATCACTGAATTGACGAACAGGAAATACCCCGCCCAACGTAAAAGGCGGCTTTGGATCAAATCATGCATGTTTCAATGGTACATCATTTTTTAGGTTAGGGGAGGAGAAAGGATTAAAAATATTTGCCGATCAAAAGGTCAAGTTTTTGACGCGTTTCAGCAGGGACTACTTTTGGGTCTGTGATCAGCGCAGCCGCGAGTGATTGTCCGCAGGCACAGGTGCGTTCGTCTTTTAATCCGCGTATCAGGTTAAGGATGGCGTCTTGTGCTTTTTGGGTGTTTTTATGTAGTGTTTGAATCACCATGTCAACGGTGACGGGGGCTTCATTTTCATGCCAGACATCGTAATCAGTGACATGTGCCATGGTGGCGTAGCATAGTTCAGCCTCACGTGCGAGGAATGCTTCCGGGGAGGCGGTCATGCCGATAATGGACATGCCCCATGTTCGGTATGTATTTGATTCTGCTTTGGTGGAAAAACGCGGTCCTTCAATGGTGATCAATGACCCGCCGCGATGTGTGATCGCGCCGGTAGCACGCACAGCTGATTCCACTTGATTTGAAAGCTCACTGCAAAATGGATTGGCCGCTCCAATATGAGCTACGAGTCCATCGCTAAAGAATGTTCGGTCGCGGTCTTTTGTGTGGTCAAAAATATCATCCGGGATAACGATATGCCCCGGAGCATAATCTTCACGTAGAGAGCCACAGGCGCTAATGCTAACTACACGTTCCACACCGAGGGATTTTAGCGCGTAAATATTTGCCCGGTAGGGAACCTCTGTGGGTGAGAGGTGATGCCCGATTCCGTGCCGTGCCAGAAAAGCGATTCGCACGCCTTCCAGCGTGCCAACTGTGATCGGTGCGCTCGGCTCTCCAAAAGGAGTATCTATATGATGTTCTTTTACATCCTGCACCCCAGACATGTGATACAAGCCTGAACCGCCAATGATTGCAATGGATATATTCTCTGTCATTTTTTTTTCTCCAGGCGCTGTGTGGGTTCTATCACTACATTTTCTGAAAGACTGACAATTAATCGCGTTCCCCCGCATACGATTTCATCCCCAGAAGTAATGACCGTCGGCATGTTTACGACCGCTTCATTGAGGATCGTCCCATTTGTAGAGGCAAGGTCTTCGAGCCACCACTGCCCGTGATGATAAGTTAATTGTGCATGACGGGTGGATACGGTATCGTCAGTGAGTGGGATATCACAGCCGGGGTCACGCCCAAGAATGATCTCTGATTGAAAAAAATGTTTTACGATTGGGGCTTCGCGTTCGCGCCGAATCATCAAACTGATACCGGGAACACGGCGGTTTGCAAGTGATTGTCCCTGCCTTTGCACTTCACGCCAAAGCATGTATAAGGCCCATCCAAGAAACCCGTAAAGAGCAAGAGCCATTATCAGCCGCAAGGCCAATACAATTGGACCACTCATCTTGATTTATCTCTTGAATTTGGCAGTGGAATGTGGATCTCGTAAGGATGCAGTTGGGCGGTCTGCTGATGCGTGCTGAAGCGGAGCAGTGTCTTTCAGGTCTGGGCGTGGCGGCGGATTGTCCTGTCCAAAAATAAGCGCAACACCTGCCAGTGAAATTACATCTCCGGGATAAAGCACACTTTGACTGGTGCGCTGTCCATTTACAAATGTGCCCCCGGTTGAATTTAAGTCAAAAACCACATAGCGTCCTTTGATGGAGCGTAGTTGTGCATGATTGCGAGACACACGCGGATCATCAATGATCAATTGATTATCCAGTCTGCGGCCAATATTAACCACGGAAAGCACGAGCGGGAATACTTTTACCCCTTCCACAATTAAAAAAGCGTTCTCGGGTAATTTTCCACTGTCTTCAAGACTTCCAGTGTCAAGTGGGGTTGCGTTTGTTTCTGCCATTGATTCGACCCTATGTGACGCCACAATTTCAGCATCACTTGTTGATATTTTTTCATCTGTTGCGATGGTAACTGTAGGCGTTATTGTAAACCTAAAACCTGCTTCCTGGGCAACCGTGGTAATGGAATGCAATAGTACTGTAAGCAATTGCGCATCCTGCCACTTGGCGGCAGTCAACGGATGCATGATCAGCGTATATACATCCGGCGCTGCGATTGAACCATCTTCCAGGAATATTGTGTTTAATTGGATCGCTGCTGCCAGTTTCTGAATGATCACATCTTCAACTTTTTTACCCGGCAGAACATTTAATAAATCCACTTCAACCAACGATTGCAAACGTGCTTCAAGTTCTTTTAGATTCATTCTCTGTTATCTTTTTATCTCTATTTTAAGGCTTGCTTACAATTTGGGCACTTTTTATCACTACTCTTAACCACATAACCACAATTTCTACACGTAACAGGCTGCATGTTTCCAAGGGGTGCGCCGCAAGCCAGACATGAAGGCTCTCCCACAGGGTTTGCCGTATGGCAGTATTCACAAGTCAAGCGTTTGAGTTTGTCCGATAGATCAGTGGAGGCCCCAAGCGCCCGCGCAGACTGATCGATCACCTGCCAGATGCGGTCACTCATTTGCAGATGTTCAATATCCTGAGCGATATCATCCAATCGCCCCAAAAGGCTGAATGGATTGCGTAAAGCAGCAAGCGCGCTCATGCCAAGGCTTGCCGCCACCCCCAGCCAGGCTTGTTGCCCCAACTCGATCATAATTCCATCCTCAATTTTTTGGATGGTCACCGTCATTGCGGTTTGCCCGCCAGACATCGCTTCGGGGCGTGAGCCGATTTGCACAACCATCTTATCGCTTTTTCCAAGTGTTTGCGCGCGCAGATTCCCTTGATTGAATTCGCCCAGTAAAGTCTGTGCAACATCTACAGGTTTTATTTTTCCGTGAAAGATTCGTCGTTCCATAAGTAGATTATAATCGTCTTTGCGATTCTCCTTAAGAGTTATACGAAAATGAAGCGACCCTGGTTTCACCCCATTATTTTTATCCCCCTGATTGTCCTGCTTTCTCTTTGGACATTTTCCGCATCCACCCTGACCGTTGTACTGGCTCAGCAACCGACAGAGACTCCCGCCGCTGGTGCAGGGATGTTTATTACCGTTGTCACCGATGAACCGCAAATTAATGTGAGGCTGGGTCCGAGTTCCTCCATCTATCCGATCGTAGGGACATTGTTACGCGGCGCAACTGCTCCTGCCTTGGGCCGCTCCTCAGGCGGAGATTGGATTCAGATCGAATATCCGGGCGCGCCAAATAATAAAGGTTGGGTATACTCTCCGCTCGTGCAAGTTTCTCCGGGAGTATTGTTATTAGTAGAGCCGCCTCCTACCCCTGCGCAGCCACCAACAGCCACGATCGACCCAACCCTTGCTGCGCAATTTAATATTATCCCTACAAATACCCGTTTGCCGACCTTCACTCCACCTCCGTCGTTAGTCATTACGGTATATACGCCAGCACCTTCCTTAAATCGTGATAATTCCGTTCCTTTGGGAATTATTATTGCAGCTCTTGCGATATTAGGCGTAATCGGATTTTTTCTTTCCGTGTTTATTCGCCGCTAGTTTTTGATAACTACATAAACTCATGTATAAATTTAAACTTTTTGTCTTTATGTTTCTTATGTTTGGGGGCATTGGATTTGCGTTTTATTCTCCACTACAGACATCTGTCCATGCCCAGCAGCCAACCGGGTCTGTCCCCACAGTTACGGGCACACCGTCTGGTGCGATAGTGGCTTTGTATCTTGACGAGAACCGACCTCAGGAAAATGTCTACTCAGGGCCAAGCTCCTATCTTTATCCGGCAGTTGGGCTTTTATTGGCCGGGCAGGAAGTGCCGGCTTATGGTTACTCTGAAGACAAAGATTGGATTCAAATATATTACCCCGGCGTACCTAATTCTGTGGCATGGGTATATGCACCGTTTGTAAAAGTAGTAAAGGCGGGTGAGTTACCTATTCTAAGAGCCCCCTCTACGCCAACACCTGGTTCAACCCCCACGATAGATCCAACTTTGGCCGCAGCATTTATTGACCCCGTCACCCCCACCCGATTGCCCACTTTCACACCACCGGCACCTCTGGAGATCGTAACTTTTGTTGATGATGCATCAGCCGCAAACCGCATACCCTTGGGATTGCTTATCTTCGGTTTGGGATTCATTGGCGGGTTGGGTGCTCTAATTTCATTTCTACGCGGTCGATAGATTAAGCTGCGTTATTTAACCAAAGCGCTTAACTCATTTTATGCAGTGTTTCTTCAAAAGCCTGCCTTTTTGAATTGCAGATGTTGGCTTTATAGGTGAGATGACAACCTCTTCAAAGGATTTTAAAAAATGACCGGATTATCCGGTCATTTTTGTATATTTCTAAATTAGTTACTGCAACCGCACGCTCCACCGCCGCCGCAGCCGCAGGAACCGCTATCCGCACTGCTGTTGCTTCCACATGCGCAACCGCCTTCGCCATGTTCCTTTTTAGCGCTTGGGCTGTTTACTGCGAACCCCGCGCCGTGTTGAGGATCATTTACGAAGTCAATTGTGGCATCGCGTAAGTAGTCGATGGAAACATTATCAATAACAACCTGCACACCATTTGCGTTGAAGATTGTGTCAACATCACGGAAGTTATTATCAAGCGCCATTCCAAAGTTGACGCCGCAGCAACCGCCGCTGGCAACATAAACGCGCAATGCGTAACCTTCAAGATTGCGTTGTTCAAGAATATCTTTGACTGCCTGGCTTGCCGCCGGGGTTAATGTGAAGAGTTGGGTTTCAATTTCTTGGAGCATGTTTTTTTTCTCCTTATGGGGTACGTCTAATTTCGCCAAATATTATCAGGTTTGGAGTGCAATGTCAACTTTTATGCTGTGCCTGCTTCGCCTGATGGTATTGCTTTTCTTGACACATTCTATTTGCAACTGTAAAATCTCTTTACTAAATAGGCGCAAGCCTATACATATCCTATATCTTGGAAGGAATAACCTACATGTTTGAAATGGGACTTACTTCGTTGGAGACAACCGCGATTTGGGCTGTATTTGGAATCGCAATTGTCGGTTTGTTGTATGCAGTGTTTCTGCGTTCGCAGATTTTGCAGGAAGACAAAGGCACTGAAAAGATGCAGGAAGTTTGGAACGCGATCAAAGATGGAGCGAATGCTTATTTACAGAAGCAGTTACGCTCCATTTTGCCTTTAATCGCTGTTTTGACTGTGGTACTTTTTTTCTCAGTCTACATTGTTCCGCCAACTCCTGAGGCGTTGGAGCGTTTTGGAAATTCTTCGCCCGATCAAGTACGTTTAATTATTGGCTTCGCGCGCGCGATCGCTTTCGTGATGGGCGCAGGTTTCTCTTTGGCTGTAGGTCGAATTGGTATGCGTATGGCGGTTGAAGCCAACGTACGCGTCGCATCAGCTTCCAAACGTTCATTTGGTGAAGCACTTCGCATTGCATATCGTGCGGGCACTGTCACAGGAATGTTAACCGATGGTCTGGGCTTGCTCGGTGGAACCATCATCTTTATGATCCTTGGTATCGCTGCTCCTGATGCTTTGCTTGGCTTCGGCTTTGGCGGCACACTCCTCGCGTTGTTCATGCGTGTGGGTGGTGGTATCTTCACCAAAGCAGCAGACGTCGGCGCTGATCTGGTTGGGAAAGTGGAAGCAGGCATCCCTGAGGATGATCCGAGAAATCCGGCTGTGATCGCTGACCTCGTTGGTGACAACGTCGGCGATTGCGCAGGTATGGCCGCTGATATTTTTGAATCCTATGAAGTGACGATCGTTTCCGGCTTGATTCTTGGTTTGGCGCTCTGGCATATTACAGACCGCCTTGAGTGGATCATCTTCCCGCTCATGGTTCGTGGTATCGGCGTATTTTCCTCCATTATCGGAACGTATTTTGTGAAGGCTGGAAAGACCGGCAAGAGCGAAGATGCGATGAAGGCCATTTTTAGCGGCTTTTTGACTTCTGCTGTAGTTTCTGCTGCGCTTTTCTTCATTGCTGGTTTCTTATATTTAAGTACGCCTGAAATGAGTGAGTGGGGTGGATGGTGGCGTTTGCCGATGGCAGTAGGTGTTGGCGTTTTGCTTGCGATCGTGATTGATCGTTTGACCGAGTATTTCACCGGTACACATGCTTCTCCTGTGAACGAAGTGAAAAAAGCTGCTGATACCGGCCCTGCGACTTTGATCCTTAACGGAATTTCTCTTGGTTTTGAATCTTCTGTTTGGTCAGTGCTTGTGATCGCAATTACCATTCTCGCGTCCATTGCTATTTTCGGCACAATTGACAATCCTTCTCTTGATGCCGTTGGCCGCTCAACCTTTATCTTGTATGGGGTTGCAATGACTGGTATCGGTATGTTGACCCTCACTGGTAATAACGTAGCGATGGACTCTTTTGGTCCAATCTCTGATAACGCGAATGGTATTGGTGAAATGGCCTGGTCTGGTAAAACAGATAAGGAAACCAAAGATGCCCAGCAGATCATGGCTGATCTTGATGCAGTTGGCAATACAACCAAGGCGATTACAAAAGGTGTTGCCATTGGTTCCGCTGTAATTGCGGCTGTTTCGCTTTTTGGCTCATTCCTTGTGGATGTATCCCGCGCGCAAGCCAGTCTGGGGACTCCTTTAGCTGAGCAGATTCAGGCAATCGGTATTCGTGTGGATGTTCCCCAGGTTTTTGTAGGTATGTTGATCGGTGGTGCCTTACCCTGGTTGTTCTCTTCATTTGCCATTCAAGCAGTTAGTCGTGCTGCCTCTCTCATTGTATTGGAAGTGCGCCGTCAATTTAAACTGGGTGTGCTCGAAGGAAAAGTTAAACCTGATTATGCACAGGCGGTTGAAATTTCCACAACTGCTGCACAAAAGGAATTGGTATCTCTTGCTTTGCTCGGCATTGTGACTCCAATTGTGGTGGGATTGTTCTTGCAAGTTGAAGCTCTTGGCGGTTTCCTGGCAGGCATCATTGTTTCAGGTCAATTGCTGGCTGTATTCTTGAATAATTCCGGTGGTGCATGGGATAATGCGAAGAAATTGATCGAAGATGAACCCAAAGACCCGGCTAAGAACCTTGGCAAAGGTTCCGAACGTCACAAGGCTGGTGTAGTGGGTGACACTGTTGGTGATCCTTTCAAGGATACTGCTGGTCCTGCGCTTAACCCGATGATCAAAGTAGTAAACCTCGTAGCTGTTATTATTGCTCCGATCGTAGTGCAATATGCCGGTGCAACTGGGGTTACTCAGTTTGTAGTTTTGGCTGTTGGTACGGCTTTGCTTGGCTTGCTGGCTTGGGCAGTCATGCGTTCCAAAGCGCCTGCTCCTTCAATGATTGTTGCTGAAGAAGTGAAGCCTAAGAATAAATAAATTTAATTACCCAAGTTGTTGGGTGTAGTAAAAGGACAAGCCTTCCGGTATATTTATTGTGCGAAAGCACAAAATACGCTGGAGGGCTTGTTTTTTATGGAAACCTTACGAAATGCAAATTAAGTTTACCCTCCTGATTCGCAATTTTGTACATGTCAAAAGCAGTAAAAAATAAATCGCATTGGAGCATAAATAGTATGGCTACTTATAAATTTCCTCATAACTTTCTCTGGGGTGCAGCATCTGCCGCTTATCAAGTCGAAGGCGCGTGGAATGAAGACGGCAAAGGCGAATCCATTTGGGATCGCTTTAGCCATACGTCTGGCAAGATTGATGATAATTTGACCGGGGATATTGCCTGTGATCATTATCATCGCTTTGAAGAAGATATTGCCCTCATGCGCCAGCTCGGACTCAAAGCCTATCGTTTCTCCATTAGCTGGGCGCGTGTCCTTCCCAATGGACGTGAACGGATCAATCCTGCGGGCCTCGATTTCTATGATCGTCTGGTGGATGCGTTATGCGCCGCTAATGTTGAACCATTTCCTAACTCTCTACCACTGGGATCTGCCTCAAGCCTTGCAAGATGAAGGTGGCTGGGAAAATCGCAACACCGCCTATGCCTTCGCTGATTACTCAGCTTTGATGGTCAAACGCCTCGGTGACCGTGTGAAGTATTGGACGACTTTTAATGAACCCAGCGTTGTTACTTTTGATGGAAACCTTTCCGGTAAACATGCTCCTGGTATTCAAGATGCACGCGTTGCATATCAAGTGGCGCATAATCTAATGGTCGCGCACGGACTTGGTGTGCAGGCAATTCGTAATACAAATTCAAAAGTGGAAGCTGGGATCGTTCTCAATCTTTGGATGGCTGACCCGGCCACAGACTCACCTGAAGATATTGCAGCAGCCGAAGCTGCCTGGGATAGCAGTGAAACCCTTTTTCTTGATCCCATCTTTAAGGGGCATTATCCACTGGCTGTCTATGATCTGGTGGGTGAGGATATGCCGAAGATTCAAG
Source organism: Candidatus Villigracilis proximus (assembly GCA_016715195.1). Lineage (GTDB taxonomy): Bacteria > Chloroflexota > Anaerolineae > Anaerolineales > Villigracilaceae > Villigracilis > Villigracilis proximus. The sequence goes on from JADKBB010000005.1 coordinate 129,597, forward strand.
ATGGTGACATGGCGTTGATCTCACAGGAGCTTGATTATGTAGGAATTAACTTTTACTCACGCAATCTTGTTAGCGCTGCGCAGAAAATTGATAAAGTACCGGGCTCGGAATATACAGAGATGGGCTGGGAAGTTTGTGCGCCTGCCATGCGTCGCATGCTTGTAAAAATAAATAACGATTACAAATTGCCCCCGATCTATATCACTGAAAATGGTTCGGCGTTCAAAGACGAAGTCAGCGCAGACGGGAAAGTCCACGATCCACGCCGGCTCGACTATCTAAAGCAGCATTTCATTCAGACCCGCCTCGCCATGCAGGATGGCGTGGATATCCGCGGATACATGGTCTGGTCGCTCATGGACAATTTTGAATGGGGACATGGGTTTACAAAACGCTTTGGTCTTGTACGCGTGGATTATGAAACTCAGAAACGCACCGTCAAAGATTCTGGTGACTGGTATGCGGAAGTAACCCGCACGAATCAAATCCACGATTGAGATTGATGTTAACAATATAAATGGAAGATTCCAAGCCTGGTGAGAACATGAAAATTATCACTTTGACAAAAGAGGACGAATCCCTTGTTCAACAAGCGGCGCAAATATTAATGGACGCTTTTCGCGAGCATTGGCCCGAAGCATGGCCCACTATAAAAGATGCGCAACAGGAAATTCTCGAAATGCTTGATGCAGAACGTATTTGCCGCGCTGTAATTGATGATCAGAGAAAACTGCTCGGCATCATCGGTGGGATTCCTCAATATGACGGTCATGTATGGGAACTTCATCCGCTTGCCATTCAACCGGAGATGCAGGGCCGGGGAATTGGCAAAATGTTGGCCGAAGATTTTGAGGAACAGGTGCGCCAGCAGGGCGGATTAACCATCACGCTCGGTTCGGATGACGAAGATCATATGACTTCACTTTCTGATGTTAATTTGTTTGAAAACTTGTGGGATCAGGTTAAGAATATTCGCAACTTGAAACATCATCCCTATGAGTTCTACCAAAAAATGGGATATGTCATCACGGGCGTTGTCCCGAATGCGAATGGAATTGGCAAGCCCGACATTATCATGTCAAAGCGGGTTATAAATTAAATCCGCGTTGAGTTGGCGCATACACTATAAATTATGAAATTTCAAACTCTCCCTCTTGGTACGGTACGCCCCACAGGCTGGATTCTGTCTCAACTTCAAAATGATTTGGATCAGGGTTTTGCTTCGCGGCTTGATTCTTTAACCGAACGCGCCGCAACGGATCTGTTCAGCAAGCGCATCGAGTCATCCTCTCAGCAGTTTGCATGGTGGGATAGTGAAACACGCGGCAATTGGCTGTGGGGCTATACGATGATGGCTGGGCTTGCAGAAATTCCAGAACATCAGTCGCGTGTGCTTGAATTGTTAAATATTTTGAAACAAACGCAGGATGCCGATGGATATATCGGCATTTATTCGGCTGCGTCACGTTATCAGCATGGCGATGATGAGAATGGAGAACTATGGGGGCAAAGCCGTGCCATGTTGGCAATGCTCGCGCAATACGAATTGACAAACGATGCAAACTGGCTGCTTGTTGTGCAGGCAGCGGTTGATCTAACTTTGCAGAAGTATGGTGTGGAGCATTCATACTTTCGTCAACCAAAGACACGTAATGATTTGATCGGTATGACGCATGGCCTGTGTTATGTGGATGTGGTGGAATGGTTGTATCGTATTACAGGTGAAGCCCGTTATCGTGATTTCGGCGTCTGGTTGTATCAGGATTTTAATCAGATGCAATTGCCGTTTGCCAATGATGATATGGCTCTCTCAAATTTACTTGACCCTCATCGCCATCTGAATGGACATGCAGTGCATACTGTGGAACATCTCCGTGCTTTGTTGTTTGCCAGCGAGATGGGGGATAGTCCTCAATGTACCGAAGCCCTGAAAAACGCCATGTTGAAATTGAGCCATTACACGCTGCCAAGCGGAGCAGTTCTTGGCGATGAAGGGCTGCATGGTTTGCCAACACCTGATATTGGCTATGAATATTGCACATTGACTGAATTATTGTTAAGCCTGAGCAGCGCGCTGCTAAAATCTGGGGATGCCAGTCTTGGGGATTGGACCGAATCGTTGGCGTTCAATGCCGCGCAGGGCGCACGCTTTGCAAATGGCAGCGGACTTGCCTACCTTTCACTCGACAGCCGTTTTTCCGCGCTAAATGACCGCCCTGATAGTTATTCTCATTTACACGGCAAGCATGGACGTTTTAAATATTCACCAACGCACGAAGATGTTGCTTGTTGTTGTAATCCGAATGCCGTCCGTTTTATGCCGCACTATATCAGCCGGATGTGGATGGGGTTGAGTGATCGTCCTGGCTTCGCCGCAGCGACATATGGGCCTTGTGTTTTAAAAACTCAAATTGATAATGTAAATCTGACCATCACCGAAGAAACGGACTATCCTTTCTCAGACACGATTCGGTTTACGATTTCAACGGATCAGGACATTAACTTTGAGCTGTTCCTGCGCAAACCGGCCTGGTCAGCCGCTGTGACAATGGAAGGCGCAGTTGTGCGTGAAGAAAATGGCTGGCTTATTGTTTCAAAGACATGGATGAATGGTGATTCGTTTGCATTGACCTTTCATCCAAAGGTCGTGGTCATGCCATACCCAAACGGCGAATACGCTATTAAACGTGGCGCTTTGCAGTATGTGTACCCGATTGAATATCAACTGCGTTCCATAAAAGACTACCCGTTTGATGCTTTTCATGATTATGAGGTTTTTCCAAAAAATATGGAACAGGCGTATCGTTCCCTTATTCTTGATGAATCAAGGCCTGGTTATGGATTAAAGTTTGTGCTTGATGAAAATATACAGCCGGGCTGGGGGCAGCCTTCGGGCTGGCTCGAGTTGGAAACGAATCGCCTCGTCCCGATCGGCTGTACTTTGCTGCGTAGAGCTTCATTTCCATTAAAACTAAAACGTTAATTGGAGAACCATGTATCATAAACAGCGTTGGACACCTGAAAAGATCAAGCAGCGTCTTAATTTGATTTTGCCATTGGTATATCTCAAGCGGAAAAATATATCCACCTTCCGCTATCGTGAGCTGGATGGTCCGCTTGCTGCCTCTCCAGCAGAGATCAGCATGGACGATTCACATTGGCAGGAAATATCCGCCAATGAATATTGGGGCTCATGGACTCAGGATTTTGCACTCCGCGCTGCCTTTGAAGTTCCCGAAGATTGGGACAAATCCCAGCCTATCGCGTTGTATTTGCCACTGGGCGACTCAGGAGATTTTTCACACCCCGAATCACTGGCATACATTGACGGACAACCCTACGCCACCTGTGACCGTCACCATCAGGAGATTTTGCTAAACGATGAATGGCTTGATGGCAAAGAACATTTCTAACCTTGCGCGGCTGGACGGGACTCGGAGGTTTCGCAAGCGGCGAAGCATTTACCAAACTTTTCATGCGCCAATGTTCGGTTGTCCAAATTGATCAATCTACGCGTGATTTCACCGTCCTCGCGCGGATCGCTTTGGAAACCGCAAATAATCTTGATGAAAACAATTCCGCCCGTCATCATATTTTCAACGCGCTCAATGATGCCTTCAATGTGCTGGACACCCGCGACCCGTTATGGGACGGAAAGTTTTATGCCAGTGTTGACCCTGCATTGCAAACTCTCCGCATCGGAATCGAAAAAGCGGGAATGCCGCTCGATGCCATCATCCATGCTACAGGTCATGCCCATATTGACGTTGCATGGTTATGGACTCTCGGCCAGACCCGCAGAAAATCAGAGCGCACATTTTACAATGTCCTGCGCCTGATGGAACAATTCCCAGATTATCACTTCTCACAAAGTCAGCCGCAGTTGTATCAATTCATCAAGGAAGATCAGCCCGCGTTATTTGAGTCTATCAAACAGAAAATAAACGAAGGACGCTGGGAACCAATGGGCGGCATGTGGGTCGAAGCGGATTGTAATCTCAGCGGCGCGGAATCTCTTGCGCGCCAATTTTTGCTTGGGCGTACATTCTTCAAGGAAAATTTCGGCAAGGATGCAGAGACTCCCGTCTTATGGCTGCCTGATGTTTTCGGTTATGCCTGGGCGCTTCCGCAATTGATTCAACAGGCGGGTCTAAAATATTTTATGACCATCAAGATCGGTTGGAGTCAATACAATCGTCTGCCGTACGATACTTTTATGTGGCAGGGCATTGACGGCACGCAAATCCTCACGCACTTTAGCACGGTCAAGGAATTTGGCAGTGAATACGCCAGCACGTATAACTCAATGGCAAATGCCAGCGAAGCGCTTGGCACATGGCAAAATTTCCAACAGAAGGAACTTCAAAAAGATTTGCTCATGGCCTATGGGTATGGCGACGGCGGCGGCCCGACTCGTGAAATGTTGGAAAACATCGAAGTGATGAAAAACTTCCCTTCACTTCCACAGGTCAAACAATCAAGCGTCAAGGAATTCTTTGAATCCATCGAGCCGCTTACCGAATCAAAAATGATGCCGGTCTGGAATGGCGAACTGTATCTCGAATATCATCGCGGCACCTACACCTCGCAAGCCCGCAACAAACGCGCCAATCGCAAAGCCGAATTTCTGTTGCACGATACTGAGTTCATTGCCGCGCTCGCCTCAGTAACTACCAATTATCAATATCCCAATTCCCTATTTACCGAAGCTTGGAAAACCATCTGCCTTAATCAATTTCATGACATCATCCCTGGTTCGAGCATTGGGCCTGTCTACGAAGAATCACAAGCACAATATGCCGAACTCACAACGAATATCACACAACTTCGCAATGAGGCCTTGCAATCTCTTTCTCAAAAATTGGATGGGGACATTCTCCTCGTCAACCCGACTTCGTTTACCCAACAGGGTTTGGTTTTCATCCCCGGCGACTCATTTCAGCGCTTCGCTCTTAACGGTCAGCCTGTCTCTGCACAACAAACAGACTCTGGTCTGTGGGTGGATGCCGGCGAACTCGCGCCCTATAGTGTGACCGCCCTCTCTGGAGTGGGTTATGGAGTAGGGCAGCTTGCTGCCCCAGATTCTGCAACAATCTCCAAAACCCCGGAACTAGAAAATGACTTTCTAAAAGTTGAATTTAACTCCAATGGCGACATCACTCGCATCTTTGATAAACAGGCCAATCGTGAAGTGCTTGCACCAAATTCAATCGCTAATCAATTCCAGGTCTTTGAAGATCGCCCAAAGAGTTGGGACGCTTGGGATGTGGACATCTTCTATGATGACAAAATATGGTTGGCAGAACCTGCAACATCCATCACGATGATCGAAGATGGAGAACTGCGTCAGACGATTGAGATCAAACGCAAGATTCAAAGCAGTGAATTTACCCAGCGCATTTCACTCAATCACAACTCCCGTCGTGTAGACTTTGACACACACATTAACTGGATGGAACGTCACACCATGCTCAAGGTTGCCTTCCCGGTGGATGTGCTTGCGCCGCAAGCAACATATGAAATCCAATGGGGCAATGTGACTCGTCCCACGCATCGCAATACCAGTTGGGATTGGGCACGCTTCGAAACCTGCGCCCAAAAATGGGTGGATTTGTCTGAAGGTGATTATGGGGTCAGTCTGCTCAATGACTGCAAGTACGGACATGACATTCACGATAATGTGATGCGTATTACGTTATTGCGTTCTCCCACCATGCCCGACCCGGCGGCTGATTTCGGTGAGCATGAATTCAAATACAGTCTATATCCGCACATCGGCGCGTGGAATGAAGAAACGCAAAAGGAAGCATATTCGCTGAATGACCCGATTGTGGTGTATCAGACGAAAGAAGAAAGAGGAAAGAAATCAATTACGACTCTCCAATCTCTGGTTTCTTGCTCTTCACCGAATGTGGTTGTCGAAACGATCAAACGCGCTGAAGACGGCGAAGGAATCATCGTCAGATTGTATGAAAGCCAAAGAAAACGGGGACAGGTTCAGGTCCAGATGGGATGCGCAGTGGAATCTGCCTGGGTGACGAATCTGCTTGAGGAGAACGAGTCTGCATTGAGCGTGGAGAATGATTCGATCCTCCTGAATTTGAAACCCTATCAGATCATGACTCTGCGTGTGAAGTTGAAATAATATGATGACATCAGAATTGGAATTTCTCAGTTTCATGAATACCAACAACTTCGATTTTCAGCGTATTGAACATCCTGCCGTGTTTACCTGCGCCGAAGCGGACTTGTATCATACGGGCGTGGCAGCCGTGAGCACCAAGAATCTTTTTCTGTGTGACAAAAAAGGACGCCGCTTCTTTTTGGCTGTCACATCTTGTGAGAAAACTGTAAAGTTGGACAGCCTCTCCGTGCAGTTAAATTCTCCGCACCTGCGTTTTGGGTCTGAAGAAAATCTGATGCGTCTGCTCGGCGTAACCCGCGGATCAGTGACCATGATGGGACTGGCGAACGATGCCGATCATCAAGTGGAATTGTGGGTGGATTCTGAGATCTGGAGTAGTGAAAACTTTCTCTGTCATCCGCTGGTGAACACAGCCACGCTGGTCCTTGCAAAAAATGAATTGGAAAGATTTTTTAGTCTAACCGGACACACCCCGAATTTTTTTAACACGATAAAGGAGAAGTTATGAAAGTTACAGTCATCGGCGGCGGTTCAACCTACACGCCCGAATTGGTTAATGGATTTTTGGAAAGAGCATCCACGCTGCCCATCACAGAACTCTGGTTGATGGATATTGACAAGGAAAGGCTGGAGATCGTCGGCGGATTTGCGCAGCGCATGGTCAAAGCAAAAGGCGAGCCGTTCAAAGTGGTGTTGAGTACGAATCAACGTGAAGCGATTGCGGGCGCATCTTATGTGTCCACGCAATTGCGGGTTGGCATGATGCCCGCCCGCCGTGGTGACGAATATCTCGGTTTGCGTCACGGTTTGATCGGACAGGAAACAACCGGCGTGGGCGGTATGGCGAAAGCCCTGCGCACCATCCCCGTGATTTTGAGCATCGCAAAAGATATTCGCGAAACCTGCGGACAAGGACAGCCCATGCCTTTGCTTGCAAATTTCACCAACCCCGCCGGCCTGGTGACTGAGGCGCTTAATCGGTACGCGCCTGATATTCCGGCGGTGGGCGTGTGTAATGTTGGCATTACCGCCAAAATGGGAATGATCGACGGTCTTGAAAAAATTACCGGCGCAAAGATCGAAGCTGACCGCGCCGCGTTGAAGACGCTCGGATTAAATCATCTCACATGGCATTACGGTTTTACTGTAGATGGCGAAGAAATGTGGCCGCATATTTTCCCTGCGTATCTTGCAGAACTCAAGAAAGAAGAAAATCCCGAATGGGATCTTCGCACGCTTGAAACATTGGGCATGATTCCAAATTATTATTTGCAATATTTTTATTACACCGATAAAAAATTTGCAGAACAAAAGAAGTGGCCGCCATCCCGCGCAGAAGCGGTGATGGAAATTGAAAAGGATCTTTTGCGTGAGTACGCAGACCCCGCCCTCACCGAACCGCCCGCAGATTTGATGAAACGCGGCGGCGCATATTATTCCACGCTGGCTACGCAACTTATCAACTCGCACTACAACGATCTGGGACAGGTGCATGTGGTCAACGTCCGCAACGCTGGAGCGGTGAAGGAATGGCCTGCAGATTGGGTCTTGGAATTACCCGCCAAAGTAGACGCGGACGGAATCCACCCGCTTCCTGCGGACCCGTTACCTGCTTCGTGCTTCGGGCTTATCTCTCAGGTCAAGATGTACGAACTACTGACCGTGGAAGCTGCGGTGCATGGCGATAGAAATGCTCTATATCAAGCGCTGCTTACTCATCCGCTGGGACCGGGTGCAGATAAGATTCAAGAAGTAATGGATGACATGCTTGAGACCAATAAACAGTGGCTGCCTCAGTTTATTTAGGAAAATTTTTTTAAAGGCTTTTCACCACGGAGACCACGAAGATCACAGAGAAAAACTTCCCCGCAGGGGGCTGCAACAAAAAAACTCTGTGCTCTCTGTGGTGAATGCTCTTTTCCTTCGTAATTAAGAAAGTGTCTGAAAAGTCAGTTTTCTTTACCACAAAGACACTAAGTCACGGAGACACCAAGAGAAAAAAACTTTGTGACTTGAGTCTTTTTTGGTTAATTTTTCAGATACTCAAAATACCGGATGTGAACACATGAAATACTTTTTAGGAATCGATGTTGGCTCGTCAAAAACACACGCCCTGATCGCGGATGAAACCGGCAATTGCCTTGGCTTTGGCAAAGCCTGGGGCGGGAATCATCAGAACGTAGGTTATGACGGTCTGCAAAATGTCCTCAAGGAATCTTTTGAGCAGGCCAGAGAAATGGCCGGCATCTCTGCAAACGAAATCATCGGAGCCGGATTTGGCATCGCAGGCTATGATTTCCCATCAGATCGTGAGTCACATCTACAGGCAATTGCCGCGCTCGGGCTGACTTGTCCCTTTGAATTGGTCAACGACGGCGTCAATGGCTTGCTCGCCGGTGCGGAGCGTGGCATCGGTGTGAACGTCACTGCCGGGTCTTCCAACAACTGCCGTGGACGCGGCCGCGATGGACGCGAAGGCCGCATCGTTGGCAACGGCCCGACCTTTGGCGAATTTGGCGGCGGAATCGAAATTGCGATCAAAGCCTTAAACATGGTCAACTATGCGTGGATCAAACGCATCCCGCCCACCAAGTTGACTCAGATCCTGCTCAATGCCACAGGCGCAAAAGATGAAGTGGATCTGATGGAAGGTCTATCAAATGAGCAGTATCATCTTTTCCCTTTCATCGCCGTGGACGTGATCAACGCCGCGCGTGAAGGTGATGCCGCCGCGAGTGAAGTTGTCCACTGGGCAGGGGAGGAATTGGGCTGGCTGGCGGTTTCCGTGGCGCGCCAGATCGGCATGGAAAATGATGCTGTGGATATTATTCAATCGGGCAGTATCTTTGAAGCGGGCGAGATCATTACCAATCCCATGCGCGATCTTATCCTCAAACATTGCCCCCAAGCGCGGATCATTCGCCTTAACAGTCAGCCCGTTGTCGGTGCGGTGATTTTAGGCATGGAACAGGCACACGTAGATGGCTACGCCATCCGCGATAATTTAATCCGCGCTGCGAATGAAATTGTTAAATAAAAACTGTGGAGTTATGGAGTCGGACAGCTTGCTGTCCGGTTAAAATCAAGAACAAAAAATCATCCAGACTCGCCAGCAAGCTGATGGACTCCAAATTGAGCATCTTATGCGTACCTTCCTGAAATCCAAACCAGCCCGCTTTTTACTTTTTACTTTTTTACTTTTTACCGCCTTCCTCGCCTACCTTTTTTACGATCTTCCCTCTATTAACTCCCTTTCTGAAAATCTAAATCAACCCAGCGTAAAGATCACCGACCGCAGCGGACGATTGCTCTATGAGATTCTTCCCACCGAAGGCGGACGAAACGCCTCGCTTGCAGTGGAGAATATTCCGCAGTGTATGAAAGATGCGACCATCGCCGTGGAAGATAAGAACTTCTACCAAAACTCCGGCGTGGATGTGATGGGGATCATCCGCGCCGTCTGGATCAATTTGCGCGGTGGAGAAACGCTTTTCAGGCGGCAGTACCATCACACAGCAGGTGGCGCGCACTTTGTTATTAAGTGATGAAGTCACACAGCGCACCATACGCCGAAAATTACGTGAGACTGTTCTTGCCTGGCAATTAACCCGCGCCTATTCCAAAGATGAAATCCTCGCCTTGTACTTAAATCAAATTTATTATGGCGGCATGGCCTACGGCATCGAAGCCGCATCGCAGACATATTTCGGTAAACCCGCATCTGACCTGCTTTTGCCTGAGTGCGCATTATTGGCTGGTCTGCCGCAAACGCCGGGAATCTATAACCCATTTACGAATCCTGAGTTGGCAATTGAACGTCAGCGGGTGGTGCTGGGATTAATGGAGAAGAACGGATTCATTACGTCCGCGCAAAAACTGGATGCAGAGAATGCGCCGCTAAGTTATAACGCTGTGCCGTACCCCATCGAAGCGCCGCATTTTATCTGGATGATCAAAGATCAACTGGATGAACTCTTTGCCCGCAATCAGTTGAATATGACCCAAAGTTTGGAAGTCCGCACCACGCTTGATCTGGATATGCAGCATCTGGCGGAAGAGATCGTAAAAAGGCGCATCGCGCTGTTCAAGCCGCTCGAAGGCCAGATCAACCGCAACGTTAATAATGCCGCGTTGATCGTCATCCACCCGCAGACTGGCGAGCTCCTCACGCTGGTCGGTAGTGCAGATTATTTCGACCCATCCATTTATGGCGCGCTCAATATGGCGCTCGCGCCGCGGCAATCAGGTTCGGCCTTTAAACCCATCATCTACGCCGCCGCATTGGACCCAACGCGCGCGAATCCATTTACGGCAGCAACTTCCATTTTGGATGTATCCACAACGTTTACAACACAAAACGATCAGCCGTATAAACCTGTTAACTACGATGGCCGTGAACATGGATTTGTTTCAGTGCGCGAATCACTTGCTTCTTCATTGAACGTGCCCGCCGTTTTAACTTTGCAAAATGTTGGAATTGAAAATGTAATTCTGCTTGCCAACCGGCTTGGCGTGCATTCACTTGATGAGCCGCATCAATATGATCTGTCGCTGGCCTTGGGCGGCGGAGAAATGAGTCTGTTGGAGTTGTCGCGCGCGTATGCAACTTTTGCAAACAACGGAAACTATACCGGCACAACATCCATTCTTGATATTCGTGATGCTGATGGGGAAATTTTATACACACCCGCGTCAACACCTGCGCAGCAAATTATTGATCCGCGTGTGGCCTGGCTCATCTCGGATATTCTCAGCGATGAACGCGCACGTTCCACTGGTTTTGGAAGCAACAGTGTTTTAAAGATCGATCGCATCGCCGCTGTAAAGACCGGCACCACAACAAATTTTCATGACAACTGGACCATCGGATATACGCCCGATCTTTTGGTGGGTGTGTGGGTTGGCAACAGCAATTATCAAGCCATGCATAATGTCACCGGCCTGACGGGCGCCGCGCCGATTTGGGCTGAAACCATGCGCTCCATTTTGCAGGGCCGCCCCGATAAAAAATTTATTCAACCGGATGATTTAATTCAAATCGAAGTCTGTGATCTTTCGGGTTTGCTGCCCACTGAAATTTGTCCGCACACCAGAAAGGAATGGTTTATCAACGGCACACAGCCTGTTGAATTTGATTCTTTTTATCAACGCTCAGCAACCGGAGAGATCGTTTTGAACCTGCCCGTTGAAGCGCAAGATTGGGCGCGAGAGCAAGGTCTGCTTTTATTGGATTTCGCCAACGGCGCGACTCCCACAACCAGCGGACTAACCCTCACGTCTCCAACTGATAACACAACCTACCGCATCACCCCGGACCTGAGCCTGAGTGCCCAACAATTAACATTCTCCATGCTGACAGAGCCCGGCCTGGCGCAAGTCACATTCTTTGTAGATGGTGTTGCATTAACGACTCTCTCCGCGCCGCCATACCAGACCTGGTGGACGTTATCTTTGGGCGAACATCACTTCTGGGTTGAAGGTCTGACTATAAACGGTGAAACGGTAAAGAGTAATGTAGTGACGATTTATGTTGTGGAATAAAAGTTACTTATATCGGCAAATAGATCAGGAATTGACTTCCTTTCCCTGCTCCATCGCTAAGCGCTTTTACATGTCCGTTATGTGCCTCAACAATCGCCTTGACGATTGCCAGCCCCAGCCCTGTGCCGCCTGTTTCGCGGCTGCGTGATCTATCGGCGCGATAGAAGCGGTCAAATACTGCGCTTAGTTGTTCGGGCGTTAATCCATCTCCGCTATCTTTTACAGACAGGATAATTTCACCGGCAGTATATGTGCCGGATACTTGAATTTCACCATCTTGTGGTGTGTGCCTCAAGGCATTTGATAATAAATTGAAGATCACCTGTCGAATACGGGTTCCGTCCACTTGGATTTCGGGAAGTTGTTTTGAATTACTAATAAGATGGACGCCCTTTTCAAGCGCGAGTGGTTCCAATGCTTGGACAACATCTGCCAGCAATGAATTTAAATCAGTGGATTGTTTTTCCAGATGAAGTTGACGCGCTTCAGCCAAAGCCAGTTCGCGTAGATCGTTGACCAGACGAGTTAGATGGCGGGTTTGCCCATACAGATTGGCGATCTCGGCTTCGTCTAGCGGAACAACTTTATCAAGGGCGGCGCGCAGGTTGCCTTCAAGTACGGTCAATGGTGTGCGGAGTTCGTGAGCTACATCAGCCATTAAATTATTTCGTAAAGTTTCCGCGTGTTGCAAGTCCGAAGACATCTTGTTGAACGTGGCTGCGAGATCGATCATCTCCTGGCTGCCGCGTGCCGGAACGTGGATGTTTAACTCTCCCTTACCGATTCGATGCGCAGCTTCAACAAAATCCGTGATCGGCGCGCTGATCACACGTCCGATCATGAATCCTCCGCCAATACCAACAACAATTGAGAACGCCATGAATTCGATCAGCCGGCGTTGAATCTCTGCCGGTGGTGCCTGCGGACCTCCATCAAGGTCTGGTTTGTCGCTACCCTGATCGAGATTGATCGCCACAAATTGCATGAAGAACATAAAGAACAATACCCCGCTGATCATCAAGCTAAGACGTACCCATAAACGTTTCATGCTTTATCTCCTGCCAGACGATAACCAACGCCATAAACAGTGTGAATGTAGATCGGATTATCAGGGTCAGCTTCGATTTTGCGGCGCAGATTGCGGATGTGCGTATCGAGCGCGCGTCCCAGTCCTTCGTAGGCATAGCCCATGGATTTTTCGAGCAGGTCGTCGCGGGTTAAGGTGAAGCCGGGGTTGGATAAAAAGGCTTCGAGTAAATTAAATTCGGTACGGGTAAGTTCCACGATTAGAGAATCCACAGTCAGCGTGCGTTGATCCAGATCCAGTTTTAATCCGCCCTGAGTGAGTATGTGCGGCGCGGCATTGGGTGATTGGTCCAGCCGCACACGGCGCAAAAGCGCTTTGACCCGTGCCACAACTTCACGCGGATTGAATGGCTTGGGAATGTAATCATCCGCGCCAAGCTCCAACCCGACGATCTTATCTGTATCGTCAATGCGGGCTGTGATCATAATGATCGGCGTGGGGGCAAGTGTTTTGTCTGCGCGCACGATCTGGGTTACTTCCCAACCGTCACGATTGGGCATCATAAGATCAAGCAGGATCAGGTCAGGCCGTTCGCGCCGCAGCACATGTAAAGCGGATTCGCCGTCATAGGCCGTGCTGACCTGATAGCCGGATTGTTCCAGATATCCAACAAGCACCTTGACAATGGATTTGTCGTCATCAACGACCAGGATTCTTTGAGCCATGTAACCTCGCTTTGAAATAATGCAAAATCATAGCATATCATTCTGAAGGAAATCTCAAGAATGGCTGAAAGAACCTGTAGAAAAAACACAGACCATCTTCAGAATTTCTTGAGATGCCTCCTTGATAATCAACACAGTTAAAAAAATTACATTCAAGGAGAATATCATGTTGAAGATCAAATCGTTTATTTTTCTGGCGCTGGCTTTGCTTGTCGTCGTGAGTTCCACTGGTTGCAGTGGATTGTCTGTCCTGCCTGGCGGCTCGGCTACTTTTGCATCTGTTGATCCATCTTATACAGACCTTGCTTATGCAAGCGGCTCAGATGCGCAAAAACTTGATCTGTACATTCCTACAGCCGGTACAGGTCCATTCCCTGTGGTTATCATGGTGCATGGCGGCGGTTTCATGTTCGGCGATAAGGCTGACGGCGCTGGCTTGACTGGGGTGGATCAACTTCTAGCGGCGGGATATGCTGTGGCGAGTATCAATTACCGGCTAAGTGCAGAAGCGCAGTATCCGGCGCAGATTTATGATGCGAAAGCATCCGTCCGCTTTTTGCGTGCGAATGCTGGGAAGTACAATCTCGATCCGGAAAATTTCGGTGCGTGGGGGGCTTCCGCTGGTGGGAATTTAGTCTCGCTGCTTGGAACGACTTGCGGTGTGGCCGAGCTTGAAGGCGATTTGGGAAATGCGGATCAATCGAGCTGTGTGCAGGCGGTGGTGGATTGGTTTGGCCCGATCGATTTTCTGAAAATGGATGAGCAATTTGCAGGGACAAGTTGTGAGCAGAGTCATAATGCTGCAAATTCACCGGAGTCCAAATTGGTGGGTGCCGAAATTCAAAGTGTACCTGAACTGGTCAAGACTACGAACCCGATGAATTATATCGATGCAACAGATTCGCCATTCTTCATCGAGAACGGTACAGCGGATTGTAATATTCCTCCCGTTCAGAATAAGGATTTAGCTGATGCGCTCACCGCAGCCATTGGCGCAGACAAGGTGACTTATGTTTCCCTGGAAGGCGCAGGTCATGGCGGTGAACAATTTGAGACTGAAGAAAACCTGAAATTGGTGATCGGCTTTTTAGATACCTATTTAAAATAAGCAATGTCTTTTACAATAAAAATGGCCGTCCAATCTGGACGGCCATTTTTATTTATGATCATGTTGGGCTGGCAGGCGGATCTATTGGCAGTTGTAAATAAAATGTGCTGCCGGGGAAATTAACTTCATCGTGGCCTGTGCTTTCCACCCAGGTCTTGCCGCCATGCGCGCGCGCCACACCGCGCACGATGGCCAGCCCCAAGCCGGGCCCGCCGCCTTTGTAGGATGTTTTGCCAGATGAGTGAATGGTTACATCACCAACCTGATAAAACTTTTCAAATATCAGTTCATGGTGCTCGGCGTCCAGTCCGATGCCGGTGTCTGTGACGCTGACCTCAACGCCGGGTATGTTTTTATCCATTGTAATTGGACGTGAATGTAGAGTGACCCTGCCGCCATCGGGTGTGTATTTGATGGCATTGACGATCAGGTGATACATCGCTTTTTGGATCAAGGTCGGGTCGGCATTGATATTGGGCGTATCTGAGTCCTGTTCTAAGGATAATTCAATATTGCGCTCCAAAGAGGCTTTGATAAGCTCATGAACTGTATCCACGACGAGTCTTTTCAAAGGTACAGGAGTAGCCCGCAGCTTTAAGGTCTCGCTGTCGATGCGAGTCACATCCAGCATGGTGTTGACCACTTCGTGCATACGGTCGGCGCCTTTGATGATTCCGCTCATTACTTCTGTGATAGCGGGGTTTGTTTTTAATTCAGAAAATGAATTCAATACATTAACATAGCCTTTGAGCACGGTCAACGGGGTGCGGAGTTCGTGCGCTGCAACTTGAATGAATTCCAGTTTATTACGGTCAAGGTGATGTAAAACTTTGTTGGTGTTTTGCAGGTCCTGAATCGCGATCTGGTCATTCTCGCGAATGCGATCGAGTGTGGTGCGGATAATATTGATCGCCATACTTGGGCTGCGGCTGAGCAGGGTCTCAAAATCTTTTTTGTCCATCTCCAGCACGGTGCAGTCTGTGAGCGTTCGCACCGTAGCTGAGCGCGGCACGTTTTGGATCAGGGCCATTTCTCCGACCAGATCTCCCTTGCCCGCGATGCGTAAAACCCGCTCACCATCCTGCTCGCTGACGTTTTTACAGATGACAGCGCTGCCTTCAGCGATTACATAAAAGACATCTTCATAAGCACCTTCGCGGCATAAGATATGTTCAGGCGGATATGTGCATAGTTGAGATGCGGCTGCCATTTCCTGCAGCTCTTTATCCGTCAGTCCGTTAAATGCCAGATGTAAAAGGGAAATTTTGTCGAAGGGTAGTGTCTCACTCATCTTAATAGTATAGCTGTGACAGGAGCGGACAATCATTGCTTTTGAATGATAAATTTTCAGGCGGGAATTTATTTGAAAAAAAACGCAGGCCGTTCATAAAAACATACTTCTGGTTGTATTTGTAAAATAATTGTTGTATAGTGATGTTGGCAGGTCTTTTTGAGCAGCTCTTTCGTTGTGTTTTCTTGATCGATTTATAAAAGAAGAGAGGATTCCATGTCTGCAAAAAGAATTTTTCAATGGATTATGATTGTTGCAATTTTGACTGCATCTTTTGCACCGGCAGGCGCTGCGCTGGCGTGGCCGGGCTGTGCCAGTTACATCACAGTTCAGTGGGGGGATACGTTGAGCGGTCTCGCGGCACTCTGCGGGACTACGGTTGATGCCATCCGTGCTGCAAATCCCGGTTTGGGCTGGTGGGTGTATACCGGAGCCGTGTTATATATCCCGACCGGATACGCAACTGATCCAGTGTACTATTACCCGGCTCCATCTTATGGCGGGACTTATGTAGTGCAGTATGGTGACACGCTTGGGATCATAGCCTCGAGAATGGGTGTCAGTGTGAGCGACCTTCTGGCTGTGAATCCTGGCATTTGGAACGCAAGTTTGATCTATGTTGGGCAATACATTAATCTGCCTGCTGCCGCTCCAACTTACTACACTGTGCGATATGGCGATACACTTCGTATTATTGCCAACATGTACGGGACATCTGTGTATAGTTTGCAGTTGCTTAATCCCACCATCTATAATCCGAACTTGATCTATCCGGGGCAGGTGCTTCGTGTTTATTAGAATCGATGCTCTGCGAACTTCGCGGTTGTAATTTGGGCATCGTTTGAGTAGTTAAACATTAAAAACACCGGAGTCAGGTTGACTCCGGTGTTTTTAATTCGCAATACGGCGAATACAGCTATTCGTTCGGCACGATCAGCATGATGATCAGATACACAAGGATGCCTGGCACGCCGCCCGGGATGAGCGCGATCAGGAACGCGAGACGGAACCAAAAGGAACTGACGCCGAAGAATTCAGCCAGTCCGCCGCACACTCCTGCGACCATGCGGTTACTGCGCGAACGTCTTAAAGCTTGTTGTCGAATTGTCATTTGAACCTCCAAATTTAATTGATGTTATCTATATATACGCGCGTTTATAAAAATGGATGCACCACCGACTCACAGGCACGTTTTTATAATGGCAACATAATTGCAATATCTAAACGATTGTGCGCATACTACAATATGGTCATGAATGAGCAAACAGGTTATTTACTTGTCGTGGAAGATATTCCCAATATTTTGAATTTGATCGATACCACATTGAAGTTTAAGGGCTATCGTGTGATTACAGCACGGAACGGGGAAGAGGCGTTGGTGGCTATTGAGAAGGAACACCCGGCGATTGTCATCACCGATATTTTGATGCCTCGTATGGATGGGTTTAGCCTTGTACATCGATTGCGCTTGGATCCAAAAACTCGTAACATCCCCGTGGTTTTTCTCTCAGCCACGTATGTTGCGCCGGAGGATAAAACATTTGCAGTGTTGATCGGCGCGACGCGTTTTCTCGAAAAGCCAATTGACATTGAACAGCTTATGCGGACCATCACCGAACTTTTGACAGAGGAGATTCCTATTGCCACAGAACCGCTCAAGGAGTTTGAGTTTTATGATGGATATCGAAAACGCCTCAAGATAAAACTGGATCAAAAAATTACACAGATCGTACGTATTGAGCGCCTGCTGCCGACCATGTCGGAAGAGGAAAAAGCTACTTTTGCGAACTCGCTTTTATCTGCCATTAATGAACGGGATGAAATTCGTTTCCAGCTTGATCAGGTCAACGAGCGGATTGAAGTGAATACAAAGACTGAAGAAAAAATCCTGCGCGGAGATGTGGAATCATAGTTGCAAAAAATAAGAATTATCAAAAAGCAGGGACACGTTTGCGGCGTGTCCCTGCTTTTTTGTTTATATTATTTCACAATAAAAATGCTGCCTGCGCCGCGTCCGCCGACATCGGGGAAGTAGAACTCTGCCGCAGTGGGCGGGATGACTTTGAATGTGCCCGCTGTGCTGGCGCGCGCAATATATGTGTACACATACGTCCCTGCGGGCAGATAATCAGCCGAGAGCACGATTTTTTCATCGCGCAATTCAATGTGACTGAAATACCACCAGCCCCAGCCGCGCTCCTTGTAATCCTGCGCGGTGTAGGAGGATGGGATTGCCGTGTCTCCGGCCAGCGCGGAATTGATCGCTTCCATCCCCGCCGGTAACGGGTCATTGACAACGACGAAATGTACCGCCGCCGGGACCACTACCGTCAAACGCACTTTGACCAATTCTCCGCGCTCGATCTCTGTGATGGGAGTCTTCGGGTCATCAAGGGCGAAATATTCGCGTGAAAGACTCATGCCCTGATCAAGCGGTTGAATGGATTCGACAGGCAGGCTTGCGCTGAGATAAGCCGAGTAATACAAATTACCTGTGCCGTTTCCACGAGTGAATACCAAAGCGTTGACTTGTTCTGTCAATAGGTCTTTGAGTTCCACTTGCAGGTTGGTAGTGTCAGTTAGGTTATCTTTATTAGACCGGCCTTCTTCGAGCAATTCGCCATTTAATCCGATCGCGAATTTATAGTCTGTTTCATACTCGTTGGATGCCACCAGCCAATTAGTGAGTGCGATCAGAGACCATGTGGTTTCCTGGGTTGAGTACCAGTGTCCATTATCGCGATGCGCCATCAACCAGCGGACAGCGTTGGCTGTGATCGGATTCGTCGGGTCAATTTGCACGAAAGTATTTAAGACGATGGCTGTCGTGCGGGTATCGGAATTCCAGTTCCAGTAGTCTTTGGTGGTTTCCTCCCAATGGGCGCCGGCTGCCGATTGGACGGTGGCAGTTGAAAGGTCCGAAAGAAGCGTGTCGATGCGTGTGTCCTCTGGATCGAGCAGGAATAAAGTCTGGGCGAGATAGGCTTTCCCGTACAAGTCCAATGAGGTGCGGTGTTCAAAGATGAAATTGGTTTGCCCTGCGCCGAGTTCATTTGCGCGTGCGAGGACGTATAACATGAAGGCCTGCCGGTTATATTGCCAGGGCGCATCGTTGCGGTTGAGTGTGGGATATTTTCCTTGAGATAGTTGAGGCCGTTTTCAAGTACGAGTTCAGAAATTGCGTAGCCTGAGTCTCTGGCTTCGATCAAACCGTAAACCACATAGGCAGAAGTTTGCGGATCACTTTCTTCGCCGTCCCACCAATTCCAGCCGCCATCGTATAACTGTTTGGAATAGATTTTCTGCAAGGCAATGTTGACCTGTGTATCAAGGTCGCTTTGCAGCGGTGACGGAATGCCCTGTTCCTTCAGTGCGCGGGTGGTAATAACATTTGGCAAAAAGCGCGAGACCGTTTGCTCCATGCAGAGATATGGATAATCTTCGAGATATGCCAAACTTGATTCCATGGATGCAGCGAGTGAAGGCGAAACTTCAATTGATAGATTTGCGTTATCGAAATTTAACGATGTTGGGAGTTGTATATTTTCAGTGACCGAGTCAGCTGATGTGATCATGCCCGATGTGCCGACTGTTTCAACTGCTGTGAAGTTGAAGACAGGAAGGCCTTGGTCGGTTAATGTGCCGAGCGCGGGTTTGCTTGCGTCGGTGTATGATCCGCTGGCTGCGGTGGCGGTCATATCAACCCGTTGGATGTTGTCTTTGACGGTCACATCCCAGGTGACATAGCCTTGCTGCCCGCCTTTAATTTCGACGATCTGTTTGGATTCTGATTGCAGTTGAACGCCTTCGGCATCCAATGAGACATTTACCTTCAATGGTTTTTGCGTATTGTTGAAAACGATCGCGCCGACTTGTGCCTGATCGCCAACAATAAAGAAGCGCGGCGTTTGCAGTTGAATAAAGAGCGGTTTGGTGCTGACCAGTTCAGATGTGGTTTGTCCCACACGGCTGTCTGCGGTGACGGCGCGCACATCTGCAACCCAGGTGGTGAGATTTTCAGGCAGCGTTACTTTTACTGTGGCAATGCCGTTTTCATCAGTAGTGACATGCGCTTCGAAGACCGCTGTATCTTTGAAGTTTGAGCGCACGGTAATAATGCCCATATCTCCGCCACCACCACCGCCGCTCATGGCTCCATCGGGAATGGTTTTTTTGTAGTTGGCGTTGAAATCATCTGCGCTGGCAACAATCCCAAGCGCCGTGATGACACTTAATCCCTGTTCTGAATAGAAGCTGTCTAACAATGGCGCAGAATTAGACGGAGCCAAAGCCAGCGCGGCTTTATCCACGACTGCGAGTGAAACATCCGCGGTGACCGGGTTGCCGTTAATATCTTTGGTCTCAATCGTATATGTGATCTCATCGCCCGGCCCGGCGGATTCCTTATCCGCAGTCACGCTGACATCGAGAGTCTTTTGCGCTGTGTCAATGTTGATGCGCGCCATGCCGATCTTGAAATCTGGCGCGCCGCCACGCTCCGCACCGCTGATGACCGTGACGGAGACATAAGCCATCGGCGCGAATTCATCGGTGATCGGTAATTTATAGATCGTGCTGTTACCTTCAAGCAGAATCACTTCCTGCTTATAAATGTGTCCGCGCTCGTAGGTGACCAGTGCGTACACTTTTCCTTCAAAAGGCTGCGCGATCAAAATTTCAGCGGTCTCGCCAGGCGTGTACATTTCCTTGTCCGCGATCAGGCTGAAGGCGCGGTCGTTGGTCTGTCGCCACGCAATCTCTCCGTCGCTGGCAACCCAGATATAAGTCGAGGCTTGATGCGTGTTTCCCTTCGAGTCGCGGACTGTAACCAGCGCCTTATAGACTCCACCTTTGGGTGGGATGAAATCAACGCGCGCGGTTCCATCTGCGCCGGTAACTGCATCCTGTTTACTGACGGGGATTTCCTCCACCGAAGTTTCCCAGTGCAGCTGTCCCTGCTCATCTTTTTGCTGCACGCTATACCAGCGCCGCTCAACAAAACTGACAGAGATATTTTGCTCTGCAACAGGCTGTGCCTCCCAATCCAATACAGCCACATTGAAAGGCTGTGATTCACCTTGTGTGCCGATATATCGCTCAGAGCGGATGCCCGCATAGACTTCGCTTTGATGCACCACCACGCTCGTCCCGCCGCTGACTTCGTTTCCAGCCACGTCTGTCACATTGGCATGGATCCCCATCTGCTGGCTGACCTTGTTTTCGCCAGCCTCAAATGTTTCAGAAAAATCAAGATGACCATTTTCGTCAGTCACGCCTTCTTTTTCTTCCTGTACGTCAATGTTCGCGCGTTTTTGCGGCGACCAATACATGTCACGATCCCAATCCATGAAACTGTATTGACTATATTTTCCTGAAGGAGTGAAATAAAAGGTTGAAGATTCTACGAACCAGTTGGCTTGCGCGTTTGGCACATTGCCGCCTGAATAATAGACAGCATCCAACCCAAAGTTGACTGTCTCTCCGGCGAGAATATTTATCTTGTCAGCCGCGACGCTTACTTCGAATTCAGGCTTTTTATATTCTGCAATGTTAAAGCCGACATATCCAATAGGCGCTTCGCTTGTGCTTCCCGCATAGACATATATGCTGTACTCGCCGAGCGAAACATCTGACGCGAGTTTGACCTTGCCGCTGAAACTTCCCTGCTCGTTGATATTTACATACTCAGAGAAAATGGTTTCTCCCCATTGATCGATCACCACATAAACCTGATCGTTCTCCGGCAGAGTGTAGTGCAGGTCATCATTTTCTCGCAAAATACCTTTGAAGAATACTTCTTGATCAGGACGGTAGACCGGTCTGTCAGTATAGACATAACTAAACAATGAAGGTCCTTCACTGTAGTAATTTTGGTACAGGCCAAAATCGCTTGCAGAAACATCGCTGCCCCAATGCAGAGCAGTTAGTCCGAGATGACCGTTTCCTTCAATGCTTGCATAGTTGGCTGCCTTGATGTTGTCGAGATAGGCGATCCCATCCTTGTTTGTGGAGGTTTCTCCGATCTTTGCAAATTCATCGTTATAAAAGGTAACTTCCACATTTTGTTGGGGCGCGCCGCTTTCCAGGTCGGTGATCCACGCCAGTCCTTCGGTGGAGGTGGTCTTTAAGGTGATGTTATCGGTTGCGATTACGAACACAAAACCCTGATAGAAATTGGCGCCATATTCCAGTGGTTTTCCCTGCACGCCAATAAAATAATATCCCGGTTCGAGTGCCTTTCCACTTTCATCGGTGAAGGAAAAATTTTCGTAGTGGATTAAATTTCTTGGGTCACTTGATTTAATCTCAAATTCACGGACGGCCTGTGCCTGTGGTTTATAGGCTGTTGGGTCAAGGTCGCCGCTCATGATACTTTTAAACGTATTTAATTCGATCTGATGAATTGAAATTTTCGCTTCTTCAAGATTGCGATGTTCGAAATAAACTTCCTGCTGTTTGAGTCCTGCCGCGCGATATACAAGCGGAGTCCACGGCAGCACGAGTCTGGCATATGGCGCGCGGTCTCCATTTTTAAATGCAAATGAAATCTCATCTCTGATCTTATTGCCATAGACATCTTCGATGCCAGGCAGTATCCGCACCACATAATCAGTGGCGGGCTGCAAGCTGTAAATATAAAGTGTCTTATCGTACTCGTTGTAATACCATTGTTTTTGATCGGGTGCTGAAGGCGCAATATTGATGCGTCCCTTCATGCTCTCAAAGTCCATGCGAGAAGCGAAGGTGATGGAAATTCTGTCTTTATATGTTGTGTCGCTAACATCTCCTGACGGATAGTAACTTACCACCGATGGAAAAGGTACAGTGGCAATTTGAATCGTCAGGCCTTCCTTGATGTATCCGCCATCTTCTGCCTGTGCCTGTTCTGAAACGACAAGATCATAATAACTTGCAAGTTTGTATTTCCCCTCCGGCTCAATGGTCAGTATGGTTGATGTTTCGTCCCATGAAAAAGTAACGGGGAAGGGCTCAAGTGTTTCACGGTTGGTCAATGTCACCGCATTTTCCACTCTTCTGATCCATGGTTTGAGTGAACATCACAATGAACGCCTGATCGAGCGGCACATCGGTCACTTCCTCTTTTGGATATTGCGCCCCGTTCTTTAAAGCATAATTTGAAATGATCGGACCCTGAGTCTCAAACTGCCATTGGAACGACTCTTCCAAAGCGTTGCCGTTCGTGTCCTTCAACCCCGCTTCGATCTGGACCTGATAACTGGTCCCGCTTAATAAGATTTCCTCCGGCTGAAAAACATACACTGACGAATTTACCCATTCGCCTTTGCCTTTTACTGCGGGTGTGATTTCTAAGGGCTGCGGCAGCTTGCTTTGTTCTTCCACGATCGTCACAGGTACAACCGGATGATTAAAGATGACTGTGATACTCGAAGCTGTTTCTACTTCCTGAGTGTCCTGCGCCGGGAAGACCTGTGCCACAGTCAACGCTTCGACGGTTTTGAATTCGAGTTTTATGTTTTCCTGCAGCGCCGTGCCGTCTACAGCGGCGGCTTGTGTGGAGAAGGTGGCTGTGTAGACAGTGCCAGAGTCCAACGCGGAGGCGGGGGTGAAGATAAATGTTTGAGCGTCAGACCATGTCCCTTGGCCGGGAACAGGCTCACCGTTAGGGTCAAGAAGCAAGAATGAATCGCCCGTCTTAAGTGGATCCATTTTCCGGTCAAATTTAATTTCCATTGGTGAAGATAAATCCAGTCGTTGTCCCTCAATTGGATTCTGTGCAATAATCTGCGGACCTGTCGGCTGCGATTCAACGGAAAGCGATGTGTCTTTGAAGAACGTGATTTTTATGAGCACCACGACCAATGCAATCAGCAAGATCGCGCCCACCACACGTAAAAGTTGTTTATTGTTCATGGCCTGCCTCCAAAACGAGTATGCCTTTTGTAAAGAAAGATGTCAAGTGCCCGAAAGTTGGGTTTCATTACAAAACGAATTTTGGAGATGAGATGTTCCCGTTTTTATGGAAAAATAAATACAAAGTACTCGAAGGGCACTAAGGTTTTCCTTTGTGCCCTTTGTGTTTAAAGATTTTTGCTTGCCAAATCAGGTTGACGTTGGTATACTGCCAACCATTATGAATTCAGTGTTTGCGCACCGCCACCATACCCATCATCACATCCCCTTAAATGGCCGGGATATTCTTTGCGCATACCTGAAATAAATCCATCAGGATGAGTACCTTGTAATATCAATCCCCGGTCATTGGCCGGGATTT
>JADKBB010000006.1 GCA_016715195.1 Candidatus Villigracilis proximus
CCTAGGGAGGATTTAAAACCCTCTCAAGGGAGGATTGCAATCCTTCCCTGGAGAGGTTTTTGGGTGGAAGGGGTTAATCTTCCGGCGGGTTGGCTCACCAATACCTTTTCATACTCAACCGTCGCCAGCACCTTCTTGAACTCCTTGCCTGCATTGAAACGCGGCAGCAGGGTCGAGATCTGAGTGGCGCGCACGGCCTCGGCGGTATCTGCGCCTTCCGAGCTGGCTTTCAGCCAGAAATTGCCAAAATCGCCCAACTCCACAATATTCCCCGCCGTCAATTCCTGCGGGATAACTGTCAGCAGGGCTTCCAGGACCGCCATCGTGTCCGTGCTGGAAACGGTGGAAATCTCGGAAATTGGTCCTGCCAGTTGGCGCAGAGTCTTGCGTCCAGTGGATGCAATGGATGGGTAGGAACTTCTTGGGGCTTCACGGTTGGATGGATTTCCACGTTCGATAACATTATATTTCACAGTCATTTTTGCCTCTAAGCAAATGAAATAAGGGTTGTATAAGGGAATTTTTTGATCTCACTTCCCATCGACAAGGAAGCATAAAAAAATACTGGTAATTGATAATCATCAATTGAATTACCATCCAAATGCGACACCCAACCTGCCAAGTTCGACAATTCCGATTCAATCACTCAATCCACCGTCAACATGTAGCCAAATTCGGGAAATCAGGATCAAACCCGCGCAACACGCTCATGTGATACGAGAGCAACTGCAACGGCAGCACTCCCAGCAACGCGCTGATCTGCGCATCCGATTTGGGGATGACCACCAAATCATCGCCGTTGGCGCGCAGGCGGGCGTCCTCTTCGGCGATGGTGATCGTGCGTGCGCCGCGCACTTTCACTTCGTTGATCCCGCTGATGATGAGCGGCACATCGTTCGGTCCCGCCACAAAGACGATCGGGAATCCCTTGCTCACCGCGGAGAGCGGTCCGTGTTTGAACTCGGTCGAGAGCATGCCTTCGCAATGGGCATACGTAATTTCTTTTAATTTCAACGCGCCTTCCAAAGCGATCGGATAGGTCGCGCCGTAGCCGAGACAGTACATATCGTTCCACTCGTTGATGTCTTTGGCAATCGCTTCGATCTGCGGTCCGACCATCTCAATCGTCTGCTCCATCAATTCAGGGATGCGCAAAAGTTCGCTCGTGTCTTTGCCCGCGAGTCGATACGCCAGATACAGGAACGTCACGACCTGGTTGGTAAATGTCTTCGTGGCGGGCACGCTGATTTCGTATCCGCAGCACAAGGGTAGACAGAACGAAGTCGCCTTCGTCAACGTCGAGCCCACCACGTTCGCCAATCCAAACAAGCCATGCCGCGCTTCTCGGCGGCTTCCAACGCGTTGAGCACATCCTTGGTCTCGCCCGATTGGCTGACGAAAATCCCCACGTCTTCATATCCCACCGCGGGCGCGTATTGCGCGATGAACTGCGGCGCAAGCACGGGGATGGCGGTCAGCCCCGCCAGTTGCGCGATGTACACCGAGCCCACCGCCGCCGCGTGATAACTCGTGCCGCATCCGATCAAATACAGATGACGCGCGTTCTTCATCTTTTCGACCAACGGCTGCACATCGGGGCTGCCATCCAACAAGTGGATTAACTCACGGGCGACTTGTGCCTGCTCGTGGATTTCCTTCAACATAAAATGCGGATACCCGCCCTTCTGCACCGCATCCATCGACTCCGTAACTGTTTCTGGCATTCGTTGAATTATTTTTCCATCTTTGACAGAGCGCACTTCCACGCGGTCTGCCCACAGCGTCACGATCTCCCCATCCTGCGGGCGGATCACTTCGCGGGTGAGCGGCAATATCGAAGGCAGGTCAGACGAAAGACAAGTGAAGCCATCGCCAATGCCGATCACCATGCCCGAACCTTTTTTGAACGCGTATAACTTGTCATCATTCGCGCGCCCGATCACGAAAGCATAATCACCTTGCAGGTCGCCATACGCGAGTCGAATCGCATCAATGAATTCATATCCACGGCTGATATATCTCTCCACCGCATGGACGCATGTCTCGCCATCATTCTGCGAACGGACAGTCATGCCCTCCGCCATAAATTCCAAACGCAGTTCAACATTATTCACCACGTTGCCATTGTGCGCGCCGACCATGTCGCCGTTTGAATCCAAATGCGGCTGTGAATTAACTTGCGAAGGCTCGCCAAACGTCGCCCAGCGCAACTGCGTAATCCCACGCTGTCCGCGCATTTCCGCGATGTTATATTTCGCCGCCACCGAATCCACCTTGCCCACATCTTTACGCAGATCGATCTTGCCATTGTTAATGGTCGCCGCGCCAACAGAGTCATATCCACGATAGGTGAGTCTCTCTGCCGCGTTAATAAGAATGGGTCCCAATGCTTCTTCTTTATTTGTTACATATCCAAAAATTCCACACATGGTTTAAGTCTCCTAAATTGAAATCGTAAAAGGATTATAGCGATGTCAGATGGATGTGATAACTAACGTTTTGCATGTATCAGATTGCGATTTGTCATGCATCCCACGGCGTGACTCCACGTCCGCGCCCGCTTCGCAACGACCCGTTAATTGATTCAGCCAAATTGGGCATGACCTCCGCTGTAGCCGCCAGCAAACCAAAACAGCCCGCGATCATCATGTCACCGAATGGCACAGCGAAGTAAGGGCGCAAATAACCATGGACCGTGGACGATGGACGATTGTTCGTGGTCTGCGGTCTATCGTCCGCCGTCTGAAACATACTCCTTCTCGGCCCCGTCACCACAATATCAAACTCATCCCTGCCAAACTCAAATGGATTTGTCCCATAGACCAGCGCGCCGTGACCCATATCATCGAACACATCTGTGTGCTTCAATGATCCATCTGCCAATCTTCGGATCAATGATTCCAGTTTAGGCAGATCGATTTCACCCGTATGATGTTCAAAGACTCCCTCAATCCCATCACCCAAACGAAAAGCCAGCGTATGAAAATTCCCAACATTGACAATGATCTTGCGCTCACGCTTCATTACCGTTGGATCAAAATTCGCACCCAACACCGCCGCGGGCGCTGTATCCATCACCACCAGCGGACAATCGAGATCGGCTGCTGAATCAGCGACGGCTTGTAAACGCGTCATGATTTTTGGAATTTTTGTGGAAGGAAAAGCGAAGGAGGAAAGAGAATTGCGCTCACGGATTCTTTCATCCAAATAATCAAATCGAAATTGACGATCTGAAACTCCCGCCGGCGCATTGCCGTGGTCAAATACCGCCACAGCAACTGCCGATAAATCATTCAACGAAACACCATAATCTGCAAATGTTTTGGAGATCAACTCAAAATCAAAATCCTTCAGCTCGATCTTGCTGACCGCTGATAGCTGAAGGCTCTCTTCCTCCGAAACAATCTTAATCCCAACTTCTCCACCTTCTTCAACTCATCATTCAGCGTGGTCGCCGCCGAGGGAGTCATATAAACCGGAATCCCCGCACGCGCAACCTCTTCGATCGCCCATGCCGAAGGGCCGCCGCCCATTTGATGTCCAGTGAGCAGGATCGGGCGGCGTGAAAGAAGCGTCTGCTTGAGACGGCGGTGAATCATCATGGTAGGAGAAGGCAAAACGAGTTTGAATCCGTTCTCGATGTCGAGATTCGAATCATAAAGAAAAATATCCTGCGTGCCTGTGCCGATGTCTACCGTTAATATTTTCATAATTTTGATTTATCCAGAGATTAACGGAGATGAACAAAGATTTTTTCTTTATCCCTGTTCATCTCTGTTTATCAAGGTGATTTAGATTTCGATCCCCAGCCATTGGCGGATGAAATAACCGATCACGAACGAGAAAGCTGCCACGCTCAAACTTAAGCCAGCCATTTCGATAAACCGCTCGCGGAAAGATTCTCCCTTGGCAACGGAAATGTAATAGTTGAATACAGCAATGATGATGACCGCTGTTGTAAGCGCTATGGCAAGATCAAGATAAAAGTTTTCAAAAAGCAGATAAGGCAGGATCAGCAGCGTAACCGTGGTGATGTAGGCAATGCCCGTATACACCGCAGCGCGGACAGGATGCTTGCTTGTCTTTTCAGAGCGGGTGGAAAGATACTCACTGGCTGCCATCGAAAGTGAAGCGGCAATGCCGGTGATGAGTCCTGAAAGGGCGATGAGTTTCACATCTTGCAGAGCAAGTGTCAGCCCGGCCAGAGCGCCTGTTAATTCCACGAGTGCATCGTTGAGGCCGAGCACCACCGAACCAGCATATTGCAGTCTTTCTTCATCCAGCATTTCGATCAATTGATGTTCATGCTTGTCTTCTTCATCCTGATATTGGGTGGCCTGTGGAATGACTTTGGAAACCGCTTCATAATTTTCCTGCGCTTTTTCCTCTCCCTGTTCCATGAGCTTCACGCCAAAGGTAAACCCAAACAACATGCTCACCAGATAATAAAACCAGACGAAAAACCAGCGCGGCTGCACTTCCTCTTTTGTATATTCCTTCCAGCCGTTGTAGTGACGCAGTTCGTCCTCTGCGATCTGATCCAAAATTTTGGCATTCTCTTTAGATTTGATACGCTTTGCCAGACGCTTGTAAATATGATATTCGGTGATCTCAGTTTGTTGAAACAGGATGATCTTTTTGCGAATGTCTTCGCTGATGGTTTGCATAATGTACTCCTTGTGTGAAATTTTCAATTGCAATTGTAAGCGATTTTATTAATCAAAAAGATGCGCCGTTCAGCGCATCTTTTTGATCCGGGGGTATTATATTTTTTGCAGGACAAAGTACCAGTATCTTCTGTTATCAAGATGCGGCATTCCATCCGGCGAATCAGGGGTGAGACCCGCGAAGTGATAAAAGGATTTGCGAAGAATACCAGGTACATATTTATCCACCAATTGCATGCGGCGTTCACGGTCCATTTCCATCGCCTTGAGAACATTTTCCGTGATCTCTTCTTCTTTGATGAGTTTTAATCCCATGTTTTTTAGCTGCGCGTGCCAGATCTCAACTTTTTCTTCATACCGCAGATCAGTATAAAGAAAATATCCATTGGGCTTGAGCACACGTTTGACATGCTCGAAAAACTTTGTGATATTCGGGTAATAAAGTGAAGCTTCTACATTCAAAACCACATCAAAGGAATTATCAGGGAAGGATAACGCCTCGGCATTACCATGATGAAATTTGAGTCCATCCAAACTGTAATGTTCGCGGCAAAACTCAATGGCTCGGGTCGAAAAATCCACGCCAGTGTAGGACTTCGGTTTGAAGTAACGCATAATGAAATTCGCGCCGCCGCCGCGTCCCGAACTGACTTCAAGCGCATCCATATTATTCCACTCGATGGATTTCGCCACATGATGATAAAGCTGCATCGGGTAACGATGGATTTCATCTTCAGCCGCGAGAGGCAGGAGGTTGTTTTCCTTGTGGTGGGCGGTGTAACCAAAATTCATAAAGATGGCATTCTTGTCCTTGTCGAATGTGGAAACCAATTCGTATTGCAGGCGTGTCAGCCAGCTTTTGATATTCGGGAAACGATGAAACAACAGCTTATTGAGCATATCTCTCCTCTGTATATTGACCTTGAAATTGATTGCTGATTATAACCCTGTACATTATGGGAAGTTGTCTGTATTTCGAAAGCGATGACACTCTGTAAGTATTTTTTTTGGATAAATAAAAAACGCATCTTTCTGACGGGGAAGCGGGTCTGACCCAAATAGCAGACCCCAGTCTTTGACATTTTCCCCTCCCGCCTGTCTGCAAACATAAATGGATAACGCGTTTGGTCTGTGAAATACGCCTGTAAATTTTAGTGACATTTTTATATTTCCCATTTTTAATCACCATGATAAAATGCACTTAAATGGGGGGAGCCAAAATTTCTCCCAAATCAAATATAGGAGAAAATAAATGAAACCAATTAAGTTTTCACCGTTTTTGTATTTATTTCTTGTTCTTGTTTTGACAGGCGTCGCCTGCGGCGGTATTTCTGTTAACAGCACGCCGACCGCTGCCGCAACCGCAACCGATGCGCCTCCAGAAGCAACCGCTACCAAAACACCCAGACCCACATCCACGCCGAGACCCTCTCCGACTCCAAATGCTGCGGCTACGCAAAAGGCGGAAGACTTTAATGTATTGCTTAGCGAGTATAAAGAAAAGGGATATGTTACGACCACAACAGGCGAATTCTTTGAGCCGGATCCATTTCAAGAGGATTGGGCGCAATTGGGCTGGTATCAGTGGTGGCCTTTTGATTTCAAAGCCAAGGATTTTGTTTTTAGCGCCCATTTTGATTGGTCGATTGCGAGCGCTACTCCTGAGATATCAGGTTGTGGAGTAATTTTTGGCTTGCAGGAAAATGAAGATCATTACGCGGTTTTTCTTGATACAAGTCGTATTTTGTTCCTGATGGGGCGCGGATCAAATGTGTACAATGTTGGAAAGACCAGAGGCCCCGGCACAGTGAATTTCTCCAACCCGGCCGAAGCGGATTTTGTCCTTTCGGTGAAAGGACAAAGCGCTTATGTGTCTGTCAATGATGTGGTGACAGAATATACGCTCTCCGCCGACCAGACTTCCGCCGGAACCTTTGCGTTCTCCATTCTCTCGGGAACCAATAAGGATTACGGAACCCGATGCGGAATGACGGATATGATCTTTTGGGAACCGAAGTAACCTGCGAATAATAAAAAATGCCCGCGAGATTTCTCGCGGGCATTTTTTATATATATGATTACGTCAGTGTTTCGTAATTCTCTGGCAGCCAACAGCACAGCACCAACTCGCGCGCGGCTTTCACTTCATCCATTCTTCCGAACGGAGTGATGTGCGGGGCGTTGTGGAGCAGCTCAGGCTGAGTCTTGGCTTCTTCCGCGATCTTGATCAGGGCATCGGCGAAGCGATCGAGCGTGTCCTTGTTTTCGGTTTCGGTCGGTTCGATCATCAACGCTTCGTGGACAATGAGCGGGAAGTAGTTTGTGGGTGGGTGGAAGTTGTAATCCATCAGGCGCTTGGCGATATCCAGCGCACGGACATCGCTGCCTTCAAAACTTCCTTCGGCCACAAATTCATGCATACAGATGCGGTCATACGGAATCTTGTAGGTGCCGCGCAAACGGGCTTGCAGATAATTTGCGTTGAGTACCGCGTACTGTGAAATATCCTTTAAGCCGTCAGGTCCGTGCATCGAAATGTACGTGTACGCGCGGACCAGTCCGCCGCCGAAGTGGCCGTGGAAAGCTTTCATGCGTCCGATGGAATGTTTGGGGGTGACGAAGCCATACAGCGGAGCCATATCATCTCCATCGCCTTCTTCGACGATGCCGACCAATGGCGAAGGCAGGAAGTCCAACAGGCGTTCGCTGACACCCACGGGACCGGAACCTGGTCCGCCGCCGCCGTGCGGGACGGAGAATGTTTTGTGCAGGTTGATGTGCATCACATCAAAGCCGAGATCGCCGGGGCGGACGATGCCGAGCAGCGCGTTTAAGTTCGCGCCATCGCCATACATCAAGCCGCCGCATTTGTGTACCAATGCAACTACTTCTTCAATGTGTTCATCGAACATGCCGAGCGTGTTGGGGTTGGTGAGCATCATGCCAACGACGGTATCGTCACAGGCGGCGGCGAGGGCTTTGAGGTCCACATTGCCGCGCTCATCTGATGGGATGGTGACAACGCTCATGCCCAACATGCCGGCCGATGCGGGGTTTGTTCCGTGCGCTGCATCGGGGATTAACATCTTGGTGCGTTTGCTGTCGTTGCGTGATTTGTGATAAGCGGCCATCATCAGCACACCGGTGAATTCGCCGTGTGCGCCGGCGGCGGGCTGCAGAGTCATGCCTGCGAAGCCGCTGATCTCTTTCAGCCATTCCTGTAGTTCATACATCAAAACCAGATTGCCTTGCACGGTTTCAATGGGTTGTAATGGGTGAGTGTAAAGGAAGCCGGGTAAGCGGCAGGTATCTTCGTTGATCTTCGGGTTGTATTTCATGGTGCATGAACCCAAAGGATAGAAGCCTTCGTCTACGCTGTAGTTGAATTTGCTGAGCTTCATGTAGTGACGCACAACGTCCACTTCGGCGAGCTCGGGCAGGGGAAACTCAGAGCGCAACAAATCTTTGGGAGGCAGAGCAACTTCCGGTACGTCTGATGCGGGCATGGTCACGCCGGTTCGCCCGGGGGAGGAAAGTTCAAAGATGGTGGGTTCCATAATTGTAGCCATTATTCCATCTCCTTTAAAACTTCCACGAGGGTGTCAATTTCCTGCTTGCTGTTCATTTCGGTGAAGGCCATCAGGATATGATTTTCGAGCGAAGGATAATCTTTGCCGAGATCGTAGCCGCCGAAGATGCCGTGTTCGAGTAAATATGCGTTGACTTCGCTGGCGGGTTTGGGACAGCACAAAACAAATTCATGGAAGAACGGTTCGCTGAAACATAAACCGAAGCCGTCGATCTTGCTCAGTTCGCTGGCGGCGTAATGTGCTTTTTGATAACAAAGATTCGCAACCTGCTGCAAACCGGTCTTGCCAAGCGCCGACATATAAACTGCGGATGCGAGCGCGAGCAAGCCTTGATTGGAACAAATGTTGGATGTGGCGCGTTCGCGTTTGATATGTTGTTCGCGCGCGGTGAGAGTCAACACGTACGAACGTTGTCCGCGGTTATCAACGGTTTCACCGATCAGGCGCCCAGCCATTTTGTGAACGTATGATTTTTTGGTGGTGAAGAATCCGAGATAGGGTCCGCCATACCAAAGCGGAATGCCGAACGGCTGCGCTTCGCCGACCACAATATCCGCGCCCATCGAGGCGGGAGTCTTGAGCATGAGCAGCGCGGTTGGATTCGCAACGATACAAACCAGCGCGCCTTTTGCGTGCGCGTCTTCGATCAGTTTTGTGTAATCGTGGATGCGTCCGAAGAAATCTGGATATTGGACGACGACCAGCATTGTGCTTTCATCTGTGAGAGACATCAACGCTTCGGGTCCGGCTTCGAGGTCAGCTGATACTTCATCTCCGGCTTCTACCAGTCCCAGGCTTTGGGTGTAGGTGCGGATGACTTCACGATATTGCGGATGCACACTGGGCGACATGACGATCTTCTTGCGCTTGCCGCGGAATTGGGCATACGCGAGATTCACTGCTTCGGCTGTGGCGGTTGCGCCATCGTAATGTGAAGCGTTTGAAACTTCCATGCCGGTGAGGTTGGTCATCAGTGATTGATATTCGAAGATGGCCTGCAATGTGCCTTGTGAAATTTCAGGTTGATACGGTGTGTAAGCGGTATAGAATTCACCGCGGCGCAGCATGTGATCGACAACAGCAGGAACATAATGATTGTATGCGCCCGCGCCGAGGAAGGAGATCATATGCTCGCGCACGTTTTCGTTTGTGGAAGCCATTTCACCTAATAATGAGGCAGCTTCCATTTCGGTCAACGCGGGGGGCAGGTCAAGTTCGGGGAAGCGATGTTTCTTTGGGATGGCGTCGAAGAGATCATCGAGTGATTTAACGCCGACCGTTTTGAGCATCGCATCCCGTTCGTTGGGGCTGATGGGAATGTAAGTCATGTTAACTCCAGTATTCAGTAATCAGTATCCAGTGATCAGTTGCTTGAACTGATTACTGTTCACCGGTTACTGATTAATGCGCTCTTCCTGCACAATCAGCTTCGTACGCGGTGGAATCCATTGTGTTATCACCGGCGGTGCCGCCTTCGATCTTGATCATCCAGCCTTCGCCGAACGGGTCAGAGTTGAGGGTTTCGGGTTTGTCGGAAAGTCCCTTGTTGACGGCGCTGACTTTTCCGGAGGCGGGGGCGTAAATTTCAGCAGAGGCTTTCACAGATTCAACAGAAGCAATCGCCTTGCCGACTGTCACTTCTTCGCCTTCTTCGACGAGCAATTCAACGAAGACAATGTCAGAGAGCTGGCTCTGGGCAAAGTCGGTAATGCCAACGGCTCCGCTGGCGGCATCGAACCATTCATCAGATTTTGTGTACTTGAGGTTGGTGGGTGTGTTCATTTTTTTATTTCTCCTGTAGCGAATATGGGATATTGGCGAATCAAAAGAGGACGTGCAATTATAGAATTGCGCGTCCTCTGTAATGGAACCTGAGAGATTAGTCGAGTAGTTAGGTAGTTACTTAGTTGCTTAGTTTTTAAAATACGGAACCAATCAACTATCAAACTATAAAACTAACAAAACTTTACACCGTCGGTGTCTCGTTGCTGCTTGAGACTTTCCAGAGTCATAATCGGATGCAGGGTCCTTTTGCCTGAGAGATTCATCTGGTTTCGCCTGTTGCCAGATTTGCACCTTCGGCGCTTGATAATGCAGATTGAAATCTGCATTCCAAGTCTCTTCCCTGTATGCCGTTCAATTATTTTTTGATTCTACGGTTGAGCAGGGTGAGAGTCAAGGGGTAAAACATCATACTTATGGGTTGGTGCTGTTTTGAATTTCCTGATCCAGCAGGGCTTTTAGTTTTTCTTTTATTTCCTGGTAGGCCGGGTCATCTGCCAGATTGTTCATTTCGTAAGGATCGGCCTTTAAGTCATACAGTTCGGCAATATCGTCAACTGTCTCTGCGTAAAGATATTGTTCAGTGTGAATGGCGCTGTAGACTCCGCGCGGGGGCCAGCCTTCAAGCAGAACTCCTTCGCGCCAGGTGACCTCGGGATTAAATAACCCGGCGAGAGAGAGTCCGTCCACGGTGGTGGGGATGGGCAGGCCGGCGAGTTCATACAATGTTGGAGCAATGTCTATATTTGAGACGACCCGCTCATCGGTGTATGGATTAGGGATCAATGGCGGATATCGAATTGCAAACGGAACACGAACCGCTTCTTCAAAATAAGTATTCTTGGATGTCAGGCGATGTTCGCCCCAATGTTTTCCATTATCTGAAAGATAGAAGACCATGGTTTCATCCAGAGTGCCGGTCTCTGTCAACGTGCCCATCACTCTTTCGATGGCACGATCCAATGAGAGCAGGGTCAGAATCTGGTCTCTGCGAAATTTATCAAGCTCGGCAATTTCCGCATCGGTGAGAAGCGGTTTTTGGATCATCCATGCCGGTTTATCTGACATATCCTCTTCGTTAAAACTGGGCGAACGATATGCTGCAAGATCGGGTAACTTATCCTGATCCTCTTTGGCCGGGGTAGCGGGGTCATGCGGAGCGTTGAAAGCGAGGATCAATACATAGGGTTGATTCTTTTTTGAGGCTTGGGTTAGAAATTCCTGCGCATAATTGCCGAGGGCGTCGGTCACATATTGGCCTGTGTGACGTTCCCATGTCCCGTTGATATTGAGCCGTGGATTGTAGTAACGGGTTTCTCCCCGCGCATAGGAAACCCAATAATCAAATTCAGGGCGTGCTTCTCCGTCCCATGAGTTTAGATATTTGCCGACCAGCCCGGTGTAATATCCAGCTTCATGGAGATCATTGACAAATGTTTCCATGGTTAATTTCATTTCATTTTCCAATACGCCGTGGTTGTGAGCGTACATGCCGGTTAATATGCTCGAACGGCTTGGGCAGCAAAGTGGTGTCGTAATATAGGCATGTGGAAATGTAACGCCCTGATCGAAAATTAATTCAGTGGTTTTCGGCATGTATTCCATTGTGTCATATCGTTGATCGTCTGAGATGATGATCAAAAAATTGGGGCGCGGATCTTCCGGCCCGATATTTAATCCACACGCGGATAGAACAACTCCGACGAGTAATCCGAGTGAAATGAGGAATAAGATGGGTTTCTTCATGGTGTCTCCTTGAAGATGATTTTACCAGTTCCGGTATTTTATGAAAGAGAGTGTCTCTGTATTGTATGGTAAAAAATGGAAACAAAAACAGGTTCAACTCAATTGAGTTCAACCTGTTTTTGTTTGATCGTTTTATTTGCCGGCGATCTTGCGGATGCGTTTTGGCTTTTCAGGTTCCACTGTTGGTTCGGGTGTTGTGAAATCCACGGGAGCGGATAACTCTTCAACTTGTGATTCTACGCTGGGTGCAGGAGTTATAGGTGCAGGTGTGGAAACCGGAGCGATGATGACCTTCCCGTTGATGCGGGCAAAATATTCCCTCACTGAAAGATCGTTATAAAAAATGAGGGCGAGGATGCCGACCACCATCGAGAAGATGTTACCAAATAAGAATGTAAGGATTTGAAAGACTGCGATGGATTGTGATGGTTGAACAGGCTGCGGTTGGACACTTAAAAGTTTTGCTGCATAAATGATCTCGAAGACACCAAGTATGGTAGGCAGGATGGTGATCGGCAGACAGACGATGCCGACAAATGTACTGAGGGCTGTGGCTGATGCGATGAATCCCCAGAAGAGATTGGTGATGCCGCTGACAAGGGTCATCACTGCGATGGCTGTGAATAAGCCGGGTTTTTGTTCTGTGTAATTTGTGTTCATTCGTTGCTCCTTGTTTTGTCTGTGAAGATATAACGAATGAAGGCTGATTTGGTTGCAGGTGATTTATGGTTGTTGGAAGGTAAGTAATAAGCCGCCCAGATATTCTTTCCCATTTGGGTCTGTGCAGGTTGGGACAAAAATATTGGAGACGAAAGCTCCGCCCTCTGCAACGCGGACGCTGTAAATGGTCCCTGACTGCATGATGAAATCCGCGTATCCATTCCCAAGCTCGGGCTTGAATCCAGTAAAGAAGTGATCTTCCCCTTCAGCCCAGTTGACGATGATCTCGATGCCCGCCACTTGTCTGCGGCGTGAATCGATGAGTGTGAATTGCATAAGGCCGGGCTGCAAATCGATATTGCAGATTGTATCCTGACTGACAAGTGTGAATGGTGTGCCTGGTTTGGGGATGGATGTGAAGGTTGGCCGTGCAGTAGGTGTCACAAGTTGTTGGGGGGCAAGCGGAGTCTGCTCAAATGATGAAGTTGGAAACGGAGTGATCTCCACGGGTTGTGTTGCTTCAATTTGAGGGGCTTCTTCTGTTGTCAGTTTTTCAGCTGTAGGTGTATTGACGATTGCAACGAATGGCGTGTTGGTGGCCGGAATGCTGACCACGCCGCGCTGCAGGTCTGTGGCGAGTTGGGCGAGAAGCTGCACCACTTCAATGGATTCGCCGGAGGCTTGCATTTGTTGTGCTTGTGCGCTGAGTTCGCCGACGGGGTCCATGTCACCTAGTAATTCAAGGCGGGCGCGGGCGCGTGCCAGATCACGTGTGGATGCGTATGATGCGGCGATCACACTGCGATATTGATCTTTAAAGTCAGAACGCAGAATGGCAGGGCTTGCGTCGACGTATGTTACAGGGGAGATAAACCATGAGTACGCCAGACCAATTCCCAGTCCGGTAAGAAGCGCGATAAGGATGTGTAGAAAGATGCTGCGGAGGAAATGTCTCATGGCGCGTTATTCCCCTGCGGTTGATACGTCTGCATGGCGGTGAGCAACCCCTGGGGGAGGATGATCTGGTTTTGGGTGAAGCTGTTGTTGGCCGCGTACTCCAATGTAGATGTGACGATCTGGGCTGGAGATTCGCTGCCGAGTAACGCGAGACGGCGCGCACTGGTTTCAGAATTTTGTTCGCTTTGATGCGCTTCTGCGACCATGAGTACGTAGTCGGCGCGATAGTCGGCGCGCAGGATGCCGGGGGTGACATCGGTATATTCGATGGGGTCAATTGCCCAGCCGTAGATCACGCCAAGCGCAGCACCGAGCGCAAGGGCAATGATGATCTTGATCCAGTTTGATGAGGTCATGGGGAGATTATAAACACAAAGTGTTGATTAAAAAAATATCCGGGCAGGCAACCGGCGGCACCCGAAGACTCTTCCTTACCGTTGCTATCTTTCGATCCTGGCGGGGTTCGAAAGGCTTCGCCGCGCCGGGCCTGCCCGGACGTGGGCAAGGATACCCGATGTGAGTGGGCGTGTCAACTTTGGCTTTTGAAAAGATGAAAGTGTGCAGGTTTTATTTTTCGTTTTCGATGACGGAAAGAAAAACATCGATCAATTTAGGCTCAAAAAGGTTTCCAGATTTTTCACGCAAGTAGGAGATGACTTCCTTTTTTGGTAATTTTTTGCGATAGGGGCGGTCGCTGCACAACGCGTCCCAGACATCTACAATTGCGAAGAGTCGTGCGACGAGGGGAATCTCGGTCTCTTTTAATCCGCGTGGATAGCCGCTGCCGTTCCAGCGTTCGTGATGACAGAAAGGAATATCGAGTGCGGGGCGTAGATATTCAATGGGAGAAAGCATTTCGTATGCGTACATGGGATGACGGCGCATTTTTTCCCATTCCGTTTCATTCAATGGGCCGGGCTTTTGCAGGATTTCATCGGGGATTGCCATCTTGCCCATATCGTGCAAGAGTGCGCCACGGCGGATGTGGGCAAGTTCTTCTTCTGAGAAGCCGAGGGTTCGGGCTACCTTGAGGGTTAATTCAGTTACACGTTGGGTATGGCCTTCTGTTTCACGGTCGCGCAGATCGAGTGCGCGCACCCAGCCTTCAATGGTTCTTTCGTATGCTTCCTGAAGATGTATGTGCGCACTTTGCAAGGCCTTCTCGCCTTTTTTTCTTTCAGTAATGTCACGGGATGCGCTTTGTATTTCGATGATCGAACCGGATATGCGGTCAAGGATGGCGCGGGCTGAAGTTTCGAGCCAGATGTAACTTCCATTTTTGTGCAGCGCACGATAAGAGATGGTGTAGGTCTCGTCAAAATGATTGCCTTTAAATAACTCTCTAACATTTTGACGGTCTTCTTCATGGATGATGTCAAAACTGCTCGTGCCGACAAGTTCTTCTGGGGTGTATCCTAAAATGGTTTGGCAGGCAGGAGAAATATATAACATTTGTCCTGAGGTGGAGAGACGTGCGATCATATCGCTCGCGTTTTCAGCAAGCAAACGGAATTGCGCTTCGCTATCCAGCAGCGCTCTTTGCATACGGACACGTTCGGCGCGCGCTTCCCATTGTTCGACGGCGCGTTCAGCCAGATGAGGCATATCCAGCATGGATTCAGGTGACTTAACTACATAATCAAGGGCGCCGGATTTGAGCGCCTCAACTGCGATGCGTTCGTTGCCGTAACTGGTCATCAGAATAATGGGCGTAGCCAGCGGGTCATGATGGTCCGGTAGTAGTTCCATGCTTTCGCCGTCGGGCAACCGCCAGTCTGCAATGATCAGCGACGGTTCCTGTGCAAGCATTTGCGCACGCGCCTCGGTTAATGACCTGACACGGTGGATGTGGACACGCGGCTCCTGATCTTCAAAGGCGCGTTGAATTAATTCCGCATGTGGATCTTCGTCTTCGATTAAAAGAATGTTGATGACATCTTCCTGCATTTTTACTCTTTCAGCGGGATTATCTTAAATACGCGGATGTGTATTCCAGCCCAGCCAGTAAAATCCGAGATCTTGCATGAGTTTGCTGAATTCATCAAACCCCACTGGTTTTACAAGATAGCTATTCACATGATTATCATAGGCGCGTGCCACATCTTTTTCTGCTTCTGATGTCGTGAGGATGATCACAGGAATATTTTTCAAGGCTTCCTGTTCCTTGATAATGCGCAAAACTTCGAGACCATCAACACGCGGCAGACGCAGGTCAAGCAGGATCATGTGCGGGTACGGACTGACTACAGGGTCTTCATATTCCCCGCGTCTAAGCAAATAATCCAGCGCTGCCTGTCCATCTGAAAAATGCTTGATCGTGTTCGCTATATGATGGTCTTGTAGAGTCCGTATCACCAACTCGGCATGGTCTGCGTTATCTTCGACCAACATAACAAGGACAGGTTCACCAATCATTGAAATCTCCTTTTCCAAACCAATTGTAAACGATTTGAATGCAAAATCTGATTCTTGATTTATATAAAAAGCAGAGAACTGGAAACGCGAAAGGATTTCGACTGTTGCCAATATAATTTAACTTCCTTAATTCTGATATGGCAAAAATGGGGGAGAGTCTCTAAAATAATGCAATTATTATCGTGATATAATTTTATGATAATTAATTCTCTACCGTACATTTAAGAATTAGGACGCTGACCGCGAAGTGTGCAGAAAACGCAGTTTTTTCTTTTTATTAGCGAAGATCAGTGTTTCGCTTCGCGAGCGTCCAAAAAATTTTTGTACAGCAGGGAAATAATTAATAAAAAATCTATTTTGCTGACGGAGGAGTACTATGGAAATCACAACTCAGGAATTCAAACATTGCGACCTGTTTAAAGTGAAAGGCCGTGTAGACAGTGCAACCGCTCCCGAATTTACAAACGTCCTAGAAAAAGCAAATGAAGATGGTCATTTCAAGATCGTCGTGGACATGAGTGAGCTTGAGTATATGTCCAGTGCAGGGTTCCGTGCCCTGCTTGCCACTCAGCGAAATTGCAAGCGTTATAATCGCGGCGAATTGGTATTGGTTGCCGTGCCAGAACGTATTCGCGAAGCGCTTGAACTCGCCGGTTTTACAGAACTCTTTAAGACCTTTGATGATTCCATTGCCGCAGTTGGTAGTTTCTAACAGACGCGGTTTGCGTCGTTAGGTAGATCAGGAATTTTTAAGGCCGCCTCTTCATAATTAATGAAATAGAGGCGGTTTTTATTTTTACTTATGCCAAACATAACTTTTCCGGCTAAATTTGAATATTTGGATGAGATTCGCGATCTTGTGGCTCAAGTCGCTCGCGAAGGTGGATTCACTGAAAAGGAAATCTATTCCCTTCAACTTGCCGCAGATGAAGCAGCCTCCAATATCATTGAACATGCCTATGCGGGCGTTTCAAATGCAGAACTTTATATTACCTGTGACATGCGCGGTGATTCCCTTACCATCACCATGCGCGATACAGGCCGACCTTTTGATCCATCGAAGGTGAAACAGCCCAACTTAAAAGCAGATCTATCTGACCGTCAGATCGGGGGGACTCGGCGTGTACCTGATGCGAAAACTGATGGATGAAGTCCGCTATGAATCCAATTCAAAAACAGGCAATTTATTAACAATGACCAAGCGCAGGGGATAGACCGCATGACTGCTGCGCCGCGCACTGAGCATCCAAAATTCCAAGACTGGAATCAACTCGCCAGCCTGGGTGAACAACTTCGCAACGAAGAATCTCTCAGCGCGCAGCGAGATCGTATTATCGCGATGACCAGCCGTTTGATCAGCGGCAGAGTGGATGTATGGTTGAATGAAATTTTTTTCCGCCTGCCAGATTGGGAAGATGGCCAGGTATTTCCGGCACAGCCTCCAAAAGGCGGGATGCGCCTCGCGATCAAAGCCGGTAAGATCACCACTCAAAAATTAAAAAGGAAGACGAAAACCGCATCAAGCGTGACCTTTGTCTCGATTCCGCTCGAAGATCATGGGATTACGCTGGGAGCGCTTCAAATTACCCGCCCTAAAGGGCCGGCTTTTTCCAGCGAAGAGTTGAACCTGCTTCAAGGCATTGAACAGGTTGTCGCGATGAGTCTGTTTGCTTCGCATCGCGCAGAAGTGGAACAGTTCCGCCTGCGGCAGCTTAACCTTGTGCGCGAAGTCAGCACGCAGATCGCAAACGTACTCAATGTAAACGAACTCGCAACCCGTGTTACCGAACTCATTCAAAAGACCTTTAATTATTATTATGTTGCCATCTTTACCCTGGAACCGAATTCAGAAGCCCTGCGCTTTCGTTCCAGTGCGGTCGCACCGCGTAAAGGGAAAAAGAAAGCCTCCATCGCACTCGAGGTGGAGATCGGTCAGGGCCTGATCGGCGAAGCCGCACTACACGGACAACAGATCGTCTGCGACGATGTCCGCGCGGATGCCCGTTATCGCTTCATCGATAGTCTGCCTGAAACAAAATCGGAAGTGGTGATTCCACTTAAGATAGAAGACCGTGTACTCGGGGTATTGGATATACAAAGTAATCAACCGCATGCCTTTCACCCCAATGACCTGCTGATCTTGCAGGCGCTGGCGGATAATATCTCACGCGCTGTGGAAGGTGCACGTTTATATGGAAGTTTGCGCCGCCGTGCCGACCAGCTTACGCTTGTTTCAGAGGTCAGCAAGAGCGTAAGTTCCACGCTTAATCTATCCATGATCATGCGAGATGCGGCGAATCTGATTCACGAAAAATTTAAATATCCGCATGTTTCACTGTTCACGGTTCACCCAAATAGAAGAATTATTGCCTATGAAGCCGGCAGCGGCAAACGCAGTAAAAAATTAGAAGGCTACACTATCTCTTTGGACACACCGAAGGGCATCATGGTTTGGGCGGCGCGACTTGGCAAAACGA
Source organism: Candidatus Villigracilis proximus (assembly GCA_016715195.1). Lineage (GTDB taxonomy): Bacteria > Chloroflexota > Anaerolineae > Anaerolineales > Villigracilaceae > Villigracilis > Villigracilis proximus. The sequence goes on from JADKBB010000006.1 coordinate 18,295, forward strand.
TCCTGGTAAACGATGTCACACTGGATGATCGTTATGTCCCATCGCCTTTGCCGCCAAAAAATACACGCTCAGAATTGTGCGTGCCGCTGATCTTTGACGATAAAGTGGTTGGCCTGCTTGATATTCAATCTGATAAAACGAATGCCTTCACTGAAGATGATCAGATGATGTTTGAGGCTGTGGCCGATACGATGGCCGCAGCCATCCGCAATGCAGACTTATACCGTTCGGAGCAATGGCGCCGTCAGGTATCTGATAGCCTGCGCGATGTGGCAGGTTTGGTCTCTGATAATGTAGGCGTGGACGAAGTGCTTGAGATGATCCTCTCTGAGTTGGATCGCAATCTGCCGATCGATATTTCCGCCATCTGGCTTTTGCAGGATGACGATCTGTGTCTCTCTGCTGTGCATGGCGTGGACGCCAGCGAACTTGAAAGCGTGTGTATTGCCAACCCGGATGCGATCTACGCCATGGCTGAAGCTTTAATGTCAGATGTACCTATGATCCGCCGTGCGGATGAACCGCTCTGGCCTTCAGGCCTTACCGCTGGTTATGAAAATAATTACTCGTCGATTGCCGCGCCGCTGCGGGTGGGTGACCGTCCGCTGGGGGTGTTGACGCTGGCGCATCATACGTCGGGGCGGTATGGTCACGAAGCGCAGGCGATTACCACCACGTTTGCGAGTTATGCATCGGTGGCGATCGAAAATGCGCGTTTGTATGATGCCGCACAGGAACAGGCGTATGCGTCTGCGGCGTTGTTGCAGGTGGCGCAGGCTGTTGTAAGTTTGAATGACCTCGATGAGATATTAGGCTCGATCACACGTATCATCCCGATCCTCGTGGGTGTGCATCGTATTGCCTTGTATCGCTGGGATGTTGAGCGCGAGTCTTTCACGGCTTCTCACGAATATGGTTTCTCAGAAGAAGAAGAACTTGTTATGACCGAAAAGGAATTCAAGTTGGGTGAATTCCCTCTGCTTAATTTTGCACGCGAACAAGGCCGTATGTTCTCTCTGTCGCTCACACCCAACGCGGAGCCAATGTCGTGGTTGGGTATCAGGCCCGAGATTGAGGGTGAAGCGGATGTCGTCGATGCAGAGCGTCTGCTGATGGCAGTCCCGCTTTCGATTAAGAATGATCTCTTTGGTGTGATGTTAATCGAAGAGGCAGAGAATGGACGCCGCTTCCGCTCACGCCGGATTGAAATTATCAATGGCATTGCGCAACAGGCTGCGCTTGCGATTCAGAACGATCTTTTGCAGCAGGAGATGGTGGTGCGTGAGCGCCTCGAAACTGAAGTGCAACTGGCGCGCCAGATCCAGCAGACGTTTATTCCGCAGTCTTTGCCGATACGCGATGCGTGGCAGTTTGCGGCACGCTGGCGCACGGCGCGTCAGGTGGGCGGTGACTTTTATGATGTGATCGAATTGCCGGATAATAAACTCGGTATTTTTATTGCGGATGTGGCCGATAAGGGCATGCCCGCAGCGCTGTTCATGGCGCTCACGCGGACCTTGGTGCGGGCGGCTGTGAATGAGATGAATTCTCCAGTGGACGTTTTGCGGCGTGTGAACGATCTGCTTTTGCCTGATACGCAGCAAGGTATGTTCGTGACTGCGGTGTATGGTGTATTGGATATTGAAAGCGGTGATTTTACTTTTGTGAATGCGGGGCATAATCCGCCGTTTTGGATGAAGAGCAATGGTGAGATCGAAAAATTAACTCGCACCGCGGTTGCGTTGGGTGTTATGGAACAGCCCAGTATGAAAGAGCGCACGGTGACGCTCGCAGAAGGGGATACGCTTCTGCTTTACACCGACGGCTTGACCGAAGCCTTTGCCCCCGATGGAAGTTTATTCGGTGACTCGCGTTTGATGGACGCGCTTCATGCCATTCAAAGCACACGCACCGCCGATGAGGTTCTTGTGCTGGTTGAACATCGCTTGAATGAGTTTATTGAATCAGTTCCGCTCGGCGATGATTTGACCATGCTGGCCGTAAGAAGGGTGTAAAAGATTATTTTTCTTTTGTCTTTTGTATTTCTAAAATTTACAATAGTTTTACATCCTCGCCATACCCCCATTACCCTGTAAATCTAAAATCACATCGTAATCTAAACCTAAAAAGGAGACTTACGATGAAAAATATATTCAACAAAATGATCTTGGTTGCTTTGGCCGCCGCTCTGGTCTTTGCTGCATTCCCGATGACCAGCGCTTTTGCGCAGGGAGAAAATCCACCCAAGACCGATGTGACCAATGAGAAACTTGAGCAGCTTTGGGCGCGTCAGTTGAAAGCCTATGAAAAGATCGGCAAGGGATTTGAAGATACCGATGCGCAAATTGCAAAGATGCAGGCCCGAATCGACAAGGCCGCTGAAAGCGGTAAGAATGTTACTGCCTTGCAGTCCGCGTTGGATGCATTTGAATCCGCGTTGAAGAATGCCAAACCAAAAATATGACAGCATGAACGGTATTGTCACTTTACACGAGGGATTTGATGCAAGCGGAAAAGTAACTGATGCCGAGAAAGCCAAGTCCACGGTGCAGGAGATGCGCACCAAGATGCAGGAACTTAAATCCGCAATGGGTGGGACGGGCAAGGCTTTGCGTGATGCATTGAAAGCCTTCCGCGAAGAAAACAAGCCGGCTGATACTTTGACAGAAGGCGATTCGTAAATTGTCAAATCCAGACTTCGGAAATCTTTTTAGATGCCTTTCAGTTTAGGGATCAAGTCATTTCCGAAGTCTTTCTTGTGAGATGAAGTTTTAATAATTTTTAATAACAAGCGGTAAAATGAACGGGTCTTATGCGTGATCTTTGAAATCAAATCCCTACAAGAGGTAATCATGAATAGAACCGTTGTCCATACTGATAAAGCGCCCAAGGCCATTGGCCCGTATTCACAGGCAATCCGCACTGAAACCATGATCTACACCGCCGGCCAGACCGGGCTGGACCCCGCCACAGGTGAGTTGGTCGCAGGCGGAGTTGAAGCGCAGACACGTCAGGTACTTGTCAATTTGAAAAATGTGATCGAAGCGGCCGGTTCTTCGGTTGGAAATGTAGTCAAGACTACTGTGTTCTTAACAGACATGAGCGACTTCCCAAAGATGAACGCGATTTACGCCGAGTTCTTTGGCGAGAATCCGCCCGCCCGCAGTACGGTGGCAGTGGCTGGTTTGCCCAAAGGCGGAGTGGTTGAGATCGATGCGGTTGTGCTGGTTGGGAATAAGCAAAGGTTTTAAAAACCTTTAGGGTCTATATATCAAATATGACATCTGAACTGATCCTGCTTGTTGACGATGAACCATCCATCATTCAACTCTCGCGCATGTATTTTGAACGCGATGGTTTTCGTGTGCAGGAGATCAACGATGGTGAGGCTGCGCTTGAGGCTGTTGCGAAACATCGCCCGGCGTTGATCGTTTTGGATGTCATGCTTCCAAAGCTCGATGGTTTTGAAGTCTGTCGTAAATTACGCGCAAGCGGAGATCAAACTCCGATCATCATGCTCACGGCACGCGATGAAGACATCGATAAAATTCTCGGTCTCGAACTTGGCGCGGATGATTATCTGACCAAACCGTTTAATCCACGTGAATTGATTGCGCGCGTCAAGGCGATCTTGCGCCGTAGTGACGGGAAGCAAAAGACAGACGGCAAGCCGATCCATCGCGGCGACTTGACGATTGATCCCTCTTCACGTGAAGTGCGCATCGCTGCGCGGACCGTTGAGCTGCGTACCCAGGAATTTGACCTTTTACTCACTTTGGCAGAGCAGCCCGGCCGTGTCTTTAGCCGTGAGCAGTTGCTTCAGCTCGCCTGGGGATTTGACTTCTACGGCCAAACCCGCACGGTGGATGTCCACATTGCGCATCTGCGTAAAAAGCTGGAGGGCGGTTCTGTGAAAATAGAAACTGTCACCGGCGTGGGGTATAAGTTGATCGTGTAACTACATTGCCTCCCCAGGCGGGGGGGGAACCCCCCTTGAGGAACAAAGCCGAGGGGGGTCCTCGGCCTCCCCGCCGCAAAAAAACAAAGTGGGGCGGCGCCCCGAAGAGGACCCCCACAGACGGATGTAATTTCCAATTAATAACCTCAATCTCGTTTTGAAAAATCTGGCTTTTAACTCGTCAAAAATAAAGTGGAGATTTTCCTAGTAACATGTTTTCCTTGTTTTCTCTCTCGTTCCCGTCTTTGGTTAAGTTATGCCTTGCTGATCGTCACAGCACTGGGTGTTGTGGCGACGTTTCTATTTGTTTATCTGGTGCGTAATCCCTTGTTGTATCGCCAGACAACTGAAAGATTGCAAGCCGTGCAATCAGTTGTGATGGAGCGGGAGAACGTTCCTCAGATCAAGCCCATTTCTGTTGCGGCGCAAAAGCCGCGCGACATTTGATGTGCGGGTGTTGTTTTTCTCCAGGACAAGCAATTAATTCTGGATACTGCTGGTAAAGGCGTCACTGCCGTTTCCTGAAAAAAGAAGGCAGCTTCAACGCAGAATCCCATTATGCGTGATGGAAACGGCGGGGTGTGGCTGTATTCCATTGAACAGCTTCCTGATAAAACCTATCTGGTTGTGGCTGCACCGCGGCCACGGCTTTCGATTGTGAATATCATTGCTGATGAATTTTTGTCGCCCTTCCTACGAGGCGGATTAATAGCTCTGCTGCTCTCTCTGGTGCTGGCTTTTCTCTTTGCGCGTTTGATCGCAGACCCGCTGCAAAAGGTGGTGATCGCGGCGCGGGGAATGCCGTCCGCTGAGATTAAGCCTGGTAGAACCGCAGGGCCCGCATGAAGTCCAGGAGTTGACGCGCGCTTTTAATTCCATGATCGTGCGTACGCAGGCGAGTCAAAAATCCCAAAGAGAATTTGTTGCGAATGTGTCTCATGAATTGAAAACACCGCTGACCTCTGTGCAGGGATTTGCTCAAGCCATTTTGGATGGCACAGCCGATACGGAGCAGACTCGTCAGCAGGCGGCGCAGGTGATCTTTAATGAATCTGGCCGTATGCATCGCATGGTTTTGGATCTGCTTGATCTGGCGCGGCTCGATGCAGGCACGGCGGATATTACGATGTCGCCGGTGAATGTGCCTGCGTTGTTGAATGCCATTCGTGAAAAATTTATACCGCAATCGCAAAAGGCGGGCGTGGTTGTAAGCGTGGATGTCGCTGCGAATCTGCCAGCTTTGATCGCGGATGGTGACCGTTTGGCGCAGGAGCCTCGGCTATAAATGGAGAAATGCAGATTTCAGTCTCAGATACAGGTGCGGGAATTCCTACTGAATCACTGGCGCATATCTTTGACCGTTTTTATCAGGCCGACCCTTCCCGCAAGGGCGGCGAGAAACACGGCGCGGGGCTGGGGCTGGCGATTGCGCACGATATTGTGCAGGCGCATGGTGGTAAAATAAGCGTCCGCAGTAGGCTGGGGGAGGGACATCTTTTGATGTGTTCCTGCCTTTGATGGGAAAATAAACACCTAAATTTCGGAAGTCTTCTTTTCAGAGAGTTCAAAGCAGACTTCCGAATTTTTATCGCCTTATGCCAAAACTTCCTTTTGTTTCGATCATTGTCCCTTGTTATAACGAAGAGACCACCATTCTTCATCTGCTTGATGCCGTCCTCGCGCAGACCTATCCGCGCGCGCAGATGGAGTTGGTCATCTCTGATGGTATGTCCACTGACCGGACACGGGATGTGGTGGCAGGCTTTCAAAAGGAACATGCTGACCTTGCGGTGCGGGTGGTTGAGAATTCAGCGCGGACGATTCCCTCGGGACTGAATCAGGCCATTCGTGAGTCAAGAGGCGAGATCATTGTCCGCCTTGATGCGCATTCGATGCCCATTCCAGAATATGTGGAGCGTTGTGTCGCGGCGCATGAAGCGGGTCTGGGTGACAATGTGGGCGGCGTGTGGGAGATCCGCGCGGGGGCGCCGACCTGGATTGCAAATGCGATCTCGTTCGCGGCAGCGCATCCGCTGGGTGTGGGGGACGCGATGTATCGCCTTAACGCAAAAGCTGGCGCGGTGGATACGGTTCCGTTCGGTTCATTTCGCCGTTCATTGATCGAGAAGATCGGCGCTTTCGATGAAACACTTTTGGCGAACGAAGATTATGAATTCAATACTCGGGTGCGTGAATCAGGCGGCACGGTCTGGCTGGATCCGTCGATCCGTTCGGTATATTTTTCACGCAGCACATTCGGAAAACTGGCTGCTCAATACTGGCGTTATGGATTTTGGAAAATGAAAATGCTGCAACGCTATCCGCATACCTTGCGCTGGCGGCAGGCATTGCCCCCTCTATTTGTATTAAGCCTGTTTATTCTTATTGTGTTATCCTTATTTATCGGGTTCGCGCGTTATGTTCTGGCTGCCCAATTATTTGTTTATTTTTTTGTGCTGGGGCTGGCTGGTTTAAGATTGTCAATCAAAAAAAATACAGGATCTCTTTTACTTGGGCTTCCGCTCGCGATCTCGACCATGCACATAACATGGGGCACGGGATTTTTGTGGAGCGGAATTTCAAGTCTTTTTACCAAGAATGGCTGATATTTACCGACCCTCATTAAGATTAAGACCAAGCGAGCAGCGATTTATTTTACTGCTGGGCGATTTTATTGCATCTGTCAGCGCCATGGGCGGCGCGATCTACTTTTGGTATCAATACTCCTTAAATAAATTGATTCAAAGCGGATTGACAGAGGCCCGGGCTGAGCGCCTGTTGACAATTGAAGTTCCCCTGTGGTTTTATTTACTCCCGCTTGTCTGGCTGTTGTTAATGGTTGAATCTTATGAAACCCATACCGCTTCCAGCTGGAAAAAAACTCTGCGAAGCATTGCCGTGGCTCCAATTGTTGGACTGCTGGCTTATTCCCTGCTCTTCACGATTAATCTTGACCCGAACTCTCTTCCCCGTATCGCAGTGGGTGCGTTTCTGGTGCTCGCATCTCTCTTAACCTTGATCTGGCGCGGCATCTATATTCGACTCTACACCTCATCAGGGTTTATGCGTCGTGTGCTGATCGTCGGCGCGGGGAAAGCCGGCTATTCGCTCGCTGATATTTACCGCAAATTAAATCCGCCGCCCTTTAATTTAATTGGTTATATTGATGATGATCCGAGAAAACAAGGAAAAAGTTTTCACGGTTTCAGGGTTTGGGGCCAGTAAAAAATTGCTGGATATTATCGAAGAAATGCATATTTCTGATATTGTGGTTGCGATCACCGGCGAGGTAAAAGGCACCACATTCCAAACGATCCTGGATGTGCAGGAGCGGGGCGTGGAAGTGACTCGTATGCCCATCATGTATGAAGAGATGACCCAGCGTGTGCCTGTTGAGCATCTTGAATCAGATTGGGTGATCCGCTCGTTTGTGGATCAGGTGCGTGTGAGCGGTGTGTATGAATTATTCAAACGCCTGATGGATATTTTTGGCGGATTAACCGGCTTGTTGATCTTTGTGATCGTTTTTCCATTTACGGCGTTTGCGATCATTGTAGAAAGCGGTTTCCCTATTTTTTATTCACAGGAAAGATTGGGTAAGGGCGGGCGCATATTCAGGATCTATAAATTCCGATCCATGTTACAAAACGCGGAAGAAGATGGCGAGGCCAGACCTGCCACGATCAATGATCCTAGAGTGACACGTGTTGGAAACTTCCTGCGCCGCACCCGCCTGGATGAAATGCCGCAGTTCCTGAGTGTGTTAACGGGCGAAATGAGTCTCGTCGGTCCGCGTGCTGAACGGCCAGAATTGGTGGCGCAATTTCAAAAACAAATTCCCTTTTACCGTGCGCGTCTATTGGTCAAACCGGGGCTGACGGGCTGGGCGCAGATCAACTATGGCTATGTGGCAAGCGTTAAAGAAACTGTTGTTAAACTTGAATATGACTTGTATTACATCAAACACCGCACGCTAAATATGGACTTTAATATTGTGCTGCGCACCATCGGCACAGTTATTCGAAGAACTGGCAGATAATCTATGCTTCGTTGGCACTTGCCTTGTACTTCTAAAAAGCACTTTTTAATTCATGGAGAAAATATAAAATGAAATATCTAATCACTGGTGGAGCAGGATTTATCGGTTCTCACATTGCGCGCGCTTTGCTTCAACAGGGCGCTGACGTTCGTATATTTGACAACTTTTCTTCAGGCAAACGTGAAAACTTAAGCGGACTCGACGTCGAAGTCATCGAAGGTGATCTGCGTGACGCTTCACGCGTGACCGAAGCTGTGCGCGGCGTTAATGTCATTTTCCACGAAGCCGCATTTGTCTCTGTGGCTGAGTCGATGGAGAAGCCCCAGGAATGTTTCGATGTGAATGTAACGGGAACTTCCATTCTTTTTGAATCAGCTCGCAGGGCGGGTGTGAATCGAATCGTCATCGCTTCCAGCGCCGCAGTCTATGGTGATACAACTGCCATGCCGCTCGTGGAAGATACTCCGCTAAAACAGCTTTCGCCATACGCCACCTCAAAACGTGTGGATGAAATGTACGCCGAACTATTTACCAATCAATTCGGATTTGGAAGTTGCCGTGCTGCGTTATTTCAATGTCTACGGACCCCGCCAGCGGCCTGACTCGATGTACGCCGCCGCTGTGCCGATCTTCATTCGCCGTATGCTGGATAACAAACCCATCACTGTCTATGGTGATGGCGGCCAAAGCCGTGACCTGGTCAACGTGCGCGATGTGGTGCAAGCCAACCTGCTTGCGTCAACTCATCCCGCCGCACCGGGACAAATCTTCAACGTCTGCACTGGCGTCGAGACTCGTCTGCTGGACTTGCTCGATATTCTCTACGAAGTTTTCCCCAACGCCCCCAAACATGTCCACGCGGAACCGCGCCAGGTGACATCTACCGTTCCATCGGCACGCCCCAAAAAAAGCCATGGATATTCTCGGCTTCCAACCGCAGGTCACATTGGCCGATGGGGTAAAAGAAGCCGTTGAGGAAATGAAAGGTCAGTAAAAAGTAAAAGGTAAGAAGTAAAAAGTGACGCCAGACTCTCACTTCTCACTTCTCCACTTCCTTCTCACCCTTTTTCTCCTTCATCCTTCCTATGTCCTTTCCCCGTCCTCATTCCACGTCCGCAATCGTTTCGTCTTAATTGGCGACCTCGCCCTCATCATCGTTTCGGTGTTGGGCAGTTTCGCCTTGCGGCTGGATGTGAGTCAGCTTCCGTTTTATTTCCCCGCCGCGTTGATGATGTGTGCGGTGTCTTTGCTGGTGAAAGTCCCTGTCTATTTTTATTTTGGTCTATATCGCCGGTTATGGCTCTATGCCAGCACAAGCGAACTGCGGCTCATTACGGTTGCCGTCACCACCGCTTCCGTATTAACCTCGGGCATTATGCTCGTGTTGATCAACATTGAATTCCTCCAGCCCGGTATGCCGCGTTCCGCTCTCGGCATTGACTGGCTGCTCTCGCTCGTCCTGATCGGTGGTTCGCGCTTTGCCTTGCGTATCCTCTCGGAGCAGTCCACCTTCCGCCAGGACTGGAAAAGCCAAACGCGTCCTCATCATCGGCGCAGGTGATGCGGGTGCGCTTGTTGTGCGTGAACTACAAAGACCTTCGCAATTAAATCTCATTCCAATCGGTTTTCTTGATGATGACCCGCCAAGCAGAATCACCAGATCTACGGCGTCTCATCGTTTGCGCGAAGTGGACATTACCGATCTTCTGCGCCGCGAGCCGATCCGTGTTAACGATGAAAAAGTGGGACTCACACTCGAAGGCAAGCGCGTACTTGTCACAGGGGCGGGCGGTTCCATCGGTCGTGAACTCAGCCGTCAGATTGCGCGCCGGAATCCCGCCGAGTTGGTTCTGCTTGGTCATGGCGAAAATTCCATCTTTGAGATCCTGCTTGAGCTGCAAAGCAATTATCCAAATCTAAAACTTGTTCCGGTCATCGCTGATATTCGAAATGCACAAAGAATCGATTCGGTTTTCAAAACACATCAACCGCAAATTGTTTTTCATGCCGCCGCGCATAAACATGTTTCATTAATGGAAGCCAATCCCGTTGAAGCCATCACCAACAATGTGATCGGCACACGCAACCTCGTGCAAGCCGCGCTCGATCACAACATCGAACGCTTCGTGCTCATCTCCACCGATAAAGCCGTGCGTCCGTCCAGCATTTATGGCGCAACCAAACGCCTCGCGGAAATGATCGTCCTCGACGCCGCCCATCAACACAAGCGCGCCTTCACCGTTGTCCGCTTTGGAAATGTGCTTGGCTCACGCGGCAGTATCATTCCCATTTTCAAAAATCAAATTGCAAACGGCGGCCCCGTCACCATTACGCACCCCGACATGGTTCGATTTTTCATGACCATTCCCGAAGCCGTGTATCTCGTGCTGCAGGCATCGTCCATGCAAAACGGCGGCGAAGTGTTTGTGCTCAACATGGGGCAGCCCGTACGCATCCTTGATCTGGCCGAAGACCTCATTAAACTTTCAGGCCTCGAACCCAACAAAGATATTGAGATCACTTTCACCGGCATTCGCCCCGGCGAAAAACTTGCGGAAGAATTATGGGATGAAGGCACGCCTCTCATGCAGACTCCACACCCCGACATTTTCCGCCTCGATCAGGACGCATCTTTCCTAATCCCAAACCTGCCTCAGGCCATTGAGCAGTTATCTGCCCTCGGCACAGACCGCGCCGCCATCAACAAATTTATTGATGAATTAATTCCCGGCTCGCATATCAGTGAAACGCAGCCTTCTGATCTTCAACCCTTAACCCTTGATCTATAAAACTTATGCCTGAAGTTAATCTCACCGAATGGAATCATTTTCTTAAATCCCACCCCAATGCGCATTTACTTCAAATGGGGGAATGGGGAGAATTAAAGAGGGGCTTCGGATGGAAACCAGTCCGCATCATTTCGACAAATTCAGCGCCTCGCATTCCTAACAACGAAATTGGTGCGCAGATCCTCTTCCGCCGCCTGCCTTTAGGTCTGACTCGGGTTTTCAGTGGACAGTGGACAATAGCCAGTGATCAGTTTTGGCGCGAAGTAGATTCGATTTGCAAAAAAAATCATGCGATCTTCCTGAAAATAGAACCCGATACTTGGGATGATCAATTCCTCATTCCTCATTCCTCATTCCTCATTTCAAAACATAACATCCAGCCTCCGCGCACCATCGTCATTTCAATTAAAGACAGCGAAGAACAGATTCTGCGCGTATGAAACCCAAATGCCGCTATAACATCCGCCTCGCCGAGAAAAAGGGAATCACCGTCCGCACATGGGACGATATTCCTGCATTCCATGAAATGATGACCGTCACCGGCGGACGTGATAACTTCGGCGTGCATTCCAAAGAATATTATCAACGTGCTTATGAATTGTTCCATCCCACAGGGACTTGTGAATTACTGGTCGCTGAATTCGAAGGCAAACCGCTCGCTTCACTCATGGTCTTTGCAGACGCAACTCGCGCCTGGTATGTCTACGGCGCATCCAACGATCAGGAACGTAACCGTATGCCAACTTATCTTTTGCAGTGGGAAGCGATCCGCTGGGCAAAGGCACGCGGCTGTGAAGAATATGATCTATGGGGTGTCCCTGACGAAAACGAAGAAACACTCGAAGCCAATTTTGAAACCCGCCACGATGGCCTATGGGGCGTCTACCGTTTCAAGCGCGGCTTTGGCGGACAGTTAAGGCGCGCCGCGCAAGCCCTGGACAGAGTCTATAATCCGCTGTTGTATTGGGCGTATTTGCGTTTTATTGGAAATCGATAATGTCACCTCACTATTGCTTTCAATGCGGACATGAACTTGAACTGCGCCGTATGGATCAACGTGAGCGTGAAGTTTGCCCCGCCTGTGGTTGGATTTATTACGCTCAATTAAAAGTAGGCTCAGCCATGTTGATCGAACGTGATAACCAATTGCTGCTTCTACAGCGCAATTACGAACCCTGGCAGGGGAGTTGGATGTTGCCCGCAGGTTATGTCGAAGCAGACGAAGACCCGCAGGATGCGGCTCATCGCGAAGTCTTTGAAGAAACGGGTCTTATTGTGGAAGCGAGTGAATTTATCCATGCTTATTATTTTTCAGATGATCCGCGTGGGAATGGCGTCTCTTTTGTATATAAGGCCAGGCTGATCTCAGGTGAAATCAAACTCAACGAAGAATCAACCGCCGCTCAGTATTTTTCCTGGCATGAAATTCCGCCGTATCTGACAAAAGGCGGACACGATCAAATTATTAGCGGGTGGCAATCGCAAGCCCGGCAGAGAGAAAATCAGAAATAATGTCTAATTCATGGAATGAACTGATCTCGAAACTCCCGAACCCGCACTTTCTCCAAACTTATGAATGGGGACAGGTGAAGGCGAAGTATGGCTGGGTGCCTATTTATCTTGTTTGGGATAAAGATGGGAAGATGAAAGAAGAAAGAAATGGTCTTTCCACTTTCCACTCATCAGTGGTCGCTGCCTGTCTCGTTCTCAAACGCACCATCCTCTCACGCGGATTTGTCGCACGCTCGTCTGTGCTGTATGCGCCGAAAGGTCCGCTTATGGATTGGGAGAATACGTCCCTGCGGACTCGTGTGTTAAATGACCTGCAATCTTTTGCAAAACAACAAAGTGCCATCTTCCTGAAAATTGACCCTGATGTTGTCCTCGGGCGCGGAGTCCCTGACAGCGAAGGGGATGTCACAGAAAACAGCGGCCCAGCTATCCGGTCCGAATTGACGCGCAGGGGTTGGGTCTATTCGTCGGATCAGATCCAATTCCGCAATTCAGTCCTGATCGATGTCACATCCACTGAAGAAGAAATGCTTGCACGCATGAAACCGAAGACGCGCTACAACGTGCGCCTCGCAGAAAAAAAAGGTGTGACCGTGCGCGCCGGCACCGTCGACGATCTGCCGATGCTCTACAAAATGTACGCCGAAACATCTGTGCGTGACGGCTTTGTGATTAGTGATGAAAACTATTACATGACCGTCTGGAAATTATTTATGCAGTCAGCCGTCAGCGGTCAGCCGTCAGCTATTCCCTTGATCGCCGAAGTCGAAGGCCAGCCCGTCGCTGCTATTTTTCTTTTTATGTTCGCAGGCCGCGCTTATTATGTGTATGGCATGTCTCGTACTCTTCATCGTGAAAAAATGCCAACTTATCTTTTGCAATGGGAAGCGATGAAACGCGCAAAGGCTAATGGCTGCGCTGCGTATGATCTGTGGGGCGCGCCGGAAGTCTTCGATGAAAGTGACTCGATGTGGGGCGTGTATCGTTTCAAGGAAGGCTTGGGCGGAGAAGTTGTCCGCACGCTGGGTGCGTATGATTTTGCGCCGAATAAATTTTTCTATAAACTATATTCCGAAGTCGTGCCGCGTGTGTTGGATGTGATGCGCTCGCGCGGGAAAGAAAAGACGAAGCAGGGATTGAGTGGTAGGTAAAGGTAAAGGGTTTATAGGAAGTAAAAAGTAAACAAGTTTTGCTTCTCACTTATTACTTATTACTTATTACCCACAAAAAGGATCTGACATGAAAACCATTCCCCGATTAAATTTTGCACATCTTCCCACTCCGATCGAAGAACTTCCGCGCCTGACAGAAGCCTTGGGCGGACCGCGCATTCTTGTCAAACGCGATGACCAGACGGGACTGGCCTTCGGCGGCAACAAAACCCGCAAACTGGAATTTCTCGTGGCAGAAGCACGCGAGCAAGGTGCGCGGACTTTGATCTCGGCAGGCGCGATCCAATCGAATCACTGCCGGCAGACGGTGGCGGCTGCAGCGCGTTTTGGCTTTGACTGTACGCTGGTGTTGACAGGTGACCGTCCGGCTCAGGCCTCTGCAAATTTTTTACTGGACCAACTCTTCGGCGCGGAAATTATCACGGTATCAGACCGCAAAGATCGTGACCGCATTTTGCAGGAAACGTTTGATCATGCAGTTGCGGCAGGGAAGAAACCTTATCTCGTACCCTACGGCGGATCAAGCCCCACGGGCGCATTGGGTTATGCCTTCGCGATGGAAGAATTCATGAATCAAAAAATGAAAGTGGACTGGATTGTCTTCGGCACGTCTTCGGGTGGAACACATGCGGGGCTGGTTTTGGGTCAGCGGGTGTTTGGGTTCAAAGGCAAAGTGCTGGGAATCAGCATTGACGAACCGGAAGCAGAACTCAAGGTGCATGTCTCTGAGTTGGCGTCACAAGCCAGTGAAAAACTCGGCGAGCGGATCAATTTCACAGGTGATGATGTTCTTGCGGATGAAAATTATTGTCAGGCTGGGTATGGAGTCTTTGGAGCAGGGGAGCGGGAGGCGATCAAATTATTTGCCAGCAACGAAGGCTTGTTGCTTGACCCCGTCTATACTGGCCGCGCCGCCGCTGGAATGATCGACCTGATCCGCAAGGGATTCTTCAAGAAGGACGAAACGATTTTGTTCTGGCACACTGGTGGTCAGCCCGCGTTGTTTGCGGATAAGTACTCGCAGGATGTTGTTGGGGATGGAAGTAGCAAGGAATGAGAAATGAGATGCGAGGGGTGGAAGTAAAAGGTTAGAAGTAAGAAGTGAAAAGTGAGAAGTAAAACACAGTGAAAAAGAAAGGCGGTTATTTTGCAAAATAACCGCCTTTCACTTATTCCTTATTACTCGTTACTTATTACTCATCATTCCACGCATGTCCTCGTCAACGAAACGCCTGCATTTACATCACACCCATCTGAGTTGACCTGCTCGCGCAGATAATCGTCGTAGAGTTTGCTTAGGGTGACCAGTTCCCAGTTGTTGGCTTTTAGCCACGGGTAGGCGATTACGCTTGAATTGTAATCCTGAGTGCGGATGTGCATTTGCACGATGTCGCCGCCTTTGCCTTCCTGAATGGCGCGGACCACTACGTCAGGTTCGCCGCCGCCGCCGATGGAGAACAATGCAGAAACCAGTCCGCGCTCCTGACAGAGCACATCCAATGTGTAACTGATGACATCATACGGCGGGCGGATAAAGCGGACTTTGTGCTCTGCCCCCAGTACCTGAGTCAATGCGCCGTACCATTTATCGTAGTCCATTAGCGCGGTGGCAGGTGACATCACGCCGAGGTTGACATGGTCGAAGGTGTGATAGCCGATCTCGTGGCCGTTGTCTACAAGGCGCTTCCAGATGCCGGGGTCTTGCTGTTCAAGGTCGAGCAGTTTGATGCCAACCGGGAAGAAGGTCACTTTGAAATCGGGGAATTCATTGAGCAATACTTCAAGGTCTTGCATTTTGTTGAGCAGATAGCAATCATCATAAGTAAATGCCATGCGCTTAAATTTGCGGGTTCCGTTCCAGATAAAGGGCGCGGTGAAGTTCGGCTCATCGTGCAAAGGGACATACTTGCCCGCGGATATGCCAATCGAAGCAAGCAGCGCCGTGCCGCCAAGTTTCAAAAAATCTCTGCGTGAAATACTTGTCATGTTTAATTCCTGTATGTCCACATGCTCCCGAAAAACATCGGGACGGTGTGAGCGTAGTGAGACCAGCACTTCGGTCGAACGTAGCCGAAGCACGGGGGCGATCCTTCGGCTGCGCCGCAAGAGCGGCGGCTCCGCTCAGGATGTAGGCTACCTCTCTAAAATTTCCACGCTCATGCCGGTTTTGATCGTGCCTTCGTTTAGCGGAATGACGTTCATGCCGAACATTGCGCCGCCTTCCTGTTTGCGATAGGTGGCTAATGTTTTGAGCGGTTCTTTGTCTCGTTCGAGAGTTTCTTTATCGATGGTTGTCACTTCGCAGCGCGGACAGGGTTTGACGAGCGCCATTTCCACATCGCCAATGCGGATGCGCTTCCATGTGTCTTCTGCGAAGGGTTCACAATTTTGCACAACAATGTTCGGGCGGAATCGATTCATCGGGAGAGCCGAATCCAGCTTCGAGTTTAAGTCCTGAAGCGATGCTTCAGAGATGATCAAGATCGGGTAGCCGTCTGCAAATCCGGTGTGGTCTTCTGCGCTGACGGCGAAATCCGGATTTAATTTTCTTTTGAAATTTTTATCCACGTGAACAAGGCGCACCGCTGTGCCGATCCAATCAGAAAACCATTGCGCGGCTTCTTCGCCCTGATCGATGGCGCTCACGCCTTTGCTTTTCCAAATGTTGACGGGCGTGGGCGTGCCCGATGTTTGAATTGCAATTTGTATCGAATCAAAATTTGGCGCAGAGAGTGTGACCGAATCATTTTTTAACGCGGGTGTGATGAGCGCAAGCCGTGCATGTTCGCGCTGGGTGAGAAACTCGCCATCGGGCGTCACCACCATCATGCGCCGGTCATTGGCCAGACCCATGCGCTCCACTTGCGATTCAGAAATATCAAATCCACGGCAGGCTTTGATCGGATAATACGTGAGGTTGGATAAAGTAATCATGCGCGCAATTTTACTCGAACATCCACCGCCACCGCGCCTTTGCTCAGAACCCGCAATGGATTGACCTCGATCTCTTCGATGGTTTCATGTTCCATCGCCAGATGCGATAATTTGATCAAGACATCGATGACAGATTCCTCGTCAACGGGGCTGATGCTGCGGAAGCCTTTGAGTTTTCTCCCAGCCCATGTTTTGCGGATCATTTCCTGCGCCTCGGCCTGATTCAGCGGTGCTAAAGCAAATGCCGCATCTTTGAGACCTTCCGCTAGAAGCGTGTAGCCACTTTGGATTTCTGCCGCTGATATTGGTTTCCTGAGGGAGTACAATGATGTACGTCACCGCTCCATTGCGCAATGCAAAATATGATCGTCGTCACAACAAAAAGGTTTATGAACATGTCTGAAAATTTCGAAGAGAGTACTGTGTTAACGGGGGCAAGGCAAACCATGGCTTCGTGGACTAAAGTGATCGAGTCTTACGAGGAAGTTCCAGCTATTTACAGGAGTTTTTTTGAATCTCATATTGCAGACGGCCGGCAGTTTCCGTATACCCTGCTTACACCCTCATTTGCAAAAGCTCAAGGCAAAACAACCGAAAAATTGATCTTTGACTCTGTTGACGCCATCCACATTCTTGAGCGGATGGACAGTCAGGTCGTTGCAAAGAGTTATCCATACCGGTCTGTTTACTCAGTGGAAATTGGCAGTGTTCTTTTAAGTTCGTGGCTGACCATCAGCGGGTTGACCAGCGCAGGTGAGGCGGATATCTCGACGATTGACTATAACACTTCAAGTGCCCGGCATTTTGCAGCCTTCATCAATAAATTACGTCCGATATATCAAGCCGTTGATCAAACTCAATGGATCGCGGAGAAAAATAAATTCAATTATTTATCCATGCTCAATTTTAAGTTTATGAACTATGGACGCAGCAGTCTGGTCAGCGGGGATATTGTTTCGCAGATTCTTTTACAGCCTGAGATCAGAGAACCCTTTTGGGCGCCGCTGGGGATATGTTTCAACGCACAATTTCACTGGCGCACCTTGTCATTTTGACCAACCATGAATTGATCCTGATCCAGGATGTTCACGAGACTGGCAGAAAACTTGTAAGGTCAAATTACGGCGGTGTCTGGCAATATATTCCATTGCGTGCTATTAAATCAGTCACATGGGCCGAAGCAGAAAATGACCGGTTGACTCTCTTGATCGTGATATACCCCGATAAGAGAATTGAAAGACTCGTTGCAATTTCAAGCAAAGCTGAAGTGGAGCAGTTGTGCGCCTGGTTTAAGTGAATCGTAAAATTTGATTACCGTCCACCGTCCAAAATAAAAAGCCCTCCGAGAGCATTCTCAGAGGGCTTCTCTTCTCTAGTACTCCACTGCTCGCGGCAGGGACTTGGCTTCTTCGATCCATTTGCCGAGTTGACCGGCGCTGGGCAGGTCGCGGACTTTTTGTTTTTCTGCATTTACTTCTTTGAGCTTTTCAGCGAGGTTCTCTGCATTGCGGTTGCCGAGTTCGGCCACGGTGTCTACACCGGCGGCTTCGAGCAGGTCTGCGAATTCCGAGCCGATGCCTTTGATGCGATACAAGTCTGCGCGGTTAACAAATTCGAGGATCTGCTTCTCGGTCAGCCCGGTGGCAGAGGCGAGTTCTGCACGGCCTTTGGAAGAGCCGCCTTTCTTGAGCAGATCGTCCGTGGTTTGCACGTCCGCGCCCTTGAATTTTTCGGCATAAGTGGCGCCAATGCCTTCGATATCTTGAATGTTCATAAATTTATCTCCTTTGGAAAATGGTCTTGATTTGGATTTTATCAGTTGAATATCAGGAATATGTTACGAAACAATTGCTAATCCAAAATCATAAATCCAAAATCGTAAATCGCATCACCACTTATCCCAATGCACTACTTCATCCAGAGTCATTCGTCCGCCTTTTCTTGGCGGCGCGGATAGTTTTTCTTCTTCCAGTGCATATCCAAACGAGACAGCGATCCGCAAGTGCCATTCAGCCGGGAAACTTAGGATTTCGCGTGTTTTCTCGAACTGATAAAGAGAAGCCGGGCAGGAACCAACTCCCAACTCCCAGGCGGCCAACTGCATAAATGCCGCGGCTTGACCTGCGTCAAACATGATCTGGAATTTGTCATTTGGGTCAGGTGTGAGGATTGCAACACACAAAGCTGCACCTGCGATATGGCCGGCCCACTCGCCGCAATCGGACAAGGCCTTTAATATTTTTTTATCCCGGATCGCGATGAATTTCCAGGCTTGAGTATTCTTTGAAGATTGTGACCTGCGGCCGGCATTGAGAATAGCGTGGATCACGTCATCGGGCAGGGGAGTGTCTTGAAACTTTCTCACGGCGCGCTTTAATCGAATGGCATCGGATACGTTCATTGGGGTTCCTCTTTTCACTCTTGGTTTGAATGATTCAGATTATAGCCTGCCTGTAAATCAGTCGACATCTTGTTTGCTTCGCTGGCCTCATTGGTTGGTCAGTGCGGGGGCTTATTACGGGGAATAAATCGTAACTCCCAATTCAAGTTTAGCGCAAGTGCTCGAATATGACTTGAGCAAATATCTTGAGTTATACTTATATGTAGTTGGGTGTTCAATTGCTAGCTATTGCTATCAAGTTTGTCTAATTAAACTGTGCTTGGTGGTTTATGATCGCAAAAACATAACCATTTCCGGGAACATAATTTCCATTCCTGAACGTTTGAGTCAGGTGGTGGATTTCGTTCATGATGAGTCAATGGTTTTGCTGACTGCTCCGAATGAAGCATTATTTTTTTTGCATAGTTTGAATATTGTCAACACAAATGAAATAAAGTTTGGGGAATTGTTGAAGATCGTAGAGGATAATTTCGAAAAAGGTGACTTTCAGAACGGGGCGCTTGTGTTGGGGAGTATGGCAAGCGGGTATGTGCTGATCGAACGTGAAAACAGCAAACCTCAGGAGGGAATAGGAATACTGGTGGATGCGTTACTCTTTGAACAAAATCTTATTCCTTTATGCAAGCCTGAAATTGCAAACGCCTTGGCGGATCAATCTGCGCGGCTGATCGAGCAGATATTAAAACTTTTCTCCCTGGTGGGTTCGTTGGGCACGATCATTTCCCTGCAAAAGGATATTGAAACAGCGCTGCAGATGATAGAGATCGCTTGGTCTCCTGAATTTCGAAAGACGGTGTTCGCATTAAGAGATCTGACTTCCCTGTTGGCTTCTGTGTTTCGAGAAGATAAATACGCCCAGTTAAATTTACTTCGAAAAGCATTAATGGCAGTATCTGAAATAAAAAATTCCCTGCACACGATCGATATGACCGGTTCAAAGCGTCAGAAGAAGTTGTTGGAAGTTGTTTTGAATTCGCTGGGGGAGATCATTCAACAGGAATTTATGCTGGTTGCAAATGTTCAATACGTCTCAGAAGGATTGGATCAGGAGCATATTACTCGTCAGGTAAGAAAACTGATCGGTCAGGTGGAGCAGAGACTCAGGGCTTTGATCGTTCTCAAATATGAGCAGAGATATGGCAAAGAGTGGATAAGTCAGATCGAAGCAGTGTATCCCAAGATGTATTCACATTGGGTGCTTAACCATAAGAGGGAGCAGTCCGCTTTCAAAAACTATAACGACCACGCGCCAGACATCCTTGAATTTGCCGGGTTCGATGATCTTTCTGAATTGATCTCTTCCCAGTGGAAACTATTCCAAAGTTGTTTGGATTTCGGTTTTGAATCGAGAAATCAAGCGATCTTTTATGACAAGATGAAACAGATCACGAAGGTTAGAAATCCACTTGCGCATAACCGAATTGTGCCTGAAAACGAGATTCTTCGTGCGCGTGTTTTATGCACTGATATTTTGCTGGCGCTGGATAGTGGCGGCGTTTCTTCAATGTAATATGAGGCTTGATTTTGATGGGAGATTGTTGCTATAATGTTTACATATAGCGTCTTTCACAAACATGATCGGGAGCAGGTGATTGAGGTTATTAACCGTGTTGCTGCGGAAAACAGGTTTTTGCAAACAGGGTGTTATGTCTCTTCGCTGACCTGGGAAAATCTGTTGGCATGTGGAGTGGACCAAGAAAACGGATATTTGCTTCTTACTGTATATGACTCAAAGGAATTAGCGGGTTTTGTCAGGTTATCACCGGATGATTTAGGCGGGCGTTATACCGGAAATGTTGGGATCGTATTATTGCCAAAGCATAGATACAAACGAATTGGGACTAAATTATTGGATTTTATTGTTAATATCGCACCTGTGTTTGGCTATAAAAGCCTGGTGGCGGATATTCTTTTCGATAATTTCGTATCTTTACGGCTGTTTACCGGCCGTGGTTTTACCCAATGTTCAAGCAGGAATCTATATCTAAGGCATCGAAATGCTGTGGTTGAAGAAGTAAAGATGAAATTTTTCCTGCGAGATTGTCAAGGAAAACACAATGTTGAACTACCCAACGACTGACAGCCCCATTGACCGTGAAGACCAGCGCAAGCTCACTCAGGAATTGCTGGCGGATATCGAAGCAAAAAGTTTTCAGGCAGATACTGGAGTGCTGCCATTCCGTGCGTTGGAGTTTTACGGCATCGAGGGAATTGGAAAAACCAGAATTCTCAACGTTGTAAAAGAGATCTGCGAAAAAAGACAACTCCCGTTCATTACCATCGAGTCATCTTTTAATTGGCAGGATGCAGAAGATCAGTCCGCTCTGGTGTCTGAATTTTTGCGTTCAGTCTGTGAGCAGATCGGGAGAAGGTCGGAAATGGCCGGCCTGGCCGCGTCTGCTAGTACCGTCCTTGAGAATATTCAAAGGATGCGCGATACAGGCGTCGCTGAGTATGGTGCGTTGATCAAGGAGTTTATCGGCGTCCTGGTGGAAATCCAAACCAAAATTCATCATCCGCTTATTTTGCTGTTGGATAAAACTGAGTATTGTCCGGCGGAATTATTAAACTGGATCGGCACGGATTTTGCGCGGTTATTTGTTGAGGCAGATCGGTCTCCGGGGATGGCGATCATCTTTGCTGGTAGAGGGCAATTGATTCGGGAGAGTCGCTGGCCGAATTATTTTAAGCAGGCGTCCGGCGCCTATATGTTAAATCCGCTCAGCATTGAATTTACAGAGCACCATATTGGTTCATTGCCATCCGGAACCCGTTACCAATCGGCAACAGAATTTATTTATGACCTTTCGAATGGGCATCCTTACAGCACAGAGATGATCGTTTTTGAATTGAGCAAGCTGGGGGTTGAGGTGGATGCGGTTGAGCAGCACCGTCTGCAGTTGGCAGAGAAACTATACGAGGAAGTCATCCGCAAACATATTTTGGAGGATGCCAAGGACTGGGTCAGGAAATTTGTGGAGATCGCTTCGATTCCGCGCTGGTTCAAACCTGACCTGCTGAAGAAACTGTTTAGCGGCATTCCCAATTTACCCGAAGAATTCCGCGCGGATGCAGATGCAACCTGGTTTACTTATAAAGCAATGGATCTGCGGAAGTCGCCGTGGAATCTTGTGATCGTGACCCGCGATGCGTATGAGATTGAACGTCCTCTGCGAAAGTTGATGCAGAAGGCGTTGTCGATCCTTCATCCACAGGATACGATTCAGTTACATCAAAAGGTAAGGGATATTTATCAAAGTCTCGACAGCCTGGAGGCTTCGGTTGTTTTGGAGATTTTGTTCCATGTGGCTACGATCTCTTTGCTGACACGGAGGGATGTGTATACCGCGGTTAGGGATGAATTAAGCGAGCAGTTGAAGCGCTTTAGCCCAAAGCACGAATCTGAAATGCAGGAGGCTGTGCAATTAAAACTTTCCCTTTTGCAGGATGTGGAATTGATCGAGTTGTTGGGCGGGAGGCCGGTGGAACAACTGGCGCAGTTAATTGATGAGCATCTAAGACGTCCATCAGAAAATATCAATGTGATCAGCGAGTTTTTTGCGCCGTCGGAATATCGTGTAACCTGGTTCCCGGGCAGTCAAATGATCTGGCCCACCAGACGTATTTATACAAACCAACGTTATGGCTGGAACGAATGGCGAACTCAAATGCCTGATACAGGTCATTCTGCATTTGCTGCATACCTTCCAAGGGAGGCTCAGGATTTTTTACTTAATCACGAAGATGTGCCGCTGCAATTGGTTACAAATTACAGTGACATTCCCTGGGAATTATTTCATGACGGCGTGGACTTTCTTTCCTTACGTCATGCGATGGCGCGTAAACCACAAATGTTTGATACACCCGTCGTGCATCCTCGGTTTCCAGAGGGTTCAAAGTATGCGCTGGTGGTTGGGAATCCCACAGGCGATCTGCCTGAGGCTGAACGCGAAGCAAATGAAGTTGCGGCGCTTTTTAAGAAGCATGGCTGGGATGTTGAAACATTGATCGGGGACGAGGCTACGGTCAATGCTTTTGCTTTGAAACTGAGAAACAGGCCCTATCGCCTGATCCACTTTGCGGGACATGCTCGCTATGATGTGGATGTTCCCTTGAAAAGCAGCTTGAAATTTAAAGATTACTCATGGCTGGCTGAAGAGTTTGAACGTCAACTAAGCAGTCAGGCATTCCTTTATCTAAATGCTTGTGAAACTGCGCAAACGTACACAGAGAGCAGCTTGCGTAATCCGCGCGGCGAGTTTATGGAAGGCGTTGCCATATCCACTTTGAAAGGCGGCGCGATGGGTTGTCTCGGTCCGCTTTGGGCGATCCGCGATGATCTGGCGCGAGGTTTTGCGCTTGAGTTTTATAAGCACGCCCTTTCAGGGGAAACTCTGGGTGAATCTGTCAGGCTGGCGCGCTTGGCGTTCCGAAAAAAATCACCCGATTTTTGGGCCGGGTGGGTTTTGTATGGTGACCCAACCTATCATTTGTATAAGCAGCGTGGAGGATAAAATGTCACAGGTGTTTTTGCCTTCTGAAAGCAAGTCCATTTTTGTAGGCCGTGAACCACAAATTGCAGGATTTAAATCAATTCTTAATCGGGAACGTCCGGAATGGATTTTACATATTCCAGGAGAGGGTGGTATTGGGAAGACACGTCTGCTGGAGAAATACGAAAAGATTGCCCGCGAACAATATACGAGTGGACTTGCGGTAACGGGATTGATTGATTTTTATGACACGAGCAATCAATCTGAAATTGGTTTGTTGAATGAAATTGCCTTGAGGCTTGGTTTTGATCCTTCCGGGGCTTTTCGGAAAGAGAGTAATGAGTTTCAGAAATTGAGTGCTTCAAAAGATGGGGAGAATGCAGTCTTTCAGGATCGTCTTGAACAGGTATTTGAAAAGTTTCTTGCAGAATATAAAGTGCTGTTGGGACAAAAGGAAAGAGTCTTGCTATTATTCGACACATGTGAGGAAATGAAAGGGGTTGAAGAATGGGTGTTGGACAGGTTTTTTGAAGAAATTGATAATATTGAAGGGGATATGGTTGAGGTTCCTGAAGGCGGGGAGGAAAACACACACAACCGAAAAACGATTGTCGTGATCGTTGGACGCAAGGAACTCGATTTTCATAAAAATGAAAAATATAAGGGACAATTTTGGACGTATAGACTTCCGCTTTTGGAGCTAAAGGATATTAAAGATTATTTCTCCACGGATATTCATATTTCCGAATCAATTGATGAGAAAGGGTTTGAGCAGATCTATGAGCGTACCGGTGGACGTCCGCTTTATGTGGCGCTTGTTTACGATTGGTTGTCGAACGATGTCGGCACATTGAGCGAGCTGCTTGGTATGACCGATTCATTCGCTGCCGGATTGGTCGGCTGGGTGCGCCGGCTTGAGCCGAATAAAAAAATGACGATTCTGTATATGGCCTTTGCCTGGCGGCGAATGGAGTTGTCGTTATTAAGCGATCTTCTCGCCCTGCCCATGGATAAGGTTCAGAAGATCGTGGACGAGATGGTCAAGTTTAGCTTTATTAAGTATCGTGAGATCGAAGACGGCCACTTTGTTATCAACCTGCATGATGAAATGAGAATGTTGATCAATGAATATGTGTGGCCAAAGGAAATTACTGAAGAGATGGGGAAGCCCTATCCGCTGGTGCTTGATTGGTATAAAACGATCGTTAATGACCCTGAATTGTTTGAAGGAAAAAACACCCCGGTGAATGACCGTGAACGTGCCCTGCTCTCTGAGGATCTATATTATCGTCTGAAGAGAAGTTTGCCGGAGGGATTGAAGTTTTATGAGTCGCGATTTGCGACCGCTGTTCATTATCTTGACCTGGCGTATTGTGACATGCTTAATCAGGAAGTGGTGGAATTTAAGAATCAATTGCCTCAGGAAGAGCGGGATAAATTTGACTTTCGAATGGCGTTGACCGCATTTCGCAAGGAGGAGTATCAGCGGGCTGGCAGTATCTGGCACGCATTTATCAGGCGTCCCGATGTAAGTCCTGCGCAGCGGGCCACCACGTTAATGCAACTGGTGGAATTGGACAGTTACACGGGCAATCCAAAAGAAGCGATTCTTCACGCGAAAGAAGCTGAAATTGTTTATTTGGCATTGATCAAAACTGCAAAATCCGCCTCCGAGCGTTCTCATCTGAAAAATCAACTGGGACAACTCTATAACAATTGGGGTTTTGCCTGCCGGGTGTCTGATAATTATAAACAGGCATTGGAATATTACAAAAAGGCATTACAAATTCCTGGGCAAAGTTTGCAAGCCAAGAAGCATAAGGCGCGCGTCTTGAACAATATGGGGTTTATTTATTATCGGCTCGGCGATGTGGAACGTGCCCGAACCTATGTAGGTAGGGCTTTGAACATACGACGCGACCTTAATATACCTTACGAGCTTGGTCTGGGCTTTAATACGTTTGGGTTGATCATGGAAGATGGTGGGCGAATCCCAAATGCGGTTGATCTGTTTACCAAGGCCTATCAGTCATTTGAGGATGCGCACAGCAATCGCGGCAAGGCAATGGCTCAGATTAACCTCGGTAGAATGCAACGCTTTATGAATAATTATGACGAAGCATTGAATGAACTTACCCGGGCAGAGAAAGTATTAAAGAAATTATATGACCAGGACAACCTGATCACTGTTTTGAACGAAATAGGCACAACGTATCGTGAAAAACAGGATTGGACAAACGCGCTGAAATACTTGAATGAGTCATTGGTTCTGAGTGAAAAATTGGGAAAGAGATTTCAACAGACCGATACTCTGGATGATATCGCTGTTACTTATTATAAAATGGCAACCCGCTCAAATGAAAAAGATCGCGGGGGATATATTGAAAAGGCGAAGAATTACGCGAATAAATCGCAGAAATTGGCTAAAAATGATGAGACCGATTTCTTTGTTGCCAAAGCAGACATTGTGCTTGGAGACCTGTTCTATTTGGAGGAAGAATATACTGCCGCGTTCAAGCATTACTTTGAAGCGGCCAGTCTGATGGCGAAAGCCTGGGCCTCTCGTCATAAGGCCTCCGGCTTTTATCAGAGAAGATATGAAGAAAGCCTTGATAAAATGCAGGAGCGTCTGCACGCATTTGAGCGTGAAGAGGGAATCGAAAAGACATTGACCTATGTTAAGAGATTATTGGCGAAGATCGAGCAGCTTCCGCCAGTGGAAAAGGTTGCGCTGTCCAAAATGCGTAAAACGCTTAAGGCAACGCTTGAAACAACGAAGCTCGCACGGTAGTACCATAATGGAGATGAAGATATGAAACCACTAACCATGCCTCTTCTGTTGACGAGTTTCACCCGTGAAAATAAAACTGAAGGGGATTGCGCATGTTCGTCTTCATCAGTGGATATTTCGCTGCCTATCCCGGTGCCTCAGGATGATTTTTTGATCCCTGCCGGATTAATTAAGCTGAAGTTGAATGATGATTTTCAGGTCTTTCTTTCCCCGTTTGGCAGTAAAGGGGCGTCCGTTTTAAATATGGCGGCGATTGAAGTATTAAGTGATCACAGGCGGCAAATAGCACAGCCGGACCTCACCAGCCGGCTTTTCTCGCAAGGGTTATTGGAAACAGAAAAAGATAACCATGCAAATGATCTATGCTTGCATCAGCCTGATACGCTTACTTCCTGGCTTCATTTAACAGACCGCTGTAATTTTCGATGCTCCTATTGCTATCTTCCGCATGTGCGTGAGGATATGTCTGTAGAGGTTGGGCGAGCGGCCATCGAGTCAGCGTTCCGCTCAGCCATACTTCATAATTTCAAAAAAATAAAATTTAAATATGCGGGTGGTGAGCCTTTACTGCAATACCCTTTGATTATGGAACTGCATTCCCATGCCAGACGCATGGCGGATGAAAATAGTTTGATCCTTGAGGAAGTGGTGTTAAGCAATGGCTCTTTGTTGAATGCGGAGATCGCGGATGCATTTAAATCACAGAATATTCAGTTAATGATTTCACTGGATGGACTGGGTGACCACCACGATATTCATCGTTCTTATGCAGGCGGACGTGGTTCCTTTGCGGATGTTTCAGATGCTGTGGAATTGGCTCTTCAGCATGGGCTTGTGCCGAGTATTTCAGTCACGGTCAGCAGCAGAACCGTTGAGGGACTGCCTTCTTTATTAACCTGGCTGGTGGACCGCAGTCTTCCGTTTAATTTGAATTTTTATCGCGAGAATGATCTTTCTGTTTCAGATGAAGATATGAAGCTTGAAGAGCAAAAGATCATCACAGGCATATTGGCCGCCTTTCGCGTACTTGAAAAGAATTTGCCAACCAGAAGTGTACTTGGCAGTATTGTTGACCGTGCAAATTTGATCTCACCGCATACGCATACCTGCGATGTGGGTCGAAATTATCTGGTGTTCGATCAACATGGACAGATTGCGAAATGCCAAATGCAAATTCACAAACCGATCACAGATATGACAGTGAATGATCCATTAGCCGTTTTGCAAACAGACCAAACGGGTATCCAGAATTTATCTGTGGAAGAAAAGCAAGGGTGTAAAACCTGCGAATGGAAACATTGGTGCGCGGGGGGATGTCCGCTTGCGACGCATCGGGCTACAGGACGTTATGACGTGAAATCTCCAAATTGCAATATTTACAAAGCGCTCTATCCTGAAGCCTTGCGCTTGGAGGGCTTGCGATTATTGAAGTATAAAAATGACCCCGCTCTAGTGATGAAAATTTAAGATGTGAGGTTGCCCCGGTTTAATAGCGTGAGTGTTCTTTGATGATTGTGACTTGCCACCTGGGTTAAGAATGGAATAGACCACACCATCGGAAGATGGGCGCACTGGCAATATATCCTGTTCGGCGGGTCAAAGGTGGAAAACTATGCTTTGGTCATGTTACTTTTGTACCGTAGTGCTGACCGAATCGTAATTAAAGCCCATTCCCTCTGCGGGTATAATTCACTCAATGAATTCTCACCCGATAAATTTTCGAACTTATCTTCCTTCAACTCTGGCACTCGTGATCGTTGGCTGGGGCGGTATTGCCGCGCTGATCTTTTTCTCGCTGCCTTTTGTTTGGGCACGCTGGGGATTTTTTGTGCTTGGCATTATGGCGTTGACAGGCACCGCGCTGCCCGTTGTTTATTTTTTGCATCGTCGTTTTCCAACTGAACCCGCAGCAGAATCAAATGTCGTCGTGCGTCAGGCTTTGTGGGTGGGTGTCTATGCCGCCACGCTCGCATGGCTGCAATTGGGAGGGCTCGTGACCCTCTATGTAATCCTTGGCCTCGCAGGCGGTTTGATCGCCACTGAGTATTTTATCCGTTTGCGCGAAAAAGCAAACCGCCAGCCCCCGGTGATCCTTGATGACAACCCTTCGTGACCTCCCCTCAGTAGAAGAATTATTACAAACAAAAAACGCCGCGGAATTGATCGCCCGCTTCGGCCGCCCGCTGACGTTAACCGCCATCCGTGAAACACTGGATAAAATACGGGCCCGCTTCTCTTCTGGACAGATAACTGTTCTGCCCTTACATGATTTGATCCTGGCCCAAACAGACTCTCTCCTCACTTCGTGGATCAAGCCGACTCTGCGCCCGGTCATCAATGCTACGGGTGTGATCCTGCACACTAACCTCGGCCGTGCCCCATTAAGTGATGCCACCATCCGCGCCATGGATACTGTTTCTCGCGGATATTCCAACCTTGAGTATGATCTCGAAAAAGGTGTGCGCGGTTCGCGTTTGATCCATGCTGAATCCATTTTACAAAAGTTGACCGGCGCTGAATCTGCGATGATCGTTAATAACAATGCTTCAGCAGTGCTGTTGGTTTTGTCCGCATTGGCGAATCGCAAACGCGTCATTATCTCGCGCTCACAACTGGTTGAGATCGGCGGCGGATTTCGCATCCCGGATGTGATGAAACAATCCGGCGCAAAACTGCTTGAAGTAGGAACAACGAACAAAGTCCATTTGAAAGATTATGAAGAAGCATTACAAGATGGCGGCGCGTTGATCATGCGCGCGCATCCGTCAAATTTTAAGATCATTGGCTTTACTGAAGAACCCGAACTAAAAGATGTTGTTGACCTTGCCCATCAATCAGGTGTGTTCGTAATTGACGACCTCGGCTCCGGTGCTTTGTATGACACCGCCAAATATGGGCTGGCTCACGAGCCAACTGTTCAAGAGTCCCTCGCCGCCGGCGTGGACGTAGTCTGTTTCTCTGGCGATAAACTGCTCGGCGGTCCGCAGGCGGGAATTATCATCGGCAGAAGAGACCTGATCGATAAGATCAAGAAACATCCGCTGGCGAGAGCTGTCCGCGCGGATAAGGCCTGCCTCGCTGGAATCTCCGCCACGCTTTTGCATTACCTCAAAGATGAAGCGGAGCGCGAAATCCCTGTCTTGAAGATGATGTCATATACGCCGAAGCAGATCAAAGGTCGGGTTGAAGCGTGGATGAGGGAGTTGGCGCAAGGTGAGATCGTGGAAGGTGAGTCCACTGTGGGCGGGGGAAGTCTGCCCGGTGAATCCTTCCCCACATATTTATTGTCGCTGACGGTTGAGTCGCCTGATAAATTTCTAAAAAGACTGCGCGCGCAAAATCCGCCCATTGTGGCCCGCACTGCAAATGATAAAGTGCTGCTCGATCCGCGCACCGTATTGCCTGAGCAGGAAGGTTCGCTGTTGGTTGGGTTGAAAAATGTATTCAATGATTTTTGAAAAAACACTTAACGCGAATTATACGAATTAGCGAATTTTGCGAATGGAGTTTTTGTGGTTGACATAATAGAAAAAGAATTATCATATTTGATTATGCAGGCTGCATACGAGGTGCATAATAATCTTGGCCCGGGTTTTCCTGAAATGCTTTATGAACAGGCAATGGTACGGGAACTAATGTTAAGAAACTTGACTCTACAGCGGCAGAGAAAAATTGTTGTAAATTACAAGCAGGAACCACTCGGAGAATTTATTCTGGATTTAACAGTTAATGAAAGAATCATTCTTGAATTAAAAGCTGTCTCGTCAATTTTAAAACTTCATGAGCAACAGGCATTTTCATATCTCAAAGCAACAGGCCTTCAACTTGCCATTGTCATTAATTTCGGTGCAGAGAGCGTGCAGTCGAGCCGTGTGGTAAATACAAAGAGTAAACCTGCTGTTTCACCGCGCGTGCCTCAAATTCGGCAGATATTAAAATAAAAAATTCGTGCAATTCGCTAATTCGTAAATTCGCGTTAAAGACTTTCGCATAAAAAAGGAAAAATATGAAATCAGAACTTGATGCCCTCATGCAAGCCAGAAATTTGGATGCTTTTATTGTGTTTGGAAATGCCGAGCATAACCCGCCGATGACCTATCTCACCGGCGGCGGACATGTAAGCCACGCAACCTTGATCAAGAAGCGCGGCGAGGAAGCCGCTCTCTTTTTCGGTGACATGGAACGTGACGAAGCCGCCAAAAGCGGATTGAAGTTAATTCCCTACAGCAAATACGATATGAAGGAATTGGAAAAAAGATCGAACCGAAATGGAATGCTGGCGGGCGCGATGCGTTTGGAATTAATGCTCAAAGACCTGGGGGTTTCCGCCGGACGCGTGGGCATATATGGAACTTATGACTTGAGCGCGATCTTCGGTATGTTGACTCATTTGCAAAAGTTAATGCCTGAAATTGAAATCGTCGGGGAATCCCGCGAAGATTCAATTTTTATGCGCGCCATGGAAACAAAGGATGAAGCTGAGGTGGAGCGTATTCGTAAGATGGGAAAGATCACCACAGACGTGGTGCGCAAAACCGCGGAATTTCTCACCTCGTGCAAAGTGCGTGAGGATGAAGTCCTCTTGAATGAAGATAATTCTGCATTGACCGTTGGTGACGTGCATTCGAAGATCCGCTTGTGGGTGGCTGAGCATGGCGCTGAATTACCCTCAGGTTTTATTTTCGCGATCGGACGTGACGCGGGCGTGCCGCATTCCGCCGGCAACCCAACTGACCTGATGAAACTGGGTCAAACCATCGTGTTCGATATTTATCCTGCTGAAGCGGGCGGCGGATATTACTACGACTTCACGCGCACCTGGAGCCTGGGCTATGCCACACCCGAAGCGCAGGAACTCTTCGATCAAGTGAAAGAAATCTACGATACATTAAATGATAATTTTGATTTGAATGTGCCTTTCAAAAATTATCAGCAAATGACCTGCGAATATTTTGAAGGCAAAGGCCACCAGACTCCGCTGCATACCAAAGCGCCGATCGAGGGCTACGTCCACAGTTTGGGACATGGCGTGGGCTTGAATATCCACGAACGACCATTCAGCGGATTTAGCGTCGGCGATGACCAAAGACTCGCTCCCGGTGTGATTGTCACTTCTGAACCCGGATTGTATTATCCTGAAAAAGGCATGGGCTTCCGCATCGAAGATACGCTTTGGGTCCGCCCCGATGGCCGCATGGAAATCCTCGCGGATTATCCCTACGATTTTGTTTTACCAATGAAGAATTGGAAAAAGAAATAGCAGATTTTATTTCGCAAATTTGCCATGCTTCATCTAAAATCTGTCACGGTGCGTGAATTTCAAGAGCAGGATGCTGATTTATTTCCATTCAATCTGGAAGTGATCAAATCTCTGCGTGGAATGGAATTCTCAGCACCGGTCACATTTTTTGTGGGAGAGAATGGCTCGGGCAAATCCACCGTGCTTGAAACGCTGGCTTGCGCGATTGAGTCTATTACGGTGGGCAGTGAAAGCGTTAAGACAGATAAGTCACTGGCGGTGGTGCGCAGGCTGGCTCAATATTTCCGCCTTGCGTGGCACAAGCGCACTCATAAAGGATTTTTCCTGCGCGCCGAAGATTTTTTTGGATACGCCAAACAAATGCGTCAGACTCAGGATGAGTTTCAGCAGGATTTAAACGATGTAAAGCATGAGTATAAAGACCGCTCGCAATATGCCGCCGCATTGGCAAGCCTGCCTTATAAAAATGAACTCTCTGCCATTCAACAGCGTTATGGCGATAAGCTCGATCAAAGTTCGCACGGTGAAAGTTTTATGGCCTTGTTTCAAGCGCGTTTTGTTCCCGGCGGATTATATCTACTCGATGAACCCGAAGCTGCGCTTTCTCCCATGCGCCAGTTGACTTTTATTTCCGCGCTCAAACAGATGGTCGAACAGAATTCGCAATTCATCATTGCCACACATTCACCGATCATTCTGGCCTTTCCAGATGCGGAGATCTTGAGTTTTGATCGCGGCGAAGTGAAACGGGTACAATATGACGAACTTGAGCACGTGAAATTAACGAAGGATTTTTTGAACAGTCCCAACTCTTTTTTAAGACATCTATGACTTGTTTTTATAACAAATAACTAATACTGATAACTGATAACTGGATTCCAATGACCGACTTAAAAACCCGCCCGTATCCTTGCTGTTGAAACCTCTTGTGACGAAACCGCCTGCGCCATCATTGAAAATGGACGCGCGCTTTTATCTTCTGTCGTCGCGTCGCAAATGGAGATCCATGCGCGTTATGGCGGCGTGTTTCCCGAAGTGGCTTCGCGTCAGCATGTCTTGAGCATCATGCCGGTAGTGGAGCAGGCGCTCGCGCAGGCGCATCTTACCCTTAAAGATATTGATGCGCTGGCCGTCACACAAGGACCCGGCCTCGCGGGCTCGCTGGTCGTTGGCATGAACATGGCCAAGGGGCTGGCGCTCGGCTCAGGGCTGCCGCTGGTGGGCGTCAATCATCTTGAAGGGCATCTATATTCGGCGTGGGTGCATGATGCGGGCGATGTCGTCCCTGCTGCGCCGCAATTTCCTTTGATGGCGCTACTGGTATCTGGCGGACATAGCGAACTGAATCTCATGACCGATCATTTGACCTATCAACGGCTCGGATCAACTCTGGACGATGCGGCTGGTGAGGCCTTCGACAAAGTTGCCCGGCTGTTGGAGCTTGGCTACCCAGGCGGGCCGTCCATTCAGATCGCGGCTGAAGAGGGTGACCCGAATCGATTTAAATTTCCGCGTGCCTGGCTGGATGGTACATGGGACTTTTCATTTAGCGGATTGAAGACTTCTGTTATGTATGAAGTGCGTGAGCTGAAAAAGAAGAGCAATTCATTGCCTGTCTCTGATCTGGCGGCTTCCTTCCAAAAAGCGGTAGTGGATGTGCTTTTCAAGAAGACCATGAATGCAGCGCGAGAATTTGGCGCAAAAGAAATACTGGTTGCGGGCGGCGTCTCTGCCAATCGTTTGCTGCGCCAGACCTTTCGGGCACAGACTGAATTCCCGGTTCACATTCCGCCCTTATCTTTATGCACCGATAACGCCGCCATGATCGCATCGGCGGGTTATCACCGCTACGCACTCGGCCATGTCTCAGAATTAAATCTTGACGTGCTGCCAACCTGGCCATTATCACAAGTGGGTAGATGTTCGCCTTGCATTAACCACGCGGAGTGTTCAGTCGGACACGATCATTCCTGATACTGCCGGGCCGCAGCATCAGGAATGATTCTGTTAACTACCCAATTTATGGAGAATAAGAGTTTCAATGTGCAAATCAACGAAAATAATTGCGTTTACTTTTATGTTTGTAATCCTTATAGCCCTCCCTTCATGCATTGCCCGTTCCCCATGGGTGCAGGTGTCTGATGTTCCATTCGATAAAGTTAAGTATGATAGTGGCGCACATGCGATATGGCTTGTAGATAGTTCTGACAACACAGTTTACCGTTTACCATATCCCAATCATAATGACCCTGATTTTAAAGCGTTGAGAAAAATTGCGCCTCCAGATAAAACCTGGGTATACGATGTTTGCATCTAATGACGTTTGGGTTTCTGGTTTTTGTTTTCAACTTCACCTAATCTTCTTTTCAGTCCTGAAACTATCTCGCTTACAGTTTCTAAGAAGTGATAGTACTAAATCTGGCAAACTGTTTGGGAAAGATCATCAAAATATCGCACCGGAAATTTTAAAGAATGGTGATATCGTATTTTGAGCCAAAATGAAATTGTGCGTTTCAATTGACTGATATTCACCGCAATATATAAACACAGACTGGAATATTTCGTATATTACTGATGATTTAGGCGGCAATCTGTGGGTGTTAAGTGGAGATTTACAGGCAGTCCCAAGGCACTTGGCTTTTTGTAGACAAATTTTCACCAGCCTCACATCTCAAATTGTTTGTTGACGACAAAGATAACTTGTGGGTAGCAAGCGATGATAAATTTGTCTATAAATATTCAGCTTCTGATTCAGCCTTCTCCAGGGAAATGGTATTCGAATCTTCATTAGGCTGGCGGCAGGATTTTTTTCAAGATAACAGCGGATCAATGTGGTTAGTGACTAGTGATAGTTTGTTAGTTCAAAGAGATGGGCAGTTTCAAGAAGTTGGTCTTCCGCCGCGCTCGGAAATATTGCATTTTGGAATCTTTGATATTGCATTGAACACTTTGTTTGTCTCAACAGAAGGTGGCGTGTTTGCTTTGGATTTGGATAAATATTCTCCATAGTTTTATGAGCCACCACCCATCGTACTCAATTAATCACATAACCCAAAAGTGTCACCTGGAATCAAAATACCCCGTTAACGTAAGCGCGGACCGACTTGCCCAAGTCGATCCGCGCTTCACATTAGGAGAATGTATAGTTATTATAGATATGGCACTTAAGTTTTTCCTGAAGCTTGATTAAGAATTCGATAAGAGAATTGGTGCGTTTTGGGGCAGACTTCGGAAGTCTGCCTGGAGGCTTCACGATTAAAACGACTCATAAAAGACTTCCGAAGTCTTTTAGTGCCGCCAGTAACTCTGCCAGTGTGATCGGACCTTCACGCAGAATAACCGGTTTTTCTCCCGTGCAATCCACCAAGGTGGATGGGATTCCGCCGGGGGTTGTGCCGCCGTCTAAAATTAATGGGATGCGGCCTTGAGTTGGTCGTACACTTCCTGCGCGGTGGCGGCGTACTGGCCTGAGATGTTAGCGGATGTCACAGCCATGGGGCCGCACGGAGCAAGGCACGCATCGGATGGTCTGGAATACGGACTGCGACGGTGGGTGTGGCAGAAACTGCCAAAGGGAGAGTATGCTTTTTGGGGACGATGCAGGTTAGAGGTCCGGGCCAGAAGCGGGCGGCGAAACGGAGAGCCATGTTTGGGATATCGACTGCAATCTGATCGAGGTCGCTTAAGTCTCCGATCAAAATAGGAATGGCCTTTTCAATCGGACGGTTTTTCGCGGTGTAGATGCTTTCGATGGCGTTTTGATTGAAGGCCAGTGCGCCGAGGCCGTAGACGGTATCGGTAGGGAAGGCGATGATGCCGCTGCTTTGGAGAATGCCAAGCGCGTGTTCTATCTCTACCGCGGGGATGATTTTAGTTTCCATCTTTTATAATTTCCTGGAGAAAGATTTTCACCACATCGGGGTCGAAATGTTTTCCAGATTCGGATTTAATATATTCGATGACTTTTTCTTTGGTCCATGCTTTGCGATAGGGGCGGTCGTAGGAGAGCGCATCATAGACATCAATGACGGCGAAGATGCGCGCTTCGAGCGGAATGTCGTTTCCTTTGGTGCCATGCGGATAGCCGGTGCCGTCCCATTTTTCATGGTGGTAAGTGGGAATAGTGAGTGCCGGACGCAGATATTCAATGGGGTAGAGCAGGTTGTAGGCGATCTGTGTGTGCGTGCGCATGGTTGCCATTTCGGCATCTGTTAATGGGCCCGGTTTGTGCAGGATCACATCGGGGATGCCAAGTTTGCCAATGTCGTGCAGCAAAGCACCTCTGTGGATCTGGATCAATTGTTCTTCGCTAAAGCCCATTTTGATGGCGATGCGAGTCGTGAAGTCTGTGACGCGCTGGGTGTGACCTTCTGTTTCATGGTCACGGATTTCCAGCGCATGTGACCAGCCTTCGAGTGTGGTTTCGTAGGCGTCTTTAATATCCCTGTTGGATCTTCTAAGAGTGCGGACCAGTGCATCATTTTTTTGCTGTGTTTGTTCAAGTTGATGCGCTATTGACCAGGTCATGATGGCGAGGCTGAACAATGCAATGATGGCAGTTAGGTTGTATTCCCAGATATAGCCTTCGAGAATACTGGATGTGGTGTATGCAATTGCGGTAAGCAGGGCGAAGAAAATTGAACTGGATGGTTTGATGACGAAACTGGAAATGCCGATGGGCAGGGCAAAGACAACCATCAGGTATTCCATGAATTTTGTATCGCTTCCCAGAACGGCGGCGAGAATTGAAAAGAGGACTGCACTGTACGCTGTGAGAGTTACATATCCCTTTTGATTTAATTTCCAAAAGAGAAGCAGGGGGATGAATGTGATGATATCTTGAATCAGGTAGAGGTTATATTCGGGCGGGCTGTATACAGCAATAACATATAGGTTGTTGATGAGTATGTATACAACGATCCCAAAAAGCAGCATGATATAGAGCGCAAGTATTTTTCCTTTGCGTTCTACATCAGGATCGGTGGTTTGGATATTCACCATTCCAGCGAAGTGATCCCACCATTTTTTGGGGTGTTGATTTGGAGTTTCCATCATACGTGTAACTTTGCCTGCAATTGAATAAATATATCGTACTTATCGGATTATTTCACTATCCGGTTTACTATGAATGAAATTGGATCTGTACCAGACGGTCGTGGCCGGCAAGGTCTTGATGTAAATGGATGGCGACATTGGAAAATGAGTCGTAGGCCAGGCTGAGGACTTGCACGCCGATGGTGGCTTCAGTTTCAAGCAGGATCATTCCGTGCGGGGCAAGCCAGTTGGGTGCAAGTTTGAAGAGTCTGCGGTAGGCGTTGAGTCCGTCTGTGCCGCCATCGAGGGCGAGGGTGGGTTCGCGGCCAAAGATGGGAAGTTGATGCAGGGTATCGGTTGGGATGTAGGGCGGGTTGGAGCAAATAAGATCAAATGGTGAATGAGGAATGATGAAGGAGGAAGGAGGAAGCAGGTCACATTCCATAAATTCGATTTGATCCTGCACGTTGAATTTTTCGGCGTTGTGTTTTGCCACTTGCAATGCGGCAGGTGAAATATCTGTGGCGAGGATGTGCGCATCTGGAATTTGCAGGGCGAGGGTGATCGCGATCGCGCCGGAGCCTGTGCCGATATCTGCGATGGTTCTTTTTTCGGGATGGGTGCGCAGCCAGTCTATTGCATTTTCAACCAGCATTTCTGTTTCAGGGCGCGGGATGAGCACATCTTTGGTGATGTCAAATTCGAGGCCGAAGAAATCCCAGTGGCCGAGGATGTATGGCAGGGGAGTGCCGGCCTGGTATTCGTCGAATGTTTGGGTTGTTGATTCAATTTGCGGCGGGGTGAGATGCGCATCCAAATGGGCGAGCAGCCATGCGCGCGGATGTCCCAGCACGTGGGCGAGGATGAGCTGCGCGTCCAGTTCCGTCGACTCGTTTTTAAGTTTTGAATTGAGTTGTTTGAGCAGTTCTCCGGCGTTCATTTTTTTTCTTTGATGGCGAGCAGGGAGAGATACTCAAAGACGATGTTTGAGGCGAGGATGGCGGTGATGTCGGCGTGGTCGAAGGGCGGCGAGACTTCGACGAGGTCAAAGCCGATCAGGTCGAGGCCGTGCAATCCGCGGACGAGTTGCAGCAGTTGATAACTGGAGAGGCCGCCGACTTCGGGTGTGCCTGTGCCGGGGGCGTAGGCGGGGTCAGCCGAGTCAATATCCACGGTGACGTAGACCGGGCCTGTCATGCGCTCATGTACTTCCTTGAGAATTTCCTTTACGCCTTTTTCCATCACTTCGTGAATGGTAACGGTGCGCGCGCCGAGTTCTTTGGCTTCGGCATAATCGTTCGCGCCGCTCAGCGGTCCGCGGATGCCGATCTGCATGTATTCGCCTTTGCGGATCAGTCCTTCCTGCAATGCGTAACGGAAGGGCGTGCCGTGGCTGTAGGGGACGGCGTCGAATTCTGATTCCCATGTATCAATGTGCGCATCAATGTGGACGAGGGAAACGGGGCCGTGTTTTTTCGCATGGGCGCGTAGCAGCGGCAACGCGATGGAATGGTCACCGCCGAGGGTGATAAGTTTGGTGCCGGTCTCAATAATTTCACCAGCCATTTTTGTAATGGCGGTCATGGTGTGTTCAATGGACGTGGGGATGACGGAAACGTCGCCGTAATCTACAACATTGAGTTCTTTCAATGGAGTGACATTCAGTGTGGAATTATGTCCCCAAAGTAAAAGCGACATTTCACGGATCTTTCTTGGCCCGAAGCGGGTTCCGCTCCGATAAGAGACAGCGCTATCGTAGGGGACTCCCATGATGGCTGCGTCTATATTTTTTAATTCGCGTGTGACGGGCAAACGCATAAATGATGGAATGCCCATAAATGGTTGGAGTCCGGCGCCGAATGCAGGGTTGT
Source organism: Candidatus Villigracilis proximus (assembly GCA_016715195.1). Taxonomy (GTDB): domain Bacteria; phylum Chloroflexota; class Anaerolineae; order Anaerolineales; family Villigracilaceae; genus Villigracilis; species Villigracilis proximus. The sequence continues at coordinate 56,549 of JADKBB010000006.1, forward strand.
CGTTCATGATTTTCTCCTGATGGTTATTTAACGTCAGTAATGGATAAGGAATTCTTAAAGATGATTTTTGAAAGGGTTCTTGTCACCGGCCCTTTATCCTTTTTATTGGTTTTAAAAATAAAACCATTATTCCGCTAATTAAATAATTACCACAGAGGCCAGAGAGAATCTGGAGATTTGGTAAAAAATCTCTGTGTCCTCAATGATCTCTGTGGCGATAATGGATACTACGTTCTTTTTATTCGTCGTCATCCATGCCGGTGGAAGCCAGTTTTTCGGCTTCATCCTGAGTGGAGAGTTGGTCGATGAATTGATCGATCGAGCCGTCCATGACTGAGGGCAGGTTGTAGCTTGAATATCCGATGCGATGATCGGTCACGCGGTTCTGCGGATAATTATAGGTGCGGATCTTTTCGGAGCGGTCGCCCGAGCCGACCTGTGAGCGGCGGTCTGCTTCGAGTTCGGCACGGCGTTTTTGTTCTTCGATCTCATACAAACGCGCGCGCAAAATGCTCAAGGCACGTAATTTATTTTGCAGCTGTGAGCGTTCATCCTGACAGGTGACGATCATGCCGGTGGGTTTGTGATACAAACGCACGGCTGTGGAGTTCTTCTGCACGTTCTGTCCGCCGGCGCCTGAGGAGCGATAGACTTCGATAATGATATCGGTTTCAGGAATGTCCACTTCCACATCGTCCACTTCAGCCAGCACGGTGACTGTGGCTGTGGAGGTGTGGATGCGTCCCTGCGATTCAGTGGCCGGCACACGCTGCACACGATGCACGCCCGATTCATATTTCAATCGGGAATACGCACCCTTGCCTTTCACTTCAAAGATCACTTCTTTAAAGCCGCCAACACCAATGGCGCTTTCAGACATGAGTTCAACCTTCCAACGATTGCCTTCCACGTAGCGTGTATACATGCGGAAAAGGTCCGCCGCAAAAATGGCGGCTTCGTCACCGCCGGCGCCGGCGCGGATTTCAAAGATGACGTTTCTGTCATCGCGCGGATCCTTCGGCACAAGCAGACTCTTAATTTCCTTTTCCAATACTTCGATCTTGGGGTCAAGGTCTTCAATATCCGCTTTGGCCAGCGCGATCATTTCTGAATCGTTTTCTGAAATAATGAGAGCTTTGGCTTCATCGCGGCTTTTCATGGCCTGACGATATTCACGCGCCTTCATGATGAGCGGCTCAAGGTCCACGCGCTCCTTGTTGACTTCGCCGGCGCGTTGATAGTTAATGGTCACATCGAGCAATTCCTCGCCCAGTTGTTCGTAGCGTTCTTCGATTGCTTGTAATTTGTCGAGCATGGTTTATCCGTTTTTCTATAATAAAAATATGCGAAAGAAAACGCGGCTTAAAGCCGCGCGGGCGAAATTATACCAACAGAAACTACGCTAGTAATTTGCGACTGAGGAGAGCACCATGGATAGGATCAAAATGAGCGCAAAGATCGCAAAGACGATCTGCGCTGTGCGGTTCTGGGTGGTTTCAGGGGACTTGGTTTGTTTCTTGTTTTTCGAGGATTTTCCAGGCATGTTTATACTCACTTAATGATATGGTTGTAAAAGGCTTGCGACATCACCTTTTCAAGTTCTTCAATTGTAACAGGCTTCATCACGTATCCGTCTGCGCCCAGCTGCATGGCTTTATCCACCATCACGTCTGCGGCTTCAGAGGAAAGCATGATGACCGGCAGGTCCTTCCACTCTTTGCGGCGGCGCAAAAACTCAAGCATATCCAATCCGCTGACTTCCGGCATGTTGATATCCAATATCATCAAGTCGGGGCGTCCGCCGGCAAGCAAAGCCTGCGCCGCCAAACGCGGATTAAAAAAATACCTGGTTTCACATTCCAGCAGTTTGAGCATCAAACTAACTGCCCGCCCCATTTCTTCATCATCATCAACGATCCAGATTGTTTTCATTCCAGGTGTGCCTTCACACTTTCCGCCGCACTCCCGCTCATACCTTTGACTGCGGCTAATTCTTCAAGAGATGCTTCTTTAATCTTATCCATGGAACCGAAATGTTTCAAGAGCGCTTTTCTGCGTGTTGGCCCAATACCGGGGACCGAATCCAGCTGCGAGGCCAGTCCCTGTTTTGATCTGCGGGCGCGGTGCGCGGTGATCCCATAACGGTGCGCCTCATCGCGGATTCTTTGCACCAGATACAGTCCCTGCGAATGGCGGGGGAGAAGTAACGGCACACTATTATGCGGGAAGAAAATTTCCTCCTCCTGTTTTGCGAGGCCCACCACCGGCACTTTATCGAACAGGTCAAATTCTTCGAGGACTTTGACCACACGTCCCAGCTGACCTTTACCGCCGTCGATAATGATCAGATCAGGCAGGAAGGAAAAAGACGCATCAGGCTTCGACCCCGGGCCTGCTTCTGTTTCCTGAGCAGCCCGCCACCTTTTGAATCTGCGTGTGAGCATTTCCTCCATCGACGCAAAGTCATCGGGTGCGCCGATGCTGGTGCTGTCAATGTTGAACTTGCGATACAGGTTCTTGGCCGGCGTGCCCTGCTCAAACACGATCATCGCGCCCACAGTCGCCACGCCCTGCGTGTGACTGACATCATAACATTCAATCCGGTTGGGCGGCGCGGATAATTTCAAAGCGGACTGTAACTCACCGAGCGCCTGTTCCTGCTTGTGGGCATCGGCCTGCCATTGGGCGCGCAAAGCCTGCAAAGTTTCAGAGGCATTCTCGGCAGCCATTTCCACCAGATCGTGCGGCTGTCCATCCTTCGGCACCATCAATTCCACTTTCTGTCCGCCGCGCTTGGACCTGAGCCACTGCCCGATGATCTTCGCTTCCTCCACTTGTATCTCTTCAGGGATCATCACCTGCTCTGGAATATTCGCGGCTTCGGTGTAAAACTGCTTGACGAACTCGGTCATCACTTCCTGATTGTTCGTATCTTCGGTGCCTTCAAGAATAAAATATTCGCGCCCGATCAACTTCCCGCCGCGGATGAAGAAGATCTGCACGCAGGCTTCACCGTCTGAGCGGGCCATTGCCAGCACATCCGAGTCTTTGTAATCGGTGGCGAAAACGATCTTCTGTCTTTCAATGATCGAACTGACCGCCTTCAATTGATCGCGGACAGCGGCCGCCTTTTCAAAACGCATTTCTTCAGATGCCTTTAGCATCTCAGCTTCGAGGCGCGAAACGATCTCTTCACTGTGTCCGCCGAGGAACTCCATAAAGTCGGAGATCATTTGGCGGTATCCTGCCTGGTCGATGGCTCCGATACAGGGGGCCGTACACAGCTTGATGTCAAAGTAAAGACACGCGCGTTTGTCGAGACCGGTAATTTCACGGTCGCAGGTCAGGTAGGGGAAGATGCGGCGCAGCGCTTCCAAAGTCTGATAGACCGCCCAGGCCGATGTGTATGGACCAAAATAACGCGAGCCGTCCTCATCCATTTGGCGGGTGACCGTCACCCGTGGAAATGCCTCGCCCCAATGCACTTTGATGTATGGATAGCGCTTGTCGTCCTTGAGGCGGATGTTGTATTTTGGGCGATGCTTCTTGATCAGGTTCATCTCAAGAATTAACGCCTCAAGTTCCGAGCCGACCACGATCCATTCGATATCCACAATGTCGCGCACCAGGCGGCGTGTCTTCGCATCGTGACTCGAATCCGAGTGGAAATAAGAGCGCACGCGATTCTTCAAGCTGATGGCCTTGCCGACGTAAATGATCGTCCCTTCGGCATTGCGATAGATATAACAGCCCGGCTTGGCAGGTAGCGTGGCAAGAATGCCCTGTAGTTTCTCAGAGATGTTCATCGGCGGCTATTATAAATTAGAAAACTGCAGGAATAATTTACAGGCGGCAACCAAAATAATCCACTCCCGATTTCCTGTTGACTTTTTCAATTCTGACTTTTTTAATAAAAATTCAAGGGAGAATGCGTTCTTGTATTGATCACAGGTGTTTTGATGATCCTGGGGCCAACCGCCGGAGATATGTTTAGCGAGATTAATCAAAGCCTTCAAACGGCGCTGTAATCAGGCGTTATGCCCCCAATGTCCTGTTTGACTTTTTTTATTTTGAATTTACAATGTATTTAAACCAATCTTAAAGGAGATATCTATAATGGAACCCTCGTACTCAAATAATCCTGTATCAAACCAATCTGTCAAATCCGGTGGTGGAAATGAAAAGATCATGGCAATCGCTTCGCTTGTATTGGGAGTGATTAATTTATGCGCGTGGTTTTTGCCGATCTGCGGCATTCCCCTTGCTTTTGTGGGACTCGTTCTTGGCGTTATGGGATTGAAGGACCCGTCTCAAAAAACATTAGCCATCATCGGTATTGCATTGTGCGGGCTTAGCCTGCTGCTGGGCTGCGGAAATGCCGCCTACGGTGCATACATTGGGTATACTCAGGGACTTCAGGGTTTTGCTCCGTAAATTATTAATTTCTGCCAATAAAAATACATCCCGCTTGTACAAGCGGGATGTATTTTTATAATAGACCCCTTGCATAAGTCCATTTTTTACCACAAAGGCACAAAGTCTCGAAGACTCAAAGGAAAAACTTAGTGACTTAGTGTCTTTGTGACTTTGTGGTCTACAACGCTTTACTTATGCAAGAGGTCAAATCTATTTACTTGCCTGGCACCGCAGGCGGTGGGATGCGATGTATGCCCGGCAGGAGCGGCATTTCAGCCATGTAATAGGCATGTTCGTAGGCGGTGGTGGCGCCGCCTTCGCCAAGAACCGGCTCGATCAGTTCGTTCCCATTAGAGTCGACCCCGGAAACTATTTGGTTGGAGAGTATTATTATTTCAGCAATGACCGGCTGCATATCAGCGCCAAAGGGCATCTCTTGCAGCTGCAAGGCTTTTTCAAGCAATTGCTCAGACCAGCCCGTCATATTCTCTCCGCAAATAACCACATGCGCGCTATGAATTTTTATACTTTCGGTAGCATCAGCAGATTGCGCCGCAAAGTTTGCGTGTGAGATTGTCTGTTTAATATAGCCCTGATCTGCGTATCCCGGTTGACCGTTGTGGAGCAGACCAAATCCATCGCTGGAATCGTCAATCGTGCCATTCTCATTCCAATCGCGATAAAGGTCTTTGTTCGCACTTCCTGTGATCAGATTGATGATCTCTTCATTCCGGCTGCGAAAAAGTTTTTCATCATTGTTTATAAATGCATTTTGTAATTCATCGGTGGTTCCGTATAACGTATCCACCGAACCCCATAGTCCTTGAATCAGAGCGATGCCTTCCGGTGCGTCGTGAAAAGACACAAGCACGTGCCGCACATGGATTAATGCAAGCGGAGGAAATATGGAGGATGCCACGACCTCGCCTGAAGATTCAGTCGGGTTGGGATCATTATCCGGTTCAACCGTAACTTCAAGCTGGTCAAACAACGCCAGAATATTTTCCTGATTTGGATCAGTAAAGATCAACTGTCCCTGATTATTTTTGTCGATTTCGATAACACCGACATTGCGGCGTCTCTCTCCGCCTTGTGCGAGATACCATACTTCGTAATGCGTGCCGGCTTTTGGCGCAGGGAGATCAGAGATCATAATGGTTGCTTTATCCATCAATCCATTTTGATCGAGATATGAAACGCGGCCGACAGGCTGATTATTATTTAATGCGGGTGAGATCCAGAAACGGAACGCGGCGAAGCCCAATATACTTAAAACCAGTGCGCCAATTCCGATCCCGATCCATGATAGCTGTCCTGTTTGTTTTGCTTTGGAATTGTTCTTTTGTGATAGTTTTGCCAGATTTGAGGTATGTGCAGATATTGTCTGTCCGTTGAATACTGCAATAAATTCATCGGCCATTTCTTTTGCAGATGAATAACGGACTTTGGAGTCTTTTGCAAGTGCTCGGTTGATAATCGCTTGCAGATCAGATGAAATCCCGGAAATGGGCGGCGGGGGATCGTTTAGGTGTTTCATCAAGATGCCGAAGGATGATTCCGCTTCAAAGGGCACGGTGCCGGCCAGCATTTCGTAGAGCATCACACCCAGGGAGTAGATATCTGTTTTGGCATCCACTTTGTCGCCGCGAGCCTGTTCGGGACTCATATAGGATGGCGTGCCGGAGACGGTCCCTGTTGAGGTTTGGATGGATGTATCAAGTAGGCGAACCAGCCCAAAGTCAGTCAGAATCGGTTCCACATCCGCTGGTAAAGGTTGATCGAGTTTGACAGGTCCGCTTGCTGAACGCAGCAGCACATTGGCGGGTTTTATATCCCGATGAATAATATTTTGTTGATGGGCGTAATCAATGGCAGATGCGAGCAAAGATAGAATGTGAGCAATGGTATTCAGGGGGAGTTTTTCTTCACGTTTGTGCAGGGCTTTTAAATAATTTCCAAGCGATGCGCCTGATACCAATTCCATGATCAGACAGGGCTGCCCGTCCACCAGTTCATAATCGAATACCTGGATGATATTTGGGTGACGAAGCCCCGCAACAACCCGCGCTTCACGTTCAAAGCGGATATGGTTTTCCGGGTCAGAATCTACATGGTCGCGCATAATTTTTACGGCAACTTTGCGATTAAGCGTTGTATGCTCGCCGAGATAGACTTCGGCCATGCCGCCGCGCGCGATCAACTCACCGATTTTGACTTTTCCCAGAGTTTTTCCATTCCAATTTGACATTTGCAAATTATACCCGATAGTATAATGCAACGAATTGCAAGGAGACTTTAATGACAATCATGCTTGAAGAAATATTGCGCGAATATATGCATGTACGTGGTATGACACTTGCCACCGCTGAATCATGCACCGGCGGCTTGGTTTCAGATCGGATCACAAATGTTTCAGGCTCTTCGGAGTTCTTTCCGGGCGGTGTGGTGGCTTATGCTTATGAGGCAAAGGTTAAGCTGCTCGGTGTTTCATGGGACACGCTCAACGCGCATGGCGCTGTGAGTGAGGAAACTGTGCTGGAAATGGCGCGTGGCGCGCGTAAATTACTCGGCACGGATATTGGTGTATCTGTGAGCGGGATCGCAGGTCCATCCGGCGGCACACCAGATAAGCCTGTTGGCTCCACCTGGCTGGGACTGGCTACCAATACCGGGGAATGGGCGCGTCACTTTATTTGGGAGGGTAACCGCGTATACAATAAACAACATTCGTCCGAGGCTGCGCTTCAATTTGTTATTGATTATCTTGAGGGGAAACTTGCATGAACACGGTTATTATCATTTCAGCCAATGCCGAATGGCGTGTGGTGAAGGAACTGTATCCAACTCTTGAAATTCAAGTTTCACCCTATGGTGAATTTGCAGAAATAACATTGAACGTTCAACGGGTAACATTGTTTCATGGCGGATGGGGAAAAATTTCTGCGGCGGCCACTGCGCAATATGTGATCGATCATTTCAACCCTGATCTCCTGGTGAATTTGGGAACCTGCGGCGGATTTGCAGGCCGCATTGAAACTGGGACGATCATTCTCGTTGAGCGGACTTTGGTCTACGACATCATTGAGCAGATGGGAGACGGTGCAGAGGCGGTTGAATACTATGCAACGGATATTGATCTCTCGTGGATCAATCATGAGCAATTGCCTGCCGTCCGCGGCCTTTTGGTTTCGGCTGATCGTGACATTATCGTGGAAGATATCCCCATGCTGATCGAAAAATATGACGCCGTTGCCGCTGATTGGGAATCGGGGGCAATTGCATGGGTGGCGCAAAAAAATAACACGCGCGTATTAATTTTGCGTGCGGTAAGTGATCTGGTAGGTGGTGATGGGGGAGAAGCTTATGGGAATCTTGAGCTATTCCATGAGCGGACAAAGACCGTGATGCGTGAATTATTCCGTCAGTTGCCTGAGTGGTTGAATCAAATTAAATAAATTTTAGAGGGGCGGGATTCTCCCGCCCCTCTAAAAAATTACTCCACAGGATTTAATACGCGCCCGATAAATAAGATCTGCCCATTGACCGTGTCGCGGATCACGAAAATGAAGGGGCGGTCAATTTGTAATAAGACATCATATCTTGGCGCGCTTCTGCCTTCCATGATGACGGCAGTTGCGGCGGCAGCTTCTGTGCCTTCCTCATTCACGGCCACGAAGGCTTTGTGAATGACATTGCCGATGTATAACTCTTTGTTGCCGGTCATGCCAGAGAAATCGGCGCGGGCGCTGTCAAAGGCGTCGCTTATGCCCAATTGCTTGAGCGCGTCTGATACGCCAAAGTCTTTGCTGAATTCAAATTTTGGCATTCCGAGCGCAATCGAAACAGGCTGCATTTCATTCAGGGTTTCATTCAGGGTTTCCTGATTGAAGGCAGTCTCAAAGGTTTCAAAATTTCCGGCATCAGGGATGAAAATATCCATGGCGGCGGTTTCACCGGCATAGGCGAGTTCCACAGCTTGATAGCCCTGTCCTTGCATATATGGGACGCCGGACATTTCTTTTTGCATCATTTTTGCAGTGACTTCCGAGCCGTCTGTTAAATAGAAGGGCATATCGTTGGTTAAGTTCGCGTCAAATTGAGTCAGCCAGTCTGCTTTGAAATAAATGGCGTTGACCAGCACCATGCGCGTATTGACGCCGACCGAGTCTTTGGGAAGCAGGTCGTTGATCCTGTCTTCGGTTTGGCCGCTGACCCAGTTATTAATGGTCACACGCGCAGATTCTGCTTGATTAATAAAATCTGCAAGATGGATTCCCGCGCCATAATTGACCGCGATGACATCCAGAAAATCTGTTTGGAAGGGGGTGGTCTGTTCGGCCCAGACAGCATTCGCAATCTTGAGTTTTAACGGTTCCTGTGTCTGATCCATTTGAATGGATTCTTTTTGCAACGCGAGATCAAGCATATTCAATGCCGGATGCAGTTGTTCCTGCGGCGCGAAGTGTAAAACCTGTGCCATTTGAGATTCGGTTTCGCCGCGCGCGCCGGCATACGTCATTGCCAGAGCGAGGGAAATGCTATACGGAGACAGGATCAAGTTTCCGCTTTCGGAGTGAAGCGCGTTATAAATATCCAGCGCGAAGGCGTTATTCCCATCCACGAGTGTGATGAGATCGTCTCCGGCAATTGTCAGATTTGTTTTGCGGCTTTTGTTTGATTCGGCCATATTCAACGATGCCGAAGGTGAACAGGCGCCGAGCATCATGCTGAATGTGATGACAGATGCAAATAATTTGAATGCGGGTGATTTCATAATTTTCTCCTATGATTGAGACGATCCCATTCGATTTAAGTTCCCGTAAATTTAAAGATTCAGTTCCATCGAAATGTTATCCATGCTTTCCTGATAGCTGGGAATTGGATAAAAACCCAGCTGCGTATAAAAACGAACGGCTCGTTCCTGCTGTTCTCCGGTTTGCAAACGGACTTTTTCATAGCCTTGTGTACGCGCGAAATTCAATAAATGCATCACCACTTGATAACCGATCTTTTGCCCGTGATATTCTTCGAGCAGCCAGATGCGTTTTAGCTCGGCGATTTTCTCTTCAAGTTTTTTTATTCCGCCTGTGCCGATTAATTGATCGTCATCCATTACAACCAAAAGCAATCCGCGATTTTTTACGTAAGCTTGCTCGAAATGATCCATGTCACGCAGTTCGCCTTCTTCTTCAAGAATATCATAAAACTCCTGTACCGTTTTTTCCGGCACAAAGATGCGCTGCGCAACGGCAGAGATCAGATACTTGGCTTCTGTGATTTGGTGTGGTTGAATGGGGAGGATATTGATCATGTCTGTATTTTACTATTTTCATTGAGCGTTATAATTCTTTTTCACTGCCAACCTCTTATGATAAACACGCCCGAGTCACAGGAAATTCAAAAACATAATTTTCGTTACGTGCAAATTGATGCCGTTGGCGTCAGTATTTCAAATGTTGCCGCGCCTTTCCTTCCGGTTTTTCTTACCCGTCTCGGTGCAAGCAATTTTCAAGTAGGTTTGCTTACATCCATGCCGGGCATTACCGGCTTGATCCTTGCGCTTGTCGTTGGACGATTTTTACAAACGCGTAAAAATATTGTGCCGTGGTACAGCCTTTCGCGTCTGCTGGTCATCTCGTGTTATGCATTAACCGGTCTGCTCACATTCATCCTTTCCAAAGAGTACGCAGTGATTGCCACGCTTGCCATTTGGGCTTTCGCTACACTTCCGCAAACCGCGCTGGCCGTTGCCTTCTCGGTAGTAATGAACGCAGTTGCAGGCCCGGAAGGACGCTATGCCTTGCTCAGCCGCCGCTGGGCGATCTTCGGGTTGACCAGTGTGGTGATGACTTTTTTCGTCACGCGCATGATCGACCTGATTGAATTCCCGCGTAATTATGAAATGATGTTTTTCGGATTATCCATTGGCGGATTGATCAGCTATTATTTTTCAAAGCAGATTAAACTCCCGGATCAGACTCCGCCCATGCTTGCTCCATCCTCATCGGCATTTGATTCAGTCCGAAATTATTTCTCCCTAATTCGCCGCGAACCAGCTTTTGTTTCCTTCGCCACAAAAAAATTCGTTTACTATTCCGCCATTACGTTAAGTGCGCCCATCATGCCCTTGTTTCTTGTGCGTGAAGTGAAAGCGACTGACTCGCAGATCGGCACGATCACCATGGCGATGACGATTGTCATGCTCGCAGGATACTTTCTCTGGCCCTGGTCATCCCGCAAATACGGCGGACGCTTCGTGCTGCTTGCCACCACCTTCGGCATGATCTTCTATCCCGCGCTGACTGCCGCCACTCCGCAAGTGCCGCTCATCATTCTTTACGCCGCCATTGCGGGACTCTTCCAGGCGGGGCTTGATCTGGTCTTCTTCGATGAATTGATGAAAACAGTTCCACCGGAATATGGCGCGACCTTCGTCTCGTTGGCACAGTCCATGCAATATCTTTCGGCCATTGCCGCCCCGTTGATCGGCACCTGGCTCGCGGATCATATCGGTCTCGGCGGCGCATTGTGGGTGAGCTCCGGTCTGAGGTTGTTTGGCTTTTTGTTATTCCTGATCCCAGACCGAAGAAAAGCGACGGTATAAAGATCAACCGCCGTTTTTCTTACGATAACTTACAGGATAATCTCGAAGACACAAATTGATTTATACCGACTTGCTTATGCAAGAGGCCTATTGTCTGACTACATTCCAGGTCATCGTGACAATTTCAGGGGTGACACTAATGGATTGCAGTGTGCTATTTTCATTCCTTTGCCCGATCTTTGACAGGCGGTTTGCGATGGTTTGATTCCAATTGTCCACGCGTGCCTGATCGAGCGGAGTGTTGTCAATTTGAGCATCTGAAACCGAGGCGATCAATTGGCCGTTGCTGACACTTAAGTCAAGGCGAAAACTTAATGCATCTGTTTTGCTTGCGTCATTCAGTCGTTGACGGGTTCCGATGACCGATACATATCCTGATTGAAGAGTAACCTGTAAATCCTGCACCAGCGGATCTGCGATCGCAGCGCTGATCGCTTCCTGTAATTCCTGCTGGGTGACGGTCGTCTCCACGGTGAACGAGCCGTCATTGTTGCGTGAAATATTGGCTTTGCAGGCGCTGGTCAGAAATAAAAATGTAACCAGTAAAATGGACAGTATTTTTGAAATTTTGTGCATCATATTCTCCAGTTTATTTTTTAGTGATTATAAAATCGGACGATGTATGAGTTGTTATTGCGATGTAAAATTTACGTAAATCTTGCCGTATAATTTGATGATCATCTTATATTCGGGGAAACTGCAAATGAAATTTGACCCGCAAAAACATCACCGCCGATCAATTCGCTTGAAGGATTATGATTATTCCCAGGCTGGGGCGTATTACGTCACGATTAATGTACAGAATCGGGAATGCCTTTTTGGAAAAATTGTCAATTACGAAATGAAATTAAATGATGCAGGGAAGATGATCGAAGGACAATGGAATGCCCTGCTCGAAAGATTTTCCAATGTTGAATTGGATGTGTATCAAACCATGCCCAATCATTTCCACGGGATTATTGTCGTAGGGGCGGCCTTTATGGCCGCCCTTGACACGAATATCTCCGAAAATAAGGCAGACACAAGGCCTGCCCCTACATTGGGTGACATTGTTGGGGCGTTCAAATCCATCACCACCCATGAATACATCCTCGGTGTGGATAATAAAAAATGGCCGCGATTTTATAAGCGTCTTTGGCAAAGAAATTATTATGAGCACATTGTTCGTGATGAAGCCGATTTGGAGCGCATCCGCGATTACATTCAATCCAATCCTGCTGATTGGGATGAGGATGAAGAAAACCCGAAATTCAAAAAAATATGATCACGTAGGGGCGGCCTTTATGGCCGCCCTTGAATGGACATCTCCGAAAACAAGGGGCAGGCACAAGGCCTGCCCCTACTACGGTCTTAAACAAAATCGGATGTCATCTCGACATCCGATTTTTTGATTTATTTTCCTAATCTCGCTCGTTCTTCCATGGAAACGATCTCTTCCAACTTCTTAAACAGCGGACCCGGTTGATTCAACTTCGCACCTGGTTTCAATTCGCTGGGTTTCCACTGCAAGCCTTCAACGGGTTTATATCTCAACACCGTATGCTCGCCGAGTGAGTCTTTGACCGTCTCGGTATATTGCTCGCCGAAGAGCGGAGTTTCGTAATTGAAGAAGCCGTGCAATTTTTCGCAGGTGAACGGCAGGAACGGAGCGAACATCACCTTGAGCGAATCAATGGCTTTGAGCGCAGTATAAATTGTTTTTGATGCGCCGTCCTTGTCCACTTTGATGGCAGACCACGGCGCGTTGACATCGAGGTATTGATTGACCACTGTGGCAAGTTTCATCGCTTCGCCTAACGCAGAGCGCAGACGCACCGCATCGAGTTCCGCGCCCACAGTGTTGAATCCATTTTCAATGGTGGCAAGCAGTTCCAGGTCCGCGGGGCGTAGGGGCGGTGGCTCGTCCCCGCCCGTTCCAAATGACGGCACTTGCCCATCCCAATTCTTATAACAAAACGCCAGTACGCGATTCGCGAGATTGCCCCACGTCGCCACCAGTTCGTTGTTATTGCGTGCCACGAACTCTTTCCAATCCCAATCGCTGTCCTTGCTTTCGGGCATGTTGACGGTCAGGTAATAGCGGATCGCGTCAGGGTCGAAGCGGGTCAACGCATCACGTCCCCAGACCGCCCATCCGCGTGAACCGCTGATCTTCTTGCCTTCGAGATTCATAAATTGATTGGCGGGCACATCATAAGGCAGGATCAACTTTCCGCCTTCTTCTTCGGGCGCGAAGAATTCCATGAACGTGCTCCCAACGCCCATCAACTCAGCGGGCCACAACGAAGTATGGAAGAAGATATTATCCTTGCCAATAAAGTGGAATTGTTTCGCCTGTGGATTGATCCACCACTCGCGCCACGCATCTTTCTGACCTGATACCTGACTCCACTCAATTGGAGCGGAGAGGTAGCCGATCACTGCCTCGAACCACACGTAGAGTTTTTTCGTTTCCCAACCCGCCTCGCTGACCGGAACGGGAATGCCCCAATCAAGGTCACGGGTGATGGCGCGCGGCTTAAGTCCTTCCGCTTCGATTTTCTTCAAGGATTCGCCCAGAACCGTTTCGCGCATATAGCTGGAACGATCCTGTAAATATTTGATGACATCAGGTTCTAGTTTCGAAAGATCAATGAAGAAATGTTCAGTGTCGCGTAATTCAGGTGAGGATGTATCGCCCTCAACTTTTGATTTCGGGTTGACCAGTTTGGTCGGGTCGAGCACATTTCCGCAGGCATCGCATTGATCGGAGCGGGCGCCGTCGGTGCCGCAGATGTAACAAGTCCCTTCGATGTAGCGGTCAGGCAGGAAGCGGTTCAATCCGGGCGAGAACCATTGCGGCTCTGTCTTCTTGAACAAGAAGCCATTTTTCTGTAAGGCCAAAAAGATACTTTGCGAAACCTTGAAATGATTTTCGCTGTGCGTGGTTGTGTACAGGTCATACGAAATGCCGATCTGTTTGAACAGATCAATAAAGCCTTCATGATAAGACTTGTACACTTCCTCAACCGGCTTGCCGAGTTTATCCGCGCTCATGGTGACGGGCGTACCGTGTGAGTCGGTGCCGGTGATCATCAGCACCTTGTTCCCCTTAAGGCGGTGATAACGTGCGGCGATGTCACCGGGAGGTGAGAGCCGGTCAGGTTTCCGACGTGAATTTCAGCATTGGCATACGGCCAGGCAACTGCGATTAATATGTTTTCGGACATGGTGGAACTCCGTTTTTCAATAATAGGGTTTCGATACTGGAATATCGGCTTTTATAAACAAAAAGGCTGTCCGTGTGATGGACAGCCCGTTTTCGTTCAGGTGTGTAAACCTAACGTGCTTTCCAATTGGCGCGGCAGAACATTTCCATTCGCATCATACTGCGCATGGCCATGGTCATTGCCACCATTGGGTAAGCAGGTTTGTATTTCATAGTCAGTAGTTTACTATGTCCTGCGCAGGGTTGCAAGCCCTTCCCAAAATTCCAGACAGAGCTATTTCAAGGTCAGGAAGCGTTATTAGACTGCAAGTAATTTAACAGGCTGTATATGCTAAACTTTATGTTGGAAAGTTAAATGTCTTTGGAGGCATCCATGGTCTGGTATAAAAACCGTACGATGTATTTGTTTGCAATTTTGGGGGTCTTTGTCGGGATGTTGTTTCTGTTCACCGGTTTATGGCTTGAAATGCAAAGGCAGAATTTGCCATTTACTGTGTGGTCATATTTTTATTTGCATGTGAACCATTATATTTTCTTTCTTTTGGACCTGGCTCCATTTGGGTTTGGAGTTTTGTTTGGCTTGGTGGGGTTGCAGCGTAGTTTATATTTCATTATTTCACAAAGCAAAAAGAATGGGAAACCACGTTTGATGTGCTTTCAGACCCGATCTTTATTACGGATAGGGATGGAAATATTACCCGTTGTAATCATGCTGCGCTTGATAGAATTAATTTACCTTTTATAAAAGTGATCGGCAGACGTCTCACGGATGTTTTGGGAGAGGGCCAGTCAAAAGATTTGGGAAAGAGTAATTACCAGGGCAGTGAATTTTCATGGTGGGGGCGTGTTTATGATATGGCGATCTATCCGGTGAAAATGGAAGGGATGTCTGAAAATGTCGTGTGCGTTATGCACGATATTACAGAGCGCAAACTGGCGAATGAACAATTGCGAAAACTTTCGCGCGCGGTGGAGCAGAGTGCTTCCACGATTGTGATCTCAGACCTGAATGGCATCATTGAGTATGCCAATCGGAAATTTCAAGAGACGACCGGTTATTCACTTGAAGAAGCCATTGGACAAAATCCGCGTGTTTTGAAATCGGGGCATACTTCACCTGAAGAATATAAACGTTTGTGGGACACGATCCTGGCTGGCGGAGAATGGCGCGGCGAGTTTCATAACAAGAAGAAAAATGGAGATTTATATTGGGAGTCGGCCACGATCTCGCCCATCTTTAACGAAGAGGGGACAATCACACACTTCCTGGCTGTTAAAGAGGATATTACAGCCCGCAAACAGGCTGTGGAGGCGCTCAGCGCGTCTGAAGCGCAAATGCGCGCCCTTTTTGCCGCAATGAGTGACGTGGTCATTGTTTATGACCGGAACGGGAAATACGTCAGCATTGCGCCAACCCGCCCGGATTTATTGATCAGCCCGCCCGAAGCATTGATCGGAAAAACATTGGAAGATGTATTTCCCAAAGAAGAGGCTGAATTATTAATGCAGAAAATCCAATTCGTTTTGGAGTCGCATGAAATTTTGCAGGTGGAATATTCTCTGATGATCAATGGCCAATTGGTTTGGTTTTCCGGAACGATCTCGCCCATGCAGAATGATACAGTGGTTTGGGTGGCGCGTGACATTACCGGACGCAAACGCACCGAATTGGAAACCTTGCGCCAGAAACAATACTTTGAGTCTTTGGTTAGCAACAGTCCGGTTGCGATTGTTGTGATGGATCCGGATGAAAAGATCGTCTCTGTTAATCCGGCTTTTGAAAAATTATACGGATATACAAGTGACGAAGTGATCGGCATCGTTTTGGATTCGTTGATCACAACGCAGGATACACTGGTGGAAGCTGCGCGGTATTCACAGGAAATTATGGCGGGCGCCATCCATGGAATCGTCAAGCGCCGCCGCAAGGATGGGACTCTCGTGGATGTTGAATTATCGGGTGTGCCCATTATTGTTGCCGGAGAAAGATTGGGCGGGCTTGCCCTGTATCATGACATTACCGAGTTGGAGCAGGCGCGTCATGAAGCGGAGCAGGCCAATCGCGCCAAAAGTGAATTCCTTGCCAACATGAGCCACGAGATTCGTACGCCGATGAATGGCGTGATGGGCATGCTTGAACTGGCTCTCGATACGCAGCTCACTTCTGAACAAAATGATTATTTACAAACGTCGCTTCATAGTGCAGAGGCGCTTTTGTCCTTGCTTAATGATATTCTCGATTTTTCCAAGATCGAAGCGGGCAAACTGGATCTGGAAGCCATCAACTTCAGTTTGCGGAATGCGGTTGAAGATGTGGCATATACACTTGCCAAACGTGCGCAGGATAAAGGGCTTGAGATGGCCTGTCTGGTGGATCCGGATTTGACAACTAATTTGCGCGGCGACCCTGGCCGATTAAGGCAAATACTGGTTAACCTGGTCGGCAACGCCATCAAGTTTACCCATCAAGGAGAAATTGTCATCCGCGCTGAACCGCTTGATCAGAAGGATGACTATGTGACCGTCCACTTTTCGGTGCAGGATACAGGTGTGGGAATTCCTTATGAACGTCAGGCTGCGGTATTTGAACGTTTTACACAAGCCGATGGATCCACCACACGCACATACGGCGGAACGGGGCTGGGTCTCACGATCTCCAAGCAATTGGTTGAGATTATGGGCGGTACGATCGGGTTGGAGAGCAAACCGGGTGTTGGAACAACTTTTTGGTTTGATCTAAAGTTTGGGAAACAACCTCCTGAAAAACGCGGCACCACCGCTCCATTGACATTGGGACCGGTCAACCTCTTTCAGGCACGCGTGCTCGTTGTAGACGATAACCAAACCAATCGCATGGTATTGACAAAAAATGTCGAGGCGCTCGGCTCGCGTGTAGATTCTGTTTCAAGCGGCGCAAAAGCACTGGAGAGTCTTCGCAATGAACATCGCGCCGGCGACCCATATCATATTGTTCTGCTTGATATGCAAATGCCCGGCATGGATGGAGAGCAAACCGCGCGCGCCATTAAAAGCGACCCTTCAGTAAAAGACGTGAAGATCATTGTTCTTACCTCAATGGGTCAACGCGGAGATGCTATTCGTCTTGAGGCGCTGGGCTGTTCCGGCTATCTGCTTAAACCTGTTAAACAACAAATGCTTTTTGACGCCGTGGTGGCTGTCTTGAGCCGCACACAGGATTCAGCGCCGGGTCTTATCACACGCCATCAACTTTCAGAAAAACGAAAACTGGGACTTCGTCTTTTGCTGGCTGAAGATAATCCCATTAATCAAAAACTGGCAATAGTTTTATTGCAAAAAGCGGGCTACTCCATTGATGCAGTGGATACAGGAATGCTGGCTCTTGAAAAAGTGCAGGCCAATCCATATAGCGCCGTGCTGATGGATGTTCAAATGCCAGACATGGATGGTCTCGAAGCCACCCGTCAGATTCGCGCATGGGAGCAGGGAACTGACCGGCATATCCCGATCATCGCGATGACCGCGCACGCCATGCCGCGTGACCGTGAACGCTGTCTCGAATCAGGCATGGACGATTACATTTCCAAACCGTTGGAGCCGAGGGTATTGTTGAATGTTCTGGACCGCTGGACTCAAAACTCTTTTTCCAAAAAAGAAAACGCTGTCAGAAATATGCGGGATGACTCCTCTGCCGGAAAGCAGAATTTGACAAACGGCTTTGCCGAGGATTGGGCTGAAGAATTTTCATCCCCCGCTTCTTCCCAGACGTTTGAGCCTGCTCCTGTTTTCCAAACAGATTTCTCCCCTGAAACCTTACCTGCCGACCTCGAAACCGCGCTGTTTCGCTTTGATGGAGATCGAGCCTTTATGATGGAGATGTGTCAGGAATTTAAAGATCATTTACCTGCTCGTATGACAGAGATCAGATCAGCTTTAAGCGCTGGTGATATTAGTACACTCAGCAGGCTTGCTCATAACCTTAAGGGTTTGTCGATGAGCTTTAATGCGAATCCCCTGGCTGCTCTCGCCTTAAGACTCGAAACGTGCGGCAAAGATGAAAACATGGCAGATGCGTCCTTGCTTGTTGAGCAGATCGAAAAGGAATCCGCGCGTTTGCAGGAATACATCTCCCAATTACTAAAATAAGCATCTATTCCATTGTTTAAAATAAAAAATATCCCATCATTTTTTGATGGGATATTTTTTATCTTGAGAGTTGCATTGGTTTTCTTTGTTTCAAATTAATCAGCCACAAAACCATACCCAGCACGATGATCGTTGTTCCCAAGCTCCACAGGTCTTTCGCGGTTATGGCTTGCTGCAAAAGCGCGTAAAACGAAAACACAACCAGGGAGATCAAAAAAACAAAAGCGCGGATATATCCCTTTGTTTTTTCTGCAAGTGTTCCAATGATCCAGGCAATCGGAATGACATACAGAATCTGGTCATACGCCCACAAATAAACCGTACTCACAAACCCAAGCGGAATAATGATATTAAACGCATCCCACGTTGACAATTGAGCCTGATTTTTCCACAGGAAGAATCCGCCCAGTCCGAGCAGAGTCAAACTGCCTGTCGCGCCGAGCAGCGTCGAGCAGCGGGACAAGCCTCCGCAAGTCAGATACGCAAACGACCAGACATTCGAGTGGACTCCTTGAGTCCGGTCTACAAGAGACTGGCTCACATCCAGAAATTTGAATATCCATTGCGGGTCTTGAATTAATCCCACGATGAGGATCAGAACTCCGCCCAGTGCAACTCCTGCAATCGCCTTCCAGTTTCGATGCGACAGAAACCATATCCCGATTAAAAATAGAATGGTGATGCCCTGTGATGGTTTGAGCATGGTCAGTGAAAGTAAAATCCCGGCCAGTAGAGACTTATCTTTTTCCAGTGCAAGTATGGCTCCCAGCAGAATAAGCAGGGTCAGCGCACCCACAGAGCCGATCTGAATGGTCAAAAAGACCGGCCCGAAATATAAGAGAAGGATCGCAGCCGGAATAAAAAGCCATTGCCGGGTTGAGTCTTTCCAGCGTTCCAGAAAAACGAATAAGGTGATGGCAACGATCAATTGCGAAATAATCTGCCAGAGGATATATCCATTTTTCAAAGAGAAAAGACCGAGCGGCGCCATGAAAAGTGCCAACGGCAAAGGATAGTGGAAAATTTTGTTCGGCATCCAGGTGGAGCCGTAGGTTTCGTAGGTGGCGGAATATTGTGCTTCGTCGTACGGATTCCCGCCTGTTACGATCAAACGGCCGGAAACCCAAAAAGTGAAAAAATTAGAGTTATGGTAATCCTGCGTACTCAGGTTTTTTGCGGCGCGCAAATAAAATACAACGCCAAGTAAGGCAAAGGAAAACAAAATTCCCAGAGTTCTTTTGGTCGAGGAGGTCATTTCAATAAATCTTTGAGTTTGGCAAATGGCGAGTTGTCATCTTCGCTGCCGTGCCCGCAGTCTTTTTCATTTAGGTTCTGTCCGCAGTCAATGCACAATCCCTGACAATCGGGTTTGCAGATCGGGCTGATCGGGATTTCGAGCAGGGCAAATTCGCGCAGGAGTGTGGCGAGTTCAATGTGAGCATCATCCGGCAGGATCAACCCTGATTCTGTTTCAGAGCGCTGGTCGAAGGCGTACAACTCAGTGAAGGACCAATCGAGTTCATAGTCGAAATCTGTCAGACAGCGGGAACAGGTTAAGCGGGTCTCGGCTGAAAAATCCGCCTGTACCACCAGTCCTTGCGGCGTCTTGCCGACATTGATGATGCCGTCAAAGTTATATAATTCAAGATCATCTCCAAGAGAGATTTTCTCAAACTGAAACGGGAAATCATGGGCACGGCCGATTTCTTCATGAACAATGAAGCCAACATTTAAACGGAAGGGTTTGCGTGAGCTAGGCATAGGGGGGAAAGGATGAGTGATTAAGGATGAAGGATGAAAAGAAGGAATAAGTAAGAAGTAAAAAGTGGGAAGTGAACTAATAACTATTGAACTACCCAACTACTCAACTATCCTATACTTTTCGATCCACAATATATTTGGCGAGGTTTTCCAGCGCTTCGCGTTCGGCGCAGGATTCCATGGAATCAAGTCTTGCCAGTGCGCGGTCAACGTGCTGTTCGGCTTCGAGCATGGCTTTTTGGGTGGCATTGCTTGCGCGGATATTATCCACGAGGCGCGTCATGTTTTCGTTGTTGGTCCAGCCGCCGTTGGGCAGGGACAGTACATCTTCGTCTTCGGGGTTGCCCTCAGCGTAGTAAATGGCCGGCAGAGTCACCAGACCATTCAACAGGTCCGACCCGAGCGGTTTGCCGACTGTGGCCTGATCGCCGGTGAAGTCCAGAATATCATCCACGATCTGAAAGGCCATACCGATCTGATATCCAAAATCACGCATGGCTTCAATGGTTGCTTCGTTCGCCGGGCTGACCATGGATGCGGCGCGTGAGGTCATCTCGAACAGGGATGCGGTCTTCGCGTAAATCCGTTTGTAGTAGTTATCGCGATTGATCAACCCGCGTGAGGTGAACATTTGAGTCAATTCGCCGTTGACGATGGTTGCGAGTGTTTCAGAGAACAATTTCATCAACGCCAGATTGTCTGTTTCGGCGGCGAGTTTGGCAGCGCGTGCGAACAGAAAATCTCCGGTCAAAACGGTGGCGGGCGGCGACCAGCGTGCGTTCAACGTGGCCATGCCGCGTCGAAGCAGGGAGCCGTCGATCAGGTCGTCATGCACGAGTGTGGCGGTGTGCAAAAGCTCCACGGCTGCGCCGAGGGTGACGAGCTTCTCAAGGGGCGCACCCAGCATGTTTCCAACGAGCAGGCCGAGGGTAGGGCGGATGCGCTTGCCTCCAGCGGCGAGTAAATGCTCAAGGGCGGCACGCAGGTCGGAATGTGTGTCATCCGCCTGAATCCGCATTCGTTCTTCAACGAGTTTTATTTCTTCTTGTACAGGTGAGAGAAAAGTTACCGTGCTCAAATCAGTCTCCCCATGCAAAGAGCCGCGCCGCATTGGCGGCAGTTATGGCGGCGATCTCTGCAGGGCTTTTTAAATGGATTTCTGCAATTTTATCAGCAATGTGACCAACATAGGCAGGTTCGTTCCTTTTGCCACGAACCGGCACGGGAGCGAGAAAAGGCGAATCGGTTTCGATCAGAATTTTGTCAAGTGGCAGTTGTCTGATAATTTCGCGCTTTTCATCCGCGTTTTTATAGGTCACAGGGCCGGTAATTCCGAGGTAAAAATTAAGATTTAACGCTTTTTGCGCGGTTTCAAGATTCCCGTTAAACGAATGAAGCACGCCGGGTCTTTCAGCGAGCGAATTTTGCAAACTGCCTTGCCATTCTTCCAAAATTTTCAGCAAGTCAACCGAGGCCTCGCCGACCCACGCATCATTTTCTTCACGCATGTGAATAATGACCGGCTTATTAATTTCTTTTGCAAACTGCAATTGTTGTTTCAGCGCATCGCGTTGAAAGGCGCGTTTGTCATTTTCCTTGACCCAATAATAATCAATTCCGATCTCGCCAATTGCAACCACTTTCGGGTGAACCGCAAGTTCCTTCACCTGTTGAAAAGTCTCTTCGGAGAATTCCTCAAGATCAGTGGGATGGAACCCAACCGCAGCATACACACTGGGATTTGACTCTGCCAACAAAACCGCATCTCTACTGGACCTGTGATGGAGTCCCGGTACGAGCAGCCGAATCAGCCCTGAATCAATTGCGCGTTGGATCACTTCTGCGCGATCAGAGTCAAATTTGTTATAGTCAAGGTGGCAATGGGTGTCGGTGAGATTCATAAGAAAGATGAAAGATGAAAGAAGAAAGATAAAGGATGAAAAAGCCGCCTAATTTTGGGCGGCAAAAACTTAATCTTTAATAGTGTCGGGTATCAAATAACATTTTGACACCCGACACCTCAAACACATTATAAACCTCAAAAACTTTAGAAACTTCAGAGACTTTAGCCGCCTCAGAAACTTCTACTTAATCCCTGCAACCTTCAAACCATCTTCCAAAATCGCCTTGACCTTATCCTTGTGACGGGTCTCGGTATACACACGCAGAATCGGCTCTGTGCCAGAAAAGCGGATTAACATCCAGCCGCCGTCTTCCATCTTGAACTGGAAACCATCCACGGTGACGACTTCTGTTACTTTCAGTCCGCCGAGTGTGGCAGGATAGTTATCGCGGATGATCTTCTTGCGCGATTCGTGATCGCCGCTGAAGGGGCTGTCAATACGGTCGTAGAAATATTCACCGCCGACTTTCTCGAATAAGTCTTTGAGCAATTCAGTGGGTTTCTTACCGGTCTTGACCATGAAATCAAGCATATACAAACCAGCCAGAATTCCATCGCGCTCAGGCACATTGCCACGGAAAGCATAGCCGCCGGATTCTTCGCCGCCGATCAGGGCGTTGGTCTCGGTCATTTTGGGTGCAACAAATTTGAATCCCACGCCTGTCTCATGCACAGGGACGTTATAGAGTTCGCCAAGTTTATTGAGCATATTGGTGGAGAAGGTCTTTCACAATCGCCGCGTTCGCCGCGCACTTCGAGCATGTAATAGGCGAGCAAACCAAACACGCGCAATTGATTAATGAATTCGCCATTCTCATCTCCAATACCACAGCGATCTGCATCGCCATCGGTGATGAGCAATACGTCAGCTTTGTTGTCAACTGTAGCTTTCAAGCCCACATCAATATTGGGTTGAATCGGCTCCGGGCGTTTCATCTCAGGGAAGGACGGATTGCGTACGTTGTGAATTTCGATCACGCGTGTCTTTCCGCCTGCCAATAGACGTGGGAACCAGCCCATGCCGTTGCCCCACATGGTATCCACCATCACGGTCAAGCCGGCGTCTTTGATGGGCTGCAAGATCGATCAAGCCATCGCGGGTCAAATGTTCAATGTAAGGCGTGGCCGCGTCGAATTTGACGATCTCACCAGCAGCGACGGCTTCCTTGTAATCTTTGCGTTTCACATCTTTGATGTCATCAGGGATTCCGCCTTCGATCTGCTGTAACCCTTCGGGGTCAATCGCGCCGCCCGTATCATTACGAACTTTGAATCCGTTGTCGGTGGGTGGGTTGTGACTGGCTGTGATGTTGATCGCGCCGGCAGCTTTCTTGTCCACAACCGCATAGGCAATGACGGGTGTGGGCGTGGCTTCCTGAGTTAGGTAAACCTTCAAGCCGTTGCCGGCCAACACTTCCGCAGTTGCCGCGGCGAAATGCTCACTGCTGAAACGCATGTCATGGCCGACCACAACGAACTGTCCCTTTTTGCCCTGCGCCAGCATGTAATTTGCAAAGCCTTGCGCGCAACGACGCACGTTGTCAAATGTGTAATCTTCTGCGATGACTCCGCGCCAACCATCTGTGCCGAATTTTATTTTTTGTGCCATTGAATATTCTCCTGAAAAATGATGACTGATGAGATTATACCCGTCACGGGTAAAAATATCATCCAAAAATTGAGCGCGCTTGAGCGTGTGGAAAAATGAAGGCGCCCTCATGTGAAGGCGCCTTGTTTGCGTTTAATTGTATGCAGGAATTTCGCTGAATTTTAGTATCGCGTTTGAAATCTAGCATGATTCTGCACGAAACGAGGAGTCTGATTACCGGTTCAGGGCGCTCATGATGACTTGGTTTCTGAGAATGCTTTGTTAGGCGTTTTTAAGTTGCATAAGACTCCCTAAGCTCGAACATGGCGAAGGATTTCGTCCACGACGCTGACAAGCGGCTGTGTTGCATCTATGACGATGCCGCCACTGGGTATGTCTTCTTTCGTTCGATGCAATCGCGCAATGAGTTCTTTTTCCTCTGGTTTTCCGCCCCAGTCAGTTGGGTCTCGTGCCACGCGCTCATCAATCCGCCGATACAATGTGTCAAGGTCGTCGACCTCAAGAACAAAAACGCCGTCCAATAAATCTATGAATTTTGAAAAATTCCTCGAACCACCGCAGAAGAAAGAGATTGCTTTGCTGTGATCAGCGATCACGGATTTAACTTTGTCTATATCCCAAAGGTGATGTTCCTGTTGCCATACGGCCCTGTCCCTCTCGCTCTCATGGACAGGTTCATTTACCGGTTCCCCTGTCTTTGGATTGCCCCAATATCTCAACTCCCGGTCACCGTGGAGGACGTGATAACCGCGCCGCTGCAATTCTTCAGCCACCGAGGTTTTGCCCGTGCCGGAGACTCCCTCAATAAGATAATTTCTCTTACCCATTGTCCTTACCTCTTTGGTATGTTTGTTGGATGATTTGACATTAACGCTTGTCTCTTTGTGCAAGGGAACGCTTAACGGTTTGCGTTACCCGCGTGTGGGTGGGGCGGGGACTGGAGATGTCAGAAAACAGAAAATGAAAAGGCGTAAATCGCTTGAAATCCGCACGCGGGTGCGCGCCCAGCGTCGGGCGCATTGTTGCAAGAGCTTGAATCTATGACCTGATTTGTTATTATCCTGGATCCTTGTCCAAATGTTCAAAGATATTCCTCGAAATTGCGTTTATCATCTACTTTTTAAATGAACAAAGTATGAAGCTTCAATACTCACAACCTCCAATCTCGCAAGTTACCCAAAAGTTTTACAATCAAAATAATCGCCCTTGGGTTGCAGAAATTTAAACCTATCTTTGAAAAGGATGTCCTCAAGTTTGTTGATTGTCGAAAGATGCTTACTAACAAGTAATCGAATTGTTGATGGTAAAAACTTGAGGATATGCTACTTTGTCGATTTCCTGAAACTCAATCCAGAATCCTCGTTTTAGCTGGGCTGAGCTTGAGAAATAAATTGAACGCGAAAATCAAGTTTCCTTGAAACTTTCTTCACAAGCCGTGAATTCCAAAATCAACTTGTTCCGCCCAATATCTAAATAGTGGGTCATTTGTGGAAGCAAAATGGAAAATATTTCAAGTTCCGCTTCAATTAGTGCAACTGGAGTGAACTAGGCTTGAACATATCAAATGTTGACTAAACCGTCCCAATATTGCCGAAACTGCGGAAAGTTTTGAGTTTCCCATTTTGTTTTCATAATTAGATTTACAGGTGTCTTGTGCCCTAGCGCCCAACTATGTATTATACAGAAGTTTCTTATTGGGCTTCACTCCTGCGTTTACGGAGTTGCCGTGGCTGTGGGCATGTCAAACGGTGTGGGAGTAAATGTCGCCAGCGCCTCAGGGGTAAAGGTCGCAAGGGATGTGGAGATCACAGTCGGTGTGGGCGTGGCTGTTAATTCGGCTGCGCCTTCGGGCAGGCTGTCCATTAGCAATTGCAGGGCAATGTCCACATCACCCACGGCGATGACCGGGAAAGCGGGCAGGTTGCCGAGTGCCAGGTCAAGGCGGGTCATTACTTGATTTAATCCATCTGTTTTGTATTCAGGGTTTTCAATTTGCACTTCTGCTAATAGATCACGTGCCGATTGCACGTCAACTTTTGCGAGGCCAAAATTGCTTTGTGAAAGATACAATCGTGCGCGCGATAAAAATTCAACGGCGCGGGTAATTTTTATTTCACGCTGTAATTCCTGCACGAGTTTTTCGTTGCCGTTATTAAACTGGCTTTCGAGACTCGTTTGCATTTCGCCCAATTGCGCGATCATCGCTGTGTGTGATGCGATGGTCTTATCCAATGCGTCCACACGGGTGGTCATTTCATCAAGCTGCGTTTGCAAAGATTCAACCTGCTGCGAAAGCTCCGAGATGCGCGCTGTGTTTCGTTCGACAGGCACGATCAATTTGTCGTTCAAGAACGGCAGGCCATAATACAACCCCGCGCCAATCCCGCCGATGACGATCGCGATTGCGATCAATCTGAACAAGGCTCTTATAAAATTGAGAAACGCCTGTCCCAAACGCGAAAAGAAGGATGGCTGCTCTTCGACAGATTCTTGTGCAGGCTTGCTCTTCTCAATATAAGCAGGCGGCGCCTCTTCCTCAACCGGAATCATGGCACTGTTTTCTGGAGCATTTTCCCCCGTTTCAGCAAAGGACTGCACTCGCGCGAGCAGGGTTTTGCCCATGCCTTTCACTTTCAGGCAATCTTCCACCGAGTCAAATGGGCGGGCTGAGACGAGGTTGCCTGCAATGTTGCGGGTAATGCCCGGGATTTTGGTCAGTGTGTCAAAGTCTGCTGTGTTGAGGAAGTTAAGGAAATCTGTCATGTGGCCGCCTTTTATTTCAGAAAATTATTGAATATCTGTATCAGTTGTTGAATCAACTCAGGGTTGTATGTTTTGAACCTTGGTAAATTACTTGAGAATGTCAACAAAACACTCACGGCAATAGTATACGCCCAAAGACTGAAGCCTAGAATGGCAAAAGAAAATTTTGCCGCGGGTTTGGTTTTCAGTAGGTCGAATCCGCTCCAGAGGCCGATCAAAGCTAGAAGCGCAAGAGCAGGGATCAGGTCCAGCAGGTAGCGCATGGTGGTGTAGAAAAATAATTGGGTGGTGAGAAATATCAAAAGCGCGGAACCGGTCAACGAGGTGGAAATCCAGAATAGTGTCTTTTTTTTGCGAAGAATAGCGAGAATCAAAAATGGTGTGCCGATCAAAATGCCGGTGATGCTTTCTGCGAAGTAATAATAAATTCCGCGCTCTGATTCGTTGAATCCATCGGGCGGTGACCAGAGTGTGGATTTGATCAAGGGGAAGGTGTCTTTGATTTCAAATGGGTTGAGCAGTGTTTTGTATAAATTGGGTGCGATGTAGGCGGGGGAAAAAGTTTGCCCGATGGTCTCGTGGATGTTGAAGCCTGTCAGTTGATATTGATACCCGAAGTCGGTGATGGAGCCGAAGCGCATGTAGTTGTATGAGGCGTAGCTGATGCCGCCGAGTGCGAGCGGCAATGCCAGCGCGATGACAAATGCAACGGTTTGTGCGCGATGCGATTTGAAAGCCCAGATCAGTACGATCAGTGAAATGAATGCAATCGGAATGAGCAAGATGGTGCGTGAGCCAATTGCGAACGTAAAGAATAGACCGGCCAATGTGAGGCGTGCGACGTTTGGTTTGTTGAAGGAGTTGAATAGGAAATATAACCCGCCGATAAAAAAGAATTGACCGGCAGCGACTGCGGCTTCGTAAATGCGCGGGTCGAGTAACACGAAGGGCAGCGGATTGATAAGACCAGCGAGCGCGATGCTTAATAAAATGATCCGGCGTGGGAGTTCTTGAAAATAAATTTTCCAGAGCGCGAGAATGATCAATGCGAGAAAGATAAAGGTGCCGGCGATAAAAAAGAAGGTGAGGATATTGTCGCCGATTTCATTTACATAAAAGAATTTAATGATGCTGAGCAGGAGTGCTGGAACCGGCCCCCAATATAAATAATATTTGCCATCATAAAGAGTCGCATCCCATAATACGGGAATGCCTTCACGGTTGGCGGGTTCGTATGGATCTTCGAGCGCCAGCAGGGCGGGGTCTGGTTTTACTTCGAGTTCGAGTTGACCGTGACGAAACGCAGAGGCCATCAGGTCGTAGTAGTTTGTGGTCTTGGGCCAAACTGTCCACAGGCCGAGGCTGACCCACCAAATGTAGACAAGAATAATGAGGCCCACGGTGATGATGGATACCAAATAAAGCTGGCCCATTTTGGTGTGGACGAGTTGACCGAGAAAATTATCTTCGCGATACAGCAGGGAAGCGGCGAGGATGAGAAGGCCAAGCAGGAAAATGGCATATCTTTTCGCACCCCAAACAGCATTATTGTCCACGCCGAGTTGGTTGGCAAAAAGCATGGCCGCCGAGATGATGAGTCCGAATGTGATGCCAGTGATGGGGAGCCAGTTTTTCTTCATTGGGTTTATTTTATCATTCAGGGAAAAGCAAGTGCCACAAAGGAAAAGCAGTTTTTCCCTGCGTGGTAATGTATAATGCGCCCATGATTTACTTGGATTACGCCGCCACTACTCCCGTGGACAGCCGTGTTCTCGACGCGATGTTCCCATATTTTCGTGAATTCTTTGGGAACCCATCCTCAATCCACCGTTACGGACAGAAAGCCGAAAATGCGGTGGATGATGCGCGCGAGAAAGTTGCAGCAGTGCTTCATTGCAGACCAGAGGAAATCCTCTTTACATCCTGTGGTTCTGAATCAGATAACCTCGCGCTTCGCGGGGCAGCACAAGCTGCACGTACCCAACGCAAAAGCCCGGGAGAAAAGTGGATCCTTACGGCTAGAAACGAGCACCACGCGGTTAGCAAAACAGCCATACAACTTGAAAAAGAATATGGCTTTCTGCTCGAATGGTTGGATCTGGACGAACGCGGCGCAGTGACGCCTGCCGCGCTCAGCAAGGCGGTTTGCAGCGATACGGTGCTTGCATCTGTGATGTATGCAAATAACGAGATCGGCACGATCAATCCCATTCAGGAACTCGCCAAAGTTGCGCGTAGCAACGATGTTGTTTTCCATACGGATGCAGTTCAGGCTGCGGCGTATTTGGATGTGGACGTTGAAAAGCTGGGCGTGGATTTGATGTCGCTTGGCGGGCATAAATTCTATGGGCCGAAAGGGGTGGGGGCGTTGTACGTCCGCAAGGGGACGGGGCTTGTGCCGCATCTGACAGGCGGCGGGCAGGAGTTTGGTCTGCGGGCCGGGACTCAGAACGTGCCCTATATTGTGGGCTTTGCCGAGGCGCTGCGGCTCGTTGCCGAAGAACGCGAGGCACGCAAGGCGCATGTCAAACCGATGCGCGATCAGATCATCGGACGTGTGCTCGAGGAGATTTCCGATTCCCAACTCACGGGACATCCCGAAAACCGCCTGCCGAATCACGCATCATTTGTATTCAAGGATGTGGATGGCAATCTGCTTTTGCAGATGCTCGATTCCGCGGGCTTCGCCTGCTCTTCAGGGTCTGCCTGCAAAACAGGCAACCCTGAACCGAGCGAGGTCATCACTTCGTTGGGACACTCTCGTGAGTGGGCATTGGGCTCTTTGCGAATTACTTTAGGTGCTGAATCCACACCTGAGCATGTGGATCAATTTTTGAAAGTTCTGCCTGAGTTGGTGGAAAAGACGCGTAATTTAAACCACAGATAAACACGGATCAACACTGATGTTTTGATGAAAGGATGGGGAAGATGCCTTCGCCTGATGTGAATTTAATTACTCAAAAAATTATTGGTTGTGCTTATGATGTAAGCAATACACTTGGCAGGCTTTGTTGAGAAAGTTTATGAGAATGCGCTTGTTCACCGTATTCGTAAATCGACCGGCCTGTCAGTGGCACAACAACACCCGATTAAAGTGGTTTATGATGAGATTATTGTTGGTGAGTTCTTTGCCGACTTGTTAGTGGACGGAAGAGTATTGGTTGAATTAAAAGCAGTTTCAATGTTGACAAACGATCACACCGCCCAGGCTTTGAATTATTTACGGGCAACTGGTTTTGAAATTTGTTTGCTCATTAATTTCGGAAGAACAAAAGTTGAAATAAAAAGACTTCGACCCTACACCGACTGGAAAGAGAAAAAGCTCTGAATTGTTTTCATCAAGTCTATCCCTTTCATCTGTGTTTATCTGTGGTTAATTAAATTTGAAAACCCAAATCATCACCCTCGAATCTCACGATGACCTCATCTCAGTCCGCGATAAATTATCGTGGGCGAAGACGCCGCGCATTTTGCTGGTCTGGCCGAAGTATGAGAAGGTCACCTTGCGTGTTTTGGATTTGAAAGTTTTACAGCGTCACGCGGATTCACTCGGCGCTCAGCTGGGACTCGTCACCCGCCGCGCCAATGTAAGACGTGACGCCGAATCGCTTGGCCTTCCGGTCTTCATCTCGACCACAGCGGCTCAACGCGAACTGTGGCCTGATTCTGCTCCGAGGAGCAGGCGCATCCCGAAAGTGCCCCGCCGTGACCTGCGGCAGATCCGCGATGACGTGTACCCGAAGGAAGCTCGCTGGCGCACTTCGTTGCTCGGCCGGGTGCTGACTTTCACAGCGGGGGTAATTGCCGTTTTAGCAGTAGCAGGCATCTTCGTCCCGCGTGCTGCGCTGACTTTACATCCCGAAGCACGGACTCAAAGCATCATCATCCCGGTCGCAGCCAGTGAGTCGACTGAGTCTGTATCGGTCACTGGTGTGATCCCGGCACAGAGCATATCGGTCACGGTTGAAGCGGAGCAGTCGCTTGCCATCACCAACGAAATTTCTGTGCCGAAATCAAAGGCCAAAGGAATTGCGCGTTTTACAAATCTCAGTCAAAGCGAAGTGGAAATTCCCGCAGGCACTTTGATCGCAACGGAAACCTCCACCAGATTTATCACCTTGAATGATACGCGCCTGCCGGCGAAGATCGACCAGTTTGTAGATGTGCAGATCGAAGCGTTGGAAGCGGGCGTGCAGGGCAATGTGCCAGCGGACAAGATCACCATCATCGAAGGCGGACTCGGACTTTCGATTTCGGTTACGAATCCCAATCCGCTGAAAGGCGGCACGAACACACAGTTGATCGGCGCCAGTGAGGAAGACCGCGCCGAACTGCGTGATGTGGTTATGGATAATTTGCGCCGCGATGCTGAGACAAAACTGCGCGCACAGATCGCTCCCGCTGACCTTTTGCTGATGGATACTTTTGAGATCGTGCAGATCAGCGAAGAGACATTTTCACCGGCGGCCAACCAGCCCGGAAATTCACTCACCTTGAAAATGAAAGTTGATTTTTCAGTCCGCTATGTTGCCGATGATGATCTGCGCCAGCTTTCGCTTTCCACATTGAATGCAACTGCCGAAAGCGGATTCGAGTCTACGGCTGTGCCTGTTTATAAAGTCATCACCGACCCATCAACTGATAACTCAGGCATTAGTCATTTTGAATTGGAAGTAACGCGCACCTTGCTTCGTCAGGTGGATGAAATGCAAGTCTTCTCCATCATCCGCGGACAGGAACCGCAGGCTGTTCAAAGTCAACTGGTTTCAAGTTTGGCGTTACGTCAGCAGCCAGAAATGACCATTACCCCGCCTGGTGGCCGTGGCTGCCATTGATCCGTTTAATATTTCGGTGGAAGTGAAATAAACTGATTACCAGACTTCGGAAGTCTTTTTAGATTCATTAAGGTTAAGAGGCTTCATGAAAGACTTCCGAAGTCTTTCATGAATTTTGGAGAACAAATGAGAATCCTCGCAGTAGATCATGGCGAAAAAAGAATCGGCACGGCACTCAGTGACGAGACCGCCACCATTGCAACTCCGCTTAAAGTGGTTGAGCATGTCTCACGCGCCATTGACGCCGCGCAAGTGGCAGACCTCGCCGCGCAGAATAATGTCAGCTTGATCGTTATCGGTCAATCCTTTGACGAGGATGGCAACCCAAATCCCGCTGGCCGCCGCGCTGGCCGTTTCGCTGATGAACTCAAGAATCAGACAAACATTCCCATCGAACTATGGGACGAATCTTTCAGCACCCAAGATGCCCGCGCCGCGCGCATCGAACTCGGCGTCTCAAGAAAAAAACGCGCAGGCCATCAAGATGTCTTCGCCGCCGTTGTTATTTTGCAATCATATCTTGAAACACGGAGAGAAAATAAGTGATGAGAAATAAGTTATGAGTAATAAGTGAGTAGGTAAAAAGTGAGAAGTAAAATAAGAGATCAATTAGAGAAGTTAACTATAAGTAAGATGTGAGTTGCTCGTCCGCATCTTTTCATTCCTCATTCCTCATTCCTCATTCCTCATTCCTCATTCCTCATTCCTCATTCCTCATTCCTCATTCCTCATTCCTCATTCCTCATTCCTCATTCCTCATTCCTCATTCCTCATTCCTCATTCCTCATGCGCCGTTATCAATATCACTTCATCCTTGCATTTATCGTCCTGTTTACCCTGGCCTGTATTTACCTTACACTGGGCTATGTCCCTGCGCGCGCGTCTCTGCTGTATGGTCCACCGGCGCGCACGCTTTCTGTTTCAGACCGCATAGAATATTCCACGCGGCTGTTGTCACATGGCGCGATTCTCACCACGCCGCTTGACCCGAACGGCACAGAGCAATCCTTCTACATTGAGTCGGGCGAGTCGATCTATTCAGTTGCGCTACGTCTTGAAGAATCTTTCATCATCACGAACTCGCAGGCTTTCTACGATTACGTGGTGTACACCGGTCTCGACCTCACCATTCAATCAGGCGATTACACGCTTAGCCCCGCGCTTTCGATCATCGACATCACCCGCACATTACAAGATTCGACTCCCACCGACGTCACCTTTGTCGTGCTCTCAGGCTGGCGGATGGAAGAGATCGCCGCTTCGCTCCCAACCTCAGGGCTGGATATTTCTCCCGAATTATTTTTGGATGCCGCCCAGACCCCGCCTCAATCTCTTAACTTTTTGCCTGCTTCTGTTTCGATGGAAGGTTTCTTCCTCCCGACATTTACATCCTGCCGCGCACCACAACCGTGGACCAACTCCTCGAAAGCATGGCGCGCAACTTCGCCCAGCACATCAGCGATGACATGCGTGCCGGATACACTGCATTGGGCTTGGATGTTTATCAAGCGGCCACGCTCGCTTCCCTTGTGGAGCGCGAGTCTGTTTACGATGAAGAGATGTCGTTGATCGCTTCTGTTTTCATCAATCGCTTAAGGATCGGCATGACCCTCGGCAGTGACCCCACCATTCAATATGCCCTCGGCTATGATTCGCTCAACCAAACCTGGTGGACAAATCCGCTTAGCCTTGATAATTTGAAATTTGATTCCCCGTATAACACCTATCTTTATGCAGGCCTGCCGCCCGGCCCGATCGCAAGCCCGAGTGTTGAAGCATTGCAGGCGGTTGCCTTTCCACAAAGTTCTGAATATTATTTTTTTCAAGCCACGTGCGACGGTTCAGGCTATCACACCTTCTCAGTCACTTTTGAAGACCATCTTGCGAATTTGTGCCCGTAAGAGAAAGACCTGACGGGTTTTCACAGTATAACTTCCGACTCGAATTTTTGTCGGTGAAACCTGTCAGGTCTTAAATTTTTTCAAATACGAAATTCCCGTCATTCCAAACCCAAGAAAAACGAACAACATCCCCTGCCACAGTATGGGATTAAGCAACGCCTGCACCATGGCCGATGCCAGATCACCGGCATAGTCCAACAGAATGGCCGGAAGATAGATCGGCATTTTGCTTACAAGTATGTTTTTGAATATTGCGCCAAATATAGGTGCGCCGCTTAAACTCATTAGGCATGCGAGCAAACCTGTAATCACAAATGGAATTCCCCACCAGCGCAGCCAGTTTTTCAGCGAGTTGACGGCGGCGACGGTCAGCATCAATAAAAATCCCAGCGGAAGGATTGGGCTTAATCGCATTAACAGCCGCGCAGTCTGCAATTTTTCACGCGGATCATTTTCCGCTGGCGCGCTGATCAATGTGAATTGATCGGGGATTGCCAGTGTAGCGAATTCCATTTGTCCCTGTATGGCGGGTGTTAGCATGGGATATAACTCAGCGGGCGGTTTGCAGAATTGCATTTCACCCTTTGAGAGCAAGTCCAATGTCATCTGAAAGACTTGTTCCAACGTGCAATCTGGTTGTGCGTTCAAAAGTGTGTAAACCGCTTGCACGCCGGTTCCACTGGTCATACTTACTTTGAGCGGGATCAAGGAGAGTTGAACAGAATCCGCTCGCAGATTAAGATAGGAAAACGTTGAATTTAGAATATCATCTCCCATCAGCTTGAGAGTCTCTTCTGGCAGCAACGTGCGAAAGAATGCTTCCCACGCCGGCTGACTCATCCCGCGCATCACGATCGGAAGCTGGCTTTGGTCTGTGTTTGTAGAAAGCATGGCTTCAGCCATGACAGCAGGCAATTGGTTATAAAAATCAGTATTGGCAAAAGCTGTTTGATAGGTCTCTGCGCTAAAAGCGCGGCGGTCAAAGTTGAAGAAGATCAACGCGGGGACTGCTGTGATTACGAATAAAGCCGCGAAGAGTATTCCGGATATTTTTTTTAGTGAATCCATTGTGTCTTGATACCTGTTACTACAAATCGTCCCGAAGGGTTGATTGGCTTAATACAGTGTATCCACCAAACCTTCGGGACGTTCTTTCTTTTTTATGCGGTTAATATTTCAATGTAATCCTGTGTCACCACTTCTGCGCTGCCCACACCGAGCAGATTTAACAACTCTTTCACCAACTCCGCTTTGAGGTCTGCATCCTTGCGGCTCCAGGTGCGGCTCTTGATCTCAAGGAAATAGCCCATGTCGGGTTCTTTCATTTGATCGAGATTGACAAAGAATTCAGTTTCCTTGTATTTGATATGCCAGCGCGAGCGGTCTTTTTCAATTGAAATTTCCTGCGTGGGCTTGAAGTATTCACGATAGAAACGTGATGTATGCACTGCCGGTGCAAGGAAGCGGCTGCGGGAAAGCAGCACATCATGGCCGATCTCGTCTTCGCGCTGCTGACCGAGCAACGTCAGGCGTGAGCGTACGCTTTCAACTTCACCTTTTTCATTGATCAGATTATCTTCACGGAAGCGCAAGCGTCCCTGGGATGAATCTTCGAACATGTAATACTCATCGTATTGATGATAATGTTTATAAGCGTTGACTTCGATCTCAGGCCGCTTCATATTCTGGACAAGTGAAGCTGGTTCTGTCACCTTGACCTTGACCTGCACCTCGAATGATTCCTGTTCCATTGAGCCGCCGAGCGCGATCAATTTTGAGAGAACAGATTGCTCACGTTCGGTTAGGAAGTCGTCGATCTTCAATGCCAATTTACGGGCTTGTTCAAGCAGGTCTGCTTCGTTCAATGTCAGTAACTGATGATCGCGCATTAACCATTTCCCGTTGACCATTACATCGGTCACATCTGTAGATTTGGAAGCGAAGACCAGTTGTGCATACGCATTGTTCGGGTTACGGCGGAAGCGCGGAGAGTTGTGGACGGGGGAGGTGTCCACCAATATCAAATCGGCGCGTTTGCCTGTTTCGAGCGACCCTGTCAAATGTCCGATATGAAGCGCTTGTGCGCCCATGCGAGTCGCCATCAGCAGCGCAGTCGCCGCCGGCACGACAGTTGGGTCATTGCTGGATGCTTTCGCAACAAAAGAGGCGAGGCGCACTTCTTCGAACATATCGAGATCATTGTTCGAGGCTGGGCCGTCTGTGCCGATGCCCACGTTGAGCCCGGTCTCAAGCATTTTTTGCACGGGGGCAAACCCTGAAGCGAGTTTGAAATTCGATGACGGGTTGTGCGCGATGCCTGCGTTCACATGCAGCAGTGTTTTCATTTCACCCGTATCAACATGCACACAATGTGCAGCGATCACTTTTGCTTCGAGTACGCCCTGCTTTTTGATATACGGCACAACCGGCATGCCTTGTTCGTTGCGCATGGTTTCCACTTCAAAAGCAGTTTCAGAAATGTGGATGTGCAAAGGCACGTCAAATTCCCTGGCGAGTTCTGCGCACGAGCGCAAAATTTCAGGCGTGGTGGAATAAGGCGCATGTGGCGCAACCGCCGGGACGATCAGCGGATGGCCTTTCCATTTCTTGATGAATTCGCGGGCGTAGGCCAGCGAGACTTCAAATGAAGGCGCATCGGGTGCGGGATATTTCATCACACTTTGCCCGCAGACGGCACGCATACCCGCATCGGCTGTGGCTTGAGCGATGTCGTCTTCAAAGAAATACATATCGTTGAAAGTGGTCACGCCGCTGCGGATCTGTTCGGCGCAGGCAAGTAGTGTCCCAAGGCGGACAAATTCAGGGGTGACAAATTCACGTTCCACGGGCAGCATGTAGCCCATTAACCAAACATCGAGCCGCAAGTCATCTTCGAGGCCGCGCAGCAGAGTCATCGGGACATGCGTGTGTGCGTTGACCAGTCCGGGCATCAATACTTTTCCGCCGCAATCGATGGTTTCATCTGCTGTATATTCTTTGAGGATTTCGGCTTCGGGTCCAGCGGCGACGATCACATCATCTTTTACGGCCACCGCCCCGGGGTCATATTGATTCATTTTGCCGTCCATGGTCAGGACAATGGCATTTTTGAGAAGGGTGGTTACTTTTTGAGTCATTCAATCTCCTTTTTTATTTTCACTCTGAGCAGAGCCAAAGAGTGAGTTGTATAAAATTCCTAAGAAAGTGTCTGAAAATCTCTTTTCTTTACCACGAAGTCACCAAGTCACGAAGACACCAAGAGAGAAAAAACTTTGTGGCTTTGAGTCTTTGAGACTTCGTGGCTAAGTCTAATATCTGCACAGAATTATTTTTCCCAGGTTAATAGAATTTTCAGCGCTTCCAAATTCCTTTTGAAGTCTGTATATTTGTGCGTGGAAAGTTCCATATCTACCGAGATGGCGCCAAGCTCCACGGCATAATCGGCGAGGGTGCCGGTAAAGATACAGCCTGTATCCAGAGGCGGGAAGGGATATTTGGTGGCTTTGCCAAGTGCTTTGGCGAATTCAATTGATTTTTTCTCCCACGGTTCACCGCCGGGAAAAACGCCCAGAGCGGCGCTGTGATAACTGATCAATGCTTCCACTTTATGGGTTTGCAGGAATCCCATCAGCGCCTTTGTCTCTGGCTCGGAGCCGGGACCCGTTCCACCCGTGGTGGGACCGTAGTTCCAGCATCCATCACGATCCCAGTTGGCGGCCCAGTTGGTGGGGAAGTTGCGATTCAAGTCCACGCCGTGATCGTTGACTCGACCGTCATAGCCGTGATCTCGTGCATCGTCGTCGGGGTTTAGGTTGCGCAAAATGTAAAGGGTCACATCGCTGGGAACAATTTCAGGGTTTTCGTAAACGTATTGAATCAATTCGTCTGCGAGGGCGATGGTATTCCATTCGTAACCGCCATGAATGCCGGCCACGATCATGCGTTGTTTCTCGCCATTGCCAAAGGAATACACTTCGATGGGCCGCCCTGAAACTGAATACCCGATCAAGATCGGGCGCATTGACCCGCCTTCAAGTACAAAAGGTGTTGCTGATTGCACCACGATCATTGTCGAAAGCGGATTTGGCGTTACCGTGGGTAAATATAATGCATTGGGGTCAGGTGTGTAGGTTGCTGGCAACCCGGCTGTAGAGATCGTTTGTGCGTTTTGCGGCGCAGCGAGCACAGGCTGCAAGGCCCAATATGCCACCAGTACCAGCGCAATACTGCCCAACCCAACGATGTTTAGCACCCATGCAAAAGTTACCCAGTTTGCATCGTTACGGCGGCGTGGCGCTGGCATTAGTTTATTTCCTCGGCAGTCATGCGCAGCCAGTTCAATGCCAAATTCATCGCCCAGCGCGGCAGACTGCGCGGCGGGCCGCCATACGTGATGCGGTGAGTCTTTTCTCCGTGCGGTGAGATCATTGCCATTTCGGCGGCGCGTTCATCGGGGTATACAGAAATGCCCAATGCAATATCAGTTTGCGAGTCTGCTTGAGCGGCGCGTAATGCCTGCATGAGTGTATCAGATGTCAGATTAGGGAAGGATGCGGTGTGCGGATTGCGAAGCGTGCGGGCCAGCAATCCATCGAGTCCTGATTCGATTGCGGTCAGAGTCCAGCCGCGGCGGGCGATCAGATCCAGCACAACTTCTTCAAGTTTATCTTCATCTGCACCGAAGACGACAGCCCCGAGTCTTTCGCGGACCTGTGACTCGATCTCGGCGATCATGGCATTCGCTTCGCTTTCGCTTTTCGCCTTCGCGGCGATGCGCACATCCACAACGCCGGTGTGCGCGGCGAGACCCACGGTGGGGTTGCTGAGCATTTCAAGATCGGCAATTTTTTCATCGATCATGCCTTCGCCGAGACCGGAGCAATGCAGCACGCGGACTTTGATGACTTCGTTAAGATTAAATCTCTTTTGAAGATAGGGAATGATGGACTCATGCAGAACATGTTCCATTTCATTTGGCACACCGGGTAAAGAAACGACCGCGTTACGTTCTGTTTCAACGATGAAGCATGGCGCTGTGCCGACGGGATTCCGAATCCCAAGCGCGCCCTTTGGAACATACGCCTGCCGTTTTTGATTCTCAGACGGCTTGCGTCCATAACGCGCGATGGTCTCGACAACCTGTTCCCACAGGTCTTCGCGGAATTCAGTTTCAACGCCTGCGGCTTTTGCCACCGCTTCACGCGTTGGGTCATCTATTGTCGGGCCGAGGCCGCCGGTGGTGATGACGATATCTGCGCGCTCCATCGATTCGCGGATCGCGCTCGCGATGCGTTCTTCATTATCGCCGATGGTGATCGTGCGGTATAAGTCCACGCCGAGGCCGCGTAAATTGCGTGCAAGATAGCGTGTGTTGGTGTCCACGATCTCACCGAGTAAGATTTCCGTTCCAATTGTGATGATCTCTGCTGATGTCATTTTTTGTCCTGTAAGCCAGACTTCTGTAAACCAAGACTTCGGAAGTCTTTCTTAATGCATCTTAATTATAGAGTCTTAAAAAAGACTTCCGAAGTCTCCTGTAATTCAAACTACATTGTACTCTTGAATCAAACGGCCTTCTTTGAAGCGTTTCAGGTCGAGCATGGAAACGTCCACGCTTGAAAACTTTCCATCCAAAATTTTCTCTGCCATTAATTTCCCTGAGATCGGCCCGTGCATGAATCCATGCCCTGAAAAACCGGCGCACACATAAAAACCGTTCACACCAGTTTCACCGTAGATCGGGTGCGCATCGGGTGTCACTTCATACAGCCCCGCCCAATGTGATGCGCGTTGTGCCTTCTCCACCAGCGGCATGCGCTCAATGGCGGCATCCAAATTTACCAATTCAAAATCCTCGTCCACGCTTTGATCGAAGCCCGGTTTTTCGTTTTGATTGCTCATGCCGATCAGCAAACCTTCGCCTTCACGGTGAAAATATAACGAGCGCGCAAAATCGATCACGAACGGAAAATCATCAGGCACTTCCTTAAGCGGACTTGTAGTAAACATTTGCCTGCGGAGGGGGATGATCGGAAGTTTGACGCCTGCCATGTCTCCGATGCGCCCGGCCCACGGTCCCGCTGCGTTCAATATCATGCGCGTCTTGATCGCGCCGATACTTGTTTGCACCTCTTCAACATGATCTCCCTTCAGGCTGATTCCAATTACTTCCACGCCTGAGAAGACTTGCACGCCCATTTTTTGTGCCGCGCTGATATATCCGGCCACCACGCTGTTCGGGTCGACTGTCCCATCTTTTTGATTGAAAGTGCCCGCGAGTGCATCATCAAATTTCATCAGGGGCAATCGCGCGCGGACTTCGTCTCCGCTTAATAGTTGTGTTGGCACGCCAAGTCCATTTTGCATGGAGACGTTATGCTTGAAAACATTTACTTCTTTTTCGTTTGTTGCAACCAGAAGATAGCCGCATTGCTTATAGCTCACATCCTGTCCGAGCTCATCTTTGAATCTTTCGATCATAGGCAAACTTGCAAGCGAGAGTTTGACATTGATCTCGGTTGAGAACTGATAGCGTACTCCGCCTGCGCATCGGCCGGTTGCTCCCTGTCCGAAGAAATTTTCCTTTTCAAGCAACACGATATTTTGCGCCTTGATAAGTCCGCGCTGTGCAAGGTGATAGGCTGCACTGGCACCCATCACACCGCCCCCGATAATGACAATTTCTGCTGTATTTGGTAGGTTCATAATATTTAGAAGAAACCCGCCTTCACGCCTTCGCGGAAAACGGGTTTCTGATAGGTTGTTCGATTATCTTTCTATTCAACGCCGAGGTATGATTTTTGCACCATTTCGTTATTCTTGAGATTCTCAGCGGTATCACTCAGAATGATCTCGCCCGTTTGTAAAACATAACCGCGGCTGGCAATTGAAAGCGCCATGAGCGCATTCTGCTCAACCAGAAGAATGGTCGTGCCTTCCTCGTTGAGTTTCTTGATGATATCAAAGATCAACTCAACGAGCAGGGGAGCCAGACCCATGGACGGTTCGTCCAATAACAGAATCTTGGGCTTTGCCATGAGGGCACGTCCCATGGCGAGCATTTGCTGTTCGCCGCCTGAAAGCGTTCCGCCTTTTTGGCCAATACGCTCCTTCAAACGCGGAAAGAGATCGAAGACGTGTTCCATATCCGCTTTGTAGGTGGTCAGATCCTTGCGGGCATAGGCACCCATTTCAAGATTTTCAAGCACGGTCATGCGCGGAAAGATCATGCGGCCTTCGGGGCTTTGTGCCACGCCAAGACCGGCGATCTCATGCGCGGGGAGTTTTTCAAGTTCCACGCCATCCAAAACGATCGTACCGGTACGGGGTTTATTCAGACCTTGAATGGTGCGTAGTGTGGTGCTCTTGCCAGCGCCATTGGAGCCAATTAATGTAACAATTTCACCATCATTGACCGTGATGGAAATCCCTTTTAAGGCGTGGATGTTGCCGTAGTAAGTATGTACATCTTTTAATTCAAGCATGTTGTTCCTCGCCTTTGGTTATTTGGTCGAAGTGCCTTTGCCCAGATACGCTTCGATCACGCGCGGGTTCTTTTGTACTTCTGAGGGCGAACCTTCTGCGATCTTTTCGCCATAATCCAGCACGGTCACACGATCTGAAATGGACATAACCACGCGCATGTGATGTTCGATCAGAAGAATGGTGAGATCGAGTTCCTTGCGCAAACGCTGGATGAAATTAGTCAGGTCAATGGTCTCGTTGGGATTCATGCCCGCAGTGGGTTCATCCAACAATAACAATTTTGGATTGGAAGCCAATGCGCGGGCGATCTCAAGACGGCGCTGGAGGCCATAGGATAAATTCTTGGCAGTTACATTTGCATCCGAGCGGCGCAAACCGACGAATTCCAACATGTCCAGTCCGCGTTCACGGGCTTCTGCTTCTTCCTTCATGGTTGAGGGGAGGTGCAGGATCTGTCCGATCAAGTTTGATTTAAGGCGGGAATGCTGTCCAACCAAAACATTTTCCAGGGCGGTCATATTCGCGAACAAACGAATATTTTGAAAGGTGCGTGCGATTCCAAGCGTGGTGATGTTAAAGGGCTTGAGTCCATGCAGGTTGACACCGTCAAATGTCATTTCGCCGCTGGTGGGAGTGTAAATGCGGGTGATGGTATTGAAAAAAGTGGTCTTGCCTGCGCCGTTCGGGCCGATCAGGCTGGCGATCATACCTTTGTCAATGGTAAAGTCAACTTTGTTGACTGCGGTCAAACCGCCAAAGGTCATTGTTACTGCTTTTGCATCAAATAGTCTCATGGCAGTTTCCTAACCTTTCTTGGCCTTTGATTTTTGGTTGTCTTCAACATCAATTACCACTTCTTCGTCTTTGTGCAACTCAGCCCGCATTTGGGCACTGGGGATTAAGCCTTCAGGACGCACGGCCATCATAATGACCAGCGTCAGCCCGAATAGCAGGAAGCGGTAAAGGATGGGATTCGCATTTTGCGCCACAATCGATTGCAGGGTGGGGTTTGAAGCGAGAGAGGGTAAAACGGTAAAGTCCATCAAGCCTTTGAGGAAGTCCTTTAAGGCCGGCAGGAAGAGACGATCCGCTGTCATGATGACAAGACCGCCAACGATCACGCCGTTGATATTGCCGATACCACCCAGAATGACCACGCAAAGAATGATAATAGAAGCGCTGAAGTCAAATACGCTCGGGAAGATACCGCGGATATAGGCTGCGTAAAAAGCGCCGGCAAAACCTGAGAAAGCGGCGCCCATGGCGAACGCGGCGAGTTTTGTGCGGATCGGATCAATGCCCATCTGAGCCGCAGCAAGTTCATCTTCACGGATTGCCATCCAGGCGCGTCCCATACGGCTCTTGTGCAGGCGTTGGATGATAAACACCGAAAGCAAAATGATCGCCATGATCAGG
The DNA here is from genome assembly GCA_016715195.1 of Candidatus Villigracilis proximus. Classification (GTDB taxonomy): domain Bacteria; phylum Chloroflexota; class Anaerolineae; order Anaerolineales; family Villigracilaceae; genus Villigracilis; species Villigracilis proximus. The sequence goes on from JADKBB010000006.1 coordinate 98,575, forward strand.
AAATACCAGGGGGTTGGGTTGTTCGATTGGAATTCATAACCGAAAAATGACGGCCGTCCGATGGGGTTGATTCCTCTTTCGCCCGCGGTAATATCCATATGATTAACAAGGTTGATACAGGCAACTGTGCTTGTGGCCCCAAACATTTTTTGAATACCTGGAATGATCCAGCAGGTGAGAGGCTCATTGATGGTGACGTCGATCAGATTTCTGAAGAGTACCGGAATGATCTCGCCGAAACCCAGGGTCACGATGGCAAGATAATCGCCTCGTAGTGGCAATGTGGGCGCACCTAGCATCAGCCCCCAAATGGCTGCCATGCCGGCGGCGATCCAGATCACAAGCCAGAAGTTCATGTAGATATTATGCTGCGGCGAGGAAAGAATGCCTGTGGTGTATGCGCCAATCGCGAAGAAAGCCGCGTAGCCCAGATCAAGCAAACCTGCGTAGCCGACCACGATATTCAAGCCTAGACCGAGGATCACGAAGATGAGCGCGAAGATTACATTTGAAGTCCAGCGCAAACCTGTAAATGTATCAATAAAAGGGAAGGCAATTGCGACCACTGCAAGCAGGATCATCTTTGCTCTTTTTTCCCATTTTTCTTCGAGACCACGGAAAGAAGCCGTTATCATGGTGAGGGCAATAATGGCAATCACGCCAATAATGTTTGCAGGAACAAAAACATTGCCATAGGAAGAAGGTTTACCGATTGCTGGTTGCACTACAAAATTTTGAAACAAACTTAAGACCAGCAAAATCGCGCCAGCAGTAAGAGCTGCGGGAAGTACCTGTTTTGCAAGATTGGACGGAGAGCCACGGTCCAGTCTGCTTTCCAGGGCAAGGCCAAGGCCTACGCCGGCAAAGAGTCCCATAACCGCTACAGACCAACCGCTAAACAGGAAGGTAAGTAAGCCGGCGATAACACCAAATAAGACACCTGTTCGAATATGTCGCATGGATGTTCTCCTTAAACCTTTTGCCCAGTTTGTTCACCGAGCAGACCGGTGGGACGGAATAAGAGGATGAGTACCAGAGTGGCGAACACCCAGGCATTGGTCCAGCGCGCATTAAGATAGCCGTCGCTGAAAGCAGCCAATAAGCCGATCAAGAATCCGCCAAGCATGGCTCCAGTAATGTTGCCAATGCCGCCAAGTACTGCCGCCGTGAAGGATTGCAAACCTGCGCGGAATCCCATGAACCACCAGGCTGTATTATTGTATAAACCAGCCATTAACCCGGCTGCGCCGGCAAGTCCGCCGCCGATCAGGAATGTGGCTGTAATGACCCAGTCAATGTCGATGCCAAGCATTTTCGCGGCATCGCGATTTTGCGCAGTGGCGCGCATGGCTTTTCCAAGCTTGGTGCGTTGCACAAATAAACGCAAGCCAATCATTAATACGCCTGCAAGTACGATTACGAGCAAATCTTTAATTGTGAAGCGTAATCCCCAGCCTGTATTGGCCAGGAGATTTGGGTCCATGTTCATATTCACGAACATTCTGCTCAGTAGATCGGGGAATTCCTTTTGTGAGCCGCCGCCTGTGGTGCCAAAGCTGGGCACAAGCCAGGATTGACCTGCCCAGATCAATCCGATATTTTCAACAATGAACGACATGCCGATCGCAGAGATCAATGGGGCAAGGCGTGGAGCGTTACGTAAGCGCTTGTAAGCAAGGCGTTCAATGGTTGCATTAAGTGTTGCCGATACTGCAATGGAAACAATGAGTGCGATAAAAATGCCTAAGCCGATACGAGCCGGATCTTGTGAGGTAAGTGTCCCGGTCAAAGAGAGCGTTGTAAGAGCAGTGAAAACACCGATCATGTAAACATCGCCATGAGCAAAGTTGATCAACTCAATGATGCCGTACACCATCGTGTATCCCAACGCGATAATCGCGATAATCGCGCCATTTGCCAGCCCGATGATCAAAAATTGTAATAATTGACTTGGGTTTTTTGCGATACTCGCGGCAATAATTGGAATATCAAGTGCGGCGATCGGGCCCAAGAGAAGAACAAGGTAAATCGTAATAATTGCAATGACTGGCCGTGCAAATTTTTGAAGTGTGGATTTCATTTCGATTACTCTCCAGGCTTCGCAAAGATCAGCTTTAAAAACCGGTTTCTTCGCGATTAAGTAAGATAGAAGAGACAGGAGGGCAGTAATCTGCCCTCCTGTCTTTACTTACATAGTACGCGGATTAAGGCGTGAAAGTGCCGTAGTCAGCGTACGCACCACCTTGAACTTGACCAACAACGAAGTACGGCAGGGTTACATCGCCGTCAGCATTGAATGACCAGGTGCCCAAGGCGCCTTCGAAATCTTTGATTGCGAAGACTGCGGCGTTAATGGCAGCGCGATCGGTAGGATTGCCACCGGCGGCGCAAACATCTTCAATTGCCTTCAAAGCAGCGCTCATTGTGTCATAGCCCAGGATCGCGTATGGTTCCTTGGTCTCTTCGTACTTGGCTGCATAATCAGCATAGAATTTCTTACCGGCATCGCCCAAATCTTTCAGGGCCAAACCGGGGGTTGTGGCGAATACACCTTCGGCAACATCAGCGCCAGCGCCTTCGATCAAGGCAGCGGTGAAGATACCATCGGGGCCGATAAACTTAACGGTCTGGTTGTCGCCCATGATGGCAACTTTGTCTTTCAAAACCTGAGCGGCGTTGTTATCAACGATTGCGCCAAGGTAAACTGCATCAGGAGCTGCGCCATCATTGCTGGTGGAGATCTTGGTCATCAAAGCTTTGTAGTCAGCAGCTTTGGGATCGAAACCTTCCTGAGCGATGACGGTAATGCCGGCGGCAACAGCGGCCTGATTCACCGAATCAGCAACGCCCTTACCGTATACTTCCTGATCGTCGAGGATGTAAACTGTCTTTACGCCCTGAGAAACCATGAAGTTGACGGCGACAGGTCCCTGAAGATCATCAGTCGCGGCTACGCGAGCGTAGTTGCGGGTGCCCGAGGGATAGTAGACATCAGGTTCATTGGCTTCGGTCAAACCGGTCGCGGCGTGTGTCAAGCCAGGATAGGTGTTGGCAGGGGAGATCATAACCAGCGGGCCAGCGGCATTCAAAATCGGAATGGAGAGCTTGGCAGCGCCGGAGTTGAAAGTGCCGAGATAGGCAATGATTGAAGGATCAGCAGCTGCCTTATTGGCGTTTTCAGTTTCGACAGCAGGATCCCACTTGCCGAGAGCCGCAGAGGCATCATCCCAGGCTTCGTAGGTGACGGTGTATTTGCCGTTGCAAGCCTTACCACCGGCTTGTTCGAGGCGCAGTGTCATGGCATTCACGATGGTTTGGGTTTGGGTCAGGGAAGCACCAGTCATGGGAAGGCTGGAGACAATCTTCAAGGTAGCAGCTTCGCCGCCACCAGCACCGCAGGCGGCGAGGGCCATGCTGGCGATAATTAGGACCGAAAGTAAAGCGAACAAACGCTTAGACATTTTTCTTACTCCTCCAAAATTATTTTAGGTGAAATCGATTCCCACACGATGTGGGGACAACAAGCAGCAGACAATACTCACAATGTCAGCCTCACCTCCTTTGGGTTTTAGAATATTTCAGTATAAAAAGAAAGCCCGGAAAACCCTTTCGATATGATGGATTTTCGAAGCTCGACTCTAAACCACTAATTACAGCCCATTTTTATTAAAAGCGAATGATACGGCTGTTTTTGTCTCAGGTCAAGTGTTTGTGTCTAGACTTTTTTGAATTTTTAGTTGGTTTTTTCGGCTGGTTTATATAGCAATTGCTCGCGGATACGCAAATCGGTATTTCGGATCTTCATCGCCAGGTCAGCCGCAAGGTTGTACATTAAGCGATACCCTAATTGTGGATAAGTTTCGCACAGCATGATCAGTTTATCGCGTTGTATAACGAGTAAGCGGGTGTCTTTTTGAGCAGCATGAGCTGATGCCGAGCGCAAGCCTTCATCCACCAAAGCAACTTCACCAAAAGATTGACCCCGGCGAAGTCGGGCTACTGCAGTTTCTTTTTTATCATTATCACCACTTGCGTTGCGATGGATCAAAATGTCCACTTCGCCTTGCGCGATGACATATAATTCCTTGCTTCCGCTGTTTTCCTGAAAGACAACTTCCCCCACATTAAATACAACTTCCTGACATAAATTTGCCACCAACTCCAATTGAGTTGGCGTAAATTGATAGAAAATATCGCTTTGTTTTAAAAAATTAACAAGGTTGTTCATCAATTGAAATCCTTTTCAAGAGTGTAGCATACCCGTGGATGAAGTGCAACGACTCAGACTACGGGTATGCCTGAATCAGCCAATCGTACGGATCCACCTGTATGCCGTTTACCCATAATTCCCAATGTAAATGTGGCCCCGTGACTCTGCCTGTACCTCCCACTTCTCCGATCACCTGGCCTTGCTCCACGATGTCACCAACCTGTACATAAAACTTGGACTGATGCCAGAATCCGCTGTATACACCCCAGCCGTGGTCAATAATGGTGGTGTTACCTCGCACGATCCATGGGCCAGCGAATACAACTTTTCCGCGTGCAGGTGCGGTGATGGGCAGACCCGTCCCGCCGCCAAAGTCGAGACCTGTGTGAAATCCTTGAATGGATACTTCTGTGCCGGTGCCAATGTAGGTGCGGCGGTTTCCGTAGCGTGACGTAAAGTAGGTCGCCTCTGCGTATAGAGATGCGGGGGAGTAGAAATCGCCCGCCCAAAATTTTTCAGTGTTGGCTGGAGTGGTGATCGTGATAAGTTGATTAAGTTCCGGCTCTGTTTCGGCGGGGTCAATGGTGACCGGATCAACATAAAGAATTGGATCGTCAGGATAATTGCCCGAGACGATTAAAATTGATTGTTCATAAGATTGCCTGCTTCCGTCAGGAAGTGTGGCATCCACGCGCAAAGGATAAACACCCGGTGGAAGTAAAGCATGTACGCCTTGAAGTGCCACCTGGGTTCCATCTTCCATTGGAAAGAAACGTAGTTGATGGTCAACCAGAATTCCGCTGAGTGTGACATTGGGCAGCGTTTGTACTTTGATTACGCCCGTGCCTCCTTGTTTCAAAGGCAGGCCGCGAATTTCTGCGCTGATAATAGTGGAGGGTAGTCCGCTGGTGTTTTGTTCGCCGTTTTCTCCTGATGCAAAAAGCGTATCCCCGGGAATCGCATCCCATGAGCCTTGCAGACTGTTGTAGTGCGACAGACTCCAAACATCAGAATTTTGTTTTACAGCCAATTCAAGCAGAGACTCACCTGCATTGGTTGAAACACGGGTGGTCAGGCTTTGAGTTCCTGATGTAGGCACAATCATGCCTACACCGACATAGAACTGGCTCGGACTGACGACATGGTTGAGCTTCTTAAAGATACTTTGCGAAACTTGTGTACGCCGTGTAAGACTGCGGAACGAATCTCCAAAGTTGATGATCTCAATGTTCAACGTGCCTGTAATTCCATCCAGACCCGGGATGACAAGCTGCTGACCAGCCGAAAGCTGATTGGCGTCTGTGATACCGTTTGCGCCCATGAGTTCAGTCAGGTTTACGCTGAAAAACTCTGCAATGGAAGAAAGACTATCACCAGGCTGCACAATGTAAACCGGCCCTGTACCATCCTGTGCTTGTACAGGATGCGTTGTGACGATGAATGACAGTAGAAAAAGAGCAATGAGCAGGATACGTTTATGCATTCTTGAATTCAACCTTGTCGCCAATTTCATAATTCCCCCAACGATCTGGGTGTATCTCCAGTGTATATTTTGCATCTGCTTTTGGGAAGTAAGCCGGATGCCATGATTTCGCAATTACCTTGTCCACGATTGTCATTTCAGAGTTGATCCAAAAGACAGCGAGATCAAATGGGACGAAGAACATGTGGATGGATGTGTCGAGGCGTGAATCCCGCTTCTCGACCAGAAGCAGGCCTTCGTTAAGTTCGAGGCGTGACCGGAACATAAGTCCCCGCAGTTTGCAGAGGAATGAATCGCAATATCCCACACGCGCCGGGGATGTGATCGCCTTGTTTAAGTTGTAAATGAAAATGGGGTCAGGCATAATGTAATCGTAAAACAGGGCGGCTGTTTCGCCGCCCTGTAAAATATCAGGTTGATTTTTGGCCGAGAATTTTTTCGACGCTGTCCATTAATTCCTGCGGACTGAAAGGCTTGGCGATGTAATCATCAACTTTGGCGATATGCAGCCCGAGTACTTTGTCAATATTTTGAGCCTTGGCTGTGACAACGATGACAGGAATATCGCGTGTCGATTCATCGGCTTTCATTTGTTGGTATACTTCCCAGCCGTCCATATCAGGCATCATCAGATCAAGCAATACAAGATCAGGATGTATCTCGCGTACCAAAACAAGACCTTCTTTTCCGCCGGGTGCGCCATGCACATTAAACCCACGCCGATTAAGGATGAGTTGTATCAGGTCGATCATTTCCGGTTCGTCTTCAATGCAAACAATATGTTTGACAGTTGTGGTATTCATGTTCCTCCTGTCTCTATTTGCAAGTTTACCATAAAAGTAATTACGGGTTTAAACGATGAAAATTATCACATGGAATATAAATGGCATTCGTGCGGCGCTTGGTAAAGACGCGTTGGAATGGGCATTTGCACAACAGCCGGATGTGTTGTGTTTGCAGGAAGTGAAAGCCCGCCCCGAACAATTGAATGAAGAGCAACGCGCACAGTTGAAACTGCCTCATGTCTGGAATCCGGCGCAGCGCCCTGGGTACAGTGGTGTGACTTCATTTTATAAACAACAGCCGGATGAAATAGTGGTGGGAATGGGCAACGATCTGTTTGACGTGGAAGGCCGGGTCGTTCAGACCGTTCAAGCTGGTTGCCGTCTATTCAACATTTACTTCCCGAATGGGCAGAGAAGCCTTGAGCGCGTGGAATATAAATTGGCGTTCTACGCTCATTTGTTGGAGTTGTGCGATGAACTTCACCGGCGTGGAGAAAGCATTATCATTACCGGCGATTTTAATACAGCACCCATGCCGATTGATCTAAAGAATCCAAAACAAAACGAAAAGACTTCGGGCTTTTTGCCAGAAGAGCGTGAATGGGTGCAGAAATTTTTAGATCATGGATTTGTGGATGTTTATCGCAAGCTGTATCCTGAGAAAGTGCAATACACATGGTGGACGTATCGCCTGAATGCGCGTCAACGCGGCATTGGCTGGCGGATTGATTATTTCCTGATTTCAGAGAATCTCATGCCGCGCATTAAAGATGTGATCATTCACGAAGATGTGATGGGGTCAGATCACTGTCCGGTTGAGTTGGTGTTGGAATAGAGAATATAAAAATATCCCGCAGAGTTTCATCTGCGGGATATTTTTATATTGGCTGAATTACATGCTGGAGACAGTGCCTTGTTGAAAAAGCGGACCAAGCAGATATCGAATCACATCTTCTGCCGAATAACTGGTCTTGCCTTCTTTAATAAATTGTGCGGCAGATACCAGATCATCGCCTGAGGTGATGATCGGTTGTTCCACATACCCATCCTTGCGGATTTGAGGGAAGCCGGCTGTAGCCGTCAAATTATTACACAAGCAGGAACGGTTGACTGTGTCTTCGATGGCGCCGCCTTTTTTGACAAAATCATCCACAGGTTCAGATGCACAGCGATAACCAACCGTGCCATTTTCTTTTTTGTATAGAATACGCAGAAAGCCAAGGTCACAAACTCTGGGACGCTCGCCATAAGCTTTCGGGTCGGAGAGTGTGCCTTCCAATTTAGCAACCTTGAACGGGAAACCAGTCGGAGATGCAAGCGGACTCGTGAATACCTCGGCTTCTTCAGCTCTTACTTTTTGGAGCATACGTTTTTTTAGATCATCCCGCATTCCCGATTCATCGCATAGCGAAAAGGCTGTGCCCACTTGCACCCCGGCAGCGCCTGCGTCCAATGCGGCTTGCACCTGCTTGGGGTTGCCATATCCGCCAGCCAGCCAGAAGGGCAGACCTAATAACTTCATCTTTTCCAAATCCACGACATCTTTATCGCCATAGATCGGCTCGCCTTTTTCATTGAAGTTTACAGTGCCGCGCGGCGGGGCATTATGACCGCCAGCAGTTGGCCCTTCGATCACGAAGCCGTCTACAGGGCCTTCACTTCTTTTTATCAGCGCCTGCGCCAATACAACCGAAGAGATAATGGGCAGGAATTTGGGACGTTTAAGTTTCCCGACAAGTTTGGAGATTCCAGGGAATACACTTTCCGGGTCAAAGTGTATGCGGTGATCGTCTTCCTTATCTGCACCATGCACATCCACACGATAGGAGACAGGTTCGTGATTGCTTAATTTATCGAGGATGCCAGCGACCTGAGTTGGGATGCCTGCCCCCATCAACACCACGTCCACACCGGCCAGCATGGCGCCATAGAGTGATGCCAGATTCGGCATTTGCACTTTTTCCAACAGATTGATGCCAACCACACCGGAATGTCCTTCTTTGGCAAGATAAACTTCAACGTAATTGGCAATTGCAGTGATTTGATCCAGAAACTTGGCTGGACGAATGCTATATGCACCGGGTGTTTTGTAGGGTGTCTCGGGGGTTTTCCCGCCGGGAGTGTAATAGCGGTTGATGATGGCTTGCACGGGTTCCGGCAATGCAAAATTTTCCAACGCGCGGCGGACATGCCCGCTAAGATCGCCATCCATTAAGCGGCTTGCCAGTACGCGGCTGATGCCTGTTCCTGATACAACGCCCAATTGCCCTAATTGTGAAACTGCTTTTGCCAGTCGCCAATCTGAAATGGCGACCCCCATGCCGCCCTGAATTAACTTTGGTAGTTGCATTGTCGCTCCATTTTATTAAAATTAAAATTCATCAAACCATGCTGGACATGGCTGTTTCTATAATAACCCCGATTTTGATGGAGCGTTCCTAATTTTTATGGATTAATCTGATACACATTTAAGCCAAATCAATAATAAGCAGGGGGGCGTAAAAAACGACCCGGTTTCGCTTTTTAACTCACCTTATGCAGCATAACTCCGAAGGAGTGAAATGATTCTAGAATCAACGCAAAAATTCGCCCAACCCCGAAGGGGTGTCATGTCATCCCTTCAGGATTTGGGGACTCTGCGCCACAATTCTATAATCGTGCCATCCCTATGGGATTGTTTACTGCGTAACATCAGCTTTTATTTTTTTTGTAGCAAGCTTTTTAACGGGCTGTGCCGGAGTGATTTCGATACGATCCAAATCTGTGTCATCCCATGAAGCAGGATCGTTGAGTGATTCCAAATGAGTGAATACAGTTACACTCTTCAACACATTGCGAATATCCGCTTCGATGCTTTCCAACAGCCGATGCCCGCGTTGTACCGTCCATTTGCCGGGGACGATGATGTGCAGTGATACAAATTTCCGTGATCCTGATTCACGGGTGCGCAGCGCGTGATACTGCACGCCGTCTTGCATGTAGGGCATCAATGCGTCGCGCACAAGATTTTGATCGCTGGCAGATAAAGCGGTATCCATCAATCCCAATGCAGACATGCGGACGATGCGAACGCCTGACCAGATAATATTCGCGGCCACAAGAAAGGCGACGACGGGATCGAGTCTTTCCCAGCCGGTAATTGCCACTGCTCCCACGCCTGCCAGCACACCGACGGAAGTCCAGACATCGGTCATTAGATGATGGGCGTTGGCTTCAAGCGTGATGGAGTTATATTGTTTGCTGGCGCGCAGTAATATAAGCGCGACGACCAGGTTGATGAGAGAGGCAGCAACTGATACGCCCAAGCCCAGCCCGACCTGTTCCAGTGGTTTCGGTGTGATCAAGCGTGGAATTGCTGTGATGACGATACTGACAGCCGCAATGAGAATTAAAGTCCCTTCGACGCCGCTTGAGAAGTATTCTGCTTTGCTATGCCCGTAAGCATGGTCTTCATCGGCGGGACGGGCGGCAATGGTTAACATGGCCAGTGCCATGAGCGCGCCGACAAGGTTTACCAGGGACTCTAATGCGTCAGAAAGCAAGCCGACTGAGCCAGTCAAAAGGTAGGCAGTGGTTTTGAGTGCAATCGTCAGGACGGCTGCACCAATGGAAAGCCACGCAAAGCGTGTAAGAAATAGGCGGTCTGTATGTTCAGATGTCATAGTTTAGTTTTCCATTATAAGCAAAAGTGCAAGCAACGGCAGTGACATTCGTTCCAATCTGCCGGAAGATGAGTTGTTTACAGTTGATTCTCAAAGGTGGAATCAAGCCCGATTGTTTTTGCGGGCAGTTTTCGGCTAAAAAAGAGGCGTATTAGAGAATCATATAAAATTTCTCATATACGCGTCGTCTAAGGGCATGGCTTGGTATAATCGAGTCGCAAGTCAAATTTGGAGGATTCTGTGAATTCCCGTACCCAATCATTTTTTGTGTATTTCCTTCTGATCGTCGCCATCGGCGCCATGTTTTACATGGGTTTTCGAGAGAATACCAATGTAACAGAACCATTGACTATTAATCAAGTGGCTCAAGCCGTGAAAGATGGTAAGGTCGCCCAGATCATTATTAAGAGCGATGATACTTTTACCGTGGTGTATACCAATGGCACAGAAGAAGAAGGCGTTGAATCTCGTAAGGAGCCAAATGCTACATTGGTAGATCAGCTTAGCAGCCTTGGCGTTACGCAAGAACAATTAGCCCCTGAAATCGTTACTGTTGAAGTTCGTGCGCCTTCCGCTTGGGGAGGTGTCTTAAGCGGTGCGTTATATCTGCTGCCTGTCTTGTTTATGGGTGGTGTGCTCTGGTTTATTTTCCGTCAGGCGCAGGGCAGTAATAACGCGGCCATGTCCTTTGGTAAAAGCCGTGCCCGTATGTTCAGCGGTGAGCATCCCACTGTCACCTTTGCTGATGTGGCGGGCGCGGAAGAGTCAAAACAGGAACTGGCGGAAATCGTTGAGTTTCTGAAAGAGCCGCAGAAGTTTATTCAATTGGGTGCGCGCATTCCGAAGGGTGTTTTATTGGTTGGCCCTCCCGGAACGGGCAAGACCCTCTTGGCGAAGGCTGTCTCTGGTGAAGCGGGTGTGCCTTTCTTCTCCATTTCTGGTTCTGAGTTCGTTGAGATGTTTGTGGGTGTGGGCGCAAGCCGTGTGCGCGATCTTTTTGATCAGGCCAAGAGACATTCACCCTGTATTATTTTCGTAGATGAAATTGACGCCGTAGGCCGCCAGCGTGGAGCGGGACTCGGCGGTTCGCACGATGAACGCGAGCAGACTTTGAATCAAATGCTCGTTGAAATGGATGGTTTCGATACTGACACCAATGTCATTATCATCGCCGCCACCAATCGTCCTGATATTTTGGATCCTGCACTTTTGCGCCCCGGCCGCTTTGACCGCCGCGTGACGCTTGACCGGCCTGATATGAAGGGCCGTGAGGCAATCTTAAAAGTTCATTCCAAAGGCAAGCCATTGGAACCCGAAGTTGATCTCGGTACTGTGGCGCGCGGTACACCCGGTTTTGTGGGTGCCGACCTTGAGAACCTTGTTAATGAGGCCGCAATTCTTGCCGCTCGTCGTAATAAGAAGTCCATTGGTCAATCTGAAATGGAAGAAGCGATTGAGCGTGTTGTGATGGGACCTGAGCGCAAATCTCGTTTGATCTCGGAAGAAGAGAAGCGCATCATTGCCTATCATGAAGCGGGTCATGCTGTGGCAATGAATGCCATCGCTGAGTCAGATCCGGTTCAAAAGATCACCATCGTGGGTCGTGGTCAAGCCGGCGGACTTACCTGGTATCGTCCAGAAGAAGACCGCATCCTGACCTCACGCAAGAAGATGACGGCGGCGCTCGTTGGTCTGCTTGGCGGGCGTGTTGCTGAAGAACTTGTATTTGATGATGTCACCTCAGGCGCTTCCAATGATCTTGAGCGTGTAACACAAATGGCACGCACCATGGTAACCCGCCTCGGTATGTCTAGTGAGCTGGGTTTGATGACCTACGGTAAAAAAGAGGAAATGATCTTCCTGGGTCGTGAAATTTCTGAACAACGCGACTACTCAGAGTTGGTAGCCCAGAAGATTGATGTCGAAGTCCGCAAGCTCGTGGATGACGCCTACAAGGTTACCAAGAAGATTTTGACAAAATACCGCAAGGAATTGGACACGCTTGCCAAACGACTTCTCGAAGTTGAATCTGTCAACCGTGCTGAATTCGAAGCGATCTTCCCTCCGCCTCATACTCGCAAGAGCGGTACACCGCAGATCCCATAAAAAATAAAAAAATAGGCTTCCGAAATGGAAGCCTATTTTTTTTACAAAACTACAAAACTACAAAACTACTTTCCGCCTTCTTTGTGCTGTCTTACCAATTCACGGCGCAGGATCTTTCCGACTGTCGTCTTGGGTAGTTCACTGCGGAATTCATAATGAGTGGGGACTTTATACGGAGCAAGATGTTCCTTACAGAATGCTTTGAGTTCCGCTTCTGTTAAAGTTTCGCCAGGCTTGACCACGATCCACGCTTTGACCGTCTCGCCGCGCTGCGGGTCAGGGAATACCGCCCACGCCAACTTCCAACACTTTGGGATGATCCATGATGGCCTCTTCCACTTCACGCGGCCATACCTGGAATCCGCCGGGCTTGATGAGTTCCTTCTTGCGGTCAACGATGTAGAAATAGCCGTCTTCATCCATGCGGGCGATGTCGCCGGTATAGAGCCAGACCTTGCCGTCTTTCATCTCGCGCAGACTATTGGCTGTTTCAGTGGGCATGTTGTGATACCCCTTCATCACCTGCGGCCCGTTGATAATGATCTCGCCGATCTCGCCTTGCGGCATTTCGGTTTCGCCATCGTCAAGGCTGATAAGCTTCACTTCCACATCGGGCAACGGCATACCGATTGAGCCGATTTTATTTTCGCCCGCCAGCGGATTGCAGTGCGTAGCGGTTGGCGCTTCAGAAAGGCCATAGCCCTCAAACACTTTGCCGCCAGTTAACTTCTCAAATTGTTCCTTCGTTTCGCGCATCAATGGAGCCGATCCAGAGATACAAGCCTTGATGGAGGAAAGATTATATTTGCCGGCTTTTACATCGGGATGATTATTGATGCCGTTGTACAGCAGCGGAACACCGGGGAAAATGGTCGCCTTGAATTTGCTGATGTTATCCAGCACATCTTTCAAGTCACGTGCGTTTGGCACCATCACCATGCTTGCGCCATTCGCCATTGCGAAATTCATTCCCGCCACCATGCCGTAGACATGGAATAGCGGAATTCCCATCAACACCACTTCTTTGCCTGGCTCAAGCCCGGGCATCCATGATTTGATCTGGAGTGTGTTTGCAACCACATTGCGGTGCATGGCAACTGCGCCCTTGGGCACGCCCGTTGTTCCGCCGGAATATTGGAAGAGCGCCGTATCGTCAGGAGATACTTCAATATTCGGCTTTGCAGAGTTTGCGTGTTTCGCGAGCAGGTCTTTCATCCATACATCACCGTCTGCAAGTGAACCTATACGGTCACCTTCCTTCTTTTCTTTTGCAAGTGTGAACAACAATCGCAATATGGGCGGTAGTGTCTCTTTAATATTGGTGACAATGATCTTTTTAAGTTTGGATCTTTCCTGCGCCTTCTTTACTTTGTCGTAAAAACGACTCATTGTGAACATTACTTCAATGTTCGCATCGTTCACAGGCATGATGATCTCATCCACTGGGTAGGTGGGATTCACTGCCACCACTGCCGCACCTGCTTTGAGAATGCCATAATAGGCAATCACAAATTGCGGCGTATTCGGCATGAAAATTCCCACCCGATCTCCCTTTTTTCACACCCATCTCAACGAGTGCGGCTGCCATGTGGTCGGTGAGCGCATTCATCTCGCGGTATGAAATGACCGCGCCCTTAAAAATCGTACAGGCACGGTCAGGATAATTTCGCGCAGCTTCCTCTAAAAAATAAAACAGCGGCGCTTTTGGATAATTAATTGTTTGCGGTACACCCTTGTCGTAATTTGCAAGCCACGGACTGTTGTTCATAGTTGCTCCTCCTTTAAGGAATATGTGAAGTATATACAATCAAGAATCAAAAGTCAATCAATTGGCGGATGTTTTTTTCGATCTCCATCTCCATACCCTTTTCGACCCTGAACCACATAATATCTCGATCGGACTCTTTGAACCAGTTTGCCTGTCGTCTGACGAAGATGCGAGTTACGCGTCTCATCTCAACTTTTGCCTGCTCCAGTGTCAATTCACCTTTGATTACTCTGACGCATTCCCGATACCCGATGGCCGACATGCTTGGCAGAGTGGATGGATACCCTTTCTCAAGCAGACCTTTCACCTCGTCCAGAAATCCATTTGCAAACATCAAGTCAATGCGTTCATCCACGCGCTGATACAATTCTTCCCGCGGACGGTTCAAACCGATGGTAATTAAATGATAAGGCGATTCGACCTTCCCGCGTTGATCTGAGAATTTTCTGCCTGTCGTTAAGATGACTTCCAAAGCGCGGATCGTTCGCCTTACATTGCGGGCATCTATTTTTGAGGCTGCTTCAGGGTCAAGAATCTCTAGCTTAGCGTGTAGCCAATCAAGCCCTCTTTCCTCTTTCATCTTTTCCAGCTCAACCCGTAATCGTTCATCTGCAATAACCTCAGGCGGAGTCCAGCCCTGTGTCACCGCGCGGACGTATTGTCCCGTGCCGCCCACCAGAAAGGGGAGTTTTCCGCGTGCGTGAATATCTGCGATGAGTTCCTTCGCCTTTTCCTGAAAGACCGCCAGACTTAATGTTTCATCTGGATTAACGATATCAATTAAATAATGAGGCGCACGCGCCATTTCCTCTTTTGAAGGCTTGGCTGTGCCAATGTCCATGCCGCGATAGAAGAGGCGTGAATCGGCAGAGATGATCTCGCCGTTCATTCTTTCGGCAAGTTGAATGGCGAGTTCTGTTTTACCGACTGCGGTCGGACCGATGATGAGGATAAGAGGAAGTTTATGCTGCATTCTTTTGGCTGCTTGCCATTATCTTTCCAGAACTGATTCTGCGGGATTCGCGGGGTTGTAATAGACAGGTACGCTGGCTCCAACAGGATAACGTGCCACGGTTGCCTGCGGCTGGCCTGCAACACGCGCACTTAAAAATTGTTCACCGGCCCTAATGGTCTGGCCTTGAAAGCCTTGTCCATTAACAACATATTGATAGATGACCACGGGATAGGTCTTATGGCTTTGCCCGATGCGTTTTGATTGTATTGTAGACATAAGGACTGTGCCTGTTACTGCCGGCCAGGTTTGTGCTGTCTGACGATAGGCTGTGCTTTTCTGGTTGCGTTTGTAAAAAAAGAAACCTATTCCGCCAATGACCAAAATGGGTATGATGATACTGCACACTACACCTGCAATGCCTGCAAACACGCCAATACCTGTAATGATCCAATTAAGATTATCCATGGTGCTCTCCTTTTTAATAAAAGATTAAATTTTTTTTTTGGGGGGGGGGGGGGGGGGAATTTAAAGGGTTTTTTTTGGTCCCTTTTCCCCGGGGGAGTTTGTTAATCCGATTTGTTTTCTCTTTTCCAGCCGGCGTGCGATAAATCCGCATGTGACTGCAAAAATGATGCCAATAAATAGATCGAGAAATAGATTTGGAAGATTGAAGAAACTATGGAAGGCAAATCCACCTTGCTCGAAGAAAACCAGCGGGAAGCCGGCACGCGCAATATCGTCAGCGCAGAAATCAACTCCCAGCAGGGCTGGCAGGCCACAGTCGGATAAAAGATGCGCGGCAATGACGTTGATGAGGAAGAAGCTCAAGAGTCCGATCGAAAATCCTTTGAGAAATGTGCGGGAGAGGGTCATGTCAAAATAATTTCCTGTTTTTATGATTTGGCCATCTTTCTGGTAAACTCTTGAAAATATCCATTTATTTTAGCACTGAGGTGAGCAATTATGATCAACTGGCAGGAATTAACAATCGATATGTTCGTTGAGCAATTGCGAACTGTATATAGAAGGACGTATGGCGATATTGACAGTGACTTCGGGCGCATTGTAACCTGGTGCGGACGTTTGGCGCTGGAGAATATTGCGAACTCAGATGCGTTGTATCACGACATTGACCATACCATCATGGTGTCGCTTGCGGGGCAGGCGATCATTGAGGGAAAACATTTGCGTGAGGGCGGCGTAACGCCGCGTGACTGGATGCATTTTATGATCGCGGTGATGTGCCATGATATTGGATATGTAAAAGGGGTGTGCAAGAACGATACGAAGGATATGTTTGCAACGGGAGTTGGGGACGAAATGGTTTTTGTTTCGCCCGATGGCACCGATGTTGCGTTGACGCCGTATCATGTTAATCGCAGCAAGTTATTTGTGATGGAGCGCTTCGGAAGCAGTTTGTTGCAGGATATGGCAAAATTTTTGGATGCGGAGTTGATCGCTTCATATATTGAAATGACGCGCTTTCCTTCTCCGCCGGGTGAGATGTATAAAGATACAAAAGGACTTGGCGGCCTGGTGCGCGCGGCTGATTTTATCGGTCAGTTGGGTGACCCCGACTATTTGCGAAAATCCCCAGCTTTGTTTTATGAATTCCAGGAATTGGGCGTCAATGAAAAATTTGGGTATAAAGCGCCGAATGATCTGCGAAAAAATTATGCTACATTTTATTGGAATAGTGTCAGCCCATATATTCAGGATGCGCTGATGTATTTACGTTTGAGCGAAGACGGCAAGCAATGGGTCGCGAATATGCATTCGCATGTCTTTGACGCGGACACACACGCACATTAATATTGGTATAATGGTGAGTCCCTTTTGATTCTCAATCATTTTTGTTATGCAGGTTTTTCAGCCTTGGTGTATTCGCGGATATTGTCTGTTGCTTTATCCAGCTTGTCCACTTCTTCTTCGGTTAATCTCCAGCCTGCTCCGCCGGCGTTGAGCTCTGCCTGCCTTACATTTTTTGCGCCCGGAATCGGCAACGCACCTTTGCAGATCAGCCAGTTAAGTGCAACCTGCGAAACGGTTTTATCGCCATGATTAAGCCCGATCTCGCGCAGCAGCTTAGTCACAGGTGGAAGTTTCTTTAATAACTCCACATATTGTGAGCCGCGCACACCGGGCGGTGGATTCTCTGATGTGTATTTACCGGTTAATAAACCTTTTTCGAGCGGGGAGTATGCAATTAAGCGAATGCCAAGTTCCTTACAGCGCGCGAGGGTTCCGTTCTTTTCCACTTCACGACTGAGCAGGCTGTAATGCACCTGATTGGATGCGAGCGGAATTCCATGTTGGGCCAGGGTTGAATAGGCCCGCAGCATTTTCGTCTGCCCGAAATTGGAAACACCCACAGTGCGCGTCAGTCCGCGCTTTACACATTCCACCATGCCTTCCATCATCGTCTCAGGGCTCATCAACGGCGATGACCAGTGGATTTGATATAGATCCACCGACTCTAACCCCATGCGCTCCAAACTTGCTTTCAATGCGCGTGGAATAAATCCTTTGGTTAACCGCCACGGCCACGGAAAGAATTTGGTTGCCACCAGCACCGGTTGCTCGGTCTCTTTTAAGAACTGACCCAGTAATCGTTCTGAATATCCCGAGCCATATATCTCCGCCGTGTCTACAAATCGAACACCGAGATTTAATGACGCGTCAAATGATTCGCGGATTTCCTTGTCGGTGTGCGTTTGTCCATATCCCCAAACTACACGGTCACCCCATTGCCATGCGCCCAGCCCCATCTCTATCGCGTGCAAAAATCTTGTTTCGTTGCTGACTTCGGTCACAGTGCCTCCTAAAGGAACTTTCCGATTTTATCTTAAAAAACGGCTTTCCCAAAAAAATCAGGTTACAATTCAGCCCGCTCAATATTTGGAACTGATGGAACGCGAGACTCTTCGGGGAGGGGTTTGGCGCTCCCTGAGTTCCGGGAGGTTCCCTGAAATGGCACATTTAAATGCGCGGGATGTAGAGCCCGCTTCTGACCTAAGCCGACGGCTGGGTCTGTCCTTTTCCAGTTTATCTTTGCTGGTACGTGCGTTGACCCACCGTTCCTACGTCAACGAGTATCCGCAGGCTGTGGAAGATAACGAACGCTTGGAATTCCTCGGCGATGCCGTGTTGGATTTCACCGTCGGAGCGTGGGTATACAATCGTTTCCCCGAATTACCCGAAGGTGACTTGACCAAGATGCGCTCGGCACTGGTTCGCAATGAACAGCTTGCAAAATTTTCACGCAGACTGGATCTGGGACGCGCGCTTCGGCTCGGGCGCGGCGAAGCATCCTCTGGCGGTCACAACCGTGACAATTTGCTGGGTTCGGCTTTCGAAGCGCTGATCGGCGCCTTGTATTTAGACTCAGGCCTCGGCGCGGTGGATGCGTTTGTGATTCCAATCTTGGAAGAATCACGTGAGTCCATCTTAAATGAAATCCATGATCCAAAGAGTCAACTACAGGAATGGACTCAATCTCATAAACTTGGCGCTCCGCGTTATCACGTGGTTAGCAGCAGCGGACCAGACCATGCAGTTGTTTTTGAAATGATCGTGGAAGTGGCTGGCGTTGAAAGAGGGCGCGGTACCGGCACAAGTAAAAGTCACGCCGAGCACGCAGCGGCGCAGGACGCGCTGAATAATTTGGAAGTGTTTTAATCACACCCTGAGCGGAGGACGTTCTTTGAGGCGCAGCCGAACGCCCTCGACAAAAGGCCTTCGAACTCAACTGTCCGAGCTCCTCAGGATGTAAAAAAATCGTAAATCAGAAATCGAAAATGAGAACATGCCTCTTCGTCTAAAATCACTTGAGTTACAAGGATATAAAACTTTCGCTTCGCGCACCGTGTTTGAGTTCGCGAGTGGAATTACCGCAATTGTCGGGCCGAATGGTTCAGGCAAATCGAATATTGCTGATTCACTGCGCTGGGTGTTGGGTGAACAGTCTTATACGCTTTTGCGCGGCAAGAAAACAGAAGACATGATCTTCTCCGGTTCAGAGCATCGTGCGCGTGCAGGCATGGCGCAGGCTACGATCACCTTTGACAATACTGAGCAATGGCTGCCCGTGGACTTTTCAGAAGTGGCGATGACGCGTGTTGCACATCGTGATGGCCACAATGATTATTTAATTAACGGTCAGCATGTGCGTTTGCGTGAGATGAATGAATTGCTCGCACAGGCCGGCCTCAGCGAGCGGACATATACCATCCTCGGTCAGGGCTTGGTGGACGCCTCTCTTGCCTTGAAAGCAGATGATCGCCGCCGTTTATTTGAAGAAGCTGCGGGTGTGGGTTTATATCGCGCACGCCGTGACGATGCATTAAAGCGCCTTGAAAACACAGAACGTAATCTCGAACGTGTACTTGATATCATGGCCGAACTTGAGCCGCGTATCAAGAGTTTGGAACGTCAGGCCAAGCGTGCCATTGATTTTGCGCGTGCTCAAGCTGATATGAAAATGATCCTGCGCGAATGGTACGGTTTTCACTGGCACCGCGCCCAGCGTGACCTGACCGATGTGCGCGAAACTGTCCGTGGACAGGAAACTCGCGTGCGTGATTCGCGCCTGGTTCACGAAAAGACTCAGGAAGAATACTCGGCTTTCCGTGAGCGGCTCTCAGGGCTGCGTGCCCAATTGAATGGGTGGCATCGTCAATCGGCGGAGCTGCATAATCAGCGTGAAGCCATCAGCCGTGAACTGGCTGTGCTCGAAGAACGCCGCCGCGCGTTGACCAATACCCAGGCCGCTGTGCTTTCAGATCAGGAACATGCAATGGATGAATTGCATCTCGCCAATGATCGTTATGGCGAAGCCGAGCAGGATGTGGTCCGCATTCAAGGCGAATACGAAGAAGCCAAGACACAGCTTGCGAATGCTCAAAACTCTTTGCAAACCCGCCAGTCTGAGCGCGCGGCTTTGGAAGAACAGCTTGCTGTCACACGTAATCAGATCGAAAACTTAAGTCAACAGCGTGCCGAAAATAATGCGCGTTTGGATGAATTAAAGTCACGTATCGAATCTCAAACCCAAAAAATTGAACAAACCAAAACTTCCATCGCAAATGGCGAGACTCTTTCCGCGAAGGCCAGGGCTCAATATGATGCCGCCCGCAATGCGCGTGAACAGGCCAATATTGCCTTGCAGGAAGCCGAAGAAAAAGTAATCAACAAAAAGAATGAAGTGGATCGTATCGAACGTGAACGCCGCGCGGCTCTTGAACAGCGCACAAAAGAAGAATCAGATCATTCACGTTTGAAGGCTCAACTTGAAGTGCTCGAACAATCTGAGCAGTCTTTAGCGGGCTATGCCGAAGGCGCTCGTTATCTGCTCGATGCCGCACGTCAGTCCAAGCTTAGCGGTGCGCGTGGTGCGCTTAGTGCTGCGCTTGATGTGCCCGCTGACCTTGAAACTGCGATTGCCGCCGCGCTGGGTGATACCCTCGATGCAGTTCTGCTTGACGCCGGTCAGCTTGAAGATGCGTTGAGTCTGCTTGAATCAAATGAAGCTGGCCGCGCGGTTTTACTTCCGCTGGATGAACGCGAAAATATTTCTCTGAACAACCCGAATGATATTGATTGCATCGGCGTCGCGTCTGATCTGGTCAATGCGCCCGATGAATTGCGTGCTGCTGTGCGTTTGATGTTGGGGCAGACTCTGATCGCGCGTGATAGAAACACCGCCCGCAGATTAATTAAGGATTTACCGACTCACGCGCGCGTGGTGACTCTGCGCGGGGAAGTGTTCCGCGGCGATGGACTCGTCATTGCCGGGAAGACCGCTTCTTCCTCCGCCCTGAGCCGGCCTCGCCAGAAACGGGAATTCGAATCCGCTTTGAGTGGACTCATCTCACGCCTTGCTGAATCGAACTCGCTCGTTGAGCAGTTGTCAAATCAACTGGCGGGGGCGCAGCGTGAGTTGTCACAGGCCGATACCGATGCGCGCGAAGCACGCGTCAGATTAGGCGAATGCCAGGAGACCGAGCAGCAGGCCGGTCTTGAGTCTGAGTCGACACAGCGTCAGCTTGAGTGGCAGAAAAACCAGTTGACACAGTTGGAAGCCGAAGCGCAGGAGTCTGCTTCGATCCAGCAAAAATTGATCGAGTCTCAATCTGAAGTTGAAAATCATTCTTTGGAAGCACAGTCGCAATCGAAGGATATAGCGAATAAATTAGCCGAGATCGCCGCGGATGAATTACAGGAACAGGCTTCGTATTGGAGCACGCGCGTGGCTGTGGCAGAACAAAGTGTGGCGGGCGCAATTACAAAGAAAGATGAACGCACCAGGGAAATTACACGCCTTGATTCACGCCGCGTGGAATTGATCAACCGCTTGCAGGAAGCAGATAATTCTTTGAATGGTCTGGATCAGGAAAAGCCCGTCTGCGTGAAAACGAGTCTGGTTTGCATGGTCAGATCGAAGAGATGCGCATCTTGATCGAGCCTGCTGAAAAAGATCTGGAAACCGCCGAGCAGGAAGAAAAACGTTTGCAGGAATCAGAAGCCAACGCGCAGCGTATCTTTGCCAATGCAGAACGTTCTCAGGGACAGGTGCAGTTGGAGCAGACTCGCAAGCAGGAAGCGTTGGACAATTTACACCAAAAGATCACAGACGATTTTGGCTTGGTGATGTTTGATTATGCCGCAGATGTATCTGGCCCTGTGCCGCTGCCTTTGGACGGCATGGTCGAGCAGTTGCCAATCGTGACCGAACTCGCGCCTGAAATTGAAGAACAGTTGAATCATCATCGCGCGCAGATCCGCCGCATGGGTCCGATCAACCCCGATGCGAAAACTGGAATACGATCAGGAAAGCGAACGCTATACGTTTATGAAGACTCAGGTGGAAGATCTGCGCAAAGCCGAAGTGGACTTGAAGCAGGTTGTGGCTGAGTTGGATGAAATTACAAAGAAGGAATTTATCCGCACCTTTGATGCCGTGGACAAGCAATTCCGCGAGACGTTTGTACGTTTGTTTGGCGGCGGTTCCGCCCGCCTCGCGTTGACCGACCCTGAAAATCTGGTGGATACCGGTATTGAAATTGAAGCACGTCTGCCGGGACGCCGTGAGCAGGGATTGGCATTGCTCTCTGGTGGTGAAAGAAGTTTGACTGCGATCGCGTTGGTGTTTGCGCTGCTCAAAGTTTCGCCCACCCCCGTCTGCGTGATGGATGAAGTGGATGCGATGCTCGATGAAGCCAACGTGGGCCGCTTCCGCGATCTGCTCGTAGACTTGAGCAAGGATACGCAGTTCATCATCATTACCCACAACCGCAATACTGTGCAGGCCGCGGATGTGATCTACGGCATCACGAAAGGCCGCGATTCTGCCAGCCAGATCATTAGCCTGCGATTGGATCAAGTGACAGATGATCTGTTGAAGCGGGGATGAGAAGAAGAGCCTGAAAAGTAAAAAGTGAGAAGTAAAAAGCCCGACTCAAATTTGAGTCGGACTTTTTTGTAACTGGATGTTTCGGATGTGATTTCAGGTTTTTTTGTCTTTTATTTATCCTTCAGCTTTCATCCTTGTTTTACTTCGGTGTAGCGGTTGGTTCTTTCGCAATCGCGGTGAGTTGTTCAATTGCTGAATCTGTCGCGATAGTGATGAAGTTGGGTTCGGTGGGGACGAGTTGTTTCCAAAAGTCGAAAGTCTCAACGCTGTATTCTTCGCGGGCGGCGGTTAGCCATTCCTGGAAGGCAGTGTTTTTCGCGGTGTCATATTGTTCTGCGCTGAGTGGACGATCCTGCTTCGCGATCAATTGAATGATGTGAAGACCGAACTGACTTTGAACAGGGGTAAGTGTGAAGTCACCCGGTTTTTCCAAAGCAAATGCGGCGGTTTCAAACTCCGGCACCATTGCGCCAGTGCCGAACCAGCCCAGGTCACCGCCAGTTGCAGCGGAACCGTCTTCAGAGAATTCCTGCGCAAGAGCCGCAAAATCTCCGCCGCTCTTTAATTTTTCGATGATAGTGACAGCCAGAGCCCCGTCTTGAACCAAAATGTGACGGGCCCAAACCTGTTGTTGGGTATTGGATATGTCAGCGGTGATGGATTCTTGAAGTTTTTCCTGTAACAGTTGCGCTTCGAAGAGAGATTTGTAATCTTCTACCTTGAAACCAAGTTTTTCCATTCTTTCGGCGGCGCTATCCACTTCAGTTTGGTAGCCTTCGAGAGTGTACGGTGTGGCGGTTGGTTCAGGGGTGAAGGTGACTTCGCTGGTGGGAACAAGTGTGGCTGTGGGAGTCGCTGAAGGCACAACGGTTGCTGTTGCGGCAGGCGTACCCGTTGTCGCTGAGTCTGATGCGATGGTTTCCACGGTCGCAGTGAATTCTGGTGTTGCGCTGGGAACTGGAGTCTTGGTCACGATTGTGAATGCTTCTTCCGGCACATCTGGCAGGGTGACATTTGTGGGGGTGACGGAGGGGGTGGGGGTGCCATCAGGGAAATACCCGAAGGCGCTCCGCATCACTTCGTCCAGTTCTGCTTCGCTGACAACTATGCCGCGTTTCGCCGCTTCCTGGCGAATCAGTTCCTCATTGATCAACTGGTCGAGCACTGTCTGACCGGTGGCTTCAGAGGAATCCAGTGAACTTTGAATTTGTTGTAACTGGGCGGTTACATCCATGCCGAATACCTGCGCGTATTGTGAGTACTGGCTGTATTGCATTAACAATTGCTGGCGTTGCAGGCGCACGCGCGCTTGAAAATCTTTTGCGAGGATCTCAGTTTCTCCAACCTTTGCCACAGGTTTCTGAAGTTGGAAATAGTTAATATCCAAATATCCGTAGACCAGCAAAAGTACAACGGCGCTAAGAATGCCAATGAACACATACAGAATCATGCGGCTTTGCTGGCGCTCGCGTTCAAGGCGGGCAACGTGTTTCTTGTGTGTAACGGGCTTCTTGCCCGATTCATTATCCATTTTCGTACTCCTTCATTCTCAAAAATTTTTCACCACAATGGGAATGGACGAACATCCACAGGGTGGGAGACCATTAACTCTGTGAAATCCATGCGCAAAGCGCGTGTAGTGAAAAGCCTTTAAGAAACAGTCTCTTAACATAAATTCGGGGCATGGAAAGATGATTCCCATGCCCCGCGAAATTCTTTTGGCAACTAGGAACGACTATCGTCTAGTGATCTGCCGCTAAAAGGCAGGAACGCTACATGGCGCGCCTGCTTGACAGCTGCGGCCACTACACGTTGGTGCTTCGCGCACGCGCCGGTCTGGCGGCGTGGGCGGATCTTGCCTTCTTCAGTTATATATTTGCGAAGCAGGTCGATCTTCTTGTATTCGATGACCAAGGTCTTATCTGCGCAAAATTGGCAAAACTTGGGCTTTGCGAAAAACTTGCGGTCACCGCCGCCGCCTTCGCCGCCTGAATAATTACGTTCTTCACTCATGATTTACTCCAAACAAATTAGAACGGGAACTCATCTTCCGCAGCGGAACCGCCGTCGGAAGAAACAGTGTCAACTTCCTGCGAATGATTGTTGTTCGAATCGCGTCGGTCGCCCAGCATCATCATCTCGTTGGCAACGATCTCCACACTGGTATGCTTCTGACCTTCTTTATCATCCCAGCGGCGGGTTTGCAGGCGTCCTTCAACATAAACCTGCTGGCCCTTTACAAGATATTGCTTGCAAATTTCTGCGAGATTTCCCCAGGCCACCACATTGAACCATTCGGTTTCGCTGTGACGTTCCCCGTCCGCGCTATTCCACGTACGGCTCACTGCCACAGAAAAAGTGGTCACGGGTTTTCCTGAAGGGGTGTAGCGCATCTCGGGGTCTTTCCCAAGATGTCCAATGATCTGAACTTTATTAAGGCCTCGGCTCATATGGAATCTCCTTGATAAAAATTACCGGGCAAAGCGACAACAATTATGCAGCAACAGCAACAGCGACAGAAAGCATGTGACGCAACAGCGTTTCCTGGAAACGCAGATTGCGTTCGAGCTCGGATGTAGCGGCAGGGCTCATGGTCATGTTCAACAAAACGAACTGACCTTCGCGCTGCTTCTTGATGATGTAGGCCAGCTTGCGACGGCCCCAAATATCAACCTTGTCTACTGTACCGCCCGAATCACTGATCCAACCTTTCACCTTCTCGACCACGCCGTTAAAAGCGGCTTCGTCCAGATCGGGCTGGATAACACAAATTAATTCATACTTACGCATAGGGAAAACCTCCTTTCCATGGGTTTGTTCCTATTCAAGCCGTAGGCTTGCCGGGAACGGAAAGCACGTTATTTGAAGACGTACTATTTTATAGAGCGGACGGAGTTTACCACAGGAATCTTTTTTTTGGGATGAAACCCTGCTTCGCTCTTAACTGAAACTCGCCTCTGCGAAGGGTTTTCGATTTGGAGTCCATCAGCTTGCTGATGAATAGTACAAACAAGCTTATAATGGCTCACAGTAGACTTCGGAAATCTTTTAAGAGACTCTTTTACCTGAATGCTTCCAGGCAGATTTCCGAAGTCTGATTTTTCCACTACCGCACATAGATCGGATTGCTATAGATCCACCCGCGCAGTTTTCCGAGATACCTGCGATAGACTTCGATGCGATATACGCCTGGTTCGGTGGTGATGTGCGCGCAGGAGAGTCCCTTCTTCCAGGTTTTGATCACCACCCCATCCTTCAGCAAGCGGATTTCCGCCTCGGAGGGAATCCGCGCCTGTAAAGTGACTCCGCCTTTCGCGGGGATTTCATCGCCCATGATCGCAGTTTTATCCATTCCCTGCGCGGTGAAGTGAAATCCGCGAGTGGGAGCGGGGAGATCATACCCAACGAAGCAGTGACCCTTTTCCAGCGCGGTATAGATCGCTTTTTTATCCGCATTCACATCCCCGATTAAAGAGTCCGTTAGAATGACATGTGTATTTACGGTGCGGAAGTGAAATTCATACGGAAAGATGACGCGGCTGATCGGCCCCAGACTCATGTGCAGCGCGTGCGCATCCGAGCCGCCGATCGCCACCACCCGTTGACCGTACCCCAGCAGTTCATCCCATTTCGCGATTGTGTTTGGAATGGGGTGGTGCGCCACAAGCGCCGGGAACAGGGCATAGAACGCGCCATGCAATTTGGTCGGCACGATTGTCTTTAGTTCGCTCAGTGAGTTCCATAATTCAATGCCCGTATAATTTTGCACCGACCAATCTTCCCACGAAATATCTGTCTCTCGAAATGCAGCAGCTTCCGGGTCGTCGGGATGCGCCAGAAAGGCAAGTCCGCCCGCATCGCGCACTTTGTTGATCAACAACTGCGGACTTTCTGCAAATGTCGCCATTTCATGGCCGGCATTAAATACCAATAGATGATTTTTCTGCGGGTCACGCGCCTGGTCGTGTACTTCCTCCCCGATCAGCATCAATATTTTTTTGTTCTTCTCTTTATAATATCCTTCAAAGCCCTGTACCAATATATTGTGGTCGGTCACGATCACCACGTCCACGCCAGCGGTGAAGGCTGCTTTGGCAATATCACGGTGTAAGCCGCTTCCATCAGAGTATCTGGTGTGCATGTGCAGGTTGACGACGACTTCGTGCATAAATTCCTCTTTATCGTTTTTTCCTTTTCCAAATTAATGAAGAAAGGGAATTTTTTTATTGGCCTGAACCCCTTGTTGACGATTCGCTTCGGAAACAGGTATAATTTGCCCGCTAATTTCAAGGAGGCACATCGTATGAGTATGTTTTTGAATATCGCGTTGATTATAACCTCAGTGGGTTTGATCGCTGGCGTTATCCTGCAAAGTAAAGGCGCAGGGTTGGGCGGCCTGACCGGCGCGGACACGGGTGGTGTGTTCACCGCCCGCCGTGGCATTGAGCGTATCCTGTTTTGGGTAACGATCGTATTGGCTGTGATCTTTTTTGGTCTCGTCATCGCTATCATTCTCGTCGGATAAGAATCTCTAGCCTGTAAAGGCCGCCGGGTCTTTGCCCTAAACGCGGGGCGGCGGCGGCCTTTCTTTATTTCCCCAACTTATTATGAAAAGATTACGCTGGCAGATTTTGGTTGTAGCGGTCACGATCGTGATCGTAGCTTTGCTATTGCTCAGCCAACAACCAGTAAGTATTGTGACCTCGCCCGAAGCCGCGTCTGGTGGTATTTATACCGAAGCGCTGATCGGTTCCATGGGGCGGCTTAATCCCATGTTGGATTGGAACAACTCTGCAGATCGCGATGTCAATCGCCTGATCTTTAGCGGATTGATCCGTTTTGACTCGCATGGCCTGCCCCAGCCCGATCTGGCTGAATCGTGGGGAACCTCCTCCGATGGCACTCTCTATAATTTCTCGATCAGACCGGGCGCTGTCTGGCATGACGGCGAACCTGTCACCGCGGATGATGTTATCTTCACCATTGAATTGATCAAGAGTTCCGGCTCTCTTTTTCCACAGGACATCAAAGACTTGTGGTCTCAAATTGAGATAAAAAGATTTAACGACAAGACTCTGCAATTCAAACTCCCTGAACCATTTTCTCCGTTTTTGGATTACGTCACCTTTGGCATATTGCCCAAACATCTGCTCGAAACAGTCCCGGCTGACCAGCTTGCCAATGCTGAATTTAATTTACAGCCGATCGGCACTGGTCCCTATAAATTTGACCGCATCCTAACCAGCGGCGGCCAGATTTCCGGCGTCGTGCTTAACGTCAACAAGATTATTATTTACCCGCGCCGTTCATTGAGCAGGTTGTTTTCCGCTTTACCCCAATTCTGCCGCCGCCTTTGATGCCTATCAGCAGGGTGAAGTGCTTGGCGTGAGTCAGCTCACCAATGATGTTTTACAGCAGGCATTGATCGAGCCGGCGTTTTCAGTCTATACCAGCCGTTTGCCGCAAATGGGACTGGTCTTCTTAAACCTTAACAATCCCGGCGTGCCATTCCTGCAAAGTGAAAAAGTACGGCGCGCGCTTTTACTGGGCGTCAATCGTAAAAATATAGTTTCGCACATCATGCAGGGACAAGCCATCATCGCTGACGGTCCTATTTTGCCGGGCTCATGGGCTTACTATGATGAGATCGAAAAATTTGACTACGACCCCGATGCCGCCGCAGTATTACTTAAAGAAGATGGATATGCAATTCCCGCTGGCGGGGGGGATGTGCGCGCCAAAGACGGTCAATTCTTAAGCTTTACACTGATACACCCCGATGACACGCTCCACACTCAAATTGCTCAAGCCATTCAATCAGATTGGGCTTTGATCGGTGTGCAAATAGAATTGCAAGCGGTTCCTTACGATAGTTTGATCAATGATTTCCTCACAACTCGAAATTATCAAGCCGTGCTTGCCGACTTGAACACTGCGCGCACGCCCGACCCAGACCCCTATCTCTTCTGGCATCAATCTGAAGCCACCGGCGGACAGAACTACTCCCAATGGGACAATCGTACGGCCAGTGAATTCCTCGAGACTGCGCGTACCGCAACGAACTTTGAAGATCGCGCGCGTTTGTACCGCAATTTCCAGGTTTTGTTTGCCAAGGATATGCCTTCACTGCCTTTATATTATCCCGTCTATTCCTATGGCGTGGATGTGCAAGTGCAGGGTGTTCAAGTTGCTCCCATGTTGTATGATGTTAGCGATCGTTTTGCCCTCATTGCAGAGTGGTTCCTCGTCACGCGCCGCACTCTGGAACAAACCCCTGTGCCGACCCTTGTCCCTTAATTTTTGTGCAGCGAAGAAAATAAAGATATCCTCGTTAAAAAATGACAACCGTTTCAAGGAGCGATCATCATGTCTGATGCAAAAAAGGCCATTGCATATGCCCACGAAAACCGTGAGCGTTTTACCAAAGAATTATCTGAATTCATCAAGATCGAATCCATCTCCACTGATGATGCCTACAAGGCTCAAGTCACACAGGCCGCTGAATGGGCTGCCGCTCACCTGCGGACTATTGGCATCGAAAATGTAAAGCTCATGCCTACCGGCGGACATCCCGTTGTGTATGGTGACTTGCTCAAGAAACCCGGCGCGCCCACCGTCTTGATCTACGGACATTACGATGTGCAGCCCGTTGACCCGATCGAACTCTGGGAAACCGCGCCTTTTGACGCAGTCGTAAAAGGTGACTATCTTTTCGCGCGCGGCTCTTCAGACA
This sequence comes from Candidatus Villigracilis proximus, assembly GCA_016715195.1. Taxonomy (GTDB): domain Bacteria; phylum Chloroflexota; class Anaerolineae; order Anaerolineales; family Villigracilaceae; genus Villigracilis; species Villigracilis proximus. The sequence goes on from JADKBB010000006.1 coordinate 127,688, forward strand.
TGAAGGGACAAGTGATGGCAACCATAAACGCCGTGGAAGCCATCATGAAGACCGGCGATTTCCCCGTCAACTTAAAGTTCATGCTCGAAGGCGAAGAAGAAATCGGCTCAATGAACATGGGAAATTTCCTCCCTAAACACAAAGATCTGTTCAAAGCTGACTTTTGTCTAAACCCCGATGCCGGCGCGATCTCAGCCGACGAACCGACCATCACCTTCGGTCTGCGCGGACTTGCTTATTTTGAATTGCATGTCTACGGCCCGCCGCGTGATCTGCACTCCGGTCTGTTTGGCGGTACCGTCCACAACCCCGCACAGGCATTGGCCGAATTAATTGCAGGTATGCACGATGCCAATGGCACAGTCACCCTGCCCGGCTTTTATGACTCTGTGCGTGTCGTCACCGATCAGGAACGCGAAGACACCGCAAAACTTCCCACAACTCCTGAAAGTTATTTACAGCAAACAGGCGTCCCTGCATTGTGGGGTGAAAAAGAATTCACGCCCGCATTACGCACAGGCGCACGTCCCACACTTGAAATCAACGGCCTGCTCTCCGGTTGGACAGGTCCCGGTTCAAAGACCGTTCTTCCCGCCCGCGCCATGGCAAAAATTTCCTGCCGCCTCGTGCCAGATCAAGACCCCGCGATCGTTGAAAAGCAACTTAAACAATATCTTGAAGAACACGCGCCGAAGACCATCACATGGGAAGTGAAACCCCTGCACGATAGTCCGTGGGCCATCACCGATACCAACACCGCCGGCGTGCGTGCTCTGGATGCCGCCATGGAAACTGTTTGGGGCAGAAAGCCTTTATATCGCCGTGAAGGCGGCTCAATTGGTGTCGTTGCCATGCTGCAAAATATCTGCGGCGTTGAATCAGGCCTTGTCGGCGGCGGTCTGCCCGATGACAATATCCACTCGCCAAATGAACGTATGCACCTGCCAACCTGGCACAAGAACATGGATGCGTTTATCCATTTCTTTTTCAACATGAAATAATATCTCTATGGAGTCCGGGAGCTTGCTCCCGGATTTTAAAAAATAATCAAAGGAATCAATGGAAGATAGAATCATCACCTACGGCGGACAAGCAGTTATTGAAGGCGTCATGATGCGCGGGCAAAAAGCATATGCGGTTGCCATGCGCGCGCCTGATGGCACGATCGCAATTCATACAGAAAAACTTGCCAACGTTTATCGTTCAGGCATTACCAAAATCCCCTTTCTGCGCGGCTCCATTCTTTTATGGGATGCCCTCGGACTCGGAATGCGCGCCCTCACACTTTCTGCAAACACCCAAACCGGTGAGGATGAAAAATTGGAAGGTCCGGCTCTTTACTTAACGTTGGGCCTGTCTCTCACCATGGGCATTGGACTCTTCTTTTTGCTTCCCGCTGCACTGGGTGGGTGGGCCGAGCATCTCTTGCAAAGTAAAATCCCATCCTCCGGCCTGTGGATCGGCAACCTGCTTGAAGGTGTCCTGCGCCTGCTCTTCTTCATTGGCTACATCTGGGGCATCAGTTTCATGCCCGATGTAACGCGCCTCTTCATGTATCACGGCGCCGAACATAAAACCATCAACGCCTTTGAAGCCGGCGCAGAGCTGACTCCCGAAGTCGTGGCAAATTATCCGATCGAACATGCACGCTGCGGCACAGCCTTCCTGCTAACTTTGGTTTTACTTTCCATTCTGGTATTTACAGCATTAGGCCCCATGTCAATTGGATGGCGGCTTGCAACCCGCATTTTATTCATCCCCATTCTGGCTGGCATCTCCATCGAATACATCCGCTGGACGGCAAATCATTTGAAAAATCCATTTGTTCAAATGTTGATCAAGCCCAACCTTGCCATGCAGCACCTCACCACCCGCACCCCCGACCTGACCATGTTGGAAGTTGCGATTGCATCATTTCAGTCCATGCGCAAGGCAGAGCAGGAAATCGCGTAAGACAAAAAAATTATTTGCAGAAAAGAGACAGGCCTCGCCTGTCTCTTTTCTTTTTAATCCGGTCTTACTTCATCAAAACAAAGAAGGTGTTTTTTTAAAGGATAGTCTATTTAAAGATGACTCTTTTACTTTTTAACTCAAGTTGCTACTCGTGGTTCCTGACCTGTTTTTAATTTGGGTTTCTTAACGCAAAGTCACCAGGGTGTAATGTTTTTTCTTTGCGACTCTGCGCCTTTGCGTTAAAAGTTTATGTAAATTCTGCAAGGTGGCAGCTTGGATTTTTTAAGAATATGCCCATACTGGACGAGCGTTGTCTGTTTTTTTCTTTAGCAATTATGTTGCAATATCGCCGTAACTTTGCTGTAACGCAATAAACAGAAGCACAGTCATACAATAGAAAAAACAAATATTCCATGTTTGTTTATAGCTGGCGGGAATGTTGTTATCTTGAAGATTGTTTGTTTAAGACAAAGATGGCTGGCCTGCCTTAATCGCATGATCCGCCTCCGGGACACTCAGGAGGAAAACAAATCATATTCGGAGGTGTAATGAAGGAATAGTAAAAAGGTTTTGATCATTTGTATTTTTGTTTTGTAAATTTATGTTTCTAAAAAAGGAGAATATAACCATGAAGTCCAAATATCTGTTTCAAGCATTTGTCCTGCTTGCCATGTTGTTTAGCACGATGGGCACCAGTCAGCAGGTACAGGCCAAAGCTGAGTCTCAAAATGTACGGTCTGTTGAAATTGTCATGCGCAGCCTGACCTATTGGGATGCTGTTTATAGCGGCAATGTAAACTCGAACCGTTATGAAAAATGGCCGCTTAGCTTTGCCGAGTCTCACAATTTTGCGGTGACTGTCACCACAACCAATGGCGACTTAACCCCCCTGCTCATCCTCCTGGATGAAGCCAATAATGAAATCGCCAGCGCTGTCGGCACATTGAACAGCAATCAGCCGCTTGGAAATTATTATGTTCAAGTTCAACCCGAAGCAGGAAGCGGCTACTATACCCTGACCATTCGCGAAATTGTAGTAGATACGACCCCCTCAGTCACCACAACTGTTCTCCCGGTCAGCATTAATATTGATGAGACCGCAACAGCCACTGTCAGTTTGAATAATGTGCCCGCTTCCGGATACACCAGCGCTGAATTTACTTGTACTTACGATTCCACTCTGGTGCAGGTAAGCAACATCGCTGATTCAGGTCTTTTTGGCGCCGATGCGGTTATGGCAGTAAACGGCCCTCAAAACGGAAGTTTCATTGTTGCGCTTGCAGGCAGCAATGGTAATAAGGCGGCCACCAGCGGCGCTGCTTTCACATTCAGTGCAAAAGGTTTGGCGGCTGGCAACACAACCGTTGACTGTACTGCTCGTGTTTCGAGCGGTGACAGTATTCTCACAAATGTTGCCTCCACGGGTCCTGCCAGCCTCGCTATTGTAAGCGTGCCTCCCCCCCCTACCGATGGCACACTTACTGGGCAGGTTTTTGCCAGCAAGTCGGTAACCGTTAGCATGTTCGCGGAAGGTGTCACACCAGCCCCCGTAGTTACCAACGTCGACGGTACTTTTAGTCTGGCCGCTCCGGCAGGAACTTATACCGTCATCGCAAGCGCCGACGGATTCCTTGATGCACAAGGCGCCGCCATCCTCACTGCTGGAAATATAACCATCATGCCCGTTGTCACATTGATCGCTGGTGACATTGATAATAACGATGTCATTGACCAATATGACGCCATGACCATTGGCATGAGCTATAACACAGTCAGCCCTGCTGCCGCAGATTTGAATAATGACGGCACCATCAACGTACTTGATCTGGAAATCGTCGCCAGTAATTACCGCATGTCCGGCGCGCTCGCCTGGCAGTAATATCTCATCATAACCTTGGGGCGCACTGGAATTCAGTGCGCCCTTCTTCGGGAGCATCCATGAAATCCATAACTTCTTTTGTACTCGCAATTATTTTTACTTTTTTTGGCTTTATGAAGGTCAATGCGCAAACCGCAGAGACGATCTGGCTGACTGCCAGCACGACTGCATTCAAAACTGGAGAAACCGTTATTGTGACGGTGAACTCTATTTCCTCCACGCCGGTGCAGGGATTTACTTTTCAGATCCGCTATGACCCGGCCTGTTTGCAGCCGGTGAATGCCACCACTCCCATTGTTGGCATGAATGGATTGTCCCTTCCTCAAACGGTTGGTTTGGTGGATGCTTCCTTCGCGAGCACAACCCCTCAAACGGCAAACGGTGTATTGGCTGAAGTGAGATTCGTTACTCTTTCAGGATGCCAGACCAATCTCACGTTAGAGAGCGCCGCGCTCGCCATTCGCAATGAATCGGGATTTGCTGCTCCGCTTGCAGGTGTGACCATAGGCGAAAAAAATGTCGCTTTGAATATTGACAAGGCGCAGGGGACTTCTGACTCCCAGCCCGTATCAGGCACGCCGCTTTTGCTTGCTCCTGAGCCGAGTTCAACCTCCACCGACCCGATAATTCCCAGCCGGACAATTGCCTTGCTTGTGGCAGGGATTGGGATCGGGGGCGCCATTATTGTCGCTGTTAAATTTTTTAGACCCGTCCAGGAAAAAAACAAGTGATATGTTGCGCCTTATCAGGTTTGTCTCTTTTGATGTGGCGCTTCGTTGTGTGAGGAAAACATGATCGTAAGATATAAACAGGCATTTCAGATTATTGTTTTATTTGCGTTGCTCACTTCGCTGATGCCGGGGAGCGTTAGCGCGCTTGCTGTGGCGACTCCGCCTGTAGACATGTTTCAATGGCCCTGGCAACAGGGGGAAGCATGGATCGCCATGGACGGATTCGACAATGGCACGCGGCGGCTTCCCTCCAGCCCGCATAATTATAAAATTGGCGGCGCAGTGGATTTTGCCCCGCATGTTAATATGAAGATCGGAGAGGATACTTCTAATTTCTGGGTGACTGCTGCCGCGGCTGGAACGATCATTGAAAAATCAACCTGCCACGTAAAAATAGATCATGGCAATGGTTGGATCACAGAATATTGGCATCTGGATAATCTTCAGGTGGCATTTGGCGCTGCTGTTTATCGAAATCAACGTTTGGGTGTGATCGCTGATAGCAAGTATCAAAAAGTATGCACGGGCAATGAATATCCGGGTCCGCATTTGCATTTTGTGATGCGCCCAAAAATGAAGGAAACAATTTTTTCAGGCTGGATCATTAATTACAATGTAGTCACGAACAAAACAACTTTTACAAAGGCCGGGCAGACTCTCGGTTCCTACGTTCCCATTTTGAATGTGCCTAATCTTCAAATTGTTTTGCGTGATCCAATTACCTGGGACATAGTTTATAAAGGCAGTGTGGATGCGTATCGTTATGAGCGCTGGCCGTTTCAATTAAGTGAGCCGACTAAATTTACTGTGACTGCCACGGCAACCACAAGCGGACTATCCCCTGTAGTTGTTTTGTTGGATGCAAATGGAAATGAAATTTCTCGCGCTTCCAATATTTTGACAAGCACTCAGCCCGCCGGAAATTACTTTGTTCAGATCCAACCTGAAGCTGGAAATGGTTTCTATAATTTGCTGCTGCATAAGGAAGATATTTCGGAACCAACCCCAACGCCTTTGCCAACCGAACCTTCTGTATCCACAGTTGTGATCCCGACCAGTATTAATGCGGGTGAGACCGTATCTGCCGCTGTGAATTTGAATAACATTCCTGTTGATGGATATACCAGTACTGAATTCACTTGTACTTATAACCCTGTCCTGGTTGGGGTGAGCAATATTGTTGTTGCGGGACTCTTTGGCACAGACCCGGTGACTGCGATCAATGGTCCGCAGAATGGGACTTTCATTGTCGCAATCGCGGGGAGTAATGGCAATCGGGCAACAGTCAGCGGGACGGCGTTTACGTTTGGGGTTACTGGCTTGCAGGATGGTGAGACCACGCTCAAATGTACAGCGCGTATTTCAAAAGGTGACAAGGTACTTTCTGATATTTTGTCGATTGGAGATAGTTTGACCGTTGTGGGAAATATGTCCACGGCCCCTACACTGATACCAGTCACACCTACACCGATTTCTACGCAGAATCCCAATCCTTCGCCGCCAACGATTGCAGGACAGGTTCTTGCGAGTAAGCCCGTGACTGTCAGCTTGTATAACGCGGATAATTCACTCGCTGCGTCTGTTGCTGCCAACCCGGATGGGACATTTAACCTGGTTACTTCCGCTGGAACATACACGGTTATTGCCACTGCAGATGGATTTCTCAATGCACAGGGTTCTGCAACACTGACGGTGGGGAATGTTGTCACCATGCCGGTTGTCAGCTTGATCGCCGGTGACATTGATGGGAATGGAGTGATCGATCAGTATGATGCGCTGACCGTTGGGATGAGTTATAACACCGCGCTTCCCGCTTCAGCTGATTTGAATGCTGACGGTGTGATCAATGTGCTTGATCTTGAAATTCTTGCACGCAACTACCGAAGATCGGGTGCGCTTGCCTGGTAATGGAATTGTGCGCTTTGGAAAAATAAAAAAGGCAGTCACTTATTTTTATAGTGACTGCCTTTTACTAACTGATGTTACGCAGTAAACAATCCCGTAGGGATGGCATGACACCCCTTCGGGGTTGGATGAATTTTTGCGTTGATTCTAGAATCATTTCACTCCTTCGGAGTGTGCTGTGTAAGGTGAGTTACTAAAATGCGATCTCGCCGATCTGTTCAAAGTTGATGTCGAATAATTCTTCAGCTTCGGTTTCAAGCTCGGCATCGGCGGCGTCTCCGGCGCGGATGCCGCGGTTGCAGTAGGATCTATAAGGGCAGTAATTGCATTTCGAGACTTCATCAGTGAGCGGGAAGTGTGATGCGGTTTTTATTTCCTCCGCGATCTTTGTGAGCGCATCCCAATCCCGTTTGAATTGATCTGCTGTATAAATAAATCGCGCGGGCTCGGTGGGGAAGTCTGCGAACCAGTAGATCATTTCGATCTGCTCCGGCGCAAAAGGTTGACCGTGATTAAGATGCGCACCGGCCTGTGCCAGAATTGCGCGGTAAACACGCGTCTGCCAGCGGATTTGCAGCCACTCATTCTTCGGGCGCTTGCGATAGGTTTTCCAATCGTAGATCGTGACCTTGTCCTTGCTGACTGCGATCAGATCATATTTCGCAAGCAGACGGAAATTTCCGAGCGGCGCGGAGAGGGAGATTTCAGGATACAAGCCCGATAAATTCTTTAACGGTTGCAGATCTCTGGCAATTAAATAATTTCCCCACCACCTTTGCAGGTTTTCAGTGTTGGCTAATTTGTTGATCTGCACGGCAGGGATGCCGATCAAATGCTGCTGCACGAGACGATGAAAATATTCGCCTTCCTTTTGATGCTTTTCGTTTTCAAGCGCGGGTTCGGTTTCAATGGCGGGATAGGCCAGCCGTTGCAGATAGCGCAATTCAAAGCGGCGCGGACAGTCGTGATAGTCTTGTAAAGAAGATTGGCTGAGAGAGGTCAATTGTTCAGGCATGTTCCTATTTTGCCACAGAATGATTTGCCTATGCTATACTTTTGAAAAATTGGGAGACCCGATGGGACAGGATACTCAAGTAGCAGTTTTCATAGATTACGACAATATTGAAATGAGTGTGGAAGATGCGCTCGGCAAAGGCGCGGATGTAGACTGGTCAAAGGTGCTGCAAAACGCCACACAACTGGGACGTGTGGTTTTGCGCCGCGCCTATGCAGATTGGGCTGAAGCCGCCAGCAAACAACGTTTGCTGCTCGGCCTCGGCGTGGAGTTGATCCACGTCAACAGCCGGCGCGGAAAGAATGCTGCCGATATTCGCATTGTGATCGATGCGCTCGAATTGCTTTACAACGAACAAAATTCATTCACTCATGTTCTGCTTGTTTCGGGCGATGGTGACTTTACTGAATTGGTTCATCGTTTGCGTTCGCACGGAAAAAATGTGATCGGCATGGGCGTCAGCGGTACGAGCGCGGAATATCTGGTCAATGCCTGCGATAAATTTATTTATTATGATAAATTGCCGGGTGTCAGCAAGGTTAAAAAGAATCAAAACCAAAATCCGCCTGCGCCAAAACAGCAGAATAATAATTCCGCGCGCCCGAGTTTGCCGATGGCAACCACGCCTGAAGGCAAGCTTGAACAATATCTTAATTTACTCAACACGCACAAGATACGAATGTCTCCGGCGGTTCAACGTCCGCTGGTCATTTATAAAATGTACGAGGTTGTTAAAAATAATCCTGAAATTTCCTTTAATCAATTAAAGGAAACCACCGAAGCCTATTTTGAAACAGCAAGTCCCAAAGTGGATGCGCAACTCGTGCTTGATACAGCGCACCAACTCTTTCACACGTTTTGCTTCGTGTTTGACAGCGACACAACCGAACGGATTTGGAATCGCAAAATGTGGCTGCCTGAAACTGTACACAGTGCGGCAGACCTGCTCGATCTGTGTGATAGCAAGATTTTGCAGTTGTTGATCGCTGACCTCGGCTCGCCCGACAAACTCGATAAGGAAGTCGCGGCTCGTTTGCTCTATGGCAGTGTGCGCAACCCGAAGGTCTTGGATCACATCGCAAGTTTGATCACAATGGAATAAAAAAACATCCGAGCGGGTGACGAGCGGTTCTTGAGGAACGCAGCCGAAGGATGTATATAATTTCATAAATTTCAGTTATAATCGCGGACATGATTTACGATTTCAGTTCAGGCAAATCCCCCCTTATTATTGGCGTGCGTGGCTTTATCTTCGCAGGGCTTCCTTGAATCGCGCCTGCACACTGAAAGAATCCCTTTAACTTTCTCACGCCGCAGGTTGCCCTGCGGTGTTTTTATTTATAACGTGTGGGCAGCCCAACATTGTCAACTTACCCATACAACGAACGGAAAATAAAATGGTACAAATTCAACTCGCAAACATTACTCTGATCCTCGGCGCAAAGCGCATCTTTGAAAATCTGAATTGGGAAATCCAGGACGGACAAAAGATCGGTCTCGTTGGCGCAAATGGCGCGGGGAAGTCCTCGCTCTTCAAGATGATCGAAGGGGAATATTCCCCCGAATTGGGCGGATCGATCACCCGCGCCCGCCTCATCACAACGGGATACCTGTCACAACAACCCGAGCTTGATCTTACGCTGACGGCTTTTGACGCCGCACTCGCGGGCAATCCGCGTGTGGCCGAGATCCACGCAGAATTGGAACACGTGGAAAATAGTCTGGGTGATCCAAACGTTTATGGCAATGAGCGCAGACTTCAGCAGGCGCTTGAAGTGCAGCATAAACTTATCGAAGAATATCACGCCCTCGGCGGTGACTCGTACCCCGGGCGTGTTCGTGAACTACTGCTCGGGCTGGGACTCGCCCAAAGTGAATTGACCAAGCCTCTGTCTGTATTAAGCGGCGGACAGAAAAACTGGTCGGGTTGGCGCGCCTGCTTTTAATCCGCCCTGATATTTTGTTGTTGGATGAGCCCGATAATCATCTTGACCTGCCCGGAAAAATGTTCCTTGAAAAATTGATCCGCGAATACGAAGGGACAGTGGTGCTCATCTCGCATGACCGTTATTTGCTCGATGCCGCCGTTACACATATTGCCGAGTTGGAAGATGGTAAATTAACTTTATTTGGCGGCAACTACACAGAGTTTGTACTTGATAAAGAAGAACGTCTGGCGCGGCAGGAAGAGTTATATCAAGTGCAGCAGCGCAGCCTGGCACGCATGGAAATGGCGATCAAACGCTATAAAGTATGGGTGCAGTTCAATGATAAATTTGCAACCCGCATCCACGCCATGGAAGCACGCATGGAGCGTGTGGACAAAATTGACAGACCAACACTCAACCGCAAACGCATGGAGATGCGCCTGAGCGGCTGGCGCGGTTCGAATAAAGTTTTGGAACTGGCTGATGTTTCAAAATCGTTCGGCTCCAAACAGGTGTTTTCAAAACTCAATGAAACCATCTGGCACGGTGAACGGGTGGGGTTGATCGGCGCGAACGGCGCTGGAAAGTCCGTGTTACTGCGCATGGTGCTTGGTCAGGAGCAGCCTGATACGGGAGAGATCAAGATCGGTCCCAGCATCGCCATTGGACATTACGCACAGGAACATGAGACTCTCGATTTCAATCAGACGGTTGTGGACGCTGTCCGCTATGCTGGTGAGATGAGCGAGGGCAGAGCCACTGCTTTTCTGTTGCATTATCTGTTTACATACAAACAGGTCTCACAAAAGATCAGCGAACTCTCAGGCGGTGAACGCAGCCGCTTGCAATTGGCGCTTGTGGTTTTATCCGGCGCAAATTTTCTGCTGTTGGATGAACCCACGAATAACCTTGATATCGCTTCTGCCGAAGTCCTGGAACAGGCGCTTGAAGATTTTGAAGGCACGGTGCTCGTCATCTCGCATGACCGTTATTTCCTTGACCGCACAGTTGAAAGACTGCTGGTCATCGAAGATGGTCAATTGGCTGAGTATCAAGGCGGTTACAGTGAATACCTTGAGAAGAAGGATACATAGCGTTTTTAAGTAAAAAAGCGTATGCTATACTTGGTTATATATTTCACAAACTTGTAACAAGGGAGTCTGCCATGCCAAAAAATATTGTGTTGACCTTAACCGGCCGCGACAAAATTGGGATCGTTGACAGTGTAACGAGTGTGATCGTCAAACGGAGCGGCAATGTAAACGCCAGTCGTATGACACGCCTTGGCGGTGAATTTGCCATGTTGATGTTGATCGCCCTTCCTGATCAGGAATTTGGCGGTCTCGACCAGGATTTTCAATCCATGCGTTCGGAAGGCTACCAGATCACCCTTATGCAAACTGAAGATGATTCGAAGAAATATGCGGGCTGGCTGCCTTATGAAATTGAAGTAACAGGCGCAGACCATGAAGGCATCATTCATGAAATTTCCCATCACCTTGCTTCGCAGGGCATTAATATCGAGAACATGGATACGAGTTCTGCGCCCGCTCCCATGAGTGGAACCCCGTTATTTACAATGCAGGGCGTCGTCGTTGTACCGCCACAATTGAATTTCAATATGTGGAGTAATGCATTGGAAGAGATCGGCGATAAATTAAACGTGAGTGTCAAGGTTGGGGTGGTGAAGTAGGAAAGAAGATTAGGATAGACAAAAGCCCCGCTTCATGCGGGGCTTTTGCTTGCTGCTGTCCGATATTTTTTTTCTTCACTCGTAGCGGAATCTCCAAACGCCTACGCTGAAAAAGATCACTGCAAACCCAAGCAGCACTCCCGCTTCGGGCAGGATCTCCATCAACCCGCCGCCGCGTAGGATGAGGTCTAAAAGTCCCTGCATGGCCCAGGTGGTCGGTAATATTTTGACGATGTTTTGCACAACAGCGGGAAACAATTCCATCGGATACCAGCATCCGCCCATGAGTGCCATTACCATGCCCATCATGATACTTAATCCGCTGGCCTGACCTTCAGTCTTGATGAATGTTCCCATGGTGGTGCCGATCGCACCTGCGGCCAATGTGGCAGCGGTGAGAATGACAAACAAAGCCAAAGGTTCACGTCCCCAGTTGAGTTTCATCACGAAAATGCCAAACAAAATTAATAGTGACATTTGCACCAGCGCCATCACGACCTGACCCGCGATCGTACCGAGCAGGTAGGTGGCTTTGCTTGTCGGTGTGGTAAGAATGCGGCGCAGCGTCCCCTGTTGCCGTTCATAGGCAAATAAGGCGGAGATGCCAAAGAGCGGAATAAAGACCCAGGTAATAAGCTGCCCGGCGGATGTGCTGGCGCGCGGGTCATATTCAATGCGGTCTGGTGTTGAGCCTTCGATGACCGTTACGCGCTCGGGAGAGTCCGCTTGCATGGTTTGAGCTGCCTTTAAGGCATCATCGAAATATGCCTGACGATCTGTTTCAGATTCAAAGGTTCCCTTTTCTTCGGCTATTTTGACTGCTTGATTCGCGGCATTGACGGCGCTGCTAACACTGCGAACTGCAGTCTGTACGGCGCGCTCGGCGACAGTGGCATTTAAGTTGTTAGGCTGCTGACGGAAATCTATTTGTGCGGTGCCGTCTTGAATGGCTTGCAGGTCCAGCCCTGCGGGGATAATTAAGATTACTGTGGCACGGCGTGAGTCAAATTGACTTTCGGCTTCTTCAAGCGTTAATACATCTGGTCTCACTGCTGTTGAGAGTTGTTGACTCGGTGATGATATTCTGTGAGACGGTGGTATTGGCCTGATCTACAACAACGAGACGTACGCGGTTATCATCATCGTTGGATGGTGTTCCGCCTGCCAGCAGGAAGGTGAAGATGAGTGGGAGAATAATAAAGAATATTAACTCTGACGAACTCGCAAAGCGGACGATGGCGTCTTTCCACGCGATGGCAAATATTTTTTTCATTTTTGCACCAGATTTTTTTTGCCGAATAACACAACAGAAACTAAAAATAAGATCATGCCCATTGAAAGCAGGGCAAGTATCGGTGTGGAAAGATCCGTTAAAGTCCCGCCGAGTCCGAGAGTGGTAAATCCATCCAATGCCCAGGCGTTGGGAGTAATTTTGCTAAAGGCTTGAATCGCGGGCGGCATTTGGTCGAGGTTGACGAAACTTCCACCGAGGACGCCGAAGATCAGTGTGATGGACATCCCAACATTGGCAACCTGTGCGGATGTGCGCGCCAGCGCGGTGATGAACATGCCCCAGCCTGTTGCGCCAAAGACCGCCGCAAGCACGAGCAGAACTACACCGATCGGGTCGCCCCATTTGAGTTGAAATAATAAAGACGATGCGCCGATGAGAATTAACATTTGCGCCGCGCCAGTTAAGAAAATGCCAAAAACTTTGCCGCCTAAAATTTGAGTTGCGCTGGTTGGCGAAACAAGTAAACGCGGTAATGTGCCCTGTGTTTTTTCTGCGAGGATCGAGCGCCCGCCGTAACTGACGGTGTACATTAAGAACATCAATGCCATGCCGGGGGCGAGATAAGCGAGGATATCAAACTTCACCGCTTCACCGTTGGCAGTGGATGAATTTATTTTGATCGCGAGTGTGTTATCTGTTGCATTGGATTGCAGTTGACCGTTCATGGCGATGCCCGCAGCTT